>NZ_BJLP01000035.1 GCF_006538705.1 Cellulomonas uda
GGGGGAGTCAGGGGTGGGGCAGGAGGGAGACGAGCTGGGCGCGGGAGCGGACGCCGACCTTGCGGTAGATCGCCGTGAGCCGCGACTCCACCGCGCGCACGGACAGGAACAGCCGCGCGGCGATCTCCCGGTTGCGCAGGCCGGCGACGACGAGCTCGACGACGTCCCGCTCGGCATCGGACAGCGCCGCGACGAGGTCGGACGAGCGTGCGTCCGACGCGCCTGCACCCGACGAGCGTGCCGCCGACGAACGTGCGCCCGACGAGTGTGCGACCGACGAGCGAGCGCCCGGCTGGCCGGGCGACGACGAGCCCGGCCCGGCGGGCGACGGGCCGGCCGGTGCGCCGGGGGCGAGGGACGCGTCGTCGTCGGCCCCGACGAGGTCCCCGGCCCACCACGGCAGACCGATGCGCCGGTAGGTCGCGGCCGCGTCGTCGCGCACGCGCTCGGCGCGCTCGCCCGCCCCCATCGCGTCGAGCCGCGCGGCGAACGCGGACAGCGTGCGGGCGAGCTCGTAGTCGCTGTCCCGCGGCCCGAACATCACGGCGGCGTCCTCGAACGCGCGCACGGCCTCGTCGTCGGGCGCGAGCAGGGCCCGGCACCTCGCGAGCGCGAGCGCGGACCAGCGGGACGACGCGGCCGCGGACCGGCGCGCGAGGTCGTCGACGATGGTGCGCGCGGCGGCGGTGTTGCCGGTGCGCACGAGCACCTCGACGAGGTCGGCGTCGCACCGGTAGAGGTGCGGGCCGGGCGGGCCGGCGGAGACCATGCGGCACCGCATGAGGGCGCGGGCGGCCTCGTCGAGGTCGCCGGCGTGCAGCGCGCGCGCCCCGAGGTAGGCGTCGACGCGCGCGGAGATCGCGGGGTTGCGGCTGCCGCGGGAGATGTCGAGCAGCTCGTCCTCGCAGGCGCGTGCGCGGTCGGGGCGGCCGGTCTCGTGGAAGTACCACAGCTCGTGGAACAGCCGGTAGGGCCGGTGCACGTGGGGCAGCTCGTCCTGCTCGACGAGCGCGGCGACGGTCGCGGTCGCGGCGCGCAGGTCACCGGCGAGGCGGTCGTTGTCGGCGTCGTAGAGCCGCGTGGTGACGACCCACAGCGGGTCGACGGCCGCGGGTGACGCGAGCAGGGTGCGGAAAAGGTCGCGCGCCTCGTCGTACCGCTCGGCGTAGGTCAGGGCGCGGGCGCGGGTCATGAGCGCGGTGGTCGACGACGGGTTGGGGCCCACCTGGACGGCGACGGCGGTGCTGCGCGAGCGGGCGCGCGCGCTGGACATCGCGTCGAACAGGATCGCGGCGCTCTCGGCGACGGTGTGCGCGGGCTCGTGCGCGACACCGAGGAGGGCGTCCATGCGGGCGAGGTACTCGGCGGCACGCACGAGCTCCCACCGCTCGGTGCTGTACGTCGCGAGCAGCGCGAGCAGCAGCACGGACTCGTCGGGCGCGGAGGCGCCGTGCAGCTCGAGCGCGCGCTCGGCGAGCGCGGTGAGCAGGCTCTGCGTCGCGACGTACTCGATGCGCACGCGCAGGCTCGCGACGACGAGGCGGGAGTGCGGCGACGCCTCCTCGACGGACTCGGCGATGTCGACGTAGCGCCGCGCGATCTCCAGGTGCCCGCGGTAGAAGTACGCGGCGGCGACGACGAGCAGGTGGTCGGCCGCGCGGGCGCCGGGCTGCGCGAGCAGCAGGGAGCGCTCGACGTACTCGAACGCGACGTCGGGAGAGCCCTCGGCGAGCAGCCCGAGCGCGGCGCGGCGCAGCGCCTCGGCCGCGCGCGGGCCGGGGTCGACGAAGCTCGCGTGCCAGTCGCTCGCGTACGGGTCGCTCACGTGCTCGACGGCGCGGCGGTGGTGCTCGCGGCGGCGGCGCGCGCTCGTCGAGTGGAACACCGCGGAGCGCACGGGCTCGCGCGTGAGGCTCAGCCACGCGCCGTCGCGTGCGACCCAGCCGGCCGCGACGAGCTCGTCGACGACCTCGAGCTCGTCACCGCCGCCCAGGTCGTCGGCATGCGTGCGGGGTGCGAGCGCGAGCCGCTCGACGAGCGCGGCCTGCGCGGGTGGGAGCTGCGCGAACCGGCGCACGACGTGCTCGACGCGGCCGGGCCGCAGCGGCAGCTCGAGCGGTGCGCTGCCCGCCGCCTGCGCGGGCGTGAGGCCGGCGAGCAGGTCCACCGCGTCGGCGGGTGAGCCGCCGCTGCGGTGGGCGACGACGTCCAGCACGGCGGGGTGGTGCCGCGCGGGCGCGAGGTGCCCGACGAGCGCGCGGGTGCGGCGCGCGTCGAGCGGCCCGAGCACGACCTCGTCGAGACCCCCGAGCTCGGGCGGGACGCTCTCGACGAGGAGTACGAGTCGCAGCCCGGTCCCCGCGAGCCGGCGCGCCAGGAACCCGACGACGGCACGGCTGCGCGGGTCGAGCAGGTCGGCGTCGTCGACGAGCAGCACGGTCGCGGGGGCGTCGTGCTCGTGCAGGAGCGTCAGGATGCGGTGGGCGACCACGACGACCTCGAGGTCCGGTGCGGAGCCGAGGCTCAGCGCGAGGTGCCGCCAGCGTTCGTCGTCGATCGCGTACAGCAGCGACGAGATCCCCGCGAAGGGCCACGACGACTCGGTCGGGTTCGCGCGCACGTCGAAAGCGCGCGGCAACCGCTCGACGGCCTCGCGCACGAACGTCGACCGTCCGGACCCGCGTGGGCCCCGGACGACGATCGCGATCTCCGAGGCGTCGCACGCACGTTGCACGCGCGCCAGCTCCTGCTCGCGCACGAACACGACGATCCCCCCTCGACGTCGGCCTCAGACTAGCCCGCGAAGCGGGCCCGTCCGGGGCCGACGCCGGGGTGAAACGCGTGCTCAGACCGGCACGGCGGCGGTGCGCGTGGCCGCGCGGGCGGCGTTGCGCATGAGCAGGCCGAGCATCACGGGACCGATCCCGCCGGGGACGGGCATGATCGCGCCGGCCACGCGGGCCACGTCGTCGGTGTCGACGCCGCCGCGCAGCACCGGCACCACGGTGCCGTCGTCACGCGTGGTCGTGCCGACGAGCATCGGGTTGAAGTCGATCACGGTGGCGCCCGGGCGCACCCAGTCGGCCGTGACGACCTGCGGGTGCTCGAGGCTCACGACGAGCACGTCGGCGGTGCGGGCCAGCTCGCGCGCCTGCGGGTGGTCGACGGGCACGAGCGAGAACGGCGCGGACAGCGGCAGCAACGCGGGGGCGGCGACGCGCGCGACGACGTTCGCGACGGGGTTGCTCGCCATGAGCGGCGTCTCCGTGAGCAGCACGATGGTGCTGCCCTCGACGGGGATGTCGGACGCGGCGAGCGCGAGCAGCACGGCCTCGCCGACGAGCGGCAGCACCGCGTCGTCCTCGCGGACGTTGGACGCGAGCAGGCCCGCGGAGTGCCGCGGGTGCAGGCCTTCGAGCTCCTTCTCCGGGGCGATCGCGGGCAGCACGTCGCGCACGCCGATGTGCGCGGGCAGCGGCATGAGCACCATGATCCCGTGCACGTCCGGGTCGGCGTTGGCGAGCGAGATCGTGGCGAGCAGCGTCTCGAGCGAGGTGTCCGGGCCGAGCGTGACGTCCTCGCAGTCGATGCCGTACGCGGTCAGCGTGCGCACGTGCAGGCCGCGGTTGACGGCCAGCATGGGGTTGGGGTTCTCGACGCTGACGAGCGTGACGCGCGGCCGGACGCCGGCGGCCGCCGCGGCGGCGACGGCGGGGGCGACGAGGCTGCGCTGGAGCGAGCGCCCGTCGATGAGGGTGGCGGTCATGGGACTTCCTCTCGGTGGGTGTGGGTGGCGGGGCGACGGAGGGGCGTCAGCGGCGCAGGAGCCGGGCGAGGCGCAGCGAGCCGACGATCACGGGCAGCGTCACGACGGCGCCCGCGGCGACGCACGCCGCCGTGGTGCCGGGCCGCAGGCCGCCGGCGCGCGCGGCGGACCGGGCGGCCCGCGCGGACGCGACGAGCAGGGCGGGCGCGGTGACGAGCCCCGGGTTGTACTCGCGCAGGCGCACGGCGCGCCCGACATGGCTGGCACCGTTGAGCGCGAGCGCACCGGCCGCGGCGACCGCGGCGCCCGCCCGCACCGGTCCGGGTGAGTCCTCGAGCCCGCGGGTCAGGGCCGCGACCGCGGCGGTGATCACGGCGGTCGCGAGCGCCATCCGCCGCGGCCCGTAGTCCTCCGGCTCGAGGCCGACGCGCGCGAGCACGGCCGGGTCGAACGGTGTCCCGCGGTCGCCGAACGCGATCTCCTCGGCGTTGTGCACCGCGAACACCGCGAGCATCGTCGCGCGCTCGTCGCTCATCGGGTGCCGGCCAGGGCCGCGTCGTGGTGCGCGTCGGGTGCCGCGTCGAGCACCGACGACAGCGCGCGGGCGATCGTCGCGAGCGCGTCGTCGTCGCGGAAGATCGAGTAGTGGTCGCCGTCGACGGGTGCGTACGCGACGAGGCTGCTCGCGTACCGCTGCCACTCGCGCACGCTGGTGTGCGCGATGCCGAGCCGGTCGAGCACCTCGGGCGGCTCGGGCCGGGACGCCTCGACGACGAGCACGGGGCACGTGAGGTCCGCGTCGGGGGTCCACCGCTTGAGCGCGCGGTGGTTCTCCTGCCACATCGCGAAGAACCGCGCGAGCTCGTCGCGCACGCTCGTCGGCCACGCGGGCTCGACGACCCGCTCGAGGACCTCCCGCGGGTCGCGTGCGTGCTCGACGCCGGGCCGCAGGCGCAGGCCGGGGACGAGCGCGTGCAGCAGCGCGGGGAACGCGGCCAGGTAGTCCTCGGGACCGCAGTCGCCCGAGGTGTACGCGTGCGGGGGGTGCGAATCGACCATCACGAGGTGCTCGACCTGCTCGCCCGCCTGCTCGAGCTGCAGCGCCATCTCCGCCGCGAGGTTCCCGCCGAACGAGTACCCGCCGATGAGGTACGGGCCGTGCGGCTGCGCGGTGCGGATCGCGTCCAGGTACGTCGCGGCGAGCGCGCGCATGCTCGGGCCCTGCCCGACGAGCTCGGGTGGGTAGCCGATCGCGACGATGCCGAGCCGCGGGTCGACGTGCGGGGCCAGGCCGGCGTAGCAGGTCGTCGTGCCGCCCGCGGGGTGGACCAGGTAGACGGTCCGCTCGCGCGGCGCGGTGACCCGCACGAGCCCCACGGGTGCGAGCACGTCCGCGCGGGTGGCGGCGGGCGTGCGCGCCGGCGCCGCGGCGGGGGCGTCCGACGAGGCGCGGCGCGACACGACGGTCGCCGCGAGCGCCGCGACCGTGCGTGCCTGCTCGAGGTCGGCGAACTCGAGCGTCGGCTCGACGTCGTCGCGCAGCGTCGCGAGCAGGTCGACGAGCGTGAGGGAGTCGGCGCCCGCGTCGACGAGGTCGTCGTGCGGGGCGAGCGTCGGGTGCACCAGGAGCCGGCGCGCGATGGCGAGCACCTGCTCCTGCACCGGGCCGGCGAGCTCCCCGGACGGTGCGGACGTCCCGGACGCCGCAGCCACCGCCGGCGCCGCAGCCGCCGGCACCGCAGCCGCCGTGGGCGCCGCGTCGTCGAGCCAGTGCCGCGTGCGCGCCAGCGTGCGTCCGCCCCACGGCGCGGGCCGCCGCGCGCGGTCGGCGCGCCGGCGCAGCACCACGTGCACGTTCGTGCCGCCCATGCCGAACGAGCTGACGCCCGCGGCGTCGAGCCACGGCGCGTCCACGGCGCTCGTCGGGAACGCGAAGCCGTCCGTGGCGAGCAGCGGGTTCGGCGTCGTGAAGCCCGCGAGGGGCGGGACCACGCCGCGCTCCAGCACGAGCGCCGCCTTGATGACGCCCGTGACGCCGGCCGCGGCGTCGAGGTGGCCGAGGTTGCCCTTGACCGCGCCGAGGTAGCAGGGCGCGCTCGTCGTCCCCGTACCGGCGTCCCGGGCCAGGGCCAGCGCCCGCAGCTCGATCGGGTCGCCGATCGCGGTGCCCGTGCCGTGCGTCTCGACGTACCGCACGTCGTCGGCGGTCAGGCCCGCGTCGCGCAGCGCGGCCGCGACCACGGCGCTCTGCCCGGGGACGCTTGGCGCGGGGTACCCCACCTTGTCGGCGCCGTCGTTGTTCACGGCCGAGCCCGCGACCTCGGCGTACACGCGGTCGGCGGGTGCGTGCGACGTCCGCGTGAGGACCACCGCCGCGGCGCCGTGCGCCTTGACCGTCCCGTCGGCGGCCGCGTCGAACGGCCGGCACGTGCCGCGAGCGCTGAAGATGCTGCCCGCGCGGTGCAGGTACCCGCCCAGGTGCGGCAGGGACACGGACACGCCGCCGACGACCGCGACGTCGCACTCGCCCGCGAGCAGCGCGGCGCGGGCGAGGTGCACCGCGAGCAGCGAGCTCGAGCACGCGGACTGCACGACGACCGAGGGTCCGGTCAGGCCGAGCGCGTAGCTCGTCCGCGTGCACAGGAAGTCCTTGTCGTTCGCGAGCATCGCGGAGAAGTTCAGGTCGGTGGCGTCCCACAGCCCGGCGCGGGTCACGGGCCCCGGCAGGTACGTGCTGCTGCTGGACGAGCCGAACACGCCCACGCGCAGCGCGCGCAGGTCGCCGTCGAGGCCCGCGTCGTCCAGCGCCTGCCGCACGGTCTCGAGGAACACGCGCTGCTGCGGGTCCATGAGCGCGGCGTCGCGTGCGCTGATGCCGAACGCGTCGGCGTCGAACGCGGCGACGTCACGCAGCGCCGACCGCACGGGCACGAACGCGGAGTCGGCGAGCTGCTCGTCGCGGTACCCCGCCTGGTGCGAGTCCTCGCGGGGCACCTGCTCGAACGTCGTGCGCCCGTGCACGGTGAGGTCCCAGAACGCGTCGGGGTGGTCGGCGCCGGGCACGCGCAGCGCGACGCCGACGACGCTCACGGTGTCTCGGTGCTGCTCGCGGTGGTCCCGCTGCTCGGGTCGGGCGTGGTCGCGGGGGGTGGGCTGCGTGGTCATGGCGGGCTCCCGTTCGTGTGGTCGGGTCAGCGGGTCGCGCGGCTCGAGACGAAGTCCGCGAGCTCGGCGGGCGTGGCGTGCTCGAACAGGTCGACGAGCGTGACGTCGGAGAGCCCGAGGCCGGTGCGCAGGCGCTCGTGCACCTGCATGACGTGCATCGAGGTGCCCCCGACGTCCATGAACCGGTCGTGCGGGCGCACCCGCCCGGCGCCGATGACGTCCTCCCACACGCGGGCGATGCGGTGCGCGAGATCGTCGGCGTCCTCGTCGGCGGCCGCGCTGGTTCCTGTGCCGGTTCCTGTGCCGGCGCCCGCACCCGCCGCCCCGGGGTGTGCCGCGTCGGCGCGGGACGCGGCCGGCGCGGGCAGGCGGTCCAGGTCGGGCTTGCCGTTCTGGTTGGTCGGGATCGCCGCCACGGGCACGATCGCGGCGGGCACCATGTACGCGGGCAGGCGCTCGGCGAGCGCGCGACGCAGCGCGCCGACCGCGTCGTCGTCGAGCGTCCGGCCCGGCGCGGGCACCACCCACGCCGCGAGGAACGGCTCGGTGCCCGCGGGGGCGAGCAGCCGCACGACGGCCGCGCCGACGCCGGCGTCCGCGGTGAGCGCGGACGTCACCTCGCCGAGCTCGATGCGGTACCCGCGCAGCTGCACCTGGTCGTCGACGCGGCCCACGTAGACGAGCTCGCCGTCACCGTCGCGCCGCACCCGGTCGCCCGTGACGTACGCGCGCTCGCGGCGGCCGTCGACGACGACCGTGCGGAAGCGCTCCGCGGTCAGGTCGGGCCGGCCCAGGTACCCCTGCGCGAGGCCCGCGCCCGTGACCAGCAGCTCACCGCTCACCCCGGGCGGGCACAGGCGGCCGAACGGGTCGACGACCACGGCGCCCAGGTGCGCGAGCGGCTCGCCGATGAGGCTGCGCACCTGCGTGCGCGCCTCGGTGGGGGTGATCTCGCGGGCCGTGACGTGCACGGTCGTCTCGGTGATGCCGTACATGTTGACGAACCGCGTGCCGGCGCCGACGTGGTCGAGCCACGGGCGCAGGTCCTGCGGGTACAGGGCCTCGCCGCCGAACACCGCGAGCCGCACGTCCGGCAGCGTCGTGCCGGCACGGACGAGCACGTCGGACAGGCGGCGGAACGCGGACGGGGTCTGGTTGAGCACCGTGACGCGCTCGCGGGCGAGGAACGCGGCGAACGCCTCGGGGTTGGCGACCTCGTCCCCCTGCGGCACGACGAGGCACCCGCCGCGGGTCAGCGGGCCGAGCACCTCCCACACGCTGAAGTCGAACGCGAGGGAGTGGAACAGGCACCACCGGTCGCTCGGCTCGTGCGGGACGGCGTCGAGCGCCGCGTCCAGGAGCGCGGTCACGTTGTCGTGCCGCACGACGACGCCCTTCGGCTCACCCGTGGAGCCCGACGTGAAGATCACGTACGCGAGGTCGGTGCCGCGCCGGGGGGCGGGTGGCAGCTGCGCACCGTCGCCGCGGGTCAGCGCGAACCCGTCGAGCAGGTGGACGTCCGCGCGGCGCGCGAGCGTGTGCTGCGCGCCGGGCTCGGCGAGCACGGTCACGCGGCCGTCGAGCTCGCGGGCGACGCGCGCGTGGATGAGCTCGGCGCGCCGCGGCGGCGCGGCCGGGTCGACCGGCACGTACGTGCGGCCGGACGCCATGACGCCGAGCATCGCGACGACCGCCTCGACGCTGCGGGGGAGCGTCACGACGACGAACGGCGAGGCGCCGGCCGCGTCGAGCGCGGCCGCGGTGGCGCGCACCCGTGCGACGAGCGTCGCGTAGTCCACGTCGAGCCCACCGGCCCGCAGCGCGACCGCGTGCGGCGTGCGCCGCGCGACGTCCTCGAGGTCGTCGACGACCGTGCGGCGCGTGCCCGGGCTCGCGGGCACCTCGTCGGCGTCCGTGAGGACCACGTCGCCGATCACCGGGGCGTCGGGCGTGCGGGTCAGGGCGTCGAGCGCGGCGCGCAGCAGGCCGGGTGCGTCCGCGGCCTCGAGGTGGTCGGCCACCGCGACGTCGAGCTCCATGCGCTCGCCGTCGTCGGACGCCGTGACGGTGAGCGGGTAGGGCAGCGCGTCGCGGCGCAGCGGGACGGACGTGACGCGCGTGCCGGGCAGCCGCAGCACGAGGTTCTGCTTGTAGAACGTCACGGCGTTGTCGACGCCGTGGAACGCCCCGCCCAGCAGGTCCGCGCCGTCGGGCCCGGACAGGTCCAGGCCCTGGTTCGCCTGCAGCAGCCGGATCCCGGTGCGCACCTGCGCGGCGAGCTCGCGCCACGTCGTGGTCGCGTCGATCCGCACGGGCAGCGGGAGCGTGTTGACGAAGAACCCGATCGCGTTCTTCGCGCGGTGGCCGGCGCGGCCCGCGAGGGGGACGCCCAGCGCGACGGTCTCGCGGCCCGCGAGGCGCTGCAGCGTCGCGGCGTACGCGGTGAAGAACGTCGTCGCGGCGCCGTGCTCGGTCCACGTCTCGCTCGCGCGGATGCGCGCCGCGGTCGCCGGGTCCGGGGACCAGCGGTGGTGCGTGCCCGTGACGGGCCCGTCGCCGCGCCGCGGCTCGAGCTCGGGGTGCCGCAGGTCGTCCGCGGTCGCCAGCAGCTCGCCGTACCGGGCGACCGCGCCGGGTGACGTGGGCGTGGGCGGCACCGTGCCGGGGTGGTCGCGCAGCCCGTCGAGGACCTGCGGCCAGGCCTCGCCGGGCAGCGTGCACAGCGTCGAGATCGCGTCGACGACGCGGTAGAACGAGTACGCGTCGCCGACGAGGTGGGACGCCACCAGCGTCAGGTGGTGCACGCCCTCGCCCGGGTACACCCGGACCGTGAGCTGTTCCGGCGCGCCCGGCGGGATCGGGCCGGCCGCGATGATCGCCTCGGTCTCCAGCGCGATGCGCGCGTCGCGGTCGAGGTCGGCCACCGGGTCCGGCGCCAGCTCGACGACGCGGACCCCGGCGCTGCCCGGCCGCACGACGGCGGTCACGCCCTCGGGGCCGTGCTCGAACGACGTGCTCGCGCCGACCGCCGCGGTGAACACCGCACGGGTCGCCTCGACGAGCAGCCCCAGGTCGACCGGCTCCTCGATGCGGAACACGAACGCGAGGTCGAACGCCGTGTCGGTGGGGTTCGCCGCGTGGTGCAGGAACATGCCGCGCTGCGCGGGGGTGGCGGGGTAGCGGGACGTCACGGTCACGGTGGTGCCTCCTGGGTCGAGGGGGGTGCGTGTGCGGACGAGAGGTCAGGCGGTGGCCTCGACGAGGTCGTCGGTGCGGCTGCCTCGGCCGCCGTGCCGGCGGTCCGCGGCGAACACGGCGACGACCGCGAGGGCGACCCCGGCGCAGATCAGCGCCAGGACGGTCAGGCCGGTGCTGTAGGCGGAGATCTCGGCGGACCGCGCGGCCTGCGCGACGAGCTGGTCGCGGATCGCCGCGGCCTGCGCGGAGCCGGGCTCGGCACCCGCGGCGGCGACGGCTGACGCGATGCTCGCGCGCAGCTCGTCGGCGCCGGACGTCAGGGTGCGGGTCATCGCGTCGGCCGCGACGGTGGACAGGAACGCGACGCCGAGCGACGCCCCGAGCTGCTGGCTCGTGTTCGCGAACGCCGACGCGATGGACGAGTGCGCGGGCCCGATGCCGTGCGTCGCGGACGACATCGCGGGCGCCATGACGAGGCCGAGGCCGATCCCGGCGACGACCATGGGCGCCACGAGCGGGCCCGCGTCGGTCGTCGTGACGTCGACGCGCGTCGCGATCCACGCGAAGCCGGCCGCCTGCACCGCGGCGCCCGTGACGAACGTCGCGGCGAGCCCCACGCGCGGCACGAGCACGCGCGTCGAGACGACGGCCGCGACGACGAGGCCGCCGACCATCGGCAGGAACGCGACACCGGTGCGCAGCGGCGTGTACCCGAGGTCGCGCTGCAGGTAGAACGTCAGGTAGAGCGAGCTGCCCATCTGCGCGAGCCCGACGAGCCCGATCGTGAGGTACGAGCTCGCGCGGCGCGCGTCGGTCACGATCGACAGCGGCACCAGCGGCGCGGGCGCGACGCGCTCGCGGGCCAGGAACCCGGCACCCAGCAGCACGCCCGCGCTGAGCAGGCCGACGGTCAGCGGGTGCCCCCAGCCGAGGGTCTCCGCGCGGGAGAAGCCGAGCACCACGCAGAACACGGCGCTCGACCCGAGCAGCAGACCCGCGGCGTCCTCGAGCACCACGCCGCGGCGGGCGGGGGACGTGCCGCGCAGCCCGCGCGTCGCGAGCAGCACCGTCACGAGCGCGAGCGGCACGTTGACGAAGAAACACCAGCGCCAGCTCCCCGCCTGCGTGAGCGCACCGCCGAGCACGAGTCCCAGCGCGGCACCCGCGCCGGCGACCGCGCCGAAGATCGCGAACGCCTTGGCCCGCTCGTCCTTGCCGGGGAACGCGGTGTTCATCAGCGAGAGGTTCGTCGGCGCCATGAGCGCCGCGAACACGCCCTGCGCCACGCGCGCCGCGACCAGCAGGCCGAAGCTCGTCGCGAACCCGCCCGCGAGGCTCACCGCGCCGAACCCCGCGACGCCCAGCATGAACGCGCGGCGTGCGCCGAGGACCTGCGAGATGCGCCCGCCGACGAGCAGCAGCGAGCCGAACGCGAGCGTGTACGCGGTGATCGCCCACTGCCGGTCGGCGTCGCCGAAGCCGAGCTCGGCCTGCGCGTCGGGCAGGGCCACGGCGATGATCGTCGTGTCGAGCACGACGACCACCTGGGCCAGGCAGGCGCACAGCACGAGGGACCTGGACGACGTGCGCTGCGGTGCGGTGATGCTCATGCCTCGCTCCTGGCGTCGGGACGGGTGGGAACGCCTCGACGCTAGGAGCAGGACGGACCGGACGGAACGCCCGCGGGCCCGCTCTGTGGTCGCCGTGTGGTCGGTCTGTGGGTTGCCACATCCCCGCAGTCAGCGCGTCCGCAGCGGCCTCGCGCCGACCAGCGCGTCCAGCTCGGGGGCCACGTCCACGCCGAGCTCGCGGCGCAGCAGGGTGCGGTGCTCGTCGAGAGCGCGGTGCGTGCTTCACGACTCACGCTGGCTCGATCGCGGACCGACCTCCCCCGCGGATCACGGGCACTGCGCGTAGGAGCTCCGGCAGGATGCTCGTGCGGACGTGACCTTCGTGAGAGCCAAGGACGGTGCTCCGTACGCGCGTCTCGGGCCGGCACGGGTCCAAGAGATGCCCGACAGGGCGTCTGCAAGTCTCTGACCTGCGGAGTTGATGGAGCGGGTGACGGGAATCGAACCCGCGCTGTCAGCTTGGGAAGCTGAAGTTCTACCATTGAACTACACCCGCGCGAACCGTCCTCGGACGCCCGGAGGCGCCGAGCCGCGGTCGGCATCCGACAGCATAGCGGCCGCTCGCGACGAGTCGAACCGCGTCCCGCCCGGCACGGCCGCCCCGCGGCACACCCCCGCTCCGACCTCCCCACGCCCGCGACCCCGCGGTTGCTCCGTCTCCGGCCGCTCATACCCGGAGCGACGACGGGGTCGTCGTCGTGGTGGCGGCCGAGACCGTGGTTGCTCCGGGAAGGGGAGAGCGGAGCCGGAGGAACCGCGGGGTCGTCGGGCGGCGGGCCGGCCGGGGGGCGCGGGTCAGGGGCCGGGACGGGTCAGGGGCGGGGGGTGAGCTCGGTGACCTCGTCCGGGGGGTCGATCCGCACCTCGGTGTTCCAGCCCGTCAGGTCGGCCTCGACTGTGCCGGCGGGCTCGGCGTAGCGGCGGACCAGACCGTCCGGGCCGATCCACAGCCGCAGCATCCAGTACGGGTTGGCGACGGCGCCGCTGGTGAACCGCTCACCGGTCGCCCCGGTCGCCCGTCGGAGGTCGACGACGACGTCGAACGGCTGCGCGGTCACGCCGTCGACGGAGATCGACGCACCACCCGGGGCGACGGACGCGACCGCGTCGCGGACCTCCTCGAACCGGCGGGACAGGTCCACCACCGCGAGGTAGTCGACGTACGCGCCGACGAGCAGGTCGGCCGGGTCCTCGCGGGACGTGCGGGCGAAGCCGTCGGTCAGGCCGGGCAGGGAGGCGTACGCGTCGTCGTCGACGAGCCGCAGCTCGCTCACCGCGCCGTCCTCGTCGATCCGTCCGACGAGGTCCCAGCGGTCGCCGTGACGCTCGGCGCCACCCGTGACGACCGGAGCCTGCGGATCGAGCCGCAGCTCGAACGTGTACGTGTCGACCGCCCGCAGCGCGTCGGCGAGGTCGGCGACCACGTGCTCGGTGTCGTACCGCACGGCGACGTCCGGGAGCGGCCTCGGACCGCCCTCGTCGGCGAGGGCACCGCCGGCGAGCGCACCGGTGACGCCGCCCGCGAGCAGCCCGGTGACGGCGACGAGCGCCGGGACCCGGGACAGCGGCGGAAGGTGCACGGCCGAACTCTGTCAGCACCGGGCACGTTCGCGCAGCACCCCGACGAGGGACGGCGCGCGGGCAGGCGACGACGCGGCGCCGGCCCGGTCAGCGGTTCAGCACGAGCTCCACGTCACCGAGGTCGAGGTTCTTGCCCCGCTCGACGGTGATGACGCGGTAGGCGGCGGGCAGCGTGTACCAGTAGGGCACCTCGTCGTCGCGGGTGTGCCCGATGGAGGGTGAGAGCGTGAGGCGGTAGGTGCCGGGGTCGACCGCAGCCCCGGTGTAGAGCCCGTGGGCGGGGTGGTCCCACGAGGACGTGACCGAGCCGTGCTGCATCAGGTTGACGTTGCCGTCGAACGGGACGCCCCGGTAGTACAGGCGTACCCGCACGCTCCCCTGCCTCTCGGTCAGGCGCAGCGCGATCCTCGACCCCCCGTCGTCGATCTGCGTGTCGGTCTCCGTGGAGACCCACCCCTTCTGCCTGACGGTGACGCGCGCCGCTCCGGGTACGAGACCCCTCGCCACGAAGTCGCCGTTCCTCCCGACGGCAGCACCATGGGTGTAGTCGACGCAGTCGACGCCGCACACGACGACCTCCCGCCGCGGGTCCTGCCAGGTCCCCTTGTCGCCGCCCGTCACGTTGCCGGCCAGGGCCACGGCCGTCCTGTTCCCGCGCAGGTGCCCGGTGGTGGTGACCTTGCCCGCGCGGACCGTGACGGGCTTGCGGATCCAGAGGTCGCCTATCGAGTACACGTAGTACCGGCCGGGCGGGACGGTGAACCGGGACCGGAGGGGCTGGCGGATCCCCTTGGCGTTCGCGTCGGCCAGGTAGACGGTCCCGTCCGCCGAGGGAACGTAGATCGTCCCCTCGCGCGTGAGCGTCAGGTGGCGTGTCGTCGTCGCGCCCGAGGTGACCTTCAGCAGCGCGGAGCCCGAGGACCAGCCGTTGTCGTCCGCGCTCTCGGCGAGGCGGTAGGTGCCCACGGGCACCCGCGTGAAGCGGTAGCGACCGGTCGCGTCGCTCGTGGTGCTCCGGAGGTAGCGGCCGTCGGCGTCGGCCGACTGCAGGGTGACCTCGACGCCGGGTCGGGGCGCGTCGGACCCGACGAGGCGGCCCGTGACCGTCCCCGGAGGTGTCGCGGGCAGGCTCGTCGTGGAGCGCTCGCCCGCCCGGACCGTCACCACGTCCGACGTGATCTCGACGCCGCTCTTGAGCCACGCCTGGATGCGGTAGCGCCCGGGGACGAGATACCGGAACTGGACCTTGCCGTCCTCGATCCCCTTGGCGTGCTGGCCGCGGATCGGCGTCCCGTCGAGCCGCTGGATCCACGCGTGGGCGCTGGTGCTCTCGGCGCCTGCGACCGTGGCGCCGACCGACCCGGTCCGGTCGAGGTCGATGTCGACGGTCGCGTCGGCCGTGGCCGCGGGGCGCAGCGGGACGCCCTGCCAGGCGTAGTCCGTCCGGCCTCCCGCCCCGACGTACGCGGGCGCGAACGTCCGCGGGTCGTCGGCGCCGGTGTTGGCGGTGAGCACCCAGGCCGTCGCGTCCGTGGGCACCGGGAGCGCGTAGGTGCCGTCGGCCGAGGTGGTCGTGGTGCCGGTCCGGCCGGTGGCGGGCTCCCGCCAGGAGACCTGCACCGGACGCGGCGGGGCCTCGCCCTCCGCGGTGACGCGTCCGCTGTAGACGACGTCGTCAGCGGCCGTGGCGGGGGTCAGCCCGCCCAGCAGGAGCGCTGTGGTGGCGAGCAGGGCGCCGGAGGGTCGCAGCATGTCAGGAGTGTGGCAGCGGCAGCACGCTCCGCGCCACCATCGTGGGGTCGACCGCGGCGGGTCCCGCTACCGGCGGAACGCGACCTCGACGGTGCCCAGGTCGAGGGTCTGGCCGGGCTTCACGGTCACCGTGGTCAGCGCGCTCGGCAGGTCGTACCAGAACGGCGCGCCGACGAGCACGTTGCCCGCGGAGGCGTTCAGCGTCATGCGGTACGTGCCGGGCGCGAGGCGTGCGGCGCCCGTGTCGAGCGTGCCGCCCGTGAGCTCGCGCATCAGACCGGGCGCGTCGTTGCGGGAGAACGTCACGGTGCCCGTGACCGGCGCACCGCGGTAGCGCAGCACGCCGCGCACCCGGGCGTTCTCGGTCGTCAGGCTCAGCTGCAGGTTCGTCGTCGACGCCGTGCCGATGCGGGCGGTGACCCGGCCGGGCTGCCAGCCGGTCTGCTCGGCCTGCACGTGCGCGATGCCGGGCACGAGCCCGGTCACCCGGTAGGTCCCGTCGGCGCGGACGGTGGCCGCGCGGCCGTCGGTGCCGCCGCACAGGACGTCGCACACGGCGACGGTCCGCTTCTTCGCGCCGTCGCCCGTGTCGCCGCCCGTGACCGCGCCACGCAGGCTGACGAACGCCTTGTCCGGCCGCATGGTGCCGGCGTCGGTGACCTTGCCCGCGCGGATCGTGACGAGCGTGCGGGTCCAGCGCAGGCCGCTCGCCGCGTACACGTAGTACGTGCCGGGCGCGGCCGTGATGCGCGTGCGGTCGAGCTCGCGCACCCGGGTGCCGTCCGCCCGCGCCAGGACGACGAGCTGGTCGGGGGCGCGCACCACCAGGGCCCCTTCGCGCTCGAGCGTGAGGTCGCGCGTCGTCGTCGCACCCACCGTCACCTTGACGAGCCCGCTGCCCGAGCGCCACCCGTTGTCCTGGCCGCTCTCCGCGACCCGGTAGGTGCCGGCCGGCAGGCCCGAGAACCGGTACCGGCCCTGGGCGTCGGTCGTCGTGTCGGCCGGGGCGCCGTCACCGCTGATGGTGACGCGCACGCCGGCGACGGGCTTGCCGAACCCGAGCAGGCGCCCGGTGACGGTGCCACCCTTCGACCCGACCATCGACAGCGTGGCCTCCTGCCCCGGCCGAACCGTCACGACGTCGGACGTCGTCGCCGTGCGACCACCGCGGCTCGGCTGCAGGATCACGCGGTAGCGGCCGGGCACGAGGTCGCGGAACTGGAACGTGCCGTCGTCCTGGACGTCGCGCTGCGCGTCGTACAGGTACCCCTTGCCGTCGGCGCGCTTGAGGTCGACCCACGCGCGTCCGGGCGTGAACCCGGCCGCGGTCCCGACGATCGAGCCGCGCAGGTCGAGGTCGATGTCGACCGTCGCGTCCTGCGCCGCGTCGGGGCGCAGGTCGAGCGGCTGCCACGCGTAGTCGCTCTGCCCGTCGGCGCCGACGAACTCCGGCGCGTACGTGCGCGGGTCGCCGTACTCGTCGTTCGCGACGAGCACCCACTCGGACGCGGTCACCGGGACCGGCAGCGAGTAGGTGCCGTCCGGCGCGGTGACCACCGAGTGGTAGTCCCCGCTCGCGGGCTCGAACCAGCCCACGTGCGTCTGACCGGTGAGGGCGGCACCGGCGGCGGTCACGCGGCCGGTGTAGGTCACGTCGTCCTCGGCCGCGGCGGCGGGCGCCGTCGCAGCCGTCACCAGGGCGAACGTGACGACGCCGACGACGGCGGACTTCGAGAGCATCCGCCGATTGTTGCACTCGTCGCGTCCGCTGCGGTGCGGTTCGGCCGGGTCTGTGGACGGGAGGGCGTCAGCACGGTCACACGCTTCCTATCGCTGCAGCACGGTCCGCACGGTGCCCAGGTCCAACCTCTCGCCCGGCCGCACGGTGAACGTGCCGGGCACGTCGAGCCAGAACGGCGTGGCCGCGCCGCGCGAGCCCAGGATCCTGTCGGACGTGATCCGGTACGTCCCGGGCGCGATCCGGCCGTCCCACGTGTCGATGGAGCCGTTCTCGAGCCAGAAGGACTCGGTCACGGTGTCGCTCGTCAGGCTGACCCAGCCGGTCAACGGGACGCCGTTCGGCGTCACCAGCTTCACGCGCAGCGCGCCGCCCTGCGTGGTCAGGCGCACGTCGACCCTCGTCGACGACCCTCCCGTGACGGTCTTCTTCGTCACGGGCTGCCAGCCCTTCTGGCTCGCGGTGACCGAGACCGCCCCCGGGATGACCGAGGTGGCCACGAACGTCCCGTCCGCAGCGACGCTGACGGGCGCGGGGGTGAAGCCCGTCGGCGGGACGTCGCACATGAGGTCGCAGACGCGGACCGTCTTGGGCCGGGAGGTCGTGGACGCGCCGCCGCCCGTGATCTTCCCGCGGACGGTCACGAACGGGTGGTCCGCACGCAGCTTCCCGGTCTGCGTCAGCTTGCCGGAGCGGATCGTCACGGCGGTGCGCGACCAGCCGCTCTTCGCCTTCGTCCAGACGAGGTACTGACCGGGCGGCAGCGTCAGGCTGTGGTCGCTGAAGAGCCATCGCCGCCAGGTGCCGTCGGCGTCGGCGAGCGCGACGTCCTGCCCGCCTGCGTCGACCGTGAGCCGGCCCTCACGCACCAGCGTGAGGTCGCGGGTCGTCGTCGCGTTCGACGTGACCTTGAGCAGGCCGGAGCCCGACGTCCACCCGTTCTCGTCGCCGGACTCGCTGATGCGGTACGTGCCGGGCGGCACGTCGTCCGCGCGGTAGCGGCCCTGCGCGTCGCTCGTGAGCCTGCGGGCGAAGTACGTGCCCGCCAGGGTGACCTCGACGCCGGCGACCGGACGGCCGGACCGCAGCAGGCGACCCGTGACCGTCCCGCCGGCGCGCAGGTCGGTGCGGACCGGGATCTCGTCACCGCCGAGCACCGTCACGGTCGTCGTGTGCACCGGGGTCCAGGTCCCACCCCGGTGTACGAGGATGCGGTACCGGCCCGGGATCAGGAACCGGAACACGTAGGAGCCGTCGCGCACCCGCTTGCCGTCGACGAACGTCCGGCCGCCGTCGGCGCGCTCCAGGAAAACTTCCGTCCCCTCACCTCCGCCGGTGACCGTCCCGACGACGGTCCCCGCCGGCACGAGGTCGATGTCGACCGTGGCGTCTTCCGTGGGCGCCGGACGCAGCTCGAGGCCCTCCCAGGCGTGGTCGGTGGCGCCGTCCGCGCCCACGTACTGCGGCGCGAACGTGCGCAGGTCCTGGTAGTTGTCGTAGTACGAGCGCTCGGCCTCGTACGGGTTGGCCACCAGCACCCACTGCGACACGCGCCCCGGCACGAGGAGCGAGTACGTGCCGTCGGCCCGCGTGAGCGTCGAGGCGTTGAGCCCCGTCGCGGGCTCGTACCAGCGCACGTGCACGGGCTTGGGCAGGGCCTTGCCCGCGGCGGTGACGCGTCCGGTGTAGGTGACGGTCGTGGTGGCCGCGGTGGCGGGGGCCAGCGAGCCGGCGACGAGGGCGAGTGCGAGCGTGCCGATGACGGCGAACCTCGAGAACATCCGTGCAGTCTGGCACCCGTCCCGCCCGCCAGGGGGCCGGTTGCGGCCGATCTGCGCAGGAACGTCACACGGGCAGCGCGAGCACCTGGTCTCGCACGACGCGCCGGAGTACCTTGCCGACCTGCGAGCGCGGCAGGTCGGGCAGCACGACGATCCGCCGCGGCACGGCGTAGCGCGCGAGGCGCCGCCCGCACCACTCGCGCACCGCCGCGAGGTCGACCTCGTGCCCCTCGCGCAGCACGACGGCCGCGACGACGGACTCGCCCAGGTCACCGCCCGGCACGCCGACCACGGCGACGTCCGCGACGCCCGGCATGGTGCGCAGGTGGTCCTCGACCTGCGACGGGTACACCTTGAACCCGCCGGTCACGATCATCTCCTTGATGCGGTCGACGAGCAGGACGAACCCGTCGTCGTCGACGCGCACCACGTCGCCGGTCCGCAGCCAGCCGTCCGCCAGGAGCTGCCCCGCGGTCTCGTCGGGCCGGTTCCAGTAGCCCGCGAAGACCTGCGGTCCGCGGACGAGCAGCTCACCCGCCTCACCCGGTGCGACGTCGACGGTCGGGTCCTCCTGGGACACGACGCGCACCTCGGTGCCGGGGAACGGCAGCCCGAGCGCGCCGGGCCGGCGCGTCGCGTCGAACGGGTTGCCGAGCGCGACGGGCGACGTCTCCGTCATGCCGTACCCCTCGACGACGAGCCCGCCGGTCGCCTCCTCCCAGCGCTGCGCGGTCGCGGCGGGCAGCGCCATCGCGCCGGAGATCGCGTGCGTGAACGAGTGCAGCGAGACGCCTGCGGCCTGCGCCGCGGTGACGAGGCGGTCGAGCATCGGCGGGACCGCGGGCAGGAAGGTGCCGGGCCGGCGGCGCTGCGCCGCGAGGACGAGCGCGGGGTCGAACGACGGGAGCACGACGAGCGTCGCGGCGATCCGCGTGGAGTACGACAGGCACAGCGTCAGGCCGAACGCGTGGAAGAACGGGAGCACGCCGTAGACGACCTCGCGCCCGCGCTCGTGCCGCGTCCACGCGTGCCCCTGCTCGGCGTTCGCGACGAGGTTGGCGTGCGTGAGCACCGCGGCCTTGGGGGTCCCGGTGGTCCCGCCCGTGTACTGCAGCAGGGCGATGTCCGACGAGGTGGGCTCGGGGTGCGACGCGGGCAGCGGGTCCGCGGCGCGCACGAGCCGGTGCCACAGCGGGACCTCGTCGGGCACGGGCCCACGCATCGCGGCGGCCGTGCGGCGGGCCTTGGCGACGGGCAACCGCAGCGCGAGCCGGTCGCGCGCGCGCAGGTCGTGCGCGAGGTCCACGGCGACGACCCGCAGGTCGGCCAGGGCCGCGGTCCGCTCACGGGCATCGAGCACCGCGGGCACGGCCTTGGTCCAGGTCAGCGCGACGGTCGCGCCGGAGTCCGCGAGCTGGTGCGCGAGCTCGTCGGCGGAGTAGGTGGGGTTGTGCTCGACGACGACGCCGCCGACGCGCAGCACCGCGTAGAACGCGACGAGGTGCTGCGGGCAGTTGGGCAGCGCGATCGCGACGCGGTCCCCGGCGCGTACGCCGAGCGCGACGAGCGCACCGGCGGCGCGGGCGACCTCGTCGGCCAGGGCGCGGTACGTCGTCGTCGCGCCGAGGAAGTCGACGGCGATGCGGTCGCCGTGGTCGGCGGCGGCGCGCGCGAGGCCCGCGGTGAGCGGCTCGTCGGGCAGCGGGGGGAGGGTGACGGGTGAGGTCGCGGCGGGGGCCGCGGGTCGGCGGGCCGCGTCGTCGGGCGCGCGGTCGGTCGCCGGGCCGTTCCAGGTCATGCCTCAGCGTAACCTACGCCACCGTAAGTTACTACCCCGTAACCTCCGCTCCCCGTGCCCCTGCCGTCCGCGCGGCCGCCCCCGCCCCACCCTCCGTGAGCCCGTGGTTGCTCCGGGAACCGCGCCGCAGAGCCGGAGCGAGCGCGGGCTCGGCACCGCCCACGCCCGCGAGCCCGTGGTTGCTCCGGGAAGCGGGCCGTGCAGCCGGAGCGCGGGCGGGGTCAGGGGGTGGACGGGGGCGTGCGTCGCGGCGGGACGTGGTGGGATCGGGGCATGGCGCCGACGATCCGTCCGTTCCACCCGGTCGACCTCGCAGGGCTCTACCGGCTGTGCCTGCTCACCGGGGACGCCGGCGGCGACGCGAGCGCGCTGTACCGCAACCCCGACCTGCTCGGTCACGTCTACGCCGGTCCCTACCCGGTCGCCGACCCGGGCCTGACGTTCGTCCTGGCCGACGAGCACGGCGTCGGCGGGTACGTCGTCGCGACCGCCGACTCCCGCGAGTTCCTGCGCTGGCTCGACGCGCACTGGTGGCCGACGCTGCGCGCGCAGTACCCCCGCGTCCCGGACCCGGGCGACGGCACGCAGGACCACGTCCTCGTCGACCGCATCCACGACTGGCCCACCGCACCCGAGCCGTACTACGACGAGTTCCCCGCGCACCTGCACATCGACCTCGCACCGCGGCTGCAGGGACAGGGCTGGGGCCGGCAGCTCGTCGCGACGCTCGCCGACGCGCTGCGCAGCCGCGGCGTGCACGGCCTGCACCTGGGCGTCAGCGAGCGCAACACCGGCGGCATCGCGTTCTACGACCGTCTCGGGTTCGAGACGTACGCGCGGCACGCCTGGGGCCGCACCCTCACGCTGCGGTTCTGAGCCGCGCGTGTCTGCGCCTCACGCGCCGAAGGCGTCCTCGAGCTCGTGCCAGTCGACGAGCTCGTCCGCGCCGGGCGTGGTCACGACGATGCTCGGGTCGTTCCAGTCGCGCATCGTGGTCGTCGACGTGATGCCCATGAACTCCGAGACGGTGCGCACGAGCCGGTCGTCGGCGTTGACCCAGTAGTCGCCCTCCATGCTCGGCGGGATCGACTCGAGCGCCTCGGCGAGCGTGGGGTCGAACGCCGAGCCGAGCGCCTCGAGGTACTTGCGGGTGTCGACCGTCACCCGGTAGTGCCGGGCGGGCACGCCTTCGACCTCCTCGACGCCGAGGTCCTCGCTCGACAGCAGCGAGCCCTCCTGCAGCTCGGCGTTGCGGCCCAGCTGGGACAGTGCGTCCAGGTCCGGCACGGCAGCCGCCAGGGGGTTCTCGGCGTCGGCGGGGTCGATGGTCACGAACTTGTCCTGCGACATCTCACCGAGGTTCATGTAGAACATGCCGTCGACCCACCGCGACCGCGTCGCGACCCCCTGCGACACGAAGTCCATGTTCATCGCGATGGTGTCGCCGTCGAGGACCATCTCGTACTCGTAGGTCATCTCGACGCCGCTGCCGGAGCTCTCCATGGTCATGCGGTAGGACGTCACGTCGAGGCTCGCCGCGTTGACCGCCTTCGCGAACTCCTCGGTGGAGTAGGACGCGGGCTCGCCCGCGGCGGCGTCCGGCGCGGCCGGGGTCTGCGCCGCGGTCGCCTCGGGCGTGCCGGCGGGCTTCGAGCGGGCGTCGTCGTCCGACGACGAGCCGCACGCGGCGAGGGTGAGCGCGAGCGCCACGCTCGTCGCGGCGGCGAAGGTGCGAGTGACGGCGCGCATGCGCGGGACCCCCCTGGGCGAAGAAGTGATGTGTGCGTGCTGATGGTGGCACCCCGTGACGGCCCGACCCAGGTACGGGAGTCCCGATCGACCAGGTTCACCCACCCGGGTGCACGGCGAGCGGCGCCGCGCTCGCAGGACAGCACGAGGGCCGGGACGCGCGCTGCGTCCCGGCCCTCGTGGCGTCCGTGCCGGTGGGTCAGCCGCCGAGGCCGCCCGCGCCCGACATGAGCTCCTCCCACGTCAGCGGCGAGAGCTCGTCACCGCTCGGCGCGACGACCGTGAGGCTCGAGTCGTTCCAGTCGGTGTACGTGGTGGTCATCTCCTCGCCCGCGATGTCGATGACCATCTTGGCGGGGCGGTTCTCGTCGTCGAGCCACAGGTCGTACGCGACGTCCTCGAGCGCCGAGGCCGCGTCCGTCGGGACCGTCCCGTCGCCCATGGCGGCGACCGCTGCGGACGGGTCGACCGTCACGACGTAGTGCGTCGTCGAGACCCCCTCGAGGTCCTCCTCGCCGACCTTCTTGATGGACTCCACGGAGTCCTTGAAGCCCGCGAAGCTCTTCGACAGGTCGCCCATGTCCTCGATCGGGCCGAGCATCGCGCCGAACGGGTTCGTCTCGTCGGACAGGTCGATCTTGATGAACTTGTTGTCGCTCATCTCGCCGAGGTCCATGTAGTACGCGCCGTCGGTGAGGACGATGCGCGTCTTGGCACCGGCGGCCTCGCTGACGATCGACATGCTGGTCTTGCCGCCCTTGACGACGACGACACCCTCGAACGTCCCCGCCGCGCCGGGCGTGGTCGAGGTCATCCGGTAGGACGTGTCCTTGCCGACCTGGCTGGCCAGGGCGGAGTACAGCGTCTCGGCGGTGATCTCCTCACCGCCGTCGTCGTCCTTCTCCGGCGCGGGCGTGGCGGAGGTCCCCGCGGGGGCCTTCGTCTCCTGCTCCGACGGGCCCGAGTCCGAGCCGCAGGCGGCGAGCGAGAGCGCGAGGACCGCCGCAGCCCCCGTGCCGACGATCCGTGTGATGGCGCGCATGTGTGTTCTCCCGTGGATCCGTGTTGTGGCACGCCATGGTGGCACGCGGGACGAACCGGAAGTGCCGGTTGTCCACGACGAGCCGATGGTGCGGTGGCGGCTAGAGGGTCACGTCGACGCGGACCGTCGACCCGGCGGGGGCGTACGGCACGAGGTTGCCCTCGACCGGCGTGCCGTCCACGACCAGCCGGCCGCGCGAGCCGTCGGTGCCCGAGTTCGTCACCGTGATCTCGTACGTCGCCCCGCGCGCGACGCGCGTGACGGTGAACGACGGCACGTCCGGGCCGATCTGCGGGTCGACGACGAGCCCGTCGTACTCCGGCCGCACACCCAGCAGGTACTGCGAGACCGTGACGAAGTTCCACGCAGCGGTGCCCGTGAGCCAGGAGTTCTTGGCCTCGCCGTGGCGGACCGCCTCCTTGCCCGCGATCATCTGCGCGTACACGTACGGCTCGAGGCGGTGGACGTCGGAGATGTCCTCGCGGTAGGCGGGCGTGATGCGCTTGTAGTAGTCGAACGCGCGCGCACCGCGGCCCACGACCGTCTCGGCGATGATCACCCACGGGTTGTTGTGGCAGAAGATGCCGCCGTTCTCCTTGTACCCCGGCGGGTACGTGGAGACCTCGCCCATGTGCACCTGGTACGTGGTGTACGCGGGGTACTGGAGCACCATGCCGTGGTCGGTCGCGAGCATCTCGTTGACCGAGTCGAGCGCCTTGATCGCGGGGGCGTCCGTGTCCTGCGGGCCCTCGCCGACGCCGACGCCCGCCATGACGGCGAAGCCCTGCGGCTCGATCCAGATCTTGCCCTCGTCGTGCGCGTCGGTCCCGATCGGGTTGCCGTAGTAGTCGTACGCGCGCAGGAACCAGGAGCCGTCCCAGCCGTCGGTGAGCAGCGCGTCGCGCATCTCGGCGACGTGGCCGCGCGCCCGGTCGGCGACGTCGGCCAGGCCGCGGCGCGCCGCGAGCTCGGCGTACTGCTCGCCGTACAGGACGAACTGCGCGGCGATGAACGTGGACTCCGCGACCCCGCCCGCCTGGTTCTCGGTGGTCTGGAACGACTCACCGGGCGTCGTGGAGAAGCAGTTGAGGTTGAGGCAGTCGTTCCAGTCGGCGCGGCCGATCAGCGGCAGGCCGTGCGGGCCGCGGTGCGTGACCGTGAACTCGAACGAGCGCGTCAGGTGCTCGAACAGCGGGACCTCGGAGCCGGGCTCGTTGTCGAACGGCACCGGCTCGTCGAGGATCGAGAAGTCGCCGGTCTCCTTGATGTACGCCGCGGTGCCCGCGATCAGCCACAGCGGGTCGTCGTTGAAGCCCGAGCCGATGTCGTTGTTCCCGCGCTTCGTCAGCGGCTGGTACTGGTGGTACGCCGAGCCGTCCGCGAACTGCGTCGAGGCGATGTCGATGATGCGCTCGCGCGCCCGCTCCGGGATCAGGTGGACGAAGCCCAGCAGGTCCTGGTTGGAGTCGCGGAAGCCCATGCCGCGGCCGATCCCGGTCTCGAAGAACGACGCCGAGCGCGACATGTTGAACGTGACCATGCACTGGTACTGGTTCCAGATGTTGACCATCCGGTCGAGCTTCTCGTCGTTCGAGCTGACCGAGTACGTCGACAGCAGGTCGGTCCAGTAGTCCTTGAGCGCCGCGAACGCCGCGTCCGTCTGCTCCGAGGTCGCGAACCGGGACAGCAGAGCGTGCGCGCGCTCCTTGTTGACGACCTGCTTGGCGTCGTCGGCCCACTTCTCCTCGTCGGGGTTCTCGACGTAGCCGAGGACGTAGACGAGCTCGCGCGACTCGCCGGGGGCGAGGGACACCGCGACGGAGTGCGAGCCGATCGGGTACCAGCCGGACGCGACCGAGTTCGCGGACTCGCCCTTGAGCGGCACCGCGGCCTCGCCGAGCGAGTTGTAGGCGCCGACGAACGTGTCACGGTCGGTGTCGAAGCCCTCGGCCTGCGTGTTCACCGCGAACACCGCGTAGTGGTCGCGGCGCTCGCGGTACTCGGTGCGGTGGTAGATCGCGGAGCCGTGCGGGCTCTCCTGCTCGACCTCGACCTCGCCGATCGACAGGTTGCGCTGGTAGTTCGTCTGGTCGTCCTGCGCGTTCCACAGGCAGAACTCGACGAACGAGAACAGCGTGAGCGACTTGTAGGAGTCGGACGTGTTGGTGACGGTGACCTTCTGCACCTCGGCGTTCTCGCCGACCGGCACGAAGAACAGCGTCTCGACGCGCACGCCGCCGCGCTCACCCGTGATCGTCGAGTAGCCCAGGCCGTGACGTGCCTCGAAGTGGTCGAGGTCCGCCTTGACCGGCAGCCACGACGGGGTCCACACGTCGCCACCGTCGTTGACGTACAGGTAGCGGCCGCCCGCGTCCGCGGGGATGTTGTTGTAGCGGTACCGCGTCAGGCGCCGCATCTTGGCGTCGCGGTAGAACGAGTACCCGCCGGCCTGGTGCGAGAGCAGCGAGAAGAACTGCTCGGATCCCAGGTAGTTGATCCACGGGTACGGGGTGTGCGGCGTCGTGATGACGTACTCGCGTGCCTCGTCGTCGAAGTGCCCGTAACGCATGGAGGTGCCTCTCGCCGTGCTCGTCGCAGTGCTGGCTGCGTGCGGGCCGCGCGGACCGGTGCTGCCGTGCCTCCGGTGCCGCCGACGACCCTGGTGGTCAGGGGGTGGAGCGGGGTGAATCAGGGCCGAACCAGGTGCGAGAGCGCTCCCATGCGTCTCACGAGACAGGACTATAGCGGGGCGTGAACCGCGCTGGAACCACACCCCCGTGCGGGGCACTACCGTGGGCGCGTGCTGCTCTCCGACCGCGACATCACCGCCGAGCTCGACGCGGGCCGGGTGGCCCTCGAACCCTACGACCCCGCGATGATCCAGCCGTCGAGCATCGACGTGCGCCTCGACCGGTTCTTCCGGTTGTTCGACAACCACAAGTACCCGTACATCGACCCCGCGGCCGAGCAGCCGGACCTCACGCGCCTCGTCGAGGTGCCGTCCGACGAGACGTTCGTGCTGCACCCGGGCGAGTTCGTCCTCGGGTCGACGTTCGAGCGGGTCACGCTGCCCGACGACATCGCGGCGCGGCTCGAGGGCAAGTCCTCCCTCGGCCGTCTGGGCCTGCTCACGCACTCGACCGCGGGGTTCGTCGACCCGGGCTTCAGCGGGCACGTGACGCTCGAGCTGTCGAACGTCGCGACCCTGCCGATCGTCCTGTACCCCGGCATGAAGATCGGCCAGCTGTGCTTCTTCCGCCTGTCGTCCGCCGCGCAGCACCCCTACGGGTCGCAGCGCTACGGCTCGCGCTACCAGGGCCAGCGCGGCCCGACGGCGTCCCGCTCGTGGCAGAGCTTCCACCGCACGGAGGTGTGACGCGATGACGCGCGACCTGCCGCGTCTTCCCCTGTCCGACGAGGGCCTGCGCGGACGCCACCTGCTCGCGCTGCCCGAGGGCGTCGAGCCCGACGAGGTCGAGGTGCTGGCCGCCAGCCGGTTCCTCAACGCGCGCTGGGAGGAGCCCGACGCGGACCCGACCGGCCAGCGCGCCCGGCCCCTGACCGCCGCGCTCGGCATCCGCATCGGCGCCGCCCGGCCGCAGGCGCGCGTCCTGCGGCTCAACCGGCACTCCACGCTCACCGGCCCGTACGCCGTCACGCAGGCCGACGCGGTCGCGCTCGGCCTGCCCGTCACGACCGTCACCGCGTTCGACGTCGCGTGCCCCCGCGACCGGGGCGTCCGGCCCGCACCCGGTGGCGACCGGCACGGGCTCAAGCGCGCATTCCCGGACGGTTACCCGAACCGCGAGGAGGAGCGCGTCCTGCTGTGGCTCGTCGCCGCCGCGCGGCGGCTCGGCGGCGCCGTGCGCACCGGTCAGAACGGTGTGGTGCTGCAGCCCGACATGGAGTCCGCGATCGACCTCACCGTGTTCTCCGACCGGTGGGTCGAGCCCGACGAGGCGCTCGCCGTGGTGCAGCGCGCCGCGCCGCGGGCGCGGCTGTCGGTCCCGACGAGCGAGTGGTCCGGTCCCATGGCGGGAGCCGGACGCGCCGAGCGGCACACCCTGGCCGGCATGCCCGAGCCGGGCGGGTCCGGGCTGCGCGACGCGCTCCTCGAGCACGGGGTCCTGGACCCCGACGAGCGTCGGCGCCTCGCGCAGGAGGCCGCCGCGTTCGACGAGCTCATGCTGGCCGCGCCGCCCGCCGCCGAGTCGTACGGCGTGCTCGTCGAGCTCGGCGTGGACGGGATGGTCGCCGTCGAGGCGTCCGAGGAGACCGCGCTGCCGCCGCTGCTCCAGGGGCTGCCGTGGACCGAGCAGGGCGTGGTGGCGTACCGCGTGCGCTGGGAGCCGATGCTCGTCGAGGAGCTCGAGCTCGAGAAGCCGTCGTTCGAGCACCGCGTCGCCCGCACGCGTAGCGCCCCGGTGGTCCAGGCGATCGCCCGCGCGCTGCACGCGGCGGTCGGCGGCGAGATCGCCGACGAGGACGACTTCCTCATCGCCCCCGACGACCTCTGACGCCGGCACACACCCCCACCGACCCCGCCCTTCCTCCGGCTCCCGCGGCCCACACCCGGAGCAATCGCAGGGTCGCGGGAGGGGCAGTCCGGCCAGCCCGCGGTTGATCCGGCTCTCGGTAGCCATACCCGGAGCAACCGCAGGATCGCGGGAGGGGAGTCGGCGAGGCCGTGGTTGCTCCGGCTCCGGGGGCGGTTACCCGGAGCGAGGGCGGGGTCGTGGGGTGGTCGTGGCCGGGGCGGGGGCGGCTGAGCGGGGGGTCAGGTGGTGGGGGCGGCGAGGCGGTCGCGGAGGAGGACGGCGATGTCGGCGACCTCCGGGACGCCCACCTGGGTGCCGGACTGCGCGCCCGACGACGAGCCCGCGTCGGAGGCGCGGGCGGCGGCGACGCCGTCGGTGAGCATGACCGTGCAGTAGGGGCACGCGGTGGCGATGATGTCCGCGCCGGTGCCGAGCGCCTCGGTCGCGCGGGTGGTCGAGATGCGCGTGCCGATGGACTCCTCCATCCACACGCGCGCGCCGCCCGCGCCGCAGCAGAACGAGTCCGCACCGGAGCGTGGCATCTCCGCCACGGTGACGCCGGGGATCGCCCCGAGCAGCTCGCGCGGCGGGGAGTAGACCTGGTTGTGCCGGCCCAGGAAGCAGGGGTCGTGGTAGGTGACGGTGCGCTCGTCGTCGGCGGGCAGCAGCGTGAGGCGGCCGTCGGAGACGAGCCGGTCCAGCAGCACGGTGTGGTGGACGACCTCGTACCGGCCGCCGAGCTGCGGGTACTCGCGGCTGATGGTGTTGAAGCAGTGCGCGCAGGTCACGACGATGCGCTGCGCGCCGACCTCGTTGAGCACCTCGACGTTCTGCGCGGCGAGCATCTGGTAGAGCAGCTCGTTGCCCGCGCGCCGGGCGGGGTCGCCCGTGCAGGTCTCGCCGTCGCCGAGCACCGCGAACGACACCCCCGCGGCGTGCAGGAGCTCGACCACGGCCCTCGTCGTGCGCTTGGCGCGGTCCTCGTACGCACCCGCACACCCGACCCAGAACAGGTAGTCGACGTCCGCGGCGGACTCGACGTCCGCCCCGACGACGGGCACCGAGAAGTCGAGTCCCTTGGCCCAGTCGAGGCGTGCGCGGGCGGGCAGTCCCCACGGGTTGCCCTGGCGCTCGAGCTTGGTGAACGTCCCGCCGAGCTCCTTGGGGAACGCGGACTCCATGAGCACCTGGTAGCGGCGCATGTCGACGATCGCGTCGACGTGCTCGATGTCCACCGGGCACTGCTGGACGCACGCGCCGCACGAGGTGCACGCCCACAGCGCGTCGGGGTCGATCACGCCCGTGCCGATCAGGTCGAGGCCCGCGTGCTCGTCGTCGGGGGTCCGCGTGCCGTCCGGTGCGCGCAGGTACGGGGCGGTCGCGGCGGCGTGATCGCGCAGCGCGAGCGTGACGAGCTTGGGGGACAGCGGCTTGCCCGTGGCCCACGCGGGGCACTGGTCCTGGCAGCGGCCGCACTCGGTGCACGTGGCGAAGTCGAGCAGGCCCTTCCAGGTGAAGTCCTCGATCGCGCCGACGCCGAGCCGGGCGTCGTCGGGCAGGTCCTCGAGCGCGGCCAGGTCGACGCGCGTGCCGTCGGCCAGCGTGAGCGGCTGCAGCGGGCCGAGCGCGGGCGTGCCGTCGGGCTCGCGGCGCGCGTACACGTTGACGAGCGCGAGGAACCGGTGCCACGCGACGCCCATGGTCGGCTGCAGGCCGATGACCACGAGCCACGCCATCGAGACCAGGATCTTCACGGTCGCGAGCACGACGACCGCGGTCTCCAGCGCGCTCGTCGACGCGCCCTGCCACAGCTGCCCGAGCCACGCGGTGAGCGGGAAGTGCAGCGCGCTCGCCGTGCCCTCGCCGGCCGCCGCCTGCAGCGCGTACTCCAGGCCGCGCAACGCGATCACGGCGACGACGACCGCGGCGATCGTGGCCTCGACGTAGAACGCCTGCCACTGCGTCGAGCCGAAGAACCGCGAGCGACGCTGCTGGGCGAGCGGCTGCGCGGTGCGCGGCCGGATCCGCAGGCGCAGGACGAGCAGCGCGACGATCCCGACGAGCGACGTCCACGCGAGCGCCTCGACCGCCCACTCGAGCGGCCACAGGTGGCCGACGAGCGGGAGCGCGCCGGACGGGTCGACGACCTGCACGTACGCGGTCGCGACCGTCACGAACAGGACGGGGAACGAGACCATGACCACCCAGTGCGCCGCGCGCACCACGGGCCGGTGCTGGAAGCGCCCGTGCCCGAGCACCTCGCGCGCCAGGGTCGCCAGGCGGGTGCCGACGGGCGCCAGGCGCCCCGGTGCGGGCCGCCCCACGCCGACCGTGCGCACGATCGTCGTGACCCCGCGCGCGAACGACCACACGCCGGCGACGGTCGCCACCACGACGACCACGACCCCCACCCACTGCACCCCGTTCACGCCGCACAACCTACCGACCGCCCCGGGGGCGCGCGGGGAGGGTCCATGTCACACGGCTGCGCGGCCGTCCGGCAGCCGCTCGGGGGCGAGGCGTTGGTAGAGTCTTGACCGATCCCCTGCCCACGCACGGCGTCGTCCGGAACGATCCGGACGACGGTGATGCGCCCCGACAGGACGGAGCTCGCCCGCGTGCTGCTGCTGCTCGTCGTCCACCTCGCAGCAGCCCTCGCCGCGCCCACGCTCGTCCGGCTGTGGGGTCGCAAGGCGTTCTGGGCCCTCGCGCTCGCCCCGGCGTCCGCCGCGGTGTGGACGCTCAGCTGGACGTCGCAGGTGCGGGCCGGCAAAGGGCCCGTGGAGAGCGTCGAGTGGGTCGGCCAGCTCGGGCTCGAGCTGACGTTCCGCCTCGACACGCTGTCCTGGCTCATGACGCTCGTCGTCGGCGGAGTCGGTGCGCTCGTGCTCGTCTACTGCGCGGCGTACTTCTCGGCGTCCGCGCAGGGGCTCGGCCGGTTCGGCGGCATGTTCCTCGCGTTCGCCGGCGCGATGCTCGGGCTCGTCACGTCCGACGACATGATCCTGCTGTTCATCTTCTGGGAGCTGACCACGGTCACCTCCTACCTGCTGATCGGGCACTACAGCGACCGCAAGGCGAGCCGTCGCGCCGCGATGCAGGCGATCGTCATCACCACCGCGGGCGGGCTCGCGATGCTCGTCGGCGTGGTCCTGCTGGGCGAGACCGCGGGGACGTACCGGCTGAGCGAGGTGATCGCGGACCCGCCGGGCGGCACGGTCGCCACCGCGGCGATCGCGTGCCTGCTCGCGGGTGCCGCGACGAAGTCCGCGCTGATCCCGTTCCACTTCTGGCTGCCCGCCGCGATGGCCGCACCCACCCCCGTCTCGGCGTACCTGCACGCCGCGGCCATGGTGAAGGCCGGGGTGTACCTGGTCGCACGGTTCGCGCCCGCGTACTCCCACCACACGCTGTGGCGCTGGACGATCGTCGTGCTCGGCTGCGGCACGCTCCTGCTGGGCGGCTACCGCGCGCTGCGCCAGCACGACCTCAAGCTCGTCCTGGCGTTCGGCACCGTCTCGCAGCTCGGCCTCATCACGCTGCTCGTCGGGCTCGGCACGCAGGCGACCGCGCTCGCGGGCCTGGCGATGCTCGGCGCGCACGCGATGTTCAAGGCGACGCTGTTCCTCGTCGTCGGCGTGGTCGACGCCGCGACCGGCACGCGTGACCTGCGGCGGCTGTCCGGGGTGGGGCGCGAGCTCAAGCTCACGGCGCTCGCGGGCGCGCTCGGCACCGCGAGCATGATCGGGCTGCCGCCGTTCGCGGGGTACGTCGCCAAGGAGGCCGGCCTCGAGGCGATCGAGCACCTCGAGGACCACACGGTCGGGCTGGTCGTGCTCGTGAGCGTCGCGGTCGGCTCGGCGCTGACCGTCGCCTACGGGCTGCGGCTGTGGTGGGGCGCGTTCGCGACGAAGCGGGCCGTGATCCCCGAGTCCGCGCTCGCGGCGGCGGCCGCCGCGACGCAGGCCGACGGCGCGCGTGGCCCGGGCGCGACGAGCCGCGTCGCGACCCAGCCGGACGCCGAGCCCGCCGCCGTCTCCCACCCGTCGCTGCTGCTCGTGTGGCCCGCGATGGTCCTGGCGCTGCTCGGCCTCGTCGCAGCGCTCCTGCCGCACCTCGGTGAGCACCTGCTCCAGCCGTACGCGGCGACGCTGCCCGCGGGCGAGCCGGGGCACCTCGCGCTGTGGGCCGGGTTCACACCCACGTTCGTCCTCACGCTCGTGATCCTCGGCTCGGGCGCCGCGCTGTTCGCGGTGCGCGAGCGCGTCGAGGTGCTGCAGAGCCGCCTCACCTACCGCGGCCCGGACGCGGACCACCTCTACCGGCGCTCGATGCGCCGCCTCGACGACGTGGCGGCCGACGTCACCGCGACCACGCAGCGCGGGTCGCTGCCGCTCTACCTGGGCATCGTGCTGGTCGTGTTCGTCGTCGGCGTGGGCGCGAGCCTGCTCGCGGGCGGCCGGTGGCCGCAGGCCGTGCGTGCGTGGGACCACCCCGGGCAGGTCCTGTTCGCGGCGGCCGCCGTCGTGTCCGCGGTGCTCGTCGCGCGGGCACGCCGCCGGCTCAAGGCCGTGATCCTGCTCGGCATCGGCGGCTACGCCGTCGCCGGCCTGTTCCTGCTGCAGGGTGCGCCGGACCTCGCGCTCACGCAGGTGCTCACCGAGACCGTCACGCTCGTCGTGTTCGTGCTCGTGCTGCGCCGCATCCCGCCGTACTTCTCCGACCGGCCCCTCGCCGCGTCGCGCTGGCTGCGGCTCGCGCTGGGCCTCGCGGTCGGGCTGACCGTCGCGGGTGTCGCGCTCGTCGCACCGTGGGCCCGCGTGCACGCGCCCGTGACCGAGCACTTCGCCGACGAGGCCGTCAGCTGGGGCGGCGGCAAGAACATCGTCAACGTCACGCTGGTGGACATCCGCGCGTGGGACACCATGGGCGAGATCTCGGTGCTGCTGGTGGCCGCGACGGGCGTCGCGTCGCTCGTGTTCCTCTCGCGCCGCACGGGGCAGATCTTCCGCGCCAAGGAGGCGATCAACGAGCACAAGGTGTGGGCGGGCACCGACCCGATGGCCGCGCTGCGCCGCGGCACCGACCAGGCGCGGGTCGACGCGCCCGCGACCAACCGGGTGTGGCTGAGCGCGGTCGCGACGCTCGCGCCCCAGCGCCGGTCGGTGATCTTCGAGGTCGTCGTGCGGCTGCTGTTCCACACGATGGTCGTCTACTCGGTGTTCCTGCTGTTCAGCGGGCACAACGCGCCGGGTGGCGGGTTCGCCGCAGGCCTCGTGACGGGCATCGCGCTGATCGTGCGCTACCTCGCCGGCGGGCGGTACGAGCTCGGCGAGGCCGCGCCCGTGCAGCCGGGTCTGCTGCTCGGCACGGGGCTGTTCCTGTCCGCGGGCGTGGGGCTGGTCGGGCTCGTCGTCGGCGGGTCCGTGCTGCGGTCCTGGATCATCGACTTCCACGTGCCGGTGATCGGGCACGTGCACCTGGTGACCAGCCTGTTCTTCGACATCGGCGTGTACCTCGTCGTCGTCGGGCTCGTCCTGGACATCCTGCGCTCGCTCGGCGCGGAGCTGGACCGCCGGGCCGAGACCGGCGAGGACCCCGCGTTCGCCGAGGGCACGGACCTGCTCAGCGAGGCGGGTGAGCGCCGGTGATCGACATGACCCCCAACCTGACGCTCGTCGTTGCGATCGGCGTGCTGTTCGCGGCGGGCGTGTACCTGCTGCTCGAACGGTCGCTGTCGCGCGTCCTGATCGGCGTGATCCTGCTGGGCAACGGCGCGAACCTGCTGTTCCTCGTCGCGGGTGGCCGCGCGGGACGGCCGCCGATCGTGGGGACGGCCGCCGAGGGGCAGATGAGCGACCCGCTCCCGCAGGCGATGGTCCTCACCGCGATCGTCATCACGCTCGGCATGACCGCGTTCCTGCTCGCGATGGCGTACCGGTCGTGGCAGCTGCAGCGGCACGACGAGGTGCAGGACGACGTCGAGGACCGGCGCATCGCGCGCCTCGCGGCGATCGACGAACGCGCGGTCACCGACGCCGACACCGAGGCGACCGCGCAGTCGCTCGACGAGGAGGCCGAGGAGGCCCGCGACGAGACCGACGAGGGAGCCGTGCCCGGCCAGGAACCGCGCCGCGAACAGGGGGTGACACCGTGACCGACTGGACCTGGATCGTGCCGCTGCCGGTCGTCATCCCGCTGTTCAGCGCGGGCCTGACGCTCGCGATGTACCGCCGCCCGCGCGTGCAGCCCGTGGTCTCGGTGACCGCGCTCGCGCTCGTGCTCCTCGCGTCGGTCGCGCTGCTCGTGCTCGCGGACGACGGCCCGCTCGTGGTCGACGTCGGCGGGTGGGCCGCGCCCGTGGGCATCAACCTGGTGGCCGACCGGCTCTCGTCGCTCATGCTGACGATCTCGTCGGCCGTGACGCTGTGCGTCCTGCTGTACTCGCTCGCGCAGGGCCGGGACGACGACGAGGAGTCCGCACCCGTCTCGATCTACCACCCGACGTTCCTCGTGCTCGCGGCGGGCGTCGCGAACGCGTTCCTCTCGGGCGACCTGTTCAACATCTACGTCGGTTTCGAGATCCTGCTCGCGGCGTCGTTCGTGCTCATCACGCTCGGCGGCACGCGCGACCGGATCCGTGCGGGCACCATCTACGTCGTCGTCGCGCTGCTGTCGTCGGTGCTGTTCCTCGTCGCGCTCGCGGCGATCTACGCCGCGACGGGCACCGTCAACCTCGCGCAGCTGTCGCTGCGCCTGCCGCACATCGACCCGGACGTGCGCCTCACGCTGCAGGTGCTGCTGCTGCTCGCGTTCGCGGTCAAGGCGGCCGTGTTCCCGCTCTCGGCCTGGTTGCCGGACTCGTACCCGACCGCGCCCGCACCGGTCACCGCGGTGTTCGCGGGCCTGCTCACCAAGGTCGGCGTGTACGCGATCATCCGCACGCAGACGCTGCTGTTCCCGGGCGGCCGGCTCGACGACGTCCTCATGTGGGCGGCGCTCGCGACGATGGTCGTCGGGATCCTGGGCGCGGTCGCGCAGGACGACATCAAACGTCTGCTGTCGTTCACGCTCGTCAGCCACATCGGCTACATGATCTTCGGCATCGCGCTGTCCACCGAGGCGGGGTGGACCGCGGCCGTGTACTACGTGGCGCACCACATCACCGTGCAGACCGCGTTGTTCCTCGTCGTCGGCCTCGTCGAGCGGGTGGGCGGGTCCACGTCGCTGACCCGGCTCGGCGGCCTGGCGAAGCTCGCCCCGGTGCTCGCGATCCTGTTCTTCGTGCCCGCGATGAACCTCGCGGGGATCCCACCGCTGTCGGGGTTCCTCGGCAAGCTCGGGCTCCTCCAGGCCGGCGTCGACGCCGGCACACCGCTCGCGTACCTGCTCGTGGTCGGGTCCGTCGTCACGTCGCTGCTCACGCTGTACGCGCTGGTCAAGGCGTGGAACAAGGCGTTCTGGCAGTCGCCGCAGGACGAGCCCCGCCCGGGGCGCCTGCCGTTCGGGATGGTCGGACCGACCGCCGCGCTCGTGCTCGTCGGGCTCGGGCTGACGTTCGCGGCCGGGCCGCTGTACGCGTACACCGAGCGCGCGGCCAACGCGTTCGCGCTGCGCACCACGTACATCCGCGCGGTGCTGCCCGACGGCGAGCGGGGCGAGGGCGAGTCCGCGGACGTGGCCGACGAGGACGCGCGACGCCAGGGCGCCGACGAGGACGCGCGGACGGGGGCGGAGCCGTGAGCCTGCACCCGCGGCGCGCGCGCCGCCTGCCCTGGGGCACGGTCGTCTGGCTGACGGTCGTGTGGGTGTTCCTGTGGGGCGACCTCAGCGCCGCGAACGTCGTCGCGGGCGTCACGCTCGCGCTGCTCGTCACGCTGGGTCTGCGCATGGCGTCGGTCGACTTCCACGGCACGGTGCACCCGTGGGGCGTGGTCCGGCTGTTCGCGCGGTTCGCGTGGGACCTGCTGCGCGCGTCGTTCGAGGTCGCGTTCCTGGCCCTGCGCCCGCGGTACACCCCGCACGGCGCGGTGATCGGCGTGCAGCTGCGCAGCCACTCGGACCTCTACCTGACGATGACCGCGGAGCTGTGCTCGCTCGTGCCCGGCTCGCTCGTCGTCGAGGCGCACCGGCTCACCGGCCGGCTGTACCTGCACGTGCTCGACGTGCGCGCGGCGGGCGGGATCGAGGCGGCGCGGCAGGCCGTGCTCGACCAGGAGGAGCGCGTGCTGCGGGCGTTCGCGTCACGTGCCGAGCTCCGGTCGGCGGGTCTGCTGGGCCCCGAGACGGCGGGGGTGCGCGGATGACGTGGGTGGTGCTGGTCTGCGCGGCCATGATCACGGTGGGTGCGGCGCTCGCGATCGTGCGGGCCGAGCGGGGTCCCTCGATGCTGGACCGGACCATCGCGCTCGACATCACGGTGACAGCGGTCATCGCGGCGTTCGCGCTGTACGCGGCCGCGCAGCGGCGCACCGACGTGGTGCCCGTGCTCGTCGTGCTGTCGCTGGTCGGCTTCGTGGGATCGGTGACGGTCGCGCGGTTCGCGGCCGTCGAGCCCGAGGGTGAGGGCCGGGTGCGCACGCGCGAGGAGGTCGCGGCCGAGGAGGCCGCCCGGCGCGAGGCCGAGGAGGCCGAGCTGCGGCCCGCGGCGGAGCCAGAGGAGCACCACGGTGGCGGCGCGGAGGGAGAGGTGCGATGACCGCAGGTTCGGGCTGGGACACCCTCGCGGACGTGGTGTCGGTCGTGGCGCTGCTGGGCGGCTCGTTCCTCGTGCTCGCGGCGGGGGTGGGGGCGCTGCGGTTCCCCGACCTGCTCGCGCGGATGCACGCCGGGACCAAGCCGCAGGTGCTGGGGCTCGTGCTCGTGCTCGTCGGGCTCGGGCTGCGGCTGCGCTCGGGCGGTGCCGTGTGGGCGCTCGTGCTGGTCGCGGTGTTCGGGCTGCTCACGGCGCCCGTCGCGGCGCACATGGTGGGACGCGCGGGGTACCGGACGGGCAAGGTCCGCAACGACCTGCTGGTGGCCGACGAGCTGACCCGCGACCTGCGCGAGGCGCGCACGCGCGACGACGTCTGAGCCGCGTCTCGTCGTCGGGGTGCCGACGACGAGCGGTCAGCGCGTGTAGGTGCGGGCCACGGGACGCTCGACGAGCAGGCCGTCGCGCAGCTCGACCACGCGGTCGGCGAGGCACGCGAGCTCCGGGTCCTGCGTCGCGACGACGACCGCCGTGCCGCAGTCGCGCGCGACGGCGACGAGCAGCCCGAACAGCGCGAGTGCGCGCCACGAGTCGAGGCCCGCGGTCGGGTCCTCGGCGAGCACGACGCGGGGGCGGTGGACGAGCGCGCGCGCGACGGCGGCGCGCTGGCGCTGACCGAACGAGACGGCCTCGGGCAGGTGGTCCGCACCGGCGCCGACGAAGAGCCGGCCGAGCAGGGTCGCGGCGCGCTGGCGGGCCTCGGTGCCGGGCACGCCCATGCGCAGCAGGGGCAGCTCGACGTTCTGCACGAGCGTGAGCTCGGGGAGCAGGTCGTCGTCGGGGAAGACGAGGCCGAGCGCGCTCAGCCGCGTGGCGGCGAGCTCGTGCGGGCGCAGCGTCGCGAGGTCGCGGCCGTCGAGGCGGACGCGGCCGCGCAGGGGGTGCACGAGGCCGGCGAGCGCCTGGAGCATCGTGGTGGTGCCGGAACGGGCGGGCCCGAGCAGGGCGACGGCCTCGCCGTCGCGGACCTCGAGGTGGGCACCGCGCAGCTCGGCCGGGGATCCGGTGCGTGCGACGAGGTCGCAGGCGGACAGCACGGACATGGCGCCTCGCAGCGTTGCGTCGGGGGTGGCCGGGGATCGTGGGGAGAGCCGGCCGCGGGGTGCCGAGGTCCGGCGACCCGCTTGGGTGGCATCTTGGCGGGCGACGCGCGGAGATTTGTCCGAATGAAACGATTAACTGCGTCCGATCGCGGCGCGCAGCGGTCTCAGGTCCTCCAGGCGGCGGCCCGTGGCGAGGCTCATCGGCACCGCGACGGCCGCCGCCGTGAGCACCCACGCCGAGTAGTCGATCCCCAGGAACAGCCAGATGCTGGCGTGCATCACCGCGACCGCGAGCGCGAACAGTGCGCGCGTGCGGCGCCACAGCAGCCACACGGGCGCGGTCAGCTCGAGCAGCAGCGCACCCGTCGCGAGCCCGCTCGCCAGCACCGCGTGGTCCGCGACCCACTGCGCGACCCCGGCCGCGTGCGGCGACGTGCCCTGCCGCAGCACCCACGTCATGTTGTCGGACAGCGCCCACCCGATCCCCGAGTGCCGCAGCTTCTGCACGCCCGTGAGCCAGTAGACGAGCGCCAGCACCGCGAGCGCCGCGCGCGGCGGCCACCCCCACACCACCGCACGCTCGTCGTCCTGGTCGCGGCGCGGCACGCGCGCGAACAGCAGCGGCACCGCGACCCACACCGTCAGCACGTCGTTGTGCAGCACCTTGCCCGACGAGCCCCACGACGCGCACAGCACCGCGTAGCAGACCCACGCGAGCACGAACCCGGCGTGCGCGCGGCGCCGCGCGAGCACCAGCGCGACCCCCGCCGTGCCGAGCACCGCGAGCGTCACGGGCAGCCACGCGGGCAGCGCCGCCGGCAGCCACGACACGAACGTCAGGCCGTCGGTCAGCGCGGCCGGCCGCTCGGCGATCGCGGCCCAGTCGCGCGCGACGAGACGCAGCCCGATCACGAGCGCGACGAGCGTGTGGACCTCGCGGAGCCGGTAGCCCGGCCCGGGCGCGGTCAGCCGGGCGTCGAGCGTCCCGACGAGCGCGCGCACGCGGCCGTCACGGCTGCGCACGGCTGGACGGCGCTCCGGCGCCGAGACGCTCACAGCGTCACCTGCGCGAGCACCGTCGTCGGCCCGTGCTCGTGCCGTTCACGCGTCTCGCCGTCCATGGTCCACGCGGTCCGCTCGACCGCCGCCGAGGTGAACGCCGCGGGGTCGAGACCCGCGAGGCGCAGCCACGCGACGACCTTCTCGCGGCGGGCGCCCGTGGGCAGGTCGCGCAGCTCGGCGAGCTGGTGGGACGTCGCCGCGAGCGGCGCGTCGGCCGGCATCGGGACGGTCACGCGCACGCCGTCCGTCCCCGTCACGACGAGCCGCAGCGACGCGCCGTCCGCGGTTCGCACCGTGCTGAACAGGCGGAACGCGGTCACCGGCCACGCCTCGGCCTCCACCAGCGCACCCAGCGCGATGACGCCCAGCACGGTCCACGTGACCGCTCGGGCGCGGCGCCGTGCCCGCGCGTCCTCGTGCAGGTCCTCGCGCAGGTCCTCGTGCAGGTCCTCCCGCACCGTCGCCGCGGTGGGCTCCCGGCCCACGCCGTCCGCCGCCCCGCTCAACCCGTCCCCCCGCACGTCACCGTCCGCCCCCTCGGCCGACGGGACGAACTCTGCCAGACGCCGCGCACCGGACGGGCGGCTTTCGCGCCTCGACTTCGCGCGCCGCTCGCGCGCCCACGCGCTCGCCCTCGCGCACGCCCACCGCTCGCGGGGCGCGCCGTGGTGGTTGGATGGCGGGGTTCCTGGACGGGCGAGGCGAGGGGTCGCAGGTGCGCGGGCGCGGCGAGGGTCACACCGAGGTCGTCGTCGTGGGCGCCGGACCCAACGGCCTCGCGGCCGCGGTCACGTGCGCGCGCGCCGGGCTCCAGGTCACGGTGCTCGAGGCGCAGCCCGACGCGGGCGGCGGTGCGCGCACGCTCGACCTGGGCCTCGCGCCGGGCGTGGTGCACGACGTGTGCTCGGCGGTGCAGGCGATGGCGTGGGCGTCGCCGTTCTTCCGCGGTTTCGACCTGGCCGCGCGCGGCGTCGAGCTCCTGACCCCCGAGGTCTCGTACGCGCAGCCCCTGCCCGGCGGGCGGTCGGGCCTCGCGTACCGCGACCTGGACCGCACGGTGGAGGCGCTCGGCGAGGACGGGCCCGCGTGGCGTGCGCTCGTCGGGCGGCTGTCGGAGCACTGGCCGCACGTGGTGCGGCTCGCGCTCGGTGACAAGCGCTCGGTCCCGCCCGGCCTGCTCCCCGGCGGCGTGCCGACCGCGGCGGCGTTCGGGCTCGCGGTGCTCGAGCAGGGCACCCGTGCGTGGGACCGGCGGTTCTCCGGGGACCTCGCACCCGCGCTGCTCACGGGTGTCGCGGCGCACGCGAGCACCCCGCTGCCGTCGCTCGCCGCGGCCGGGACCGCGCTGCTGCTCGCGTCGCTCGCGCACGCCGGGTCCGGCTGGTCCATCCCGCGCGGCGGCTCGCGCGCCATCACCGACGCGCTGCGCGCCGACCTCGAGGCGCACGGCGGCCAGGTCCTCACGGACCACCCGGTGCGCACCGCGGCCGACCTGCCGGGCGCGCACGCCTACCTGTTCGACACGACGCCGCGCACGGTCGTCGAGGTGCTGGGCGACGAGCTGCCCGCTCGCGCGCGGCGGGCGTTGAGCGCGTTCCGGTACGGCGACGGCGCCAGCAAGGTCGACTTCGTGCTCTCCGGGCCGGTGCCGTGGACGGACCCCGAGGTCGCGCTCGCGGGCACCGTGCACCTGGGTGGGACGCGCCGGGAGATGGCCGACGCCGAGGCGCAGGTCGCGCGCGGGCAGCACCCCGAGCGGCCCATGACGTTGCTGAGCGACCCCGCGGTGGTCGACGAGACGCGCGTCGTCGACGGCCTGCGTCCCCTGTGGACGTACGCGCACGTGCCTGCCGGGTCGGACGTCGACGTGACCGAGGCGGTCACCGCGCACGTCGAGCGGTACGCGCCCGGGTTCCGCGACCTCGTCGTCGCGAGCCGGTGCGTCCCCGCCGCGCGGATGTCCGGCCACAACGCGAACTACGTCGGCGGTGACATCGCGTCCGGCGCGGTCACCATGTGGCAGATGGTCGCGCGGCCCACCCCGCGGCTCGACCCGTACGCCGTCGGGCTCGACGGCGTGTACCTGTGCTCGGCCTCGACCCCGCCCGGACCCGGCGTGCACGGGCTCGGCGGCTGGTTCGCGGCGCGGCGCGCGCTGCGGGACGTCTTCGGCATCACGCAGGCGCCCGACCTGCACCCCTGACGCCGGGGCGCCGGGCGACGGGACGGGGCCGGCTCAGTCGGTGATGTCGGTCTTCACCGCGAAGCGCGCCGTGCCGCGCGTCGCGAGCGCACGAGCGACCGCGACCGCCGCACCGGACAGCGCCGCGGCCACGAGGATCTCCGCGAGCTGCGAGTCGCCCGGGTCCTCCGCCTTCGGCGGCTTGTGGCCGCGCGCGGCCTGCCAGGACTGGGTGATCACCTGGTTCGCCGCCCACGCCGCCGCGGCGGCCGCGGCGAGTCCGACGAGCTTCGCGAGGACGGGGGTCGAGGGCTTGCCTGCCATGGACGCCGACGCTACCGCCCACGGGCGGTCCGCGCGCGCCGCTCGGCGTCCGGGCGCGGGTAGCATCGACCCCTGAACGACAGGGGAGCGCCGGGCTGACACCAGGGCGCTGAGAGTGCGGGACAGCCGCAGACCCTCGAACCTGATCCGGGTGATACCGGCGTAGGGAGTCGGGACTTCTCACCTCCGCCTCGTCGTGCCGGGGTCCTCGGTGCGACGAGGCGGTGGACCCCTCCTCGCAGACGACGCCAGGAGGCAGAACGCATGACCGGTCCGACGGTGCGCGGCACCCGCGCATCCCGACCCACCCGCCGCACGGCCGCGCTGCTCGGCGGCCTGCTGGTCCCCGCGCTCGTCCTCGCGGGCTGCGCGATCGCGGACGAGAGCACGCGGCCGGGCAGCACCCCCACCGCGGGCACGACGGGGACGGCAGGCGCCGACCCGTCCGCCGAGCTCGGCGGCACCGTCACCCTCGTGACGCACGACTCGTTCGCGCTGTCCGACGGCCTGCTCGAGAAGTTCACCGACGCCACGGGCGTCGAGGTCCAGGTGGTCCAGCCCGGCGACGCCGGCGCGCTCGTCAACCAGCTCGTCCTCACCAAGGACGCGCCGCTGGGTGACCTCGTGTACGGGATCGACAACGCGTTCGCGTCCCGCGCCCTCACCGAGGGCGTGCTCGAGCCGTACCGGTCGCAGGGCGACGCGGCGGACGACGCGATCGGCTTCGCGGTCGAGGGCGACGACGCGGGCGCGCTCACCGCTGTCGACTTCGGCGACGTGTGCCTCAACGTCGACGAGCAGTGGTTCGCGAAGCACGACCTGCAGCCGCCGACGACGCTCGACGACCTCACGAAGCCCGCGTACGAGGACCTGCTCGTCGTCCCCAATGCGGTGACCTCCTCACCCGGGTTCGCCTTCCTGCTCGCGACCATCGGCGCCAAGGGTGACGAGTGGCCGCAGTACTGGCAGGCGCTCGTCGACAACGGGCTCAAGGTCGCCGACGGCTGGTCCGACGCGTACTTCACCGACTTCTCCGGCGGGGGCGGCGGCGGGCCGCGGCCCATCGTGCTGTCCTACGCGTCGTCGCCGCCGTCGACCGTCCCCGAGGGCGGCGACGAGCCGACGACCTCGGCGCTGCTCGACACGTGCTTCCGGCAGGTCGAGTACGCGGGCGTGCTCGCGGGCGCCGAGAACCCCGCGGGTGCGCGCGCGCTCCTCGACTACCTGCTGTCCTACGAGGTGCAGGTGGACATCCCCGGCTCGATGTACATGTACCCCGTGAGCTCGCAGGTCGTGCTGCCCGCGCAGTGGACGCTGTGGGCGCCGCTGGCCGAGCACCCGTTCGAGGTCGCACCGGGCGACATCGCCGCGAACCGCGACGTGTGGCTCTCGACGTGGTCGCAGACCGTGATCGGCTGACATGACCGCGACGACCGAGCTCCCGCGCCCCGTGCGCGACGCACCGACCGGCGGGCCCGCGCGCCCGACGGCCCG
>NZ_BJLP01000036.1 GCF_006538705.1 Cellulomonas uda
CGAGCCACGCCCCGAGCAGCGGCTCGCGCACGTCCGTGCGACGCCGCGTCCGCCACCACATCACCGCGCCGAGCGCCGCGACCGTCAGGCCCAGGTCCTCCTTGACCAGCACGAGCGGCGCCGCCCACAGCGCCGCCGCCCACCATCGTTCGCGCAGGAACGCGACCAGCGCCAGCGCGAGGAGCGGGACGGCGAACGCGATCTCGTGGAACTGCGCCGCGACCGCCCCGACCAGGCCGAAGCTCACCGCGTACGCCGCGGCGACGGACGCGCCCTGCAGCGCGCCGAGCACGCGGACCGCCTCACGTCCGACCACATACACCGAGAACGCGAACAGCAGCCCCTGCACGACGAGCAGGGTGAGCGCCGAGGGTGCGATCCGGTACGGGACGCCGAGCAGCACCAGCAGCGGGTGGAAGTGGTCGCCGAGCAGGTTGAACCCGTCGCCCTTGATCGTCACGACCGGCGCCTCGAGGTGCGCGTACCGGCGCGCGAGCTGCGTGAAGATCCCCAGGTCCCACGACGGCGACTCGAACCGCCGCCACTGCAGCACCGAGTACAGGACGTACGTGGCGGCGGCGAGCAGCGCGACGACCAGCGGCCCGGCCCACGCGGCGACGCCTCGCGCGGGCTCGGGAGCCAGCGGCTCGCTCGCGACGGGGCCCGGGACGGCGACGGTCGAGGAGCCGGGCGCCTCGTCCTCGGAGGTCCCGCTCTCGGGAGCCGGCGCCTCGGTGGGCTCGACCTCGGCACCCTGGTCCGGCTCCGCCGATGCGGGTGCCGGGTCAGGCGTCTTCGTCGCGTCGTCCGTCACAGCCACCGGGGCATCATGGCAGGCTCGGCCGTCACGCGGCGCGAATGCCGCCGATCGGGCGTCCGTCAGCCGTCGTCGCCGGGGCGGACGCCACCCTCGTCGGACCCGGACCGCGCGCCGACGACCACGGGCTCGGGCGCCGCCGGCTCAGCCGGTGCGGGGCGGCGACGGCGCCGGACCGCCATCACGACGAGCGCCACGACGCCTGCCAGCGCGAGCCACGGCAGCAGTGCGCCGAGGACCACCATGACCACGCCGACCGTCGTCACGAGCGCCTCCCAGCCCGACGCGAGGCCCGTGAGGAACGTGCCGTCCTCCTCCTGGGTCTGCACCGGCAGGACGCCCGGACCGGACACCACCACCTCGATGGTCGAGAGCGCGACCTGGTCCGCCAGCCGCGCGCGCTGCGACTGCAGGCTCTCGAGCTCGGCCTGCCGCTCCGAGAGCGCGGACTCCGCCTCGAGCAGGTCCTTGGTGGTGCCCGCCGACGACATGAGCGCCTCCATGCGCTGCACCGAGAGCTCGAGCGCGTGGATGCGGGCGTCGAGGTCCTGCGCCGTGCCCGTGACGTCGTCGGCCTGCAGGTCGACCGCGGTGACCTCGCCGATCCTGCCCAGCTCCTCGATCGTCGCCGTCACCGAGGTCGCCGGCACCCGCACGACGAGCACCGCGGTCGCGGTCCCGTCCGCGCTCGCGGCCGACTCCGAGCGTGACTCCACCCGGCCGCCGCGACGGTCGACGTCGGCGGCGACCGCGCGCGCCGCGGCGATCGGGTCCTCCGCCTCGACGTGCACCGACCCGGTCTGCACGACCATCCGCGCGTCGTCCCGGGCGGCGGCCTCCCCGCCGGCGTCCTGCCCCGATCCGCCCTCGTCCGCGTGGGCCGCCGAGACGTCGACCGCACCGCCGACCGCACCGCCGACCGTGTCGTCGGCCGGGGACACGGCGGAGTCCGCGTCCTGCGAGCACCCCGCCAGCAGCACCCCCGCGACGAGCAGCCCGAGGAGCGCACCGGCCGGTCGCCGGGCAGGTCGTGGGGTTCGCTGGCGCAGCAGGTTCGTCGTCATGCCACCGACGCTAGGGACCGGCCGACGCGTGCGAGCAGGTTCGCCGAGGATGTGCCGCAATCGTGACGAGCCCGACGCCGGATCGTCGTCGGACCGCCTGCAAGAAGCCCGCGTCACCGCACAGTGAGACCGTCCCCGCACCTGGTTGACCGGCGTGAGAACGGGACGTACCGTCGCGTCGAACGGGTCGGACGTGCCCGTGTCGGAGGTGTGCACGATGGACGGACGCCGGGTCGAGCCCGCGACGTCGGCCTCGTGCGCGCTCATCCGTGAGGCCATGCGAATGCGCCCGGCGACGACCGCCGTGCGATATCCGCGCGGCTGTTGCTGTCGCCACTGACCTCACCCGCCGAGCCGGGGCGAGGCGAGCGTCGACCGTCCGGTCCGCTCGCACCCCGCGTGCTCGTGCCCGCGCAGCGCGCGCTCACGGACCGCACGGTCCCGACGAGAGCCGCGTGACCCGTCGACCGCGACGCACCCCGCCCGCCGGGCGCAGCACCGCCTCACCGCGCGTGCCGCCCGCGGCGCCACCCGAACGTCCCACCACAGCGACCCGCGTCGCCGAGGAGTCCCCGTGTCCCAGGTCCTGGACCTTCCCGTCACCCCCACGTCGCTCGTCGGCGACGACCCGACCTTCGTCGTCGACGAGGACGACGACGCGCGCACCGCGGACGACGTGGTCGTCGTGTTCGACCGCAACGTCGCCGTCGCCGGCGGCTCCTACCGCGGTCGGAGCGCCGCGCTGCCCGCACCCGCCGGGGACGGCGCGCGCGTCGCGCACGTCACCGGTGTGTGGGTCCTGCCGGGTCGGCGCCGCCGCGAGCACGTGCGTCGCGCGCTCGTCGAGATCGAGGCCAGCGCCGCCCGTGCCGGCTTCTCGCGTCTGCACGTCGTCGTCGAGCCGTCCCGGACCGACGCGCTCGCGCTCCTGCGTGAGCGGTGGTTCACGCCGGTGGACGCGCCGTCCGCGACGGGTGACCTCGAGCTGGAGAAGTGGCTGCTGCCCGTGTGAGGCGCGCGAGCTGAGCCGCGGACCACACGTGCTGCGCCGCGAACGCCCGCCACGGTGACCATCGCGCGGCGCGTCGTCCGAGCTCCGCGGCCGGTGCGAGTGCGAACGCCTGGCGCAGGACCAGGTCGCCCGCGGGGAACGCGTCCCGCGCGCCCAGGGCCCGCAGGGCCAGGTAGTCGACCGTCCACGGCCCGACGCCCGGCAGCGCCAGCAGCCGCTCGCGCACCGCGGGCGCGTCCGCGCCGGGCGACAGGTCGACGCCGTCGGCGCACGCGCGGGCGACCGCGACGAGCGTGCGCGCCCGGGTGGCCGGGACGCGGAGCACGCCGCGCAGCTCGTCGGCGTCCGCGGCGGCGACCACGTCCGCGGGCGGGAAGAGCGTCAGGCCGTCAGGACCCGGTGTGCCCAGCGCCTCCGCGAGCCGGCCCGTGAACGTCCGCGCCGCGGCGAGCGAGACCTGCTGGCCCAGGACCGTCTGCGCCGCGACCTCGAACCCGTCGACGTGCCCCGGCACGCGCAGGTGCGGGCGCGCCGTGACGAGCGGGGCCAGCACGTCGTCGTGCCGCAGGTGCTCGCCGGCCGCCGCGACGTCGTCGTCGAGCCCGAACCACCGTGCGAGCAGGTTCTCGACCTCGTCGGACGTCAGCCCCGGTCCGACGCCCGACGCCGGGTGGGCCTCCGCGACGACCTCGTCCGGCGCGAGCCGCACGACCAGCCGGACGACCGACCCGTCCGCGGCGCGCACGAGCCGCTCCACGCGGCCGCTGCTCGGCGTCCCCGCGTCCGCGCCGACCACCTCGTCGACCACCTCGTCGAGCTCGAGGCGTTCGACGCCCGGGACGACGTGCACCGCGAGGTAGGCGAGCATCGCCCGCGCGTCGAACGGCACCCGCACCACTACCGCGCCCCGCATCACCCGGCCAACCTAACGGGCTCTCCCCACACCCCCGCCGCTCCGCCCCTCCCGACCCCGCGCTTGCTCCGGCTCCGCCCCCGCACTCCCGGAGCAACGACGGTCTCGTCGACGTCCCGTCCCGCGACCCCGCGCTTGCTCCGGTTCCGAGCCCGCGCTCCCGGAGCAACGACGGTCTCGTCGACGGCCCGTCCCGCGAGCCCGTCGTTGCTCCGGCTCAGGGGCCGGATTGCCGGAGGAAGGGCGGGGTCGGCGGGTCGTGGGGGCGGCGGGGTGGGACGGTAGGGGGTGGTGCGGGGTCGTCAGGAGGCGGTGGCGGCGCGGAGGGCGGGGAGGGTGAGCGGGCCGCGGTAGGGCTCGCCGTCGACGAGCAGCGTGGGCGTCCCCGCGACGCCGTGCGACAGACCGTCGAGGTAGTCCGCCTCGACCGCGGGCGCCCAGCGCTGCGCGGCCTGGCCGACGACCTCGTCGGGGTCGATGCCCGCCTCGACGGCGTAGCGCCGCAGGTCCGGGTCGGCGAGGTGGTCCTGGTGCGCGAACGCCGCGTCGTGGAGCTCCCAGAAACGACCGTGCGCACCGAACGCCTCGGCCGCGAGGGCTGCGGTGAGCGCGTGCGGGTGCACCTCGAACAGCGGGAAGTGCCGCCAGACCAGACGCACCGCGCCGTCGGACGCGTCGACGAGCGTGCGCAGCACAGGCGCGGCGGCGCGGCAGTGCGGGCACTCGAGGTCCCCGAACTCCACGACCGTCACCCGCGCGTCGGGCGACCCGTACACGTGGCGCACGGATCCGGGGGACGGCGCGGCGGCGTCAGACGGCACGAGGTCAACCTAGGCCCGCCGGCGCCGCACGCGCACCGGGACGGGCACCGCGCGCGCCAGGACCGGGCGGCCGCCCTCCGGCTGTCCCGGCAGGGCGCACCGAGCGTGAGGTGGCAGGGTGGGAGCGTGACTCGGACGGCTCTGGTGACAGGTGCAGGACGCGGGATCGGGCGGGGCATCGCGCTCGGCCTGGCGGCTGCGGGGTACGACGTGGCGCTCGTCGGGCGCACGCGCGCGCATCTCGACGAGGTGGCGGCGCTCGTCGCGGGACGCAGCCCGCAGGTGCGGGTCGTGGTCGCCGCGGCCGACCTCGTCGACCCGACGCAGGTCGCCGACGCGGTCGCGCGGGTCGAGGACGGTCTGGGCGGGATCGGTCTCGTCGTGAACAACGCGGGCGTGATCGAGCGCGCGGAGACGGACTTCGTCTCGGACGACGTCGAGGACGCGTGGCGCGTGGTCGAGACGAACGTGCGGGGGCCGATGCTCGTCGCGCACGCCGTGCTGCCCGCGATGCTCGCGCGCGGTGAGGGACGCCTGCTGCAGGTCAACTCGGGCTCGGGCTACAGCACGGCGGGCGCGTACACCGGCTACGGCATCTCGAAGGGCTCGCTCGCGCGGCTCACCACGCTGCTCGACGCGCAGTACCGCGACTGCGGCATCCGCACGCTCGACCTGGCGCCGGGGGTCGTCGCGACCGACATGACGGCCGCCATGCCCGTGCACGCGGACCGCACGCGGTGGACGTCGCTCGACGACGTGGTCGCGCTGGTGCGGGCGTTCGGCGACGGCGAGCTCGACGCGCTCTCGGGCCGGTTCGTCCGCGCGGGTGCGGACACGGTCGCCTCCCTGCTGGCGGCCGCGGACCGCATCGCGGACACCGACGCGCGCCGCCTGCGCGTGCCCGCCTACGGCCCGGACGACCCGCTGGCCTGACCGGGCAGGCACTGCTGCGCCCCGGCGTCGTCCGCCGCGTCCGTCGTCGCGCCGGGGTCCGCCGGGTCGTGCGCGCCCGGGGCGCGCCAGGGGAGCGGGGGGAGCGCCGGTGGGGGGTCGGACGGCGGGGAGCACAGCGGAAGGCGTTCGCCGAGCCAGCGCAGCAGCACCGAGCCGACGACGGCCGCGACCAGCGAGCCCGCGAGGATGCCGGTCTTCGCCTCGGCGAGGTGCTGCTCGTCGTCGAACGCGAGCTCGGCGATGAACAGCGAGATCGTGAACCCGATGCCGGCCAGCACCGCGCCGCCCATGAGGTGACCCCAGCGCACGCGGCCGGGCAGGTCACCGAGCCCCAGGCGGATCGCGAGCGTCGCGGCGCCGGTGATGCCGACCGCGTTGCCGACGACGAGGCCGACCATGATCGCGAGCGTGAGACGCGAGCGCGCCGCGTCGGCGAGCGACTCGGCGTCGAGCCGCACGCCGGCGTTGGCGAGCCCGAACAGCGGGACGACGACGAACGCGCTCCACGGGTGCAGCATGCGCTGCAGCCGGTCGCTCGCCGGGACCGCGGCACGCGACGCGAGCTCGGTCAGGTGCTCGCGCTCGGCGGTGGTCTCCTCGACGAGGTCGCGCGCGTAGCCCTTGACGGCCTGGACGTCCTCGCGGCGGGCGGCGGTGGCGGGGACGACGAGCCCGACCGCGACGCCGGCGAGCGTCGCGTGGACGCCGGACGCGTGCACGGCGACCCACAGCGCGACCCCGCACAGCGCGTAGGGGAGCAGCCGCCACACGCGCACCCAGCGCAGGACCAGCATGACGACGACGAGCGCGCCCGCCACGGCCAGCGCCACCAGGTCGACGTCGTCGGTGTAGAACACGGCCATCGCCGTGATGGCTCCGATGTCGTCGACGATCGCGAGCGTCAGCAGGAACAGCCGCAGCCGGTCCGGGCACGCGGGTCCGAACAGCGCGAGCACGCCGACGAGGAACGCCGTGTCGGTCGACATCACGACGCCCCACCCGTGCGCCACGTCGGTGCCGGCGGTGAGCGCGAGGTACAGCAGCACGGGGACGACGAGCCCGCCGAGCGCCCCGAGCGCGGGGACGGCGACGGTGCGCCGGTCACGCAGCTCGCCCCGCGTGGCCTCGCGGGCGATCTCGAGACCGACGACGGTGAAGAACACGGCCATCGCGGCGTCGTTCACCCAGGCGTGCAGCGACAGGTCGAGCGACCACGAGCCCAGGTGCAGGCCCGCGGTGGTGTCCCACAGCGCGTCGTACGCGGCCGACCACGGCGAGTTGACCCAGACGAGCGCGACGACGGTCGCGGCGAGCAGCGCGAGCGCCGACGCGGCCTCGGTGCGCAGGAAGTCCAGCACGGACGGGGACAGCGACGGCACGCGCACGCGCAGCGCGGGACCGACGCCGCCGCGCGGCGGTGCGCTGGTCACGCGCGGCCCGGGGTGCGTCGGGCGGCGCAGCGCGGGGCGGTGGCGGCCGCAGTCATAGCGGTGAACGTACGCCAGGGCGCCGACGCGACGCACCTGCCGGGTGCCGGGCGCGGCGGCCCGGCAGGTGCACCGCGCGCTACTTCTCACGCCTGGCGCCGCGCACGTGTGCGCGAAAGGTTCCCGGGACGCAACAGCGCCGCGTCGGGCGACGAAACATCCGATTCCTAGCGTCGGGGACGTCCGAGCCCCACCCGAGCCCCGGAGGCCCCCATGGCGCAGCCGCTCGCGACCGTCGACGAGTCGCCCTCGTCGTCCAGCACGTCGTCCAGCACGTCCGGCACGTCCCCCACGGCCCTCGCGGGCGCACCGCTCGTCCACCGCCGCGGCCGGTGGATCGACGGCTGGGACCCGCAGGACGAGGCGCAGTGGAGCGCGGTCGGCCGCGCGATCGCCCGCCGCAACCTCGCGCTGTCGATCTTCGCGGAGTTCCTCGGCTTCGCCGTGTGGGCGCTGTGGAGCATCGTCGTCCCGCAGCTCCCGGCCGCGGGCTTCGACCTGAGCGTGGACCAGATGTTCTGGCTCATCGCGCTGCCCAGCCTCGTCGGCGCGACGCTGCGCATCCCGTACACGTTCGCGGTGCCGCTGTTCGGGGGCCGCAACTGGACCATCGTGTCCGCGCTGCTCCTGCTGATCCCGACGATCAGCCTCGCGGTCGTCGTCCAGGAGCCGGGCACGTCGTTCGGCGTGCTGCTGGGCGTCGCGGCGCTCGCGGGTGTGGGCGGCGGCAACTTCGCGTCGTCGATGGCCAACATCTCGTTCTTCTACCCGGAGAAGGAGAAGGGTCGCGCGCTGGGTCTCAACGCGGCGGGCGGCAACGTGGGCACCGCGGCGGTGCAGCTCGCCGTGCCGCTGGTGATCGGCGCGGGCGCGGCGCTCTCGCTCGAGCGGGCCGGCCTGATGTTCGTGCCGCTCGCGATCCTGGCCGCCGTCCTCGCGTGGCGGTGGATGGACAACCTGTCGCACGCGAAGTCCGACCCGCGCTCGTACGGCGTGGCGGCACGCGCCCGGCACACCTGGGTCATCTCGTTCATCTACATCGGCACGTTCGGCTCGTTCATCGGCTTCTCGGGCGCGTTCCCGACGCTGCTCAAGGGGACGTTCCCGGAGGTCACGGCGACGGTCGCGTTCCTCGGGGCCCTCGTCGGGTCCGTCGCCCGGCCGCTCGGCGGCATCCTGGCGGACCGGCTCGGCGGGGCGCGGGTCACGATCGCCGCGTTCGCGGTGATGGCCGCGGGCGTGGTCAGCGCGATCTTCGCCCTGCGGTCGCACAGCTTCGGCGCGTTCCTCGCGTCGTTCCTGGTGCTGTTCGTCGCGACGGGTGCGGGCAACGGCTCGGTGTACCGCATGATCCCGGCCGTGTTCCGGCACGGCGCGACCGACGCCGAGGACCGGGTCCGGCGGGCGCGCGCGGCGGCGGGGTGCCTCGGCATCGCGGGTGCGGTCGGGGCGTTCGGCGGGTTCCTCATCCCACGCGGGTTCGCGGTCTCGACGTCGCTCACGGGCAACATCCAGGCGGCGCTGTGGGTGATCGTCAGCCTGTACGCGGTCATGGCGTTCGTGACGTGGGCGGTGTACTCGCGCCGCGGGTCGGCCTTCGGCGACACGGTCATCTGAGCCGCGAGAGCCGATGACGACCACCACCACGCAGGTCCAGGGGAGCACGCCGTCGCTCGAGCAGGTGGCGACGGTGTGCTCCTACTGCGGCGTCGGCTGCGGGATCGTCCTCGACGTCGCGTGCGACGACGAGGGCCGCCGGGTCGCGCGCGGCGCGCGAGGCGACAAGGCGCACCCCGCGAACGCCGGTCGCCTGTGCACCAAGGGCGCGACGAGCGCCGACATGCTGGCCGCGGGCGGTCGCGCGACGCACGCGCTCGTCCGCGCGGAGCGGGGGGCCGAGCCCGAGCGTGCGGACCTCGACGAGGCGGTCGCGCTCGTCGCGCGTCGGCTGCGCGAGGTGATCGACACGCGGGGACCGGACGCGGTGGCGTTCTACGTGTCGGGGCAGATGAGCCTCGAGGCGCAGTACCTCGCGAACAAGCTCGCGAAGGGGTACGTGCGCACGCAGTGGATCGAGTCGAACTCGCGGCTGTGCATGGCGTCGGCGGGCACGGGGTACAAGCTGTCGCTCGGCTCGGACGGCCCGCCCGGCTCGTACGACGACCTCGACCACGCGGACGTGTTCCTCGTCATCGGCGCGAACATGGCCGACTGCCACCCGATCCTGTTCCTGCGGCTGCTGGACCGTGTCAAGGCGGGCGCCAAGCTCATCGTCGTCGACCCGCGGCGCACCGCGACCGCCGACAAGGCGGACCTGTTCCTGCAGGTCAGGCCCGGGACGGACCTGGCGCTGCTGAACGGGTTGCTGCGGCTCGTCGTCGAGGCGGGCGGTCTCGACGAGCAGTTCGTCGCGGAGCACACCGCCGGCTGGGACGCGGTCGAGGCGATGCTCGAGGACTACCCGGCCGACGAGGTGGAGCGGCTCACGGGCGTGCCGGCGGCGGACCTGCGGGCCGCGGCGGAGCTGATCGCCGCCGCCGGGAGCTGGGTGTCGTGCTGGACGATGGGGCTCAACCAGTCCACGCACGGGACGTGGAACACGAACGCGCTGGTCAACCTGCACCTCGCGACCGGCGCGATCTGCCGGACCGGGTCGGGGCCGTTCTCGCTCACCGGGCAGCCCAACGCGATGGGCGGCCGCGAGATGGGCTACATGGGCCCGGGCCTGCCGGGCCAGCGCTCGGTGCTCGACGCGGCGGACCGCGCGTTCGTCGAGGAGGTGTGGGGGCTCGAGCCGGGCACCATCCGCGCCGAGTCGACCGGCCGCGGCACGGTGGACATGTACGAGCGGATGGCCGCCGGCGAGATCGCGGCGTGCTGGGTCATCTGCACCAACCCCGTCGCGTCGGTCGGCAACCGGCGCACCGTGATCGAGGGGCTCGAGCGTGCCGAGCTCGTCGTCACACAGGACGCGTTCGCCGACACCGAGACCAACGCGTACGCGGACGTGGTCCTGCCCGCGGCGCTGTGGTCGGAGTCCGACGGCGTGATGATCAGCTCCGAGCGCACCCTGACGCTGGCCCGCGCCGCGCTGCGGCCGCCGGGCGACGCCCTGCCTGACTGGCTGCTGATCGCACGCGTCGCGCAGGCGATGGGCTACGACGGCTTCGACTTCACGACCTCGCAGGAGGTGTTCGACGAGCTGCGCGCGTTCGCCAACCCCCGCACGGGGTACGACCTGCGCGGCGCGACCTACGAGCGGCTGCGCGGCGGCCCCGTGCAGTGGCCGGTCGCGCCGGACGGCCCGCGCCGCAACCCGATCCGGTACCTCAACGACGGCGTCAGCCAGCCGGAGCTCGTGCGCGAGGACGGCACGCGACCGCGGCTGCGGTTCGCCACGGCCGACGGCCGCGCGCAGTTCCACGCACGGCCGCACCTGCCCGCCGCGGAGCTGCCCGACGACGACTACCCGTACGTGCTCAACACCGGGCGTGTGCAGCACCAGTGGCACACGCTGACCAAGACCGGCAAGGTCGCCAAGCTCAACCGCCTGGCGCCCGGCCCGTTCGTCGAGATCCATCCCGACGACGCTGCCGCGCTCGGCGTCGTCGACGGCGCGTCCCTCGAGGTCGCGTCGCGGCGGGGGCGCGCGGTGCTGCCCGCCGTGGTGACCGACCGCGTGCGCCCGGGCTCGCTGTTCGCGCCCTTCCACTGGAACGACCTGTTCGGGGAGTACCTGGCCGTGAACGCCGTGACGTCCGACGCCGTCGACCCGCTGTCGTTCCAGCCCGAGCTCAAGGTCTGCGCGGTCGCGGTCACTCCCGTCGCGGGCCCGACCGGTGGCCCCGACCGTGCGGACGGTGCGACCGACGTACGTGAGCACGACGAGACCGCGGGGCACCTCGCGCCGGGACCGGGCACGACGAGCCGCGGCGGGCTGACCCCGGGCGCGGTCGCGATCCGGGCGCTCGGCGCCGCGCTCGGGCTCGACGGCCTCGAGCCGCCGCCGCTCGGGGCCGACGAGCGGCGCTACCTCGCGGGCTTCCTCGCGGGTCTCGGCGGGGGCGCACCCGGCACACCCGTGCTCCCGACGTCCGCACCCCTGGCGCCCGACCAGGCGCTGTGGGTCGACGGCCTGCTCGCCGGCCTGTTCTCCCGCACGCCCGAGCCGCACCCGGCCCGCGCGTCGCGCGCTGCGGGCGAGGCGCCCGGTGTGCGCGCGCGGCAGGTCGTCGTGCTGTGGGCCTCGCAGACCGGGAACGCCGAGGAGCTGGCCGCGCTCGTCACCGAGCGGGTCACGGGTGCGGGGCTCGCGGCGCGGTGCGTCGCGATGGACGACTGCCCGCCCGCCGACCTGCCGACCGACGCGGACCTGGTGCTCGTGACCAGCACGTTCGGCGACGGCGACGCCCCCGACAACGGCACCGCGTTCTGGGAGGCGGTCGCCGCGCCCGACGCCCGGCGGCTCGACGGCACGCGCTTCGCGGTGCTCGCGCTCGGGGACTCGAGCTACGACCGGTTCTGCGGGCACGGGCGCCGCCTCGACCACCGGATCGCGGAGCTCGGCGCCACACGCCTCGTCGAGCGCGGGGAGTGCGAGCCCGGCGAGGACGACCGCGCGCACGCGTGGCTCGACGCGCTGCTCGCCGTCCTCGTCCCCGCGACGGCCGATCCTGCCGCGGGCGGCGCACCCTCGACCGGGATCGCGTCGTCCACGTCCCTCGTCGTCCCGGCGCCCGGCTCGTCCTCGAGCTCCTCGGCCTCGTCGGCCTCGTCGGCCTCGTCGGCCTCGTCGGCGTCATCGGGCTCGTCGGTCTCGTCGCCGCGCGACCCCGCGGCCGCGACGCGGCAGGACCCCGGCGCGGCGCGGCTCGTCGGGAACCGGCTGCTGTCGCTGCCGGGCTCCGCCAAGGAGGTCCGCGAGATCGTCCTCGACGTGGCCGACAGCCCGCGCGCGGTCACGTACCGGGCGGGCGACGCGCTGGCCGTCCGTCCGACGAACGCGACCGCACTCGTCGACGAGTGGTTCGCCGTCACCGGGTGGGACCCCGAGCAGCTCGTCGCCGTGGACGGCCGGGCCGTCCCGCTGCGCGCCGCGCTCACCGACGAGCTCGACATCACGCGCGTCTCACGCGACCTGCTCGCCGTCGTCGCGGAGCACGGCGGCAGCCCCGAGCTGCGCCGCATGCTCCGGCCCGACGGCGGGACCGACCTCGCGCGCTGGACCTGGTGCCGCCAGGCGGTCGACGTGGTCGCCGAGCTCGCACCCGACGTCCCCGCGACCGCGCTCGTCGGCGCGCTGCGACGCCTCGCGCCGCGGCAGTACTCGATCTCCTCGAGCCCTCGCGTCACGCCCCGCACCGTGTCGCTCACGATGTCGGTCGTGCGGTACGCGTCGCCGTCCGGCGCCGCGCGCGGCGGGGTGTGCTCGACGTTCCTCGCCGACGCGCCCACCGGCACCGTCGTCCCCGTGCACGTGCAGGCCAGCGCCCACTTCCACCCGCCCGCCGCGGACGTGCCCGCGATCATGATCGGCCCCGGCACGGGCGTCGCGCCGTTCGTCGGCTTCCTCGCCGACCGTGCAGCCGCCGGTCACACCGGGCGCAACTGGTTGTTCTTCGGCGAGCAGCACGCCGCGACCGACTTCTACTACCGCGACGAGCTGTCCGCGATGCTCGCCGACGGTCGGCTCGACCGCCTCGACACCGCGTTCTCGCGCGACCAGCGCGCCAAGGTCTACGTGCAGGACCGCATGCGCGAGCACGGCGGACGCGTGTGGGAGTGGCTCGAGTCCGGGGCGTCCGTGTTCGTGTGCGGCGACGCGTCGCGCATGGCGAGGGACGTCGACACCGCGCTGCGGGACGTCGTCGTCACGCACGGCGGGCTCACCCGCGACGCGGCCGACGCCTACGTCAAGGACCTCACCACCACGCGGCGGTACGTGCGCGACGTCTACTGACCCCGCGGTCTGCCCCGTGACCCTGCCCGGCGACGCTGCTTGGTCACGCTGCCCGGTCACGCTGACCGGTCACGCTGTCCGGTCACCCTGTCCGGTCACGCTGCCCGGTCACGCTGCCCGGTCACGCCGTCCGGTCACGCTGTCCGGTCGTGCCGCCCGACGAGCCCGTCCGGGTCACACGACCGTGACGTGCACCGAGTCGTAGCCCGTCGCGCCGTCCGGCACCACGTCCGCGACCTCGCCCGTCTGCGGGCCCTCCGGGTCGAACGCCCGCACGTGCAGCACGTGCTCGCCCGGCTCTGCGCGCCACGTCCAGCGCCACTGCCGCCACGAGTCGATGCCGCCGTCCGCCGCGAGCGTCGCGTCCTGCCACGCACCCTCGTCGGCCCGGACCTGGACCCGCCGCACGCCACGGTGCTGCGCCCACGCCGTCCCGGCGACCACGACGTCACCCGCCGCGACGTCCCCGCCGCCGCGTGGCACCTCGATCCGTGACTGCGTCTTCACCGGGCCGCGCTCCGACCACCCGCGCTGCGTCCAGTACGCCCGCGCGTCGGCGAACCGCGTGACCTCCAGCTCGGTGACCCACTTCGTCGCCGACACGTACCCGTACAGGCCGGGCACGACGAGCCGCGCGGGGAACCCGTGCTCGACGGGCAGCGGCGCGCCGTCCATCCCGACCGCGAGCAGCGCGTCCCGGTCGTCGGTCAGCGCCTCGATCGGTGTGGACGCCGTCCAGCCGTCGGCGCTGCGCGAGAGCACCATGTCCGCGTCCGCGTGCGGCACCGCACGCGCGAGCAGGTCCCGCACCGGGAGCCCGAGCCACCGCTGGTTCCCGACGAGGTCACCCCCCACCGGGTTCGACACGCAGCACAGCGTCACCCACGCCTCCACCAGGTCGGAGGCGAGCAGCTCGTCCCACGTGAGCTCCACCTCGCGCTCGACGAGGCCGTGCACCCGCAGCGTCCAGGTCGCCGGGTCGACCTGCGGCACGACGAGCGCGGTGTCGATCCGGTAGAACGCGTCGGGTGGCGTCCGCCACGGCTCGACCCCGTCGACCGGGACGTCGACCCCTGCGGGCACCGGTGCCGCCGCGCGGACCGGCCGCGGGAGCCGGACCGCGTCGCGCGCCGCCGTCACCGCGCGTCCCGCCGCACCCGCGGCCCGGCCGACGACCACCCCGACCGCTCCGAGGGCCGCCGCCACCCCCACGGCCTGCAGGAAGCCCCGCCGGTCCGTCCTCGACCACGCATCGCGCGCGGACGTCCCGACCGTCCCCGGCCCGCCCGCGCTCGCGGTCCCGACCGGGTGCGCGGGCGTGCCCCCGCTGCCGGTCGCCGCGACGGAGCTCGACCGGGCGGGCGCCGGCAGGCGGTCGACGAGCAGCCGGAGCGTCCAGAGCCCGGCGGCGGTCCCGACGACCGCGGGCGCCGCCGTCCACGCCGACGCCCCCGGCCGGCCGAGTGCCGCGGCGGCTGCCACGAGACCGAGCGCGACCACGACCGCGGCGCCCCAGACCCACCGCCGCGCGGCCAGGACCCCGGCGAGCGCGGCGAGCCCCGCGAGCACGAGCGCCTCGCCGACGGCGAGCGCAGCCTTGTCGGCGGTGCCGAACGTCTCGGCGGCCAGCTCCTTGAGCCACGTCGGCGTCGCGTCGACGAACGCCGCGCCGACCGCGACGAGCGGATCGCTCGACGCCCCGGTGACGACCGCGACCAGCGCAGCGGCCCCGAGCGTCACGAGCCCCGAGGCGAGCCCGGCCAGCGCCGCGAACCGCGCCCGCGCGCTCCGCCCCCGGCGGAGTCCCGAGCCCTGCTCGTCACCCGTCCCGACCGCCGCCATGCCTCCATGCTGCGGCCTGACCCGGCTCCCGACCAGACCCTGCGCCCGACGAGACCCGGCTCCCGACCAGACCCTGCCCCCGACGAGACCCCGTTCCCGACGAGACTCTGTTCGCGACGAGACCCCGTTCCCGACGCGACTCTGTTCGCGACGAGACTCTGTTCGCGACGACGAGACTCTGTTCCGGGTCTGACTCTGTCGGCGCCTCGTGCGGCCGGTCCGAGCGTCAGAGCGCGGGGGAGCCGAGCGTCGCGGGGACGTGGTCGGTGTGTCCCGCGGTGCGCAGCGCGGTGCGCAGGCGCTCGGCGGCGGCGTCGAGCGCCTCGGCGGGCACGTCGCTGCGCGCGTTCGCGAACGTGAGGCTCGACTCGTCCCACGCGGGCAGCACGTGCAGGTGCAGGTGCGCGACCTCGAAGCCGGCGACGAGCAGCGCAGCGCGCGGCGCACCCCACTCGGCCTGCTGCACCGCCCCGATGGTGCGCGCGACGACCGCGAGGTGCGCGACGACGTCGTCCGGCGCCTGCGTGAGCTCGGGGATCTCGGCACGCGGCACGACGAGGACGTGCCCCGGCGTGATCGGCGCGATGGTCGCGAAGGCGACGCACACCTCGTCGGCCCAGACGAACCGTCCGGGGATCTCGCCGTCGATGATCTTGGTGAACAACGTGGCCATGCGCCCAACCTAGCCGCGCGCCGGGTCTCGTCCGCGCGGCGTGCTCAGGCGCGGCGCAGGGCGTCGCGGATCTTCATGCGGCTCCCGGAGTGCAGGATCGCACCCGAGTAGATGCGGCCCGCGAGCCACACGAGCACGGGCACGAGCGCGATCGACAGCCCGAGCGCGAGCAGCGCCTCCCAGGTCTCCGCGGCGCCGAGCGCGATCCGGATCGGCATGAGCATCGGTGAGCAGAACGGCACGAAGGACAGCCAGGTGGCGAGCGAGTTGGTCGGGTCCCACGGCAGGATCGAGATGCCGAGGACGTAGGGGACGATCATCAGCGTCGTGACGGGGCCGATGACCGAGCCGACGTCCTCCTGACGCGAGACGAGCGCGCCGAGCGCGCCGAGCACGAGCGCGTACATCGCGAACCCGACCACGAACCACACGAGCGCCCACACCGCGGTCGTGCCGATGTCGAGCGACGAGGCGTCGAGCAGCCCGAGTGCGGTGGCGGTGCCGGCTCCGGCGGCGACGACGAGCGCGACCTGCAGCAGCCCGACGACACCGATGCCGAGCACCTTGCCCGCCATGAGCTGGGCGGGCCGCACGGTCGCGAGCAGGAGCTCGACGACCCGGCTGGACTTCTCCTCGACGACGCCCTGCGCGACGAGCTGGCCGGCCGTCATGAGCGAGATGAACAGCAGGATGCCCGCGATGTAGCCCGCGACGATCTGACCGCCGTCGCGCACCGGCTCCGGGTCCAGGGCGGTGACCTGCGGCTGGGCGTCGGCGATCTGCCCCGCGACCTCGGCGGGCTCGCCGCCCAGGTCGGTGACGGCCGACGCGAGGGCGAGCTGCTGCGCGAACGCCGCGAGCACGGGCTCGAGCACCTGGCCGACCGCGTCGTCGACGGTGACGTCGAGCGTCGGGTCCACCGCGGTCACCACGAGCTCGAGCGAGCCGTCCTGCAGCCGCTCGTCGACGGTCGCGTCGTCGACCTCGTGGGTCTCGACCGTGACCCCCATGCCCTTCGCGGTGGCCTCGAACAGGCTCGCCGCCTGCGCGGCGGACGGCGTGAAGCCCACGTCGGTGGCGTCGGGCTCCTGGCCGCCCACGACGTCGAGCAGGATCCCTCCGAGGACGACCGCGGCGACGAACAGCGCGGTCGTCCAGATGAACGCGCGCGTGCGCACCCGCGTCGTGATCTCCCGAGCCGCGACGAGGCGGATCGCCGCGCTCGTCCCGAGCTCCCCGGTCGCGGCGACCTGGCGCGTGCTGGCTCCCTGCCGTGCGTCGGCGCTCACGCCGTCACCTCCGTGCTCGTCGAACCGGCCGAACCGGTGGTCGAACCGGTGGTCGAACCGGTCGGCAGTACGGTCGGGGTCGACCCGTCGGGACCGGGCGGGTCGTCGCTGGTCACCACGTGCCGGTACAGCTCGACGAGCGACGGGCGCACGCGGGCGAACTCGCGCACCGGGCCGGCGCCCAGGGCCGCGGCGAGGAGCTGCTGGTCGACGTCCTGCAGCTGCGGCTCCGCGACCTCGACGACGCTGCGCGTCCCTGCGGCCTCGACGCTGCGCGTCCCTGCGGCCTCGACGCTGCGCGTCCCTGCGGCCCCGACGCCGCGCGTCCCTGCGGCCTCGACGCTGCGCGTCCCTGCGGTCGCGTCGCGCCCCGCGGCCGGGCTCGTCGGGCTCCCGGCTCCGGGCGCGAGGTCGGTCTCCTGCGTGGAGACGAGCCGCGCTGCGGGGACCTGAGCGAGCCACAGCCGCGGTGCCGGCCCGTCGACGAGCCAACGCCGCTCAGGCGTCGAGCGGAGCTCGTCGATCCCGCCGACCGCGACCATCGAGCCCGACCGGACGATGCCGACGCGGTCGCACAGCCGCTCGACGAGCTCGAGCTGGTGCGACGAGAACATGACGGGCACACCCGCTGCCGCCTGGTCGTGGAGCACCTGGCTCATGACGTCGACCGCGACCGGGTCGAGCCCCGAGAACGGCTCGTCGAGCACCAGGATGTCGGGGCCGTGGACGAGTGCCGCCGCGAGCTGCACGCGCTGCTGGTTGCCGAGCGACAGCTTGAGCACCTCGTCCCCGCGCCGCGAGTCGATCCCGAGCACGTGCGTCCAGTGCTCCATGGCGCTCACGGCGTCCGACTTGGACATGCCGTGCAGCCGCGCGAGGTACACCAGGTGCTCGCCGACCCGCATCTTGGGGTAGAGCCCCCGCTCCTCGGGCATGTACCCGATGCGCCGGCGCACGGTGAGGTCCAGCGGTCGACCGTCCCAGCGCACCTCGCCCGAGTCGGCTGCGAGAACGCCCAAGATGATGCGCATCGCCGTGGACTTGCCCGCACCGTTCGACCCGACGAACCCGAAGATCTCGCCGGCGCGCACCGAGAAGGACATGTCGCGCAGTGCTTGTACGGGCCCGTACGCCTTGGACAGGGAGTCGATGGTCAGCTCGGCCATGACCACGATCCCATCAGACGGATCGCCATCTGACCAGCACGATCACGGCGGCGCGCCCAGGTCGCGAGGGGTACGACCCGCTGTGCGTGAGCCAGGGCGCGCGTCGCTGGCCGGTCGCGCTGGTCGTCACCTGGTTCCTCCCACCGGCCCGCCGTGCCGCTCCCGTCTCCCCGCGCGCTCAACCCTGACCTCCCGCCTCGCGTTCGCGTGCCAACGCGTCGAGGGCGAGCACGGTGTTCCAGTTGCGGGCGGTCCCGCCCCGGCCCGCGGCCTTCTCGAGGACGGGCAGCGTGAGCCGCGACCGACCGATCCCGTCGGGGTAGTAGGCGTAGAGCTCGGTGCGCGCCCAGACCAGCCGCTCGTTCCCGTACCGCGCCGGGTCGAACGCGCCGGCGGTCTCGGCGACCGGGCCGTCCCACGCGACCACGACGAGGTGCGACGGGTCGTCGCGGGCCTCGTCGGAGAACGGGCACGCCTCGACGACCGCGTGCCACGCGCTCGCCGTCCGGGCGACGACCGGGACGTCGAACCCCGCCTCGGCGGTGAGCGCGGCACCGAGGGCGTCCGCGGTAGCGGGCGCGCCGTGCGGCGCGACGACGACCACGTTCCCGGAGTTCACGTACGTCTTCACGTCGGTGTACCCGAGCCCTTCCGCGGCCGCGCGCAGCTGTGCGGACGTGAGCTTGCGTCCACCCACGTTGACCGCGCGCAGCAGGCCGATGACCACCGTCCTGGTCACGGAGTCCACCTCTCTGTCACGGGGTCCACCTCTCTCTCGCTCATGGACCACACCGCGGGTCGGGGTCGGGCCCGTTCACCACGCGCCCGGACCGGCCGAGGAACTCGTACCGCGCGGGCACGTCGATCCCGGACGTCGGCCCGGTGTCCTGGTCGTCAGCATCCCGTCCCGGGCGGGGCGGGTCCAGCGGCGACAGGCGGCGCACGTCGAGGTCGAGCCGGTGCACCTCGTGGTGGTGGAACCCGCACAGCAGCACGGAGTTCTCCAGGTCCGAGGGGCCGCCGTCGCGGTGCCACCACCGGATGTGGTGGACCTGGCTGTACCGCGCGGGCGTCGAGCACCCGTTCCAGGCGCAGAGCCTGTCCCGGGCGACCACCGCGAGGCGTTGGGCTGGCGTGAACATGCGTCGACTCCTTCCGACGTCGAGGGGAAGACCAGATGCGCTCATGACCACGCGCGCCATCGCGCAGTCGCACAGCGCCGCCGCGAGCTCGGTACGCGTCAGCACGACCCCGTCGTCGCTGACCGCTGGCCGCACCCGCGGCACCGCCCGCGACGTGACCTGCGACGAGACCTGCGACGAGACCTCGGACGAGCCCGGTGGTGGTGCACCTCGCGGTGCTGCATCTCCCGGTGGCGCACCTCGCGCCGCCGGGAGCCCGTCACCGACCGAGCGGCTCGACCTGGCCCGCTCGCGGACCTCGAGCCAGGTCTCGGCGGGCACGAGCAGGCTCACGTGCGCGGCAGGCGCCCGCGCCGCGCCGTCGGGCAGCTGACCGTCGTCGGCCTGCAGTGCGACGTCCGGCGGACCGGCCGGGGCCGATGCCCCCGGGGCGCTCGGAGGGTGCGTGCGCTGCCCACCCGTCAGTGCGTGGTGCGCGAGGGCCGTCAGCGCGTCGGCGCGCGCCTGCTCGCCCGTGCGGTCGTCGTCGGCGCGGTGCCCCGTGGCGTCCAGGGCGCGGGCGAGAGCGTGACCGGACAGCGGGTCGAGCCGACCACGCAGGTAGGTCCCGTCCGCGCCGTGCGTGAGCGTGAGGAACCGGGCCCGGCGCGCGGCCTCGCGGGCGTCGCTGACCACGTCCGGCTCGTGCTGGGCGACGAGCGCCCCGACCGACCGCGCGAACTCGCGTGCGTCGGTCTGGCGCGCGAGCTCGACGAGCTCGCGCTGCGTCTCGGGCCGCGCGAGGACGTCGACCGCGCGCGGGCCCGCCGTCGTGAGCGTGCGGCCGAGGACGTCGAGGTGGCCGACGGGCACGACGTGCTCCGCCACGGCCCGTCCGACGTGGGGGAGCGCAGCCATGGCGTGCGCCGCACCCAGCTCGCGCGCGACCGCCGCCCGGCTGGCCCCGGACAGCCGCGCCCGGGTGTCGACGAACCCGCGCTCGTTCGCCACCTCGGCGGCCGCGGCGTGCTGCGCGACGAGCAGCGGCGCGCGCACCGCCGTGACGAGGGCGGCGAGCCCGTCGAGCACACGGATCGCCCGCGCGCGCGTCGCGGCGTCCCACGCCCCGGGCTCGCTGGACCCCGCCAGCGACCGCAGCGAACCGTGCGCGCGCTCCAGTAGCGCCAGAGCGCTCTGGCGCCCGGGCGCCCCCGGCGCCCGCGCGGCGCCTCCGGTCACCACATCCGCCTCGAACATGTGTTCGATTCTACGCGATCCGGACACGGCTGCGCCAGTGTCTGAGAAGGGGTGATCGGACGTCATCGGGCGGCCCGGCGGAGCCCTCGTCGTGCAGTGGGTGAACCTGCTCCACCACGGCGTGTCGCTTCCGGGTCCTCCCTAGCCTTCGAGGCGAAGGGGGCGTCGACACGGATGACCGAACGGCTCGAGCACGGGGTGTCCGGTGCCGTGCGCGCGGCTTGGGCGAAGTCGTGGCCGTTCGTTGGAGGGGTCGAGCAGTGGCTCCCGCTGGACCAGCACCTGGCTGATTCGACGGATGTCGCGGGGTTGCTGTGGGACGACTGGCTCGCGGACTCGGTGCGTAGCCTCGTGGCAAGTGCCGTGGGCGACGCATGTACTGCTCGTCGTCTCGTCAGATTCCTGGCGGGAGTGCATGACGTCGGCAAGGCGAGTCCCGCCTTTGCCGTGCAGGTCCCGCGACTCGCTGATCGCATGGTGCGAAGCGGACTGCGGTTCGGTGCGAGCGTGACCAACGACAGGACCGCACTGCGTCACGAAGTCGCGAGCGCTGCTGTGATCGAGCGTCGGCTGGCGCAGTGCACCTCGTTGTCGTCGTCGATGAGAGAGCAGCTGTCCGTCGTCGCGGCCGGGCACCACGGCGCTTACCCACCTCGATCGGCGGTGGCGGTCTCGCGACTAGACCTGCTGGGCGAGGGGCTGTGGGTCGACGTGCAGCACCTGCTCGTCGACCGCGCCCTCCGGCGCTCCGAGCTGCGATGGTCCGAGCTCGACGGCCGCGTGCTGCCCGTGGCGGTTCAGGCCGCGCTGACCGCGATCGTCATCATGGCGGACTGGATAGCCTCCGATGAGTTCTGCTTCCCGCTCCTTCCCGTGGATGTGCTACCCGAGCTCGACGAACCGCGCGTGTCCGAGTCGGGGCGTGCGGTGGAAGGCTGGCGGCGTGCGGGACTGCCCCGGCGTTGGACAGCCCCCTCGTCGGACGTCTCGATCGAGAACCTGTTCGCGCGTCGCTTCCCGAACCTGGGAACACCGCCCCGGTCGGTCCAGCGGGCGGTGGTCCGCGCCGCGTCGGACATGGCTGTCCCGGGTCTCCTCATGGTGGAGGCGCCGATGGGATCCGGGAAGACCGAGGCGGCGCTGCTAGCCGCCGAGCTGCTCGCAGCCAGGAGCGGGGCCTCGGGGATCTTCGTCGCGCTTCCTACCCAGGCGACGAGCTCGGCGATGTTCAGCCGTGTGCACGACTATCTGCAGCACGTTCCGTCAGGTACGGAGCCTCGGCACACCCTCGCTCTCGTCCACGGCAAGGCTGCGCTCAACGAAGAGGCGTCCGGCTTGCCGTCGATCCGTGCGCGCACGGTTCTGGACGAGGAGCCGCGTGAGCATCGGGGCCGGCTCCGACCACTCGTGCCCGTGGCCGAAGCTTGGGCGCGGGGGCGCAAGAGGGCCGCGCTCGCCCAGTTCGTCGTCGGGACGATCGACCAGGTTCTCTTCTCGGCCCTGCTCGCCCGCCACGTCGTCATCCGCCAGCTCTCGCTCATCGGCAACGTCGTCGTCATCGACGAGGTGCACGCCGCGGACACCTACATGGCGGTCTACCTCGATCGGGCACTCGCGTGGCTCGCGTCCTGCGGGACTCCCGTCGTGATGCTCTCCGCCACGCTCCCTGCGGAGCGTCGTCGAGCGTTGTACGACGCGTACGAGAGCGGGCGGGCCGGGTCCCTGGGAGTGGGGGCTGTCGCGGACAGCGAGTGTCTCGGGGGTGACATCGGGTACCCCGCGCTGGTCGCTACGGGGGTCGCGGGGCCGGTGGTCGCCGTCGAGGAGGCCGGTCTCTCGAGCGACGTGGCAGTGCGTCGGGTGGACGACGATCTCGGCTCGCTGGTTGCCGAGCTGCGCGGTGCGCTTCGCCACGGCGGGTGCGCCGCCGTCGTGCGCAACACGGTCGCCAGGGCGCAGGAGACGGCGGCCGCGCTCGAGGCGGAGTTCGGGAGCGAGGCGGTGTTGCTGGTCCACTCGCGGTTCCTCGACGTCGACCGGCGTGCGCACGACCGCCGCCTGTTGGCCGAGCTGGGACCACGAGGAGAGCGCCCAGCTCTGCGGATCGTCGTCGGGACGCAGGTCCTCGAGCAGTCGCTCGATATCGACTTTGATCTGATGGTCACCGATCTCGCCCCGGTTGACCTGATGTTCCAGCGCATCGGGCGGCTCCACCGGCATGCCGGCCGGCCGCGACCGGTCGGCGTCGCGCTGGCGCGGTGCCTCGTCACGGGTGCGGAATGGAAGGGACCGGTTCCTGTGCCGGTCACGGGCAGCGTTCGCGTGTACGGGGCGCTCCCGCTGCTCGCTGCGGCGCATGTGCTGGACGCGCAGCTTGACGGTGAGCCGCTGCGGCTCCCGGTCGACATCGCCCGCCTGGTGCAGGACGCGTACCGGCCCGACCTGCCCCCACCGGCCGGCTGGGAGGCGGCCTGGGAGGAGGCTCGTCGTGCCAACCGGAAAGTGGCCGCAGCTCAGCGGAAGAAGGCGGCGACATACCTGCTCGACCCGCCCGAGGGCCGTAGTCTCTTCGGCGCGTTCCGCGGAGGAGTTGGGAACATCGACGAGGACTCTCCCGAGGGCCAGGCGTGCGTGCGCGACAGCGGCGACTCCGTCGAGGTCGTCGTCGTGGTGTGTGGTCGGGACGGGATCGATCGGCTCGTGCCGTGGTTGGCGGACGTCGCGCTGCCCTTGCGCCATGTGCCGCTTGCCGACGGTGTCGCGCGGCTCGTCGCGCAGTGCACGGTGCGCCTCCCGCCGGCGATGGTCCTGGACCCTGCGGTTGCCCGCCGGGTGATCGAGCACCTAGAGCGCGACAGGTTCGAGGGGTGGGACGCGACACCTCTGCTCCGCCGTCAGCTTGCTCTGGTTCTCGACGACGACCTCGCGGCTGATGTCGCCGGGTTCACGGTGACGTACGACCGTCGCCAGGGGCTCACGGCGCTGGCACAGGCGCCGCCGTGAGGCCGCCGGCGGACGGAGAGAGGCGGAGCCCGCACGCGCTCGGGCTCGGACGTGGACGAAGGAGGTGGCGTTGGACGAGTACTCGCTCGTGACGGAGCGATGGATCAGCGTGCTGACCCTGGACGGTCGATCGGAGACCGTCTCGCTCAGCGAGGCCTTCGAGCGGGCCCACGAGCTCCGGGAGATCGTTGGTGACCTGCCGACACAGTCGTTCGCGATTCTGCGACTGGTACTGGCGATCGCGGCCCGCGCGTACGGCGGGCCGCGCTCGATCGAGGACTGGCAGGAACTGTGGAGCAGTGACGGTCGGGACTTCGGTCCGGTCGCGGCGTACCTCGCGGAGCATCGAGAACGGTTCGATCTCTTCCATCCTCATGCCCCCTTCTTCCAGACGTCCGGTCTGCGCACGGCGAAGGGGGAGTTCTCAGCGCTCGAGAAACTCGTGGCGGATGTCCCCGCGGGCTTCCAGTACTTCACGACGAGGGCTGGCCGTGGCTTGGAGCGCGTGTCGGCTGCTGAGGCGGCGCGCTGGCTCGTGCATCTTCAGGCGTTCGACATCTCGGGGATCAAGTCGGGTGCGGTCGGTGACCCGCGTGTCAGGGGCGGGAAGGGGTACCCGATCGGGACGGGCTTCGCCGGGAACCTGGGTGGTCTGTACGTCGACGGGGGCAATCTCTGGCGGACGATCCTGCTGAACACGGTCCCGCTGGAGCACCGCAGCCTGCAGCGCGACGCTCGGGACCGCCCGTCCTGGGAGGCTCCTCCGCTCGGACCCGAGGAGGCGGAGGACATCGATGATCGGCCGTACGGTCCGCTGGACCTGTTCACGTGGCAGAGCCGGCGGGTTCTGCTGCAACGGGACGGCGACGAGGTCGTCGGAGTCCTCGTCGCGAACGGTGACCGACTCACGCCGCAGAACCTGCATCGTCACGAGCCGCTCACTGCGTGGCGGCACAGTGAGCCGCAGAGCAAGAAGTTCGGTCGAGTCGTCTACATGCCGCGTGAGCACCACCCGGGCCGTGCGTTGTGGCGAGGACTCGCCGCGCTCCTACCTGTAACCGCACCGCGCGGCATCAGCGACGGGAGCGAGAGGTTCCTCGCGGCAGCGGTCGTCGAGTGGGCAGGTGAGACGCTCGGCGGGACCGATCGAGTGTCACTGCGGACCGCGGGGATGGTCTACGGGCCGCAAAGCTCGTCCGTCGCGGACGTCGTCGATGACCGGCTCGTCGTCCCGGTCGCCTTGCTCGGACAGTCACGTCCCGAGCTGGCTGCACGGGTCGTCGAGTCCGTCGCGCAGACCGAGCGGGCTGTCGCCGCGCTCGGCTTCTTGGCGGCCGACCTTGCCCGAGCTGCGGGGGCGCGCGAGCCGAGCATCCTCGATGGCGTCAGGGACGAGGCCCAGCGGCTCGCCTATGCCGGGCTCGACGCCTCGTTCCGGGCCTGGCTGACGGACCTGGACCCGGACGGCGATGCTGACCGTCAGATCTGCGCGTGGCATCGGGCTGCTGCGCTCCAGGTCGCGCGGGTCGCGGACGACATCGTGGCGTCCGCCGGGCCCGACGCGTGGGTCGGTCGCGAGGTCAACGGTCGTCACCTGTCCACTGCGGAGGTCGATGCACGGTTCCGTGCCGCACTCCGCTCCGCGCTCCCGCTGAGCAGCTCGCACGAGGAGGCAGTCGCATGACGCATGACGTTGAGGTCGTCGAGCCACTGACCACCGCACGATTCGTGGACCGTGCGGTGGAGCGCCTCCAGCGCGAGTACCTCGCCGGCACGTCCCGCTCGCGGGCCTCGCTCGCTCACCTGCGCCGAAGCCTCGGCCAACCCTTGGGTGCGGTTCCCGAGATTCTCGAGCTGGTCGTCGATCCCGACGCGCCGTTGACAGGCGGGCCGCCGACGCCCGACGAGCGCGCCGTCGCTGCAGCGCTCGGCTTGTATGCGCTCCACCAGCAGTCGCTGTCCCAGCCGATGCACATCCGAGGCGAGCGTTTCGGAACTGCGCTCGGCGGGATCGCGCGGCGTGGTGGTGAGCCAGTGCCGGGTGTGACGCGACGCTTCCAGGCACTTGGGACCGCCGAGTCCTGGGACGAGGTCCTGCACCATTCCCGCGGCCTGGTCCAGCTCCTGCGCGGGGGGCGCCGTGGGTTCGACTACGGCTGGTTCGCGCAGGACCTGGCCCAGTTCGTCGACCCGCTTCGTCGCGACGAGGTACGGCTCCGCTGGGGTCGAGCGTTCTACCGCGTCACACCGACCACCGAACCCACCAGCACCACCTCTGAGGAGCAGTGATGTCCCGCACCATCGTCGAGGTCCACGCCCTGCAGACCGTCCCGCCGAGCAACGTCAACCGCGACGACACCGGCAGCCCGAAGACCGCGGTGTTCGGAGGAAAGCGGCGGGCGCGCGTGTCCTCTCAGGCATGGAAGCGTGCGACGCGGCTCGCGTTCGACGACCTTCTCGACCGCAGCGAGCTGGGTGTGCGCACCAAGCGCGTCGTCGAGCTCGTCGCCGAGCGGATCACCGAGACGGCGCCCGACCTCGCGCCTCAGGCGACGGACCTCGCGGAACGGGTCGTCAAGGCCGCAGGCTTGGTCCTCAAGGCGGCGAACAAGCCCAAGCCCGGCGAGGAGGCCCCGCGTCAGGAGACCACCTACCTGGTGTTCCTCTCCCGGCACCAGATCGACCGGCTCGCGGAGCGAGCGGTCGACGCCGGCCGATCCGACGACGTCGATCAGGCCTTCAAGCAGATCAAGGGACGAGGGCTGCTCGACGTAGACCACTCGGTCGACATCGCGCTGTTCGGCCGGATGGTCGCTGACGTCACTGACTTCAACGTCGACGCCGCGGCACAAGTCGCGCACGCCATCTCGGTCCACGCGGTCGACAACGAGTTCGACTACTTCACCGCCGTGGACGACGTGAAGAGCCTTGCTGCGGACGAGGACGCGGGTGCGGGCATGATCGGGACCGTCGAGTTCAACTCCTCGACGCTCTACAGGTACGCGACGGTCGACGTCGACCTGTTGCGGACGAACCTCGGCGACGACGAGGCGACGAAGCGCGCAGTTCAGGCGTTCGTCCGCGCGTTCGTCGAGTCCATGCCGACCGGGAAGCAGAACACGTTCGCCAACCGCACACTGCCCGACGCTGTGGTCGTGACCATACGGGACACCCAGCCCGTGAACCTCGTCGGCGCGTTCGAGGACGCCGTGACACCGGAGCCGGACGCCCCTCGGCTCACTGTCGCGGCCCGCGCACTGGGAGAGCGCGCGACCGAGGTGGCCGACCACCTGGGGCACCGGCCGGTCCGGGCCTGGTTGACTGCTGTCGGCGCCGCACGCTCGGGTCTCGACGCCTCGTGGGCGACGGGCGGTGGCACCGGGGCTGCGTGGACGAACCTCCCGGACCTGTACGACGAGGTCGCAACGGTCGTGGCCGAGCGTGTGGGAGCGCACTCGTGACGAGTTTGCTCCTGACGCTCGCGGCGCCGCTCCAGGCATGGGGGAGCGGGAGTCGGTTCACGACGAGGTCGACCGACGATGCCCCCACGCGGTCAGGTGTGGTGGGCCTGATTGCGGCCGCCCAGGGACGGCGCCGCACCGACTCGCTCGAGGAGTACGTCGATCTTCGCTTCGGTGTGCGGGTCGACCAACCCGGGCAGCTCCTGCGGGACTTCCAGACTGCTCGCACGCTGGACGGCAAGAGCTCGATGCCGTTGTCCTACCGGTTCTACCGGGCGGATGCCCGCTATCTCGCGGTGGTCTCCGGCGATCGTGGACTGCTCGAGGCGTTCGCAGACGCGCTGATGCGGCCGGCGTTCCCGCTGTATCTGGGTCGCAGGTCGTGCCCACCGGCTGAGCCACTCGCCCCGCGCGTCGTCGACGCCTCTTTGGGAGAGTGCCTGCGGGACACGCCATGGCAAGCCGCCACGTGGTGGCGCCGCCGGTGCGGCGCAGAACCTCCGATGCTCGAGTTCCGCGTCGACAAGGGCGCCGCGCCCGAGCTGGTCGTCGACGGCGAGACCGTCGTGCGAGACGAACCGATGTCCTTCGACCCGCAGCACCGGCAGTACGGATGGCGCACGGTCGAGTTCGGCCGGACACCTGTGCCGGGCCTGGACGCGAGGCCGTCGGAGGACGGTCTCGACCACGACGCGTTCATGGCGGTGTAGCCGATGTACCTGTCCAGAATCCAGCTCAACCGGCACAGACGCGATGCCTGGCGACTCTTGAGCAGCCCTCAGCGGATGCACGCTGCGGTCCTGTCGTCGTTCCTCGATCCGCCCACCGGCGCACGGTCCGGGGCGTCGCGCGTCTTGTGGCGTCTCGATGCAGAGAACGCAGGGCGCACGTTCCTCTACGTGGTCAGCCCCGACAGGCCGGACTTTGCGCATCTCGCGGAGCAAGCGGGGTGGCCTTCGCTCGACAGAGGCGCGTCGAAGGACTACCAGGCCTTTCTCTCGGCAGTGACGACCGGCCAACGCTGGGCGTTCCGTCTGACTGCGAATCCCACCCGCTACCACCGCTCGGGTGAGGGTCAACGAGCCAGACGAGTCGCACACGTGACGGCCGAGTACCAGGAGGCATGGCTGCTCGAACGCGCCGAGGCGTGCGGCTTCAGGCTCGTGGGAGCGGACACCGCCGGCTCGCGGGCGTTGGCCGTCACGCGGCGAGACGTGCGCCAGTTCGAGCGGCGAGGCTCGGCCAAGCCCGTGACGATCGCGGTCGCCCAGTTCGACGGCGTCCTCGACGTCATCGACGCCGATGCGCTGCGGAGCGCGTTGACGACGGGGGTCGGTCCGGCCAAGGCATACGGCTGCGGTCTGTTGACCCTCGCACCGCTGCACTGAGATGCCAACGCCCCCGGGACCGCGCCCACCACGGCTCGCAGAGCTCACACGTGCCCAGGACCGGCTGACGTTCCTGTACCTCGAGCGCTGCATCGTCCACCGCGAGTCCAACGCGATCACCGCCACGGACGAGCGCGGCACCGTCCACATCCCCGCGGCTTCGCTAGGCGCGCTGCTCCTCGGCCCCGGCGTGAACGTCAGCCATCAGGCGATGATGCTGCTCGCAGAGTCCGGTTCGACCGCCGTGTGGGTGGGGGAGCGGGGCGTTCGCTACTACGCGCACGGACGGTCCCTCGCTCGGTCGTCACGCCTCCTCCTTGCTCAGGCCGAGCTGGTCACCAACCGGTCGTCTCTTCTCAGGGTCGCGCGTGAGATGTACGCGATGCGGTTCCCCGGCGAGGACACGAGCTCGCTCACCATGCAGCAGCTTCGAGGGCGGGAGGGCGCGCGTGTGCGAAGGGCCTATCGCGAACAAGCGGAGCGCCACGGCATCGAGTGGGAGCGACGCCGCTACGACCCGGAGGACTTCGCCTCGGGAGACCCTGTGAACCAGGCGCTCTCGGCGGCGACCACAGCGCTCTACGGGCTCACGCACGCTGTCATCGTCGCGCTCGGCTGCTCGCCAGGGCTGGGCTTCGTGCACACCGGCCACGTCCGGTCCTTCGTCTTCGACATCGCAGACTTGTACAAGGCGGAGTATGCGATTCCGTGTGCCTTTGAGACAGCCGCCGCCGGTTTCATGGACATCGGTGCCGAGACGAGGCGCGCCATGCGTGACCTCTTCCGCGACGGGCACCTGCTCGAGCGCTGCTCGAAGGATGTCAGGCACCTGCTCGCCCCCGACTCCGAGGATGAGGCCGTCCCGCAGCCCGACGTGGTCGAGCTGTGGGACGGTGGCACGCGGACCGTCGCGGGCGGGACCGACTGGGGAGATCCTGGCTGGTGATCGTCCTCATCCTCACCGCTTGCCCCGAAGGGCTGCGCGGACACCTCACCCGCTGGCTCTCGAGGTGTCCGCAGGCGTCTACGTGGGCCGCGCGTCCACCCGTGTGCGCGACGAGCTGTGGGCCCGAACAGTCGACCTCATCGGCACGGGCAGGGCACTGATGGTGCACACGGCTCCCACCGAGCAGGGCTACGTCGTCAGGAGCCACGGACACCATTGGACGTCGCTCGACATCGAGGGCGTGACGTTGATGCTCCGTCCGGCCGAGCAGAGCAGTGATGAGGGGTCGCGTGCCGCGGGTTGGAGCAACGCATCCAGGCGCAGGCACTCGCGGAAGTGATCTAGTCTTCATAGGAATACGAGCGTCCTTGCAGTTCAACTAGTGTCGTCTCCCCGCTCGCGGGGATGAGCCCTGCTGCAGCGCGACCGACGTGTACCCCGCGGCGTCGTCTCCCCGCTCGCGGGGATGAGCCGTGGCTGCGCGAGCACGGACAGACGGGCCTCGCGTCGTCTCCCCGCTCGCGGGGATGAGCCCTTCACTCCGGCCCCGCCCTGCGGGTTGCACTCGTCGTCTCCCCGCTCGCGGGGATGAGCCGCGGAAGCCGGTCGCGCTGCTCGCGTAGTTGGGGTCGTCTCCCCGCTCGCGGGGATGAGCCCGCGACCGCGCTCGGCGCCTACGCCGAGGCGTCGTCGTCTCCCCGCTCGCGGGGATGAGCCCACGACCGCGACCCTGCTCCTCGAGGCCGGGGTGTCGTCTCCCCGCTCGCGGGGATGAGCCCCTCCCGGACGCGTGATCGCCATGACCACCACCGTCGTCTCCCCGCTCGCGGGGATGAGCCCTCGAGCGGGCGCGTGACGACACTCCGGCCCGGGTCGTCTCCCCGCTCGCGGGGATGAGCCCGGAGGCGCGGCTCAGGGCAGCGTCCTCGATGGGTCGTCTCCCCGCTCGCGGGGATGAGCCCGTCACCGGGCCGAACTCGCGCAGGCTGATCTCGTCGTCTCCCCGCTCGCGGGGATGAGCCGGTCGCGAGCGGCGCCAAGCCGGGCCGCAACCTGTCGTCTCCCCGCTCGCGGGGATGAGCCCGGTGCTCGTCCTCGATCTCGGCGAGGCGGGCAGTCGTCTCCCCGCTCGCGGGGATGAGCCCTCCCTGATCTCGGCCGCGATCTGCGCACGCACGTCGTCTCCCCGCTCGCGGGGATGAGCCCGGCGAGTTGGTGCCGTGGAACGCCGCGGCGTCGTCGTCTCCCCGCTCGCGGGGATGAGCCCAGTAGGCGCCGTTACCATCCGGTCGACGTCCTGTCGTCTCCCCGCTCGCGGGGATGAGCCGTCGCTCACGGGAGCCTCCTGGTCTTGAGCGCCGTCGTCTCCCCGCTCGCGGGGATGAGCCGGGCGGGAAGAGCAGCGCATCCTCGTGGCGTGCGTCGTCTCCCCGCTCGCGGGGATGAGCCGCACGCCTGACGCACGGGGCACTCGGAGCAGATGTCGTCTCCCCGCTCGCGGGGATGAGCCGTCGCGGCGGTACTGGTTCGGCCTCGACCCGATGTCGTCTCCCCGCTCGCGGGGATGAGCCCCCGCTGATCTTCCTCGTGGGCACGCCGCCGCGGTCGTCTCCCCGCTCGCGGGGATGAGCCCTTCATCATCACGCGGCCGAGGTGGTCGAGCGGGTCGTCTCCCCGCTCGCGGGGATGAGCCCTGGAACGAGTCGACCCAGACCCTGCGTGACAAGTCGTCTCCCCGCTCGCGGGGATGAGCCCGACCCGGCCGCGTTCGTCCGCTTCACGAACGCGTCGTCTCCCCGCTCGCGGGGATGAGCCCATGTCGACCGGGTGAACGACGAAGGCCCGCACGTCGTCTCCCCGCTCGCGGGGATGAGCCCGGGGTGCTGCGCACCATGGTGCAGGCGCTGACGTCGTCTCCCCGCTCGCGGGGATGAGCCCGGCCGGTCGAGCGCAACACGGTACGGCACCGGGTCGTCTCCCCGCTCGCGGGGATGAGCCCAGCGGGCGACCCGCCGTGTCCTTCGACCCGTTGTCGTCTCCCCGCTCGCGGGGATGAGCCCGGGCGGCACGGGCTGCCTACGAGGAGGCGTACGTCGTCTCCCCGCTCGCGGGGATGAGCCGTACGTCGGAGACATCCCGTATCTTCGGTTTGAGTCGTCTCCCCGCTCGCGGGGATGAGCCCGCGAGTCATGGCAGTCAGACCTCCGTCAGTGAGTCGTCTCCCCGCTCGCGGGGATGAGCCCATCGGGGCGAGGACGACGAGGCGCAGGCGCTGGTCGTCTCCCCGCTCGCGGGGATGAGCCCCTGGCCTACTTCAAGGCGGTGCGCTCGTGATCGTCGTCTCCCCGCTCGCGGGGATGAGCCGAAGGCGTCATGACCACCATCACCTTCGCCCGCGTCGTCTCCCCGCTCGCGGGGATGAGCCCCCGCTCAACGGCTTAAAGGGCGTCGAGCTCATGTCGTCTCCCCGCTCGCGGGGATGAGCCCGCCTCGCCCGCGTCGATCAGGTGCTCGATGCGGTCGTCTCCCCGCTCGCGGGGATGAGCCCTATGCCCCCGAGGTGGGCGAGATCGACCCGAGGTCGTCTCCCCGCTCGCGGGGATGAGCCCGCGGCCGAGGCGGAGGGCAGGTCGGTCGACGCGTCGTCTCCCCGCTCGCGGGGATGAGCCGTCGTCGGTCAGGCAGACGACCCACACGCCGGCGTCGTCTCCCCGCTCGCGGGGATGAGCCCCCCAAGCCCACCCCGGCGAGCGTGACCATCGTGTCGTCTCCCCGCTCGCGGGGATGAGCCGGACGTGAGGCGCGTCAGCGCCTCGGGCAGGCTGTCGTCTCCCCGCTCGCGGGGATGAGCCCCAGACGATCCGGGTCGACCTGCGCGACGTGACGTCGTCTCCCCGCTCGCGGGGATGAGCCCCGGACGTCGTCGAGGTCGAGCGTCGGCGGGCCGTCGTCTCCCCGCTCGCGGGGATGAGCCGTCGGTCTCGATCGTCGCGAGCGACTCCCACGGGTCGTCTCCCCGCTCGCGGGGATGAGCCCCCGCCGAAGGCGATCCTCGCGCTGACGCAGCGGTCGTCTCCCCGCTCGCGGGGATGAGCCGGCGGCGACCCACCGTGAGCCGTCCGGGCGGCGGTCGTCTCCCCGCTCGCGGGGATGAGCCGCGCGGTACCTCGAGACGCATCGCGAGCACGGGGTCGTCTCCCCGCTCGCGGGGATGAGCCCGACGGCAACGCTGAGGCGTGGCCCGTCATCACGTCGTCTCCCCGCTCGCGGGGATGAGCCCCGCTCGATGTCCTTGAAGGACTGCCGCAGCTGGTCGTCTCCCCGCTCGCGGGGATGAGCCCGAGGCCCGACGTGCGTACATGCGCGCCTGGCAGTCGTCTCCCCGCTCGCGGGAATGAGCCGGGCGACCGGGACACGATCCACCTGTCCGCGTAGTCGTCCTCTTGCTCGCGGGGATGAGCCCCACCTACGACGCGCTCGCGAACCCGGACAACGGTCGTCTCCCCGCTCGCGGGGATGAGCCGCGCTCGACGACCTGTCGAACGTGGGCGCGCGTGTCGTGTCCCCGCTCGCAGGGATGAGCCCGCAACCGCCTCTACGCGCTCCACCGCGGGGGAGTCGTCTCCGCGCTCGCGGGGATGAGTCCGCACTGCCCCGCTCAAGCGCCGCGGGTTCCGGTCGCCTCACCGTTAGCGCGGATGAGCCGTCGGCGTGGGGCCGTTGGGTCCCGAGCACCGGGTCGTCTTCCCGCTCGCGGGGATGAGTCCACCAGTTCGGTAGATGGGGTACCGCGGTGGGGTCATCTCCCGGGCCGAGGGCAGGCGCACAGCGGGCTCAGCGCGATTCGGTTCGTGCCGTGCCCCGGGACGCCGCATTCGGACTCACATGCGAGCGGGGCGCGGTGTGCGAGAAAGGTTGCGACCGGGAAACGCGAGCGCACGCGTGCCCGAAACACGCGGTTCGTAGCGTCGGCGGTGTTCTCGTCACCCGTCGGACGGAGCCCCCCGTGAACAAGCACCTCGTCGTCGTCGGCGGCGGCATGGTGGCGCAGCGCCTCGTCGAGGCCATGCGTGACCGCGACACCGCCGGCACGTGGCGCATCACCGTGCTGGCCGAGGAGCCGCGTCGTCCGTACGACCGCGTCGCCCTCACCAGCTACTTCTCCGGCCGCGACGCGGACGACCTCGCGCTCGGCGACCCGGCGCTGTGGGACGACCCGCTCGTCACGCTGCGCAGGGACGACAAGGTGGTGGCGGTCGACCGGTCGGCGCGCACGGTCACCACCGCGCGCGGACGCACGGAGCGTTACGACCACCTGGTGCTCGCGACGGGCTCGTCGGCGTGGGTCCCGCCGATGGAGGGTATGGACCTGGAGGGCGTGTTCGTCTACCGCACGGTGGACGACGTCGCGGCCCTGCGCGGGTACGTCGAGCGGCTGCGGGAGAGCGGACGCGTGGTGCGTGGCGCGGTGCTCGGCGGTGGTCTGCTGGGCCTGGAGGCCGCGGGCGCGCTGCAGGCGCTGGGCGCGCAGGCGACGGTGATCCAGGTGGGCACGCACCTGATGTCGACGCAGGTGGACCTGGGCGGCGGTGAGGCGCTGCGGCGCCTGATCAACGGCCTGGGCGTGGGTGTGCGGCTGAACGCGATGACCACGCGCATCCGCCCGCACCGCCGCGGGGGTGTGGGCCGGCTCGACCTCGCGGACGGGGGCCGCGTGGACGCGGACGTCGTCGTGGTCGCGGCGGGCGTGCGGCCGCGTGACGAGCTCGCGCGCAGCAGCGGTCTGACGGTCGGGGAGCGCGGGGGTGTCGTCGTCGACGACACGTGCCTGACCGACGACCCGCACGTCTCGGCGGTCGGCGAGGTCGCCTGCATCCGGGGCGCGTGCGTCGGGCTCGTCGCGCCGGGCTACGCGATGGCGGAGGTCACGGTGGACCGCCTGCTGGGTGGGGCGGCGCAGTTCCCGGGCGCGGACACGGCGACGAAGCTCAAGCTCGCGGGGGTGGACGTCGCGAGCTTCGGCGACGCGTTCGGCACGACGCCGGGCGCACTCGAGGTCGTGTGGGCGGACCCGGTCGCGGGCGTCTACAAGAAGCTCGTGCTGTCCGACGACGCGCGCACGCTGCTGGGGGGCGTCCTCGTCGGTGACGCGTCCGCGTACGCGAGCCTGCGGCCGATGCTGGGCCGTGAGCTACCCGGCGACCCGGGCGCGTACCTGCTCCCGGAGGGCGGGGCGGGTGCGCCCGACCTCGAGCTGCCCGACGACGCGGGCGTCTGCTCGTGCAACAACGTCACCGCAGGCGCGGTCCGGGCGGCGGTCACGGAGCACGGCTGCACCGACGTGGGCGCGGTCAAGGCGTGCACGCGGGCGGGCACGTCCTGCGGCTCGTGCCTGCCGTTGGTCAAGAAGCTCGTGGGGACGGAGCTCGCGAAGCAGGGGATCACGGTGTCGTCGGCGCTGTGCGAGCACTTCGCGCTGTCCCGCGCGCAGCTCTACGACGCGGTGCGCGTCTCGGGCGTCGCGTCGTTCACCGACGTCATCGCGCGGTTCGGCACGGACGCGGCGGGCCGCGGGTGCGACATCTGCAAGCCGGCGGTGGCGTCGATCCTCGCGACGACGGCCCCGGCGCACGTGCTCGAGGGTGAGCGCGCGGCGCTGCAGGACACGAACGACCACGTGATGGCCAACCTGCAGAAGGACGGCTCGTACTCCGTGGTGCCGCGCATCCCGGGCGGTGAGGTCACGCCCGAGGGGCTGATCGCGATCGGCGAGGTCGCCAAGGACTTCGGCCTGTACACGAAGATCACGGGCGGTCAGCGCATCGACCTGTTCGGCGCGCGCATCGACCAGCTCCCGGCCGTCTGGCAGCGGCTGGTCGACGCGGGGTTCGAGTCGGGGCACGCGTACGGCAAGTCGTTGCGCACGGTGAAGTCGTGCGTCGGGTCGACGTGGTGCCGGTTCGGGGTGCAGGACTCGGTGGCGCTCGCGGTGCTGCTGGAGCTGCGGTACCGCGGCCTGCGCAGCCCGCACAAGATCAAGCTGGGCGTCTCGGGGTGCGCGCGCGAGTGTGCGGAGGCGCGCGGCAAGGACGTCGGGGTGATCGCGACGGACAAGGGCTGGAACGTCTACGTGGGCGGCAACGGCGGGTTCACGCCGCGTCACGCACGGCTGCTCGCGGAGGACCTCGACACTGAGACGCTCATCCGGACGATCGACCGGTTCCTCCTGTACTACGTCCGCACGGCGGACCGCCTGCAGCGCACGGCACCGTGGGTCGACGAGGTCGAGGGTGGCCTCGAGGGCGTGCGCGCGGTCGTCATGGACGACTCGCTGGGGATCTGCGCGGACCTGGACGAGCAGATGGCGCGGCACGTCGAGGACTACACCGACGAGTGGCGCGCCACGCTCGAGGACCCCGAGAAGCTGCGGCGGTTCGCGTCGTTCGTGAACGCCCCCGAGGTGCCCGACCCGTCGCTCGCCTACGTCCCCGAGCGGGGCCAGGCCCGACCCGCCACGCCCGACGAGCGTGCCGCCGCCGAGCGCGGCGAGCCGGTCCTCGTCGCCGGCACGACCCTGGAGGTACGCGCATGACCGTCCTCGACATCCCCCAGCACACCCGGCGGACCGAGCCCGCGGGTGAGTGGGTCGCCGTCTGCCGGCTGGCGGACCTGACCCCGGAGCGCGGCGCGGCCGCGTTGGTCGGCGGTGCGCAGGTCGCGCTGTTCCGGCTCGTCGACGACACGGTGCACGCCGTGCAGCAGCAGGACCCGTTCTGCGGTGCGTACGTGCTGTCGCGCGGCATCGTCGGGACGCGTCACGTCGGCGACGAGGTGGTGCCCACCGTCGCGTCGCCGATGCACAAGCAGGTGTTCGACCTGCGCACGGGCGTGTGCCTCGACGCGGTCGGCAGGTCGCCGGTGGCGGGGATGCCGGCGGACCTGCGCACGTGGCGCGTGCGCGTCGTGGACGGTGTGGTCGAGCTCGCGGGCCCGTCGGCGGACGTCGCGGGGAGTGCCGGATGACGACGATGCTCGGGGTGGACCTGACGGGCCGGCGCGTGCTCGTGGTCGGCGGTGGCCCGGTCGCGGCGCGGCGGGTGCCGGCGCTGGTGGCCGACGGCGCGCGCGTCGTCGTCGTCGCGCCCGCGTTGTGCGAGCCGCTGCGGGACGCGCATCGCTGGGGTCAGCTCGAGTGGCGCGCGCGCGAGGTCGTCGAGAGCGACCTCGACGGCGTGTGGCTCGTGCACACGGCGACGGGGGACCGCCGGTGCGACGACGACGTGGCGCGCTGGGCCGCGGACCGCCGGGTGTTCTGCGTGCACGCCGCACGGGCCGCGGGCGGCACGGCACGGACGCCGGCGACGACGAGCCTCGGCGACGTGCTCGTCGGCGTCGTCTCGACCGGCGCGCCCGACCCGGGCCGCACGGCGGTGGTGCGCGACGCGCTCGCGGAGCGGGTGCGCGACGTGCTCGCCGAGCACCTGCGGGAGGGGCGTGCGGACGTGCGCGCGCGGCGCCGCGGCGGCGCGGGGCGGGTCGTGCTCGTCGGCGGCGGTCCCGGTGACGTGGGGCTGCTGACGCTCGCGGGCCGGCGGGCGCTCGCGGAGGCGGACGTGGTGGTGACCGACCGGCTCGGCCCGGTCGAGGTGCTCGACGAGCTCGCGCCCGACGTAGAGGTCGTCGACGTCGGGAAGACGCCCGGCCATCACCCGGTGCCGCAGCACGAGATCGGCCGGATCCTCGTCGAGCACGCGCAGCGCGGGCGCGTCGTCGTGCGGCTCAAGGGCGGTGACCCGTTCGTGTACGGGCGCGGCGGCGAGGAGGTCCTCGCGTGCCGTGAGGCCGGGGTCCCGGTGACGGTGATCCCGGGCGTGAGCTCCGCGCTCGCCGCGCCGGCCGCGGCGGGCATCCCGCTCACGCACCGCGGCACGGTCGGAGCGCTGCACGTGATGAACGGCCACGACGGCTGGTCGTCGGCCGCGCTCGTCGGGCTGCGCGACGCGACGTGCACGGTCGTCGTGCTCATGGGCGTGGCGGCGCTGGGCGAGCTCGCGTCGGGCGCGCTCGCCGCGGGTGTGCCGCCGACGACGCCCGCCGCGCTGGTCGAGCGTGCGACCACCCCGACGCAGCGGGTCACGCGCGCCACGCTCGGGACGCTCGAGGCGACGGCGCTCGCGGCGGGCGTGCGCGCACCCGCGGTGCTCGTGCTGGGCGAGGTCGCGGCGCCGGGTCTGCTCGACCCGCGAGGCGCGGACGCGTGCGAGACGACGGACCTCACAGACCGCACAATGGCGTGGTGAGCATCGCGCCGAGCACGACCCACGAGGGGATCGACCAGACCCTGGCGGGGTGCGTCGTGCTCATCACCGCCGACCGACGCTCCGCCGAGCTGACCGCCGCCCTCACGCGTCGTGGCGCCGCGGTGCGCCACGCCGCGGCGCTCGGGATGGTCCCGCACATCGACGACGCGGCGCTCATCGCCGCGACGCGCGACCTCGTCGCGGACCCGCCGGACACGGTCGTCGTGACCACCGGGATCGGGTTCCGCGGGTGGGTCGAGGCCGCGGACGCCGCCGGGATCGCCGACGAGCTGCTCGCGGCGCTGCGGGACGCCCGGATCGTCGCACGCGGCCCGAAGGCGCGCGGCGCGATCCAGGCGGCGGGCCTGACGCCCGACTGGGTCGCGGAGTCCGAGACGAGCGCCGAGGTGGCGCAGGTCCTGCTCGACGAGGGCGTCCACGGTCGCGACATCGTGGTCCAGCACCACGGCGCGGGGTCGGATGGCCTCGACGACGCGTTCCGGCTCGCGGGCGCGCGCGTCCGCAGCCTCGTCGTGTACCGCTGGGGGCCGCCGCCCGACCCGGCCGCCGTCGCGGCGTCGGTGTGCGCCGTGGCCGGGGGTGAGGTCGACGCGGTCGCGTTCACGTCCGCACCGGGTGCGGCGGCGTGGCTCGACGCCGCCGACGCGCAAGGGGTGACCGACCTGGTCGTCGAGCGCTGCCGCGAGGGGTCGGTGGTCATGGCGGCCGTCGGACCCGTGACGGCGGCGCCGCTCGTCGCGCGCGGCATCGAGCCGCTCGTGCCCGACCGCGGCCGGCTCGGGTCGCTCGTGCGGCTGATCGTCAACCACTACGGCGGTCTGGAGGCGCTCGAGACCGCCGCCGGTCCGCTGCGCGTCTACCGCGGCGCGGCCGTCCTCGACGGCCGGGTGCTGCCGCTGACACCGACGGGTCTGGAGATCCTGCGGCTGCTGGCCCACGCTCGCGGGTCCGTCGTGCCGCGCGACCAGGTCCTCGCGGCGCTGCCCGGCGACTCGCGCGACCCGCACGCCGCCGAGGTCGCGATCGCCCGGCTGCGGGAGGCGACGGGCTCGCGCGGGCTCATCCGCACGGTCGTCAAGCGCGGTTACCGGCTCGAGCTGGCGCTGTCGTGACCCCGGAGACCGCCGCGGTGCGCGCGGCGCGGGACGCGAGCGCCCCGCGACGCCCGACGAAGCCGCTCGTCCTGGTCGGCTGCTCGCACGGCACCGACGACCACGACGGCCGTGCCGCGATCCGGTCGATCCTCGCGGGGGTCGCCGCGCTGCGCAGCGACCTCGACGTGCGCGAGGCGTTCGTCGACGTGCAGTCGCCCGAGGTCGCCGACGTCGTGGCGGACGCGGTCGCGGGTGGCGCGCAGGCCGTCGTCGTCCCGCTGCTGCTCTCGGTGGGCTTCCACGTCAAGGTCGACGTCCAGGCGGCGGTCGACGTGCCGGACGCGTGCGCGGCCGCGCCGCTCGGGCCGGACGCCACGCTCGTGGAGATCCTGGTCGACCGTCTCGAGGAGGCGGGTCTGGCGCCCGACGACGCGGTCGTGCTCGCCGCGGCGGGCTCGACGGACCCGGCCGCGGCGCTCGCGGTCCGGGCGACCGCCGACCGGCTCGCGGCCGCCCTGGGCCGGCACGTCGGGCCGCCCGACGAGCGCGGGGGAGGGCTGGTCGTCGGGTACGGCGCGGGTGCGAGCCCACGCGTGCCCGAGGCGGTCGAGATCGTCCGCGCGGCGTCGGACCGGCGGGTCGTCGTCGCGTCGTACCTGCTCGCGCCCGGGTTCTTCCTGGACCGGGTGCGCGAGGCGGGTGCGGACGTGGTCGCGGCGCCCCTCGCGCCCGACCCGCGCCTGGCGCAGCTGGCCCTGCGCCGGTTCGAGGAGGCGCTGGCGGCGGGCTGAGCCGTCGACGGGTCCCGGGCGCGGTCGGCCCGGCACCCCCTGGCACGACGACGCGCCCCCGGCGAGCCGTGGGCTCCCCGGGGGCGCGTCCGCGCGACGCCGTCAGGCGGTGCGACGCCGCACGACCGTGCCGATCACGCCGGCCGCGGCGAACAGCGCGAGCGCGGCGACACCCTTGCCGACGTTCGTCGCGTTGCCGCCGTCGACCCCGGCGATCTCGAGCGAGTAGGCCGTGGTCCCCGTCGCACCCTCGGGTGCACCGAACGCCATGCCCTCGGTCGCGGCGCGCTCGGCGCCCGCGGCGAGGACCGCGTAACCCGTGCCGAACCGGGCTGCGGTGCCCGCGCCCGACTCGACGAGCTGCGACGTGCCCTCGTCGGACAGGCGCTGGGTGCCGTCGACGAGCTGCGGGGCGCCGTCGGCGGCGCTGCCGAGACCGTCCGCGAGCTGCTGCGAGCCGTCGGCGGCGTCCCGCAGGCCGGCCGCGAGGTCGCGCGAGCCGGCCGCGGCCGTCCCGATGCCGACCGCCAGGTCGCTCGAACCCTCGGCCGCGGTCCCGATGCCCGCCGTCAGACGGCTCGAGCCGGCCGCCGCGGAGCGCAGGCCGTCGAGCAGACGCTGGGAGCCGGTGCCCGCGGTGGCGAGCCCGGTCGACAGGGTCCGGGAGCCGGTCGCGGCGGTGTCGAGCCCTTCGGCGAGGCGGCCCGCCCCGGTCGCGGCGCCCGCGATGCCCGTGGACAGCGTGCGGGACCCGCGCGCGGCGCTGGTGATGCCGGCGGACAGCTCACCCGCGCCGGTGCTGAGCTGCGACGCGCCCGCACCGAGCTCGCCGAGCCCGGTGACGAGTCCGTCGCCGCCGTCCTGGAGCAGGCCGACGCCGGCCTGCAGGCCGTTCACGCCGCCGCGCAGCGTCTCGTCGTCCGGCGTGTCGGTCGCGGTGCCCACGCCGCCCTGGACCCTCGCGACGACTCCGTCGGTCAGCGTCGTGAGTCCCGCGTCGACACCGGCGAGGCCCTCGAGCAGGCCGGGGCGGGCCGGGTCGCACACGCCCGGGAGGGACGCGGCGGACAGCCCGCACTGCACGAGCGCGAGCGTCGAGGACGCCGTGCCGAGCTGGGTCGCCGAGCCGGTCATGCCGGTCTCGAGCTGGCCCAGACCGTCGGCGATGCCCCCGAGGAGCGCCGTGTAGGACGCCTGCGCGCCGACGGGCAGCATCGCCGTGAAGGCCTCAAGCCCCGTCGCCGGGTCGGTCACCGCGGCCTCGAGGTCCTGGATCGACCCGACGGTGCCCGTGGCCGTGTTGGACGCCGCCGCCAGCTGCGTGCGCAGGGCGTTGACGGCGTACATCAGGCTCGGTCGCTGACCCGCCGCGGGGGGTGCCGTGGTACCGATCCCCGCGCGCATCGACGTCACCGCGTCGTGCAGCGGCTGCGCCTGGGCGGGCAGCGTGCCGATCTGCGTGGCGAGCGTCTCGAGGCCCGCCTCGACCTTCGCCAGGCCGTCGTCGACCTGCGTGAGGCCGGCGACGAGCGCGGGCGCCTTGGTGAGCGCCGTGGCGAGGCCCGCGTCGAGCGCGGCGGCGCCGGCCGCGACGCGCTTGGCGCCCGGCGCGGCCGAGTCGTTGAGCCCCGCCGCCAGCGCCGCGGCACCCGGCGCCGCGGAGTCGGTCAGGCCCTCCGCGAGCTCGGCGGCACCGGGCGCGAGCTGGTCGTTGAGGCCCGCGGCGAGCTGCGCGGCTCCAGGGGCGAGCTGGTCCGCGAGCCCCTCGTGGAGGTCGGACATGCCCGGCACGAGGCGTCCGCCGAGCCCCGAGCTGAGGTCCTTGGCCCCCGGCAGGATCTGGTCGTTGAGGCCGTCGGCCAGCGTGCGCGCGCCGGGCGCCGCCGAGCCGGTCAGGCCCGTCGCGAGCTGCTCCGCGCCGGGTGCGGCCTGGCCGACCAGCCCGTCGCGCAGCGTGCCCGCACCGTCGCGCAGCTGGACGATCCCGGCGAGCAGCTCCGCCGCCCCGTCGTGCAGGCGCTGCAGGTTGTCGTCGATCTGGATCGCGCCGGACGTGAGGTCGACGCCGGACTGCGCGCCCGACGCGTAGCTCTCCGAGCCACCCTTGAACGAGGGGTAGTCGAGCGGCGAGACGGGCATCGACGTGAGCGTCGCCGCGGGGACGACCCCGCGCGAGATGCGCGCGCTGTACCCGAACTCGGCCGTCGGCGAGCCGATCGGCGGG
>NZ_BJLP01000037.1 GCF_006538705.1 Cellulomonas uda
AGGTCCCGCAGCGTGCACGTGCGCACGTCGTCCTCACCCAGGCTCGGCAGCACGTCCGACACGTAGTCGAGGTTGGGCTCGTGTGGGCCGACGAACAGCAGCCCGCCGTGCCCGCTGCGCAGGCGCGGGTCCGCGTACAGCAGGTACGCGGCGCGGTGCAGCGCCACCACCGTCTTGCCCGTCCCCGGACCGCCGTCGACGACGAGCGGGCCCGCCGACCCCGCGCGCACGATCGCGTCCTGGTCCGCCTGGATCGTCGTCAGCACGTCCCGCATCCGCGCCGACCGGCTCGCCCCCAGCGACGCGAGCAGCGCCGAACCCTCGTCCGGCGCCACGCCGCCCGGCGCGACCGCGCCCGGCACCAGCACCTCGTCCCAGTAGTCCGTCACCCGCCCGCGCGACCACCGGTACCGGCGCCGAGCCACCACCCCGGACGGGTGCGCGGGGGTCGCGGCGAAGAACGGCTCCGCCGCGGGCGAGCGCCAGTCCACCAGCAGCCGCTCGCCGTCGGAGGCCGTGACGCCCACCCGTCCCACGTACACCGCCGCACCGTCGGCGGAGACCGTGCGGCCGAGGCACAGGTCCAGCCCGTAGCGGCGCAGCGTGCGCAGCCGCGCCGAGAGCCGGTGCACCTCCTGGTCGCGCTCCAGCGCTGCGGTGCCCGACCCGCCCGGCGCCCGGCGCGCCTCCGTGAGCCGGGCGTCGAGCTCGGCGACCTGCTGCTCCAGCCGCGCCGCGACCCGGGCCAGGTGCGCGTCGTCGTCGGCAGTCAGGGACGGGTCCGCCTTGGCGGCGAGGGCGACGTCGAAGACGCTCAGGGGAAGGGTGGTCACGAGGTCTCGCTCCCGGGGGTCACGGCGCCCGGGACGGCTCGGCGGGCGCGACGAGCGCCGATCACCCGCCTCGACCGGGGTCTTGCCGCAAGACCCCCCGTGCTCTATACGTTGAAGAGGGAGAGCACCGCACGGATGCTCTCCCTCGTGACGCCGGCCGTCGGGCCGGCCCCGTGACGCCGGTCAGGCCCGCGGGTCGCCGCTCAGGTGCAGTAGTCGCACACACCCGTCGCGGGCAGCGTCATCGAGCACGTCGGGCAGATCGCCGGTGCGGGCTCGGGCGTCGCGGTGCGGCGCGGGGTGCTCGCGCGCGGCGTCGTCGTGCGAGGGGCGCGTGTGGCCGTGCGCGAGGACGAGCGTGCGGCGGGTGCCGACGCGCCGCCCGGCTCGGTGACCTCGAACCCGCGCTTGCGCAGGATCGACGCCGCGGACCCGATGCTGCCGACGACCTCGTCGGACGGTGCGAGGCGGCCGGTGGCGAAGCGGTGCGCCACCCCGAGGACCGCCGGCAGGTCGTAGCTCGAGCCCTCGTGCACGATCGCGTAGCCCGGCGTCGGCGCGTAGCCGTAGACCCCGAGGAAGCCGTCGCGACCGCGGGAGTCGTACTCCGCGATCGCCTGGAGGACGTGCTGACGCGTCACGCCGGAGAAGGTAGCCACAACCCCCACCCTACGTCTCCCTCCCCCTCCCCCCCTGGCCCCCCGCCCCCTGGCCCCCGCCCCCCGACCCCCACCACCCGACCCCCAGCCCCGACCCCCACCACCCGACCCCCACCACCCGACCCCGCGATTCCTCCGGCTCCCAGCCCCGATACCCGGAGCAACCGCAGGCTCGTCGAGCGCCAGCCCACCGAGACCGTCATTGCTCCGGGTCCGCTGGCTGATAGCCGGAGGAACCGCGGGGTCGTCGTGCCGGCCACCGAGACCGTCGTTGCTCCGGGTTCGGGGGCTGATGGCCGGAGGAACCGCGGGCTCGTCGGGCGGGCGGTGGCTGAGACCGTCGTTGCTCCGGGTCGGGGGGCTGATAGCCGGAGGAACCGCGGGGTCGTCGTGCCGGCCGACGAGACCGTCGTTGGTCTGGGTCTGGCGGGTGAGAGTCGGAGCGATCGCGGGGTCGTCGGAGAGGGGGTGAACGTGAGGAGGCGGGGCAGACAGGGACCGAGGGCCCAGGACGGACGAACCGCCGGAAGGAAAGATTGGACAGTCGTCCAGGAGAGGAGAGCAGGGGGATGTTCGACGTCGGGGCTGCCGCGCGCGCCGAGCTCGCGGCCGTGGCAGGCGTGCTCGGCGAGGCGTTCGCCGACGACCCGGTCGTCGTCGGCATGATCGGCACCGCCGACGGCCGCTGCGAGCGCGCGACCGCGCTGTACGCGGCACTCCTGCGCGCGCAGGACCCCGACGGGATCGAGGTCGACGTCGCACGCGACGAGACGGGCCTGATCGTCGGCGCCGCGGTCTGGGAGCGTCCCGACGCGCGTGGCGCGACCGCCCGTCGCCTGCTGCGCGAGGCGCCCGGCTTCCTGCAGGCGCTCGGTCCGCTGCGAGTCCCGCTCGCGCTGCGCGGGTGGAACGCGTTCGTCCGGCACCGGCCCGACGAGCCGCACTGGTACCTCGGCGAGATCGGCGTGCGGGCCGCGCAGCGCGGCACGGGCGTGGGCTCGCGGTTGCTGGCGCACCGGCTGCGGCACGTGGACGACCACGCCCACGGGGCGTACCTGGAGTCGTCGACGCCGCGCAACCGTGCGCTCTACGTCCGGCACGGGTTCGAGTCCCGGGGCGAGATCCGCGGCGTGCACGCCGCGCGGCCCACCGCGATGTGGCGCCCGCCCGTCGACGCGCCCGGCCGGCCCGCGGCGCGCTGACCTCGCACTCGTCGTCCCGAGCGCCATTTCCGCAACACGCCTGTGCGCAAAAAGCGGGTCTGACCTGCGGTGTTGATCCGGCTGGCGTGCTGGCGCGCGGGCCCGGGCGGGTCTACCGTCGACGAAGGAGCCCCTGCGGCTCCGGAGTTCGCAGGTTCGCAACGGCCCACCTTCGGAGGCGCGAGATGACCGACCTCATGGAGCTGCCCGCCATCGCCGAATGCTCGGTGGCCGGCTGCTCGTACAACGACCACTCGCACTGCCACGCGGCCGCCATCACGGTCGGCGGCACCGGCGGCGACGCCCAGTGCGCGACGTTCATCCCGCTCACGGTCAAGGGCGGTCTGGACAAGGTGCTCAGCCACGTCGGCGCGTGCCAGCGCCAGGACTGCTCCCACAACGCCCACCTGGAGTGCACCGCGGACTCGATCCGGGTGGGCAGCGGTCACGACGTCGCCGACTGCCTGACGTTCGCCCCGCGCTGACGGGCGTCCCTCAGGACGCGACGCGCACCATCTCCTGCACCAGCTCGACGGCGCCGCCGACCAGCTCCTTCTCGCCGGTGAGCAGGCCGGGGTCGCTGCGCCGGGCGGCGGCGGCCTGGTCGAGCGCGGGGACGGGCGAGACCCGGCTCGCGGCGAGGAACGCCGCGAGGAACGCGCGCGCGGCCAGGGAGTAGTCACCCCCGGCGTCCACGGCGACCTCGGCGACCATCAGGGCGGTGAGCGCGACGTCGAGCTCCGCCGTCGCGGCGCGCGCGTTCGCCCAGTCGACCACGCAGGGCCCGTGCGTCTCGGTCAGCACGATGTTGCCGGGGTGCAGGTCGAGGTGCGCGACGACCGGCCCGGCGGGCACGTGCGGCCACTGCGTCTCGTCGTGCGGCACGTCCTGCGGTGCGGGGATCGCGTGCAGCCGCTCGTGCAGCTCGACGACGAGCCGCGCGCCGTCCGCGATGGACACCTCGCCCGCCGCGAGGGCCTGCAGGAGGGTCGGGCCGTGCAGCCGCTCCATGAGCAGGTTCGGACCCTGCGCGACGTACACCGCCGGTGCCGGGAAGCCCCGCGCGGACACGTGCTGCAGGAACCGGGCCTCGTGCGTCGCGTCCCGGCCGCAGCGGTAGCGGCGCACCACGTAGTCCTCGTCGAGCGCGTACACGTCGGCGCTCGACCCGGACGCGAGCACCGGGCCGGGGTCGTCGAGCGTCAGGACGTCGGCGGGCGGGACCGGGCCCGGGGTCCGCACCGGCGGACGGGGGCCGACGTGCAGACCATGCGGTTGCGGGAGCGAACCGTGGGGCGCCGTGGGGGCGCCGGCGGGCGCCGGAGGGTCGTCGGAGCGCTCCGAGCCCTGAGGTGCGGGGTCGTGCGGGGCGGCGAGTCCGGACGGGGTCATACCTCGAAAGTAACCCCGCGGAGCGGGTTTGCACCCGTCGAGACCCGCCCGATGTGCGACACACCGGGCACATCACGTGACAGCGGGACGACAGGCCCGCTCGTGGACCGATCGTCCGGCCCGGTGGGCAGGAGTAGCCCGAACAGGTGAAGCGGCGTGCGTCGAGGCAGGGGCGTCGGCGCACGCCGCGGTCAGGGACGCGCCAGCTGCGTGAGGCGTCGCACCGCGCACTCGTGCGTCGGCGGCAGGGGCTCGACCCAGCACCGCAGCGGGTGCCGCGTCACGCGCTCGACACCCAGTGCGAGGACACGCTCGTCCACGCGCCGCCGCAGCCGCGCGACGGCCTCGTCCGTGTCCTCGTCGTCACCGACCAGCACGACGAACGCGCCGCCACCGATGCCCGCCATCGCCCGCGCCGCACCGAACACCTCCCGCAGCGCCGCGCCCACGGCCGCGGACCGGGCGAGGCGGCTGAGCGCGTCGGGCACGCCCGCCGCGACGTCGACGACGAGCAGCCGGCCCGTGGGCACGTCGTCGGGGTAGCACTCCATGAGCCGCAGACGCAGGTAGTCCGCCGAGGGCAGCCCCGAGCCCGCGTCGAGCCCGAGGGGCAGCGTCACGCCGCCGGCCTGCGCGTCCGCCCAGCCCGTGCACAGCGCCCGCAGGACGTCCAGCGGCGGCTGCGACCGCGACGTCGCGCGGTACAGGCACGCGAGGTCGTCGATGGTCTCGGCGATCCCCACCCCGGACTCGCCCCGGGCGCCACCCAGGCGGGCGGCGGCCGGCACGGGGTCGTCGTCGAGGAGCAGCGCGACCGCGAGGTCGTCGGCGGCGGGGTGGTACCAGTCGGAGGGGCGGCGCCAGACGGACGCGACGCTCTCGTGGCGCCAGCGCTCGAGCAGTCGCGACGGCTGGGCGGGCAGCAGAGGTCCGGTCTCGGTCGTCACGCGGGATGAGAGAGGGCTTCGGTGCAGGTGTGACGGCACTTCTGGGTGTTTTCACCCGGAGGCCGCCGCAAGCCCGTGACCCGGTTGTTTCCTGTGGGTCCGGCCGATATGTCACCCTGGTACGGATTTCGCGCGGATCAACCGTGCCACGAGCAAGCCGGGACGAGGTCGAGGTGGAGGCGCAGGCGGCTGTCGTGCGCAGCGACGCGGAGCTCATCTCCGCGGTGCGCGCAGGCGACGAGTCGGGCTTCGCCGCGCTCTACGAGCGGCACTCGGCCGCCGCGGCCGTCGTCGCACGGCAGTACACCGACAGCGCCGCGGACGCCGACGACGTCGTCGCGGACGCGTTCACCGCCGTCTACGCGGCGCTGCGCAACGGCAACGGTCCCGACGAGGCGTTCCGCGCCTACCTGTTCACGGTGGTCCGCCGGACCGCGGGCGTGCGGCGCGAGGGTGCGCGGCGCGTGCAGCCGACCGACGACCTCGCCACGCTCGAGGCCGGGACGGCGCTCGCGGGCACCGCGGAGGAGCCCGCGCTCGAGGGGTTCGAACGCGGTGTCGTCGCGCGCGCGTTCCACTCCCTGCCCGAGCGGTGGCAGGCCGTGCTGTGGCACACCGAGGTCGAGGGGCTGCCGCCCGCCGAGATCGCACCCGCGCTCGGGCTGACCGCCAACGGCGTGGCCGCGCTCGCGTACCGCGCGCGCGAAGGGCTGCGCCAGGCGTACCTGCAGCAGCACCTGCGCGACCCGCTCGACGAGGGGTGCCGCGCCGTGGCGGGGTCGCTCGGCGCGTACGTGCGCGGTGGCCTGGGCACGCGTGAGAGCACCAAGGTGGCCCGGCACCTCGACGACTGCGACGAGTGCCGCGCGCTCGTGCTCGAGCTGGGTGACGTCAACCACGGTCTGCGCGCGGTCGTCGCGCCGCTCGTGCTCGGCCTCGCGGGGCTCGGTGCGCTCTCGCACACGCTGCCGCTCGGGGCGGCCGCCGTCGGGGCCGCGGGTGCGGCCGGCGCGGGTGCGGCCGGGTCCGGTCACCTTGCGGAGCTCGAGGGCGGTGCGGGTGCCGGGGCCGTGGGCGGTGGTGTCGCAGCGCTCTCCGGTGGCGGCGCGGCGGCCGGTGCCGGCGGGGTCGCGGCGTTCCTCGCGAGCGTGCCCGCAGCCGTCGTCGCGACGGTCGCCGGTGCCGTGGCCGTCGCCGCGGTCGCGGCGGCGGTGGTGCTGGGGCTCGGTGCCGACCAGCAGGTCATCGAGGCGGACCCGCCCGTGGTGCTGACCACGCCCACGCCGACGACGTCCCCGGGCGCCTCCGCGAGCCCGACGAGCACACCCACCGGACCGGCCTCGCCCGGACCGACCTCCTCGGCCGACCCCGCGGTCCCCCCGGGCGCCCCCGACGTGCCCGACCCCGCCGACGAGCCGACGGCCGGGCCGTCCCTCGGCCCGACACCCGACCCGACGGGTGGGCCGACCGCAGAGCCGACCTCGGGACCCACCGCCGAGCCGACGAGCGCGCCGTCGCCGGGACCGACCGCCGGACCGACCGCCGGACCGACCGCCGGACCGACCACCGAACCGACCCCGCCACCGCGCGCGCCCGACGTGGTCGTCGCGCTGCCCGACGGCGGGCTGGTGCTCGCCGCGGGCGTCGGCCCGCAGGACCTCGCGATCACGCTGCGCAACGCGGGTGGGCGGGCCGCGACGGACCTGCGCGCCGAGCTGGGGCTGCCCGAGGGTGTCTCCGTCGAGGGTGTGCTGGGCGTCGCGCCCGCCCGGACGGCCTCACCTGCGGTGACCGGCGGGAGCGCGACGGTCGCGGCGCTGCGCGACCGTCTGCAGGCGACCGACTGGACATGCCACGGCGCGCAGACGCGGCACGCGAGCTGCGAGCTGCCCTCGCTGCCCGCGGGTGAGGCGGCGCGGCTCGTCGTGCGCGTCGCGGTCGACGAGGCGTTCGACGCCGACGACGCGCAGGTCGAGCTCGTCGTGACCGGCAGCGGCATCGACTACCGCCCCGCACCGCTGCCCGTGCGCGTCACCCCGAGCCCGGCGCGGCTCGCGGTCGCGTCCACGCAGGAGCCGCTCGCGCTCGTCGCGGGCCGCGTGCGGGACGTGACGTTCGACCTGCGCAACGCCGGCCGGTCGGCCGCCGGGCAGGCGCGCGCCGAGCTCGTGCTGCCGGACGGTGTCACCTGGGCCGGTGCGCCACCCGCCCAGGGCTGGCGCTGCGAGGCCGGTGCCACGGTCGTGTGCACGCGCGACGAGCTGCCCGGGCGGGGTCAGGTGCCGCTCACGCTCGGCCTGCGCACGGCGCGGGACGCCGCGGCGGCCCCCGTCGAGGTGCAGCTGAGCCCGGCGCCCACCACCGCACGCCACGCGGGGGTGCCCGTCACGGTGCAGGCGCCCGCGACCCTCGTCGTGACGGCCCGGCCGGACGCACTGACCGTCGCCGGCGGGCGCACGAGCGTCGCGGACGTCGCGGTGCGGAACACCGGGGACCTGCCGGCCGCCGCGGTGACGCTCGACCTGACGACCCCCGCCGGGCTCGCATGGGCGGGTGGTGCGCCCGACGGCTGGGCCTGCCTCGCCGACGGGCCGCGCGTGCGGTGCACCGGACCCGGACTCGCGCCGGGGGAGAGCGTGAACGCGGGGCTGCCGTTCGTCGCGGAGCCCGGCGCCGTGGGAGCGCTCGGCGCTCTCGTCGTCGCGGCGGCGGCCGACGACGCCGACGGCGCGAGCGTGACGGTCGAGGTCCAGGGGCGTGCGCCCGGGCTCGAGCTGCGTGCCGCGGACGTGGTGCTGCAGTACGACGACCTCGGCCAGCTCGCGTTCGGGGTACGTGTCGCCGACGGCGACGACCCCGCGGCGGACGCCGCGCAGGTCGTGGTGCGCGCGGCACTGCCCGGCAACCTCGTCGTGCAGGAGCGGACCGGGCTGCCGGTGCCCGACGCGTGCCGGGTGGACCGCTCCGGGCGGGCCGTCGAGTGCACCTGGCCGGTGCTCGCGGCGGGCGCGACGGGCGAGGTCCTGCTCCCGGTGCGCTCGACGTACTCGGCGGCCGGGACGGTCACGCTCACCGCGACCGCCACCGGCGTCGACGTGCCCGTGACCGGGCACGCCGCCGTGCCGGGCCGCTCCGGCGGGCTGGCGCAGCGCTTCACCACCGCCACCGGTGGCTGGGACGTGACCGAGGCCGGTGCGGCGGTGCTCTCGTGCGACCCGAACGTCCCGGCGTGCCAGGCCGCGCTGCGCGGCGCCCAGGACAACAACTCCCAGGACATGCTCCCCCTCGACGAGGCGCGGCCGGACGGGCAGCGCACCAAGGTGCCCGTGTCGTCGAGCACCGAGGTGGACGTGCCGCGGGGCAGCGAGATCGCGTTCGCGGGGCTCTACTGGTCGGCCGTGCGGGGCAGCCGCGACGGGTGGAGCGCGCCCCTCGACGAGGTGCTCCTGCGGGGGCCAGGCGGCGCCTACGTGCCGGTGTCCGGTGAGGCCTCCCGGCGCACCGACAGCACGTACCGCGAGTACTACTCGTCGTTCGCCGACGTGACCGACCTCGTGCGCGCCCAGGGCGGTGGGACGTGGTCGCTCGCCGACATGGCGGTGAGCACCACGCGCACCGACAAGGACCCGACGTACTACGGCGGGTGGTCGCTCGTCGTCGTGCACTCCGCGCCCGGGGACGCGCGCGTGACCGTCTACGACGGGTCGCTGTGGGTCGGCACCGGTGCGCAGCCTGCCGCGTTCCGGTTCGCCGCACCCGCCGGGTCGACCGCGCGGATCGGCGTCGTCGGGTGGGAGGGCGACCGGAACCTCACCGGCGACCGGCTGCGCCTGGGGGGCCTGTGCACCGCGGCGACCACCGACCTCACGCCGTTGCGCGCCGACGGGACGCGTGGCAGCGCCGAGAACGCGTTCGACTCGACCGCGGCCGGCTGGCGCACCGCGTCGTCGCTCGGCATCGACGCCAAGGGCTTCGCCCCGGCCACGCTCCCGTGCGACGTGTCCTCGCTCACGCCCAGCACGTCGGGCGACCAGTACCTCGTCGGCGCGATCACGCTGCGCGCCGAGGGCGCCGGCTGAGCGGTCAGTCCGCGCGCTCGGTGGCCGCGACGACGGCCGCCTCGACCGGCACGACGCCCGTCACGAGCTCGAGCGTGAGCCCCGCCGACGCGGGTGCCCGCAGCAGCGCGGCCAGCACGGCCGCCACGTCCCCCCGGGGGACGTCGCCCCGGCCGACCGCGCGCTCGAGCGTCACGTGGTCCGTCGGCTCGTCGTCCGTCAGACGGCCCGGCCGCAGGATCGTCCAGTCCAGGTCCCGGCCGCGCAGGTCCTGCTCGCTCGCCGCCTTCGCCTCCAGGTACGCGGCGAACACGTCGTCGGTGCCCTCGGGCGGGCGCTGGTCGACGCCCATCGACGACACGAGCACGTAGCGGCGCACGCCCGCCTCCTGCGCCGCGTCCGCGAGGAGTGCCGCCGCCGCGCGGTCGACCGTGTCCTTGCGCTGTGCACCGCTGCCTGGTCCCGCGCCCGCGGCGAACACCACGGCGTCCGCACCGCTGACCGCTCCCGTGACGTCGGCGACGTTGCACCGTTCCAGGTCGAGGACCACGGCCTCCGCGCCGTCGCCGGTGACGTCCTCCACCTGGTCGAGGGAGCGGATCAGCGCCACCGGCACGTCACCGCGCGCCGACAGCGCCCGGGTCAGGTGCCGGGCGACCTTCCCGTGGCCCCCGGCCACCACCACACGCATGCGGTCACGGTAAGCAACGACGTCCGGTCCGGCGACCGGGGACGCGGTCCCGCAGGTCACACGTCCGGGTGGTCGTCGGGGCGCCCGGGTGGGCCGGTGCGGGGTGGTCGCTCAGACGACGCCGTACAGGCGGTCGCCCGCGTCGCCCAGGCCCGGGACGATGTAGGCCTTCTCGTTGAGGCGCTCGTCGACGGCGGCCACGACGACCTGCACGTCCGCGCGGTCGCCGACGAAGTCCTCGACGACCTTGATGCCCTCGGGCGCCGCGATGAGGCAGACCGCGGTCACGTCACGCGCGCCGCGCTGCAGCAGGTAGTCGATCGCCGCGACGAGCGTGCCACCCGTCGCGAGCATCGGGTCGAGCAGGAAGCACTGCCGCCCCGAGAGGTCCTCGGGCAGACGGTTGGCGTACGTGATCGCCTCGAGCGTCTCCTCGTCGCGCTGCATCCCGAGGAACCCGACCTCGGCCGAGGGCAGCAGCCGCGTCATCCCGTCGAGCATCCCGAGGCCGGCGCGCAGGATCGGCACGACGAGGGGGCGCGGGGAGGCGAGCTTGGTGCTCAGCGTCGTCGCGACCGGGGTGGTGATCTCCACCTGCTCGGTGCGCACGTCGCGCGTCGCCTCGTAGGCGAGGAGCGTGACGAGCTCGTCGACGAGCAGCCGGAACGTCGGCGACTTGGTGTTCACGTCGCGCAGGACGGCGAGCTTGTGGGCGACGAGCGGGTGGTCGGCGACGTGCAGGCGCATGCCCGTCAGGCTACTAGCCGGTAGGGGCCGCCGTGCCGGGACCCGCCCGCCTGTGACGAGCGGGTGCGCCATCATGGCTGCGTGGACAGGGGACGGCCGGTGGACGTCGCGGACGAGTGGGCGATGGGGATCGCGCTCGACGAGGCACGGCGTGCCGTGGCGACGGGCGACGTGCCGGTGGGTGCGGTCGTCGTCGACCCGCACGGCGCGGTCGTCGGACGCGGACGCAACGTCCGGGAGGCGGAGGCCGACCCGACCGGCCACGCCGAGGTCCAGGCGCTGCGCGCGGCGGCCGCGACGCTCGGCCGGTGGCGCCTCGACGACTGCACGCTCGTCGTGACGCTCGAGCCGTGCGTGATGTGCGCGGGCGCGATCGTGCTCGCACGCGTCCCGCGGCTCGTGCTGGGCGCGTGGGACCCGAAGGCCGGGGCGTGCGGGTCGCAGTGGGACGTGGTGCGCGACCGCCGGCTCAACCACCGCGTCGAGGTGGTCGGCGGCGTGCGGGACGAGGAGTGCGGCGCGCTGCTGCGCCACTTCTTCGAGCTCCAGCGCGACCCCTGACCTCCCGGCTCTGCCCCGACGCTAGACGGGGTCGCCGGCCCTGGGCGTGGGGAGTCTGTCGCTGAGCGCCGTGAGCGTCTCGGACGTGCCCGCGTCCAGCGTGATCGTCGCCAGGCCGTCACCCCTGGTCGCACCCCGGTTGACGACGACGACGGGCTTGCCCGCCTTCGCGGCGTGCCGCACGAACCGCAGCCCCGACTGCACCGTCAACGAGGACCCTGCGACGAGCAGCGCGTCGGCGGCGTCGACCATCGCGTACGCGCGCTCGACCCGCTCCCGCGGCACCGTCTCGCCGAAGTACACGATGTCCGGCTTGAGCATCCCGCCGCACACCTCGCAGTCCGCGACGACGAACCCGCTCGTCGTCTCGATCACCGCGTCCGCGTCGGGCGCGATCTCGACGTCGCCCACCGCGCCCACGGACTCGACGAACCCCGGGTTGAGCTCCTCGAGCCGCTGCGCGAGATGCGCGCGGGACACCACGTGCCCGCAGGACAGGCAGACCACGCGGTCGTAGCGGCCGTGCAGGTCGATCACGTTGCGCGAGCCCGCGTCCTCGTGCAGCAGGTCCACGTTCTGCGTGACGACCCCGACGACGACGCGCCGCGCCTCCATCGCCGCGAGAGCGCGGTGCCCCGCGTTCGGCTCGGTGCGGTGCACGTGCCGCCAGCCCACGTGGTTGCGGGCCCAGTAGTGGCGACGGAACGCCTCGTCGCCGACGAACTGCTGGAACGTCATCGGGGTGCGCGGCGGGGAGTCCGGGCCGCGGTAGTCCGGGATCCCGGAGTCGGTCGAGACGCCCGCGCCCGTCAGCACCGTGAGCCGCTTGCCGCGCAGCAGCGCGACGACCTCGGCGAACGTCCCCGCGGCCGGGCGCGCCTCGTCGGTGCGCTGGGCGGGCGCCGCGTAGCGGGTCGAGCGGGTCTCGGGCGTCACCCGACCACGGTACGTCGGCACCGCGCGGGACTCCCGGGCCGTGGCCGGAGGTGGATCTGGACCGGATTCGGAGCATCGGGCCCGAGCGGGTACCCTTCTGCACCGAGGTAGCGTGTCCGAGCGGCCTAAGGAGCACGCCTCGAAAGCGTGTGTGGGTGAAAGTCCACCGTGGGTTCAAATCCCACCGCTACCGCCAGTCGAAGGGCCCCACCCCGCAGCTCGCTGCACCGGGTGGGGCCCTTCGTCGTCGCCCCGTCAGGCGCACAGGAGACGGTCGATGGTGGCCGCGATCTCCTGGGTGACCGCGGCGGCGTGCTCCGCGGGCAGGACGCCGTGCATGGTCGTCGTCGCGATGGTGACGGCGCGGCCGTCGGCGGTGACGCCGCCCTCGGTCTGGTAGCCGGGGATGATCCCGCCGTGGCCCCACGCGAGGCGCCCGCACGAGAGCTCGGTGGACTGCAGCCCGAGCCCGTAGCGCATGGTGGTGGGGATGCCCGGCAGGTCCATGGCGACGGTCGTCGTCATCTGCGTGAGCTCGGCCGGGCGCAGGAGCCGCCCACCCAGGAGCGCGCGGAAGAAGGTGTTGAGGTCGCCGGGCGTGGTGACCAGGTCCCCGGCGCCCCAGGACGTCGACGGGTCGATCGCGCTGTGCTCGACGAGGGCGCTGCCGGCCGGCTCGGCGTGGTAGCCCAGCGCGTGCGGTCCGCGCAGGGTCCGCTCCCCGCGTGCGGGGACGTAGGTGCCGGTCAGGTGCAGGGGCCGGATGATGCGCTCGGTGATCGCCTCCCCGAGCGGGCGGCCGGTGACCTTCTGGACGACGAGCCCGGCGAGCACGTAGTTGGTGTTGGAGTACGACCAGCGTCCGGCGGGGGTGGCGGGCCGCGCGAGGCCGAGCTGCACGAGCTCGTACGGCTCGAGGTAGAGGTCCTTGACCCCGACGAGCCGGGGCTCGCCGTCGACGACGAACGGCGGGCCGTCGGTGTAGGAGCCGATGCCGCTGGTGTGCTGCAGCAGGTCCCGCACGGTGATGTCGTGCCCGTCGACGGGCCCGCGCACCAGGCCCGGCAGGTACGTCTCGACGGGCGCGTCGAGCGAGACCGTGCCCTCGCCGACGAGCTGCAGGACGACGGTGGCGACGAAGGTCTTGGTGTTGGACCCCGCGCGCACCTGGCCGTCGAGGGGCACGCGCCCGCCGTGCTCGAGGCTGCGCACGCCGGCGACGAGGTCGCGCTCGCGGCCCGAGGTCTCGGTCACGGCCGCGAGGACGGCGGGGACGCCGTGCTGCTCGACGAGCCGTGAGACGGCCCGCTGCGCGTCGTCGCCGCGCGGCCCGCCGGAGCCCGAGCCGGGTGCGGGTCCGCGGTCCCCGGCCACGGCGACGGCCGGTACGGCGATCGCGGTCCCCGCGACGACGGCGCACACCGCGGCGAGCGCCGACAGCCGCGCGGGGCGCCGCGGCCGGCGCGGCGCGGTGCGGGGCACGAGGGTCGTGGAGGGTGCGGTGCGAGCGGTCATCGGAGCTCCTCGTGCGGCGTCGGCGACCTTCGGCGGATGCGGGGACCGATGCAGGTCGAGCCGTGTGTCAGCGGCCTGACCTGCATCGATCCCGGCACGCTCCAGCGTGGTCGGTGGGGCCCGGGCGCCACCATCGGGGGACCACCCCAGTCGGGGGTGGGGGAACCCCTAGTGGGCGTCAGTCCGCGAGCGCGAGCTCCGGGGTGCGCTCGTCGGTCGTGGCCTCGCGGTGCGGGGTGACGACGGTGGGAGCGGGGGTCGGGCGGCGCACCAGGGCGGCGAGCAGGACGACGGTCGCGGCGGTCAGGCCGGCGCCGACGAGGAACGCCTGCTGCGCGCCCGCGACGAACGCGTGGCGGGCGACCTCGAGCGCGGTGGCCCCGACCGGTGCGGCGGCACGCGCGGCCGACTCCGCGACCGTGACGAGCACCGCGAGCCCGAGCGCGCCGCCGATCTGCTGCGACGCGTTGACGAGCCCGGAGGCCGCACCCGCGTCGCGCGGGTCGACACCCTGCAGGCCGGCCGCGGTGAGCGGCACGAACGCGAGCCCGTTCCCGATCCCGAACAGCACGAGCGCGACGAGGATCTGCGGGTAGCCGGTGCCGGCGTCGATGCGGGAGAGCAGCAGGAGCGCGACGGTCGTGGTCGCCAGGCCGACGACGAGCAGCGGCCGGTTCCCGACGCGCTGCATGAGACGTGCGCTGACCTGGGAGAACACGAGCAGCATGACGGTGATGGGCAGGAACGCGACGCCCGTGGCGAGCGGTGAGTACCCGAGGACGTCCTGCAGGAACTGCGTGAGGAAGAAGAACAGCCCGGTCATCGCGGCCATGAGGAGCAGCCGTCCGCCGAGCGCGGCGGAGCGCGTGCGGTCGGCGAACAGCCGCAGCGGCGTGATGGGTGCGGGTGCGCGCAGCTCGGTGAGCACGAACGCGGCGAGCAGGAGCGCACCGACGGTGAACGAGGCGAGGGTCGTGGGTGCGCCCCAGCCGTCCTCGGCCGCCTCGACGAACCCGTACACGAGCGCGGTCATGCCGATGGTCGAGGTCGCGGCGCCGACGAGGTCGAACCGCCCGGGGTGGCGCGGCGTCTCGGGCAGCACGGCCCGCACGAGCGCGACGAGGGCGAGACCGATGGGCACGTTGACGAACATGACCCACCGCCAGGACGCCCACTGCGTGAGCATGCCGCCGGCGATGAGGCCGAGCGCGGAGCCGCCGATCGAGACGGCGGAGAAGTAGCCGAGCGCGCGGGCACGCTCGGCGCCCTCGGGGAAGCGGGCCATGAGCAGCGCGAGCGCGGACGGTGCGGCGAACGCGGCGCCGACGCCCTGCGCGGCGCGGGCCGCCAGCAGCACGCCGGGGCCGGCGGCGATCCCGCCGACGAGGGACGCGGCGGTGAACAGCGCGATCCCGGCGACGAGCACGCGCCGCCTGCCGAGGAGGTCGCCGGTGCGGGCCCCGAGCAGCAGGAGCCCGCCGAACGCGAGCGTGTAGGCGTTGAGCACCCAGGACAGGCCGGTGGGCGTGAAGCCGAGCGAGGACTGCAGGTCGGGGAGCGCGACGTTCACGATGGTCATGTCGAGCACGAGCATGAGCTGGGTGGTGAGGATCGCCGCGAGGACGAGGACGGACGAGGCCGGACGGCGACGAGGGGACGCGGGCGCGATCATGCGGACCTCCGCGGGGTTAGGATGGGAGCAGAAGCGGAACCCGCCTCCGGATATGACTATACGGAGGATGCCTCCGGTTGTGCAACCGTGTTTCCCCATCCCCGTGGGAGCATGGCGTCCGGACGGCCACGACGGGCCGGACGACGACGAGCGCGACGAAGGCAGGTGACCAGGTGAGCGACCGGACGACGACGCAGCGCCCCCTGCGCGCCGACGCCGCGCGCAACCGCTCGAAGATCCTCGAGGCCGCCGGCGCCGCGTTCGACGCGAGCGGCACCGAGGTCTCGCTCGAGGACGTCGCCAAGGCCGCGGGCGTCGGCATCGGCACGCTGTACCGGCACTTCCCGACGCGGCTCGAGCTCATCGCCGCCGTCTACCGCTCGAGCCTCGACGCGTTCGTCGCGCACGCCGACGAGCTGCTCGCCGAGCGCCCCGCGGCGGAGGCCCTCGACGACTGGGTCCTGTCGTTCGTCGACTACGTGATCCGCAAGCGCGGCATGGCCTCGGCGCTCAAGGCCGGGCTCGGCCCGGACGCGCAGCAGGTGTTCGCCGAGGGGCGCGAGCGCATGCTCGCCGCCGCCTCCCGGCTCGTCGTCGCCGCCCAGGAGCAGGGCGCCATCCGCGCGGACGTGGACGCGGGTGACCTCATGCGCGCGGTGAGCGGCGTGTGCCTCGCGGGCTCCGAGAGCGCCGACCGCGAGAGCACGGTGCGCGTCCTGCGCCTCCTGCTCGACGGCCTGCGCTGGTCCGCGCCCGCGCCGGCCTGACCACCCGCCGCACGCGACCGGCGCCGGACGGCGCGGTCACGACGAGCGCGCGAGCTCACCCACGAGGGCCGTCGCGGCGGGGTGCTGCTTGGTCGCCTGCATCTGCGCGAGCGCCGCGGCCACGAGCTCCTCGGGTCGCTCGGGCCCCGCCGCGACGACGACGCGCACCGGACGGTCGTCGCCGCGCTGCGGGGTGAGCGCGCGCATCGCCGCACCGCGCACCAGCGACACGTGGCGCGCGAGCCGCTCGTCGCCCGCGCCGCTCATCGTCACCGCCATGAACTCGTCGGACCCGGTCCGGCCCACGAGGCTCCCGCCCGGCAGCGCGGCCTGCAGGCGAGCCGCGACGCGCCGCAGGAACTCGTCCGCCGCGTCCGGCCCGTGCGACGCGTTGAGCGCGCCGAACCCGTCGACGTCCGCGACGAGCAGCACCAGCCGGCGCCCCGAGCCCGCGAGCATCGCCGACCACGAGCGCAGCGTGTGCAGCACCATCTCCCGGCCCGGCAGGCGGGTCAACGGGTCGTGCAGCGACCTCGTCGTCAGGGACGCGACGAGCGACAGCACCAGGTCACCGGTCGCGACCGACGCCCACGTCGCGGAGCGCACCACCGCGTCGTCGTACCGCGCGGCACCCGTGCGCTCCATCGCCCGCGTCGCCGCCTCGGCGATGCTCGTGCCCGCGTCGACGACGAGCGGCGCCCAGTCCGCGACCTCGCCCACGGGCCGGCGGGACAGCACCGCGCGCCCGAAGCCGAGGCGGCCCGTCTGCGCGTCCGTGAACCGCGCCCGCGTCAGGAGCCCGATCGCGGCCTCGTCGTGCCCCCGCACGCCCAGGCACGAGACCAGGGGCGAGCGGAAGAACGCCTCGACGTCGCTCATCGGGACGTCGGGCTCGACCACGGGCAGGTCGACCGCCAGGTCGTCCACCGTCCGGTGCACCCCACCGGCGGCCCGCGCCGCCCTGACCAGCATCTCCACGTCGTTCGCCACGCGGGCATGCTGCCCGACGACCGGCGCGGTGAATCGGTCCGAACGGACACCGCGCACAAGAGTTCACCGAGCGGTCACCGACCGTCCGCCGGGGCGACGGCCAGGCTCAGGCGAACGGGTCCGCCGTGAGCGTGTACTTGGTCTGGAGGTACTCGTGGATGCCCTCCGCGCCGCCCTCGCGGCCCAGGCCGGAGAGCTTCCACCCGCCGAACGGGGCCGCCGCGTCGGAGACGACGCCCACGTTGAGCCCCGTCATCCCCGTCTCGAGCCGCTCGACCATGCGCTGCCCGCGCGCGAGGCTCTCGGTGAACACGTACGAGACCAGCCCGTACTCGGTGTCGTTCGCGAGGCGCACGGCCTCGTCCTCGTCGTCGAACGGGACGATCGCGAGCACCGGGCCGAAGATCTCCTCGCGCAGGAGCGCCGCGTCGGGCGGCACGTCGGCCAGCACCGTCGCGGCGTAGAACGAGCCGGGCCGCTCGACCCGGGAGCCACCGGTCAGCAGCCGTGCACCGCGGGACACCGCGTCGTCGACCAGCTCCTCCACCTTCGCCACCGCGCGGTCGTCGATCAGCGGCCCGATCGTCACGCCCTCCTGCGTGCCGCGCCCGGTGCGGAACGCCGCGACCCGCTCGGTGACCCGCCGCGCGAACTCGTCGGCGAGCGAGCGGTGCACCAGGAACCGGTTCGCCGCCGTGCACGCCTGGCCGATGTTGCGGAACTTGGCCGCGATCGCGCCGTCCACAGCCGTGCCGAGGTCCGCGTCGTCGAACACGACGAACGGCGCGTTGCCGCCGAGCTCCATCGACGTGCGCAGCACCCCGCCCGCGGCCTGCGCGAGCAGCTGCCTCCCCACGGGCGTGGACCCCGTGAAGGACAGCTTGCGCAGCCGCGGGTCGCCGATGACGGCCTCGGACACCGGGCCCGTGCGCGTCGTCGTGACCACGTTCACCACGCCCGCCGGGACACCCGCGTCGAGCAGGAGCTGCGCGACGAGCAGCGTGGTCAGCGGGGTGAGGGACGCCGGCTTCACGACGACCGTGCAGCCCGCCGCGAGCGCGGGCGCGATCTTGCGCGTGGCCATCGCGAGCGGGAAGTTCCACGGCGTGATCAGGTAGCACGGCCCGACCGGGTGCTGCGTGACGACCATCCGCCCCGTGCCCTGCGGGTTCGCGCCGTAGCGGCCCTGCACGTGCGCGGCTTCCTCGGCGAACCAGCGCAGGAACTCCGCGCCGTACGTGACCTCGGCACGCGACTCCGCGAGCGGCTTGCCCATCTCGACGGTCATGAGCAGCGCGAGGTCGTCGGCGTGCTCGACCACCAGGTCGAACGACCGGCGCAGGACCTCGGCGCGCTCGCGGGCGGGTGTGCGGGACCACGCGGAGAACGCGTCGACCGCGGCGTCGAGCGCCGCGCGGCCGTCCTCGACCGTGGCGGACGCGACCTGCTTGACCACCGAGCCGTCGCTCGGGTCGTGCACCGGGAACGTCGCGCCGTCGGACGCCGCGCGCCACCGCCCGCCGACGAGCAGGCCGTCGGGGACCCGTGCCAGCAGGTCCGCCTCGCGGCTCACGTCCGCACCCTCAGCCATCACCAGCCGTCCTCCCGCGCCGCGCCCCACCGTCCCCGCGAGCGTGCCACGCCCGCCCCCCTCCGGCACGGCGTCGCCCGGCCCGCCCGGGCGCTGTGGGTGGAGAAGCGCTCGCCAGGTGAGCGTTTCTCCACCCATTGACGGCCGGGCGCGTGCAGGTGCCCGGCGGTCGGTGCAGCAGGGTCGAGGAACCGGAGCGCACGCGGACGCGGGCCCGACGAACGTGCGTCGGGCCCGCGTCGGGGTGGCCTGCGGTCAGCGCGCGGGCCTGCGCGGGTCGAGGCGCAGCGCGTCACGCATCGTGAAGAACAGGTCCGTCTGGTCGGTGAGCCCGACGACGTTCGCGGCCCATGGCCCGTACGCCGCGACCCGCAGCTGGCTGCCCGTGTGCTGCTGCGAGCCGCCGGCCTCCGCGGTGCCGTACGCGACGGTCATGGGGACGCCGTCCGCGGTGAGCAGCGTGCGCGTGAGGCCGGGCGTGGTGCTGCCCGCGGCGACGATCTGGCTCGAGTGCGCGTGGTCGGCGGTCACGACGACGAGCGTGTGGCGGTCCTTCTTCGCGAAGTCGAGCGCGGCGCGCACGGCCTCGTCGAGGTCGACCGTCTCGCCGATCTGACCGCACGGGTTGGCGGCGTGGTCCTGCTTGTCGATGCTCGCGCCCTCGACCTGCAGGAAGAACCCGGTGCGGGCGTGCTTCTGGTCGAGCAGCCGGATCGCGGTGCGGGTGAGCTCCGCGAGGGTCGGGGCGGTGCCGTACGCGGGGTTGGGCGTGCAGCGCACGGCCGGCTCGGCGCCGCCGGTGCGGGTCGCGAGCGGGCCCGTCCAGCGCACGGGCAGGTTGCCGGGTGCGAACAGCCCGAGCACGGGCGTCTTCTGGTCGGCGCGCTTCACGGCGGCGAGCGACGCGGCGTCCGTGACCACCTGGTAGCCGCGATCGGCCGCCTGCTGGAGCAGCGTGCGCCCGGCCCAGGGGCCGGCGACGGCCTTCTCGCCGAACGTCGTCGCGCCGCCGCCGAGCGTCACGTCCGCGCGCGTGTCGAGGATCTGCTCGGAGATCGAGCCGCGCCCGCCGTTCTCGCGCGCGTTCGTCGGGCACGTCCTGCTCGTCGCGACCGGGCCGTAGCAGGACCGGCTCGTGACGTGCGACGCGAGCACCGCTGGGGTCGCGTCCTGGATCTCGGCGGTCGAGACGTTGCCGGTGCGCAGGCCGTTCGCGCGTGCGAGCTCGAGGATCGAGCGCTGGGCCTTGCCGGTGACGTCGACCGAGACCGCCCCGTTGTACGTCTTGGTGCCAGTGGCCCAGGCGCTGCCCGACGCGGCCGAGTCCGTCACGTAGTCGGGCGTGCCGTCCTTCTCGAGCGCGTACGTCGTGTACTGGCCCGTGAGCGGCAGCGCGTCGATGCCGGCGAAGCGTCCGGCGGCGCCGAGCGCGTAGTTGCGGGCGACGGTGATCTCCGAGTCACCCATGCCGTCGCCGACGAGCAGGATGACGTTGCGGGCCGGGCCCGGGTCGAGCTGGCGGCGCAGCTCCTGGGTCTGGTTGCCGGAGATCCGGCGGGCGTCGCCGTTCCCGGTCAGGTCGCTCGTCGCGGCCCAGCCCGTCGCGGCGCCGGCCGTGAGCGCGACGACGATCGTCGCGACGGCGGCCGCGCGCAGCTTGCGTGTCCTCATCAGGGGCTCCTCCACCTGGGTGTGCCCGCCGCGGGGGTGCGCGGGCCGCACGGCAGTCCACCGGCGCCGGGTGGCGTGCGGGCACCGGGCAGGTGACGGGGTGGGGACGCGCGGACGAGCATCGGACGAACACGACGAACCGCCCGGGCGCGCCGGTCAGCGCACGACGACGAGCGTGCCCGCGGGCACCGTGCGCCACAGCACGTCGAGCACGTCGTCGGCCAGCCGGACGCAGCCGTTGGACACCTCGCCGCGCGAACGCAGCGTGGTGGAGTGGAACGCGGTGGCCGACGTGCGCGTGCGCGTGTCGTACGCGTCCATCGTCTCGCTCTGCGACGAGAGCAGGACCACGCGCGGCGTCGTCGTGCCCGGCTCGGCCCAGAACGTGCCGACGACGAACTGCGGGCCCGGCGGTGTGGGCCGCGCGGCCGACCCGGTCGCGAGCACCGGGTAGGTGGACGGGCCGGAGCCGTCGTCCACGGTGAGCGTCTGCGCGGCCGTGTCGACCGTGAGTCGCCAGTCCGTGCCGGACCGTGCGGTGTCGGCGGTGCGCACCCACGCCGTGCGCTGGTTGACGCGCGTCGGGTCCTGCGACGGCCACGCGCCGCGGGCCGCGACCATGACGCGCAGCCAGCCGGGGCGCGCGTCGACCACCGGGACGGTCGTGGGCACCTCGAGGGTCCGGGCGGGCAGCACGCCGACCGCCGGGCCGTCGGGTGCGGCGTGCGCGGCGGTGTCGCGCAGCACCGTCGCGGTGCGCCAGCGGCCGAGCGCGGGGTCGTCGTTCTCGAGCTGCGTGAGGCCGTCGAGCCCCGGCAGGCCGGCGACGACGTGCAGCGGGTCGACGGTCGTCAGCGCCGTGAGGTCGAGCCGGGGCGGTGGCGTGGGGGCGGGGACCGCGACCTTCGTGGCGGCGACGTCGTCGCGCACGACCACCTCGCGCGCGGCCCCGCGCGGCTCGTCCGATGTGGTGGGGGTGGCCGGGGCGCACGCGCCCAGGGTCGCGACGAGCAGCACGCCCGCCGCCGCACGGGCGAGCGGGTCCCGCGTCGTGGGTCGCACGCGCCCTCCTCGTCGTCGCACCCGTCCGGCCGTCCCGGCGATCTCCATCGTGCCCCGCGCACGGCCACGGGGACACCCGGGCGTCGGACCGGGGTCTAGGCCGAACGGGTGGTCCGAATTGTCTTGTATTGCGAAGGTCCGTCACCCGCTCGACGATGGGCGCACGCGGCGCCGCGCGCGCCGCCCTGACCGCGTGCCCGGCGTGCGCGCCCCCGAGAGGAGTCCCTCGTGGCCGACGAGCTGCTGTCACCGATCCGTCAGGGTGCGCACGACATCGCGATCGAGCGTGAGCGGATGCGCCGCCGCCGGGTGTACCGGCTCGCGGCCGTGGTGCTCGCGGTGGAGGCGTGGGTCGTCGTCGGCTCGCTGCAGGGCTGGCCGCTGCTGCCGCAGCTGCCCCCGGTCGACCCGTTCCTCGTGACGATCGTCGTGTTCTTCGTCGCGATGCTGCTCATCGTCGTGCTGACGACCGTCGGGACGTCGCGCTCGCCGCACCTCGTCTACCGCCCCGAGCAGGTGGACGTCACGCTCGACGACGTCATCGGCATCGACCCCGTCAAGGAGGACGTGCGCCGCTCGATCGACCTGTTCCAGACCCACCGCCGGTTCGCCGACCAGATGGGCGGCACCCCGCGGCGCGGCCTGCTGTTCGAGGGCCTGCCGGGCACCGGCAAGACCATGACCGCCAAGGCGATGGCCGCCGAGGCGGGCGTGCCCTTCCTGTTCGTGTCCGCGACCTCGTTCCAGTCGATGTACTACGGCGCGACGGCCCGCAAGATCCGCGCGTACTTCAAGGCGCTGCGTCGCACGGCACGCCGGGAGGGCGGTGCCATCGGCTTCATCGAGGAGATCGACGCGATCGCCCTGCGCCGCGGGGGGATGCTCGGGGCGTCGGCAGGGTCCTCGTCGGGGCTGCCCGCGGGGCTCTCGGCGGCGGGCGCGTGCGTGCAGTCGCCCGCCGTGCGCCTGCCCGCCGTTCACCTGCCCGGGGTCGGGGGGACGACGACGAACGCCGTGGTGTCCGAGGGCACGGGCGGCGTGGTCAACGAGCTCCTGGTCCAGATGCAGTCGTTCGACGAGCCCACCGGCGGCGACAAGCTGTACAACCGGGCGGTCGCTGCCGTGAACCTCCTCCTGCCGGCGCACAAGCAGCTCAAGCAGCGCCGGCCCGGGCGCGCGCCGATCCTGCTCATCGCGGCCACCAACCGCGCCGACTCGCTCGACCCCGCGCTCCTGCGTCCGGGGCGCTTCGACCGGCACCTCACGTTCTCCACCCCCGACGCGCACGGCCGCCGCGCGCTCGTCGACCACTTCCTCGCGCGCCGCTCGCACGAGGTGTCGCTCGACGAGCCGACGCTGCGCGACCGCATCGCCGCGGCCACCAACGGCTGGACGCCCGTGATGATCGAGCACCTGCTCGACGAGGCGCTCGTCAACGCGCTGCGCCGCGGCTCGCTCACCATGTCGTTCGAGGACGTCGAGCAGGCGCGCATCACCGAGATGGTCGGCATCGGCCAGCCCGTTCGGTACACCACGGCCGAGCAGGAGCTCATCGCGACCCACGAGGCCGGCCACGCGACCGTCGCGTGGCTCGTCGCACCCAACCGCACGCTCGAGGTGCTGACGATCATCCGCCGCGGTGAGGCGCTCGGACTGCTCGCGCACACGGACTGCGAGGAGGTGTGGACGCACTCGCAGTACGACCTGCAGGCGCTCGTGCAGATCGCGATGGGCGGCTGGGTCGCCGAGGAGCTGTTCTTCGGGCAGACGACGACGGGCCCTGCGAGCGACCTCGCGGCCGCGACCCGCACCGCCGCCCAGATGGTCGGCGCCGCCGGCATGACCGGGTCGCTCGTCTCGTTCCTCGCCGTCGACCGCGACCTCGTGTCCGCGGTGCTGGCCGACTCCGCCTCGCGCGAGCAGCTCGAGGGCGTGCTCGACGACGCGCGCTCCACCGTGCGGCGCCTGCTGTCCCGCAACCGGCACCTGGTCGAGGCGCTGCGCGACGCGCTGCTCGAGCGGCACGAGCTCATCGGCCCGGAGATCACCGACGTGCTCGAGCGCGCCCAGACGCAGGCCGACGTCCGGGCGTCCCGTCCCGTGCTCGCGGCGGCGATGGGCGCCCGCATCACGCGTCCTCCGGCCGCCTGACCGCGGCGTACCTCGACGACTCGTCGGACGCGTCGGGTCGGTAGCCTGCGGGGGTGCCCGAGGGTCATACCGTTCACCGGATCGCGCGGCAGCTCACGCTCGACCTCGTCGGCCGCCCGCTGGCCGTGAGCTCCCCGCAGGGGCGGTTCGCCGCCGCCGCGGCGCGGCTCGACGGTCACGTCATGGAGAGCGCCTCGGCCGTCGGCAAGCACCTGTTCTGCGCGTTCTCGTCGGGCGACGTGCTGCGCGTGCACCTCGGGCTGTACGGGGCGTGGGACTTCCACGGCCGGCTGACGCCGCTCACGCCGGGCGAGGCCGCCTGGGGGTCGCTCGGGGCACCGCGGCTGCGCCGGGCGGTGCGCATGGGGGAGGACGAGCGCGAGTCGCCCGCCGACGAGGGCGGCCTGGTCGCGGGGGTGCCGCACGACGACGGCCCGTTCCCGCCCGAGCCGGTCGGTGCGGTGCGGGTCCGGCTCGCGTCGAACACGACCGTGGCGGACCTGCGCGGGCCGTCGGCGTGCGAGGTGCTCGACCCCGACGAGGCGGCCGCGGTGGTCGCCCGGCTCGGGCCCGACCCGGCGAGCGAGACCGACCTGGACGCCGCGGGTGCCGAGGTGGTCCGACGGCTGCGGGCACGCGGCGTGGCCGTCGGCCAGCTGCTCATGGACCAGTCGGTCGTCGCGGGGATCGGCAACATCTACCGCGCGGAGCTGCTGTTCCGCGCGCGCCTCGACCCGTGGACGCCGGGCAGGCAGGTGCCGGCCGAGGTCGCCCGCGCGCTGTGGGACGACTGGGCACGGCTGCTGCCGGACGGCATCGCGACGGGCGTCATGCTCACGCGCGAGGACCTCACGCCCGACGAGCGCCGTGCCGCGCTGACCGACCGCACGCTGCGGCACTGGGTGTACGGGCGGGCCGGTGAGCCGTGCCGCGTGTGCGGCACGCCCGTCGTCGTCGAGGACATGGCCGCCCGCAAGCTCTACCGCTGCCCCCGCTGCCAGACCCGCCCCTGACCCCCGCCCCGGCGGACCCACCCGGGCCAACCCCCGCCCCCGCCCGACCTCCGCCCCCACCGTCCGACCGACCCGCGACCCCGCGGTTGCTCCGGCTCTGGCGGGCCTTTCCCGGAGCGATGGCGGTCTCGCGCGGGACGAGGACGCCGACCCCGTGGTTGCTCCGGCTCTGGCGGGCCTTTCCCGGAGGAACGGCGGTCTCGTGCGGGGTGGTCGGGTGGTTGGGGCGGGCAACTCGTGGTGCGGGATGATGCGGGGATGGAACTTCGTGTCTTCACCGAGCCTCAGCAGGGGGCCACCTACGACGACCTGCTCCGCGTCGCCCGCGCGACGGAGGACCTGGGCTTCGACGCCTTCTTCCGCTCCGACCACTACCTGGGCATGGGCACGCCCGGCCTGCCGGGACCGACGGACGCGTGGACCACGCTCGCCGGCCTCGCGCGCGAGACGAGCCGGATCCGCCTGGGCACCCTCGTCTCGTCGGTGACGTACCGCTACCCGGGCATCCTGGCGATCCAGGTCGCGCAGGTCGACCAGATGTCCGGCGGTCGCGTCGAGCTCGGGCTCGGCACGGGCTGGTTCGAGCAGGAGCACACGGCGTACGGCATCCCGTTCCCGGCGAAGCGGTTCGGCCTGCTCGAGGAGCAGCTCGAGATCGTGACCGGCCTGTGGGGCACCCCGGTCGGCGAGACGTACTCGTTCGACGGCGAGCACTACACGCTCACGGACTCCCCGGCGCTGCCGAAGCCGACGCAGCAGGTGCACGGACGGCCGGGTGTGCCGGTGATCGTCGGCGGCAACGGCCCCACGCGCACCCCCGCGCTCGCGGCCCGGTTCGCGAGCGAGTTCAACCTCGCGTTCCCGGAGCTCGACACGGTCGAGGCGAAGTTCGCGCGCGCCCGCCAGGCGTGCGAGGAGATCGGCCGCCCGGCCGACGACCTGGTGCTGTCCGCGGCGCTCGTGCTGTGCGTCGGCACGGACGAGCAGGAGTTCGCGCGCCGCGCCGCGGCGATCGGCCGGGAGCCCGCCGAGCTGCGCGAGCACGGGCTCGCGGGCACGCCCGGCGAGGTCGTCGAGCGCCTGCAGTGGCTGCGCGGGCTCGGTGCGAGCCGCGTCTACCTCCAGATGCTCGACCTGGCCGACCTCGACCACCTCGAGCTGGTCGCGGACGCGGTCGCGCCTCAGCTCGGCTGAGACGCGGTCTCGGGGAGCTGCCCGCCGGGCATGGGCGACGTGTCGTCGTCGGGCGGCGCGGGCTCGTCGTGCGCGTCCCGTACGAGCGCGACGACGACCGTCGCGGCGAGCACGACGAGCGCGACGTTGCGTGCGGCCAGCAGCGCCGTCGCGCCCGCGCCGCCCGCGGTGATCTGCGAGTACAGCCACGGGAAGACGAGCTGCGTGGCACCCGCGACGCCCGCGACGAGCCACGCGGTGACCCGCCAGCCCGGCAGGCGCAGCGCGAGCGCCACCGCGACCGGCGGCGCGATCCACCCGACGTACTGCGGCGAGCCGACCTTGTTGAGGACGATGAGCAGCGTCGCCACCAGCAGCGCCCCGCGCAGCAGCAGCTGGGCGCGCGCGGTGTCGTCGGACCACAGCCGCGGGCCGAGGCGCCGCGCGCACCACCACAGGAGCGCGCCCGCGGCGGCGACGCCGAGCACGAACAGGACGCCGAGCGTGTCGGAGACGGCCTGGGTGCCGGGCCCGTGCACCTCCCACGTCACGAGCTCCGCGTTGAGCTCGACGCGCAGGTCGGGGGAGACGAGGCTCGCGAGCATCCACGGTGTCGCGCCGACCGCCTCGATCTGCAGTCCGCGCTCGCCCTGCTCGGACAGGAAGGACAGCAGGTGCTCGCGGCCCCCGCCGGCGAGCACGAGACCGACGACGCCCGCGCACACGAGTGCCGCGGGCAGCACCACCTCACGCCACGGGCGGCGGACCACGACGACGAGCGCGAGCAGCAGCGCGCCGGGCGCGGCCTTGACCCATGCGCCGACCGTCAGGAGCGCCGCGGCGAGCCGCGGGTGCCGCAGCGCGACCACGAGCGCCACGACCACCACGGGCGCGACGACCGCGTCGAGCCGGCCCATCGCGACCGGACCCAGCAGCGCGGTGAACGCGACCCACCACCACGCGCCCGTCGTCGTGCGCTCGATGCGCCGGTGCCCGACGACGCGCGGCGCGTGCAGCAGCGCCACCAGCCCCACCGCGTTCAGCGCGGTGACCAGCAGGCTCCACGCGAGCGAGAACCCCGGCCCGTACCCGGTGCCGCCCAGCGCGGCCAGCAGCATCGGCGCGACCGCGCCCGCGGGGTAGACCCACGGCCCGTCGAGCACCGGCCACACACCCTCGTGCAGGCCGAGCCACATCCACCAGCGGTACAGGTCGAGGTCCCAGAACGTCTCGGTGGGGCGCAGGTACACCCCCAGGACCAGCAACCAGGCGTGGACCAGCAGGAACGCGGTCCAGACGGGCAGCGACGAGCGCAGCAGGCGGTGCAGCGGGGCCTCCGGTTCGGTCGGCCCCGCTCACCGGCGGGGCGTGGTGGTCAGTGCGCGGGCGGGACGGCGACGCCCGTCTGCGGTCCCGCGGGCGGGATCACGACGGGACGCTCCTGCGAGAGCAGCTCGTCCACGTCCTCCTCCCGCCCCTCGTCGGGTGCGGGCGGCGCGCTCGGAGCGGTGCTCACGACCGGGTCCGGCGCGTCCCCGGGGACGACGTGGCTCGGCGTGGGCGGGGTGACGGTCGGGTCGTTGTCGGACATCTCGGCCTCCCGAGTCGATGCGGACGTTACCCCACGAAGATGGCATGCGGATCCGCACCCCGCGCGGCGGGCCCGACCACTACCTTTCTCCCGGGGGCGAGCGGTCGCCCGACCGCTCGTGGTGACGCCCGGGTGCCGGGCCGACAGGAGGACGACGTGGCGGTGGTGGCCAGGGTCAGGAGCGCGCTCGGGCTGGGCGGGTGGAAGGTGCACGGCGACGGGCGCTCGATCCCTCCGGGTGAGGTGGTCGCACCCGACGAGCGGCTCTCGTGGCCGCGGACCATCGGCATCGGCATGCAGCACGTCGTCGCGATGTTCGGCGCGACGTTCCTGGTGCCGCTGATCACCGACTTCTCGCCGCAGACGACGCTGTTCTTCTCGGCGGTCGGGACGCTCGCGTTCCTCGTCATCACGGGCAACCGCGTGCCCAGCTACCTGGGCTCGAGCTTCGCGTTCATCGCGCCGATCCTCGCGGCGACCGCGAGCGGGGGCAAGCAGGTCGCGGTCGGCGGCATCCTCGCGACGGGCCTGACCCTCGCGGCCGTCGGCGTGCTCGTGCACCTCGTCGGGACGCGGTGGATCGAGGTGACGATGCCGCCCGTGGTGACGGGCACGATCGTCGCGCTCATCGGGTTCAACCTCGCGAGCGCCGCCTGGGGCAAGAGCGAGGACTCCGGGTTCCGGTCCGCGCCCGTGACGGCGCTCGTGACGCTCGGCTCGATCGTGCTGTGCACGGTGCTGTTCCGCGGCATCCTCGGCCGGCTGTCGATCCTCGTCGGCGTGGTCGTCGGCTACGTGTTCGCGATGCTGCGGGGCGAGGTCGACTTCGACGCGCTGCGTGACGCGCCGCTGATCGGCCTGCCCGAGTTCGTGACGCCGCGGGTCGACGGCAGCACCCTGGGGCTGTTCCTCCCGGTGGTGCTGGTCCTGATCGCGGAGAACATCGGCCACCTGAAGTCCGTGACCGCGATGACGGGCCGCGACCTCGACCCGGTGACGGGCCGCGCGCTGCTCGCCGACGGTGTCGCGACCAGCCTCGCCGGCCTCGGCGGAGGCTCGGGCACGACGACGTACGCCGAGAACATCGGCGTCATGGCCGCGACGCGCGTGTACTCGACCGCCGCGTACTGGGTGGCGGGTTTCACCGCGCTGCTGCTGTCGATGTCGCCGACGTTCGGCGCGGCCATCGCGACCGTGCCGCAGGGCGTGATCGGCGGGGCCGCGACGCTGCTCTACGGCATGATCGGCCTGCTCGGGGCGCGCATCTGGATCCAGAACAAGGTCGACTTCTCCAACCCGGTGAACCTCACGCCCGCGGCGATCGCGCTGATCGTCGGCATCGCGGACTACACGTGGGTCGTCGGGGACCTGACGTTCTCGGGCATCGCGCTGGGCACGGCGTCCGCGATCGGCGTCTACCACCTGATGCGTCTGGTCGCGCGGTGGCGTGGGACGTCGCTCGAGCCCGCCTCGCCGGCGTCGGCCCCGGCCGGCGACGAGGTCGCGGCGCACTGACCCGGACGACGAAGGGGCCGGTCCCGCCGAGGACCGGCCCCTTCGTCGCGCGACGGGAGGTGGTCAGGAGCCGAGCGGTGTCAGCTCGTGGGGGCTGCGCTGGTCGCGCCGGCCGCCGGCACCTTGGTGCAGCCCTTGGGGGCCGCGAGCGGCTTCTCCGGGTCGAGGCCGACCTCGTCGGCCGGCACGAGCGCCTTGAACTTGGTGCCGAGCACCACGTCGATCTCCGGCCCCTTGCGACCGTCGAGCACGAACTGCGGCTTCTGCACGTGCGCCGCGACGGTGTACGCCGCCGCGATGCCCGACTGGCCGAACGCGATGCGCACCGTGCCGTCGAACGTCGGCTGGTTGTCGGCCTCACCACCCGCGAACCCGCGGTCCGTGAAGCCCTTGAGCGTCGCCGCCGCGAGCCCGGCCGTGGACGTGGAGTTGTACACGTTGACGGTGATGTCCCCGTACGGGACGGGGAGCGCGCCGTCGGGCGGGCACGGGTAGCTGCGGGTGGTCGCGCTCGGCGTGGGCTCCGCCGCGAACTCCTGCTCCATGAACGGCAGGCTCAGGCTCCCCGTGTACACGGCCGCCGAGCCGAGTCCGACGACCGCGAGGGCCGCGAGCAGCACGCCGAAGATCACGGCCTGCCGCTCGTGCATGTGGCGCCGGCGCAGGGCCCGGGCGCGGTCCACGTCGCTCACTCGATCACCAGCACCCGGGCGTGCAGCACGGGACGCTGCTGCAGGGCCGCGCGCACCGCGCGGTGCAGCCCGTCCTCGAGGTACAGGATCCCCTTGTACTGCACGACGTGCGCGAACAGGTCGCCGTAGAACGTGGAGTCCTCCGCGAGCAGCGCGTCGAGGTCCAGCGTCCGCTTCGTCGTGACGAGCTCGTCGAGACGGACCTGGCGCGGCGGGACCTCGGCCCACTGCTTGGTCGTCTCGAGCCCGTGGTCAGGGTAGGGCCTGCCCTCGCCCACGGCCTTGAAGATCACGGAGGCCACTCTAGGGTGCGCGGCGCCGGGCGCGGACCGGACCACGCCCAGCACGGGCGTGCGGACGGTCACGCGCTGCCCGTCGAGCTCTCGTCCCATGTGTTGTCGATCCAGGTCTGGTTGTCGCTGTCGATGGTCAGGACGAGGCGCACCGGGCGCTGGAAGCCGTCGGCCCACCGCGCCATGCCCTCGCAGGTCAGCAGGTGCGTCTCGGCCCCGTCGGACGGCCGGGTGGCGGTCGCGAGGTGGTCCTCGACCGTGCGGACCTGGTCGATCGCGACGAGCGCGACGTCGCCCGGGGCGGCGTCCTCGGCGGCGAGGCGGACCTCGTCGACCGCGACCTGCGCGCACGACTGGCCGCGCAGCGACTCGTCGAACAGCTCGTCGTCCCACATGGCGACCACCCGCGGTGCCGCGAGCAGCCCGGCCCCGACGACGACGACGCCCGCGGCGACCGCGCTCCCGACCGAGACGAGGGCGATCTTCCCGCCCGACCACGGCGGCTTCGTCGGACCGGTGGCCGCACGTCGCGCCTGCCGCACGTGCGCGGTCCACGAGGCACCGTCGAACCAGCGCACCTGGTCGGGGCGCTGGGGATCGGGGTACCAGCCGGGGATCGGCGTCGTCATCGTGTCCTCGTGGTGCGCGCGGCTCTCGTCGTCCTCGTCGCCTGGGTTGTCGGCACGCGCGCAGCGCGTCATGAGCCGAGCGCCATGACCCGAGCCCCGTGAGCCGTGCGTCATGAGCCGAGCGTCACGGCCCGCGGCCGCAGGACGGCGGACGGCGGGCCCGTGCAGACCCGCCGTCCGTGCGACGACTGCGCGGTGCGTGCCCGCGCGACGTCAGGTCAGAGCGGCTGGATGTTCGCGGCCTGCGGGCCCTTCTGGCCCTCGGTGACCTCGAACTCGACCTTCTGGTTCTCCTCCAGCGAGCGGAAGCCGCTCGACTGGATGGCCGAGTAGTGGGCGAAGACGTCGGGTCCGCCGTCGTCGGGGGCGATGAAGCCGTACCCCTTCTCGGCGTTGAACCACTTCACGGTGCCAGTTGCCATGTGGCCGTTCTACTTCCTTGCGGCGGGACGACCCCGGCGGTGCCGGGACCGGTGATCACGGTGAAACGTCGTCCGGCCCGCGGCGGAAGCACACGGTGACAAGCGATGCACTGCGACTACGGCGCCCACCGTACCGGCCGCGGACGCCGCCGGGGAGGCCTGCGTGGACGTCCGTCCAGGGGATCCCCCGGATGCCTGTGCACAACGGCTCCTGCGCAGGTCGCGCCGTTGCTACGGTGCGCGGCGTGAGCGCGAGCCGCACCACCCTGTACGTCCGCGAGGACGGGGACGACGAGGCCGACGGCCGCACGCCCCGCACCGCGCTGCGGCAGGTCGCCACGGCCGCCGCGCGCTGGCGTGCGGCAGGTCCGGCGTACGAGGCGGGCTGGACGATCGACGTCGGTCCCGGCACGTACACCGGCGGGATCGCCCTGACGGGCGCGCGAGGGCTCGCGCAGCACGACTTCCTGCGGATCGTCGGGCCGCGGGTCGGCGGGCACCCGAACCGGCCGCTCGCCGTCATCGACCACGCCGCGCACCCGGGGTACCGGTTCGGGCTGCGCGCCTACGACGGCGTGTCCGTGTGGCTCGAGGACCTCGCGTTCCGCGGCGGGTTCGCGCACGCCGTGGACGTGCGCCGCCGCAGCCTGCTGCACTGGCACAACTGCCACGTCGACGGGCAAGGGGTCGGGCAGGTCGGGATCGGGGTGCTCGACCACTGCACGTACGCGGTGGCGGGCGGGATCGTCGAGAACCTCACCAAGCACGGCGTGCAGGAGCACCACCACGTGTTCCGCTCCTACGACATCGCCCGCTCCTACGACGAGCAGCTCGTCATCCGGGGCTGCCCCATCGGGCTCAAGGCCAAGGAGAACTGCAACGGCCACGTCGACTACCTGACGATCGAGGACTGCGGCACGGGCATGCAGCTGAACGGCATGTCGGTGGCGAACCTGCGGTTCCTGCGGCTGCGGCGCAACGGCGTCGGGCTCGCGGTCGTGAACTCGCAGGTGCACAACACCTCGAGCGTGCAGTTCGGCGAGGGCGACGACGCGAACGAGCGCGACCTCGTCGAGCTGGGGACGTCCGCCGACCTGACGAGCTGGGGCTGGCAGGAGGGCTCGTTCGCGCGGACGACGACGAACGCGCACCGGCCGCTGCTCACGCTCGGCGCGTCCTACGACGACGAGGACGTCGACTCCCGGCACCCCCGCGCGCACGTCGAGCTGCGCCGCGTCGTGCGGGCGCGTCGGTACCGCGCGGCGGGCACCCGGTTCCGCGTGGTCGTGCGGGGCGTGGTCACGCAGCGGCTCGCCCGGGCGGCGACCCTGGACGTCCGGCTCGACGACGACGTGCTCGCGCACCTCGTCGTGCCGGCCCGCACGCGTGCGGGGACCGCGTTCGAGGCCGAGGTCGAGGTCGTGTGCGCGCGCGACGGGGACCACCAGAAGGTGACCGCGCGCGTGCACGGCGTGCCCGGGGCGCTCGTGCACCGTGCGCTCGAGCTCGACCTCCTGCGGGACCGGAGCGTGCTCGTCGTCGCAGGCGTGGACCCGGACCGGGAGGGTGCGCTCGTCGTCAGCACCGTGGAGGTCTGGGGGTGAGGTCCGCGCGTCCGCGTGCGAGGGTGGCGGGCATGGCGCTGTCCGTGGACGACGACGAGGTGCGCGCGCGGCTGCTCGCTCTGCGCGCCGACGCGCTCGAGCGCGCGGTCGGGCTCGGCGCCGCGAAGTCGGACCTGGTCGAGGCGGCGTGGGGCGCCAACATCGACGACGAGCACGACCCCGAGGGGCAGACCATCGCGTTCGAGCGCGCGCAGGTCGACGCGCTCGCCGCCGACGTGCGCCGGCGCCTCGCGGAGGTCGACGCCGCGCTGGACCGGCTCGCCGCGGGCACCTACGGCACGTGCGTCGTCGGCGGGGAGCCCATCGACCCGGCGCGGCTGCTCGCCCGCCCCACCGCGACCACGTGCGTCGCGCACGCGCCGCGCTGACCCGGGCGGCGCTGACCCGGGTGGCGCTGCCCGGGCCGCGCTGACCCGACCGCGCCTACAGTGACGCGGTGACGACGAGCCCCACCCGCCCGCGGCGGCGCCCCGCGCGTGCACCGCTCGCCGCGCTCGTCGTCGGCGCGCTGCTCCTCGCCATCGGGGCGTGCACGACGACCGCCCCGCGGCCCTCGTCGTCGGCGTCACCACCGGCGCCCCTCGTCGCGCTGCCCGATCCGGGCTCGCCGTTCGAGTACCAGCTGGGCGGCGCCGACGAGCCCCTCGACGCGACGCGCGTCGTCGTCCGGGACTCGACCGAGGCACCCAGCGGTCGCTACGACGTCTGCTACGTCAACGGCTTCCAGACGCAGCCCGACGAGACCGAGCAGCTCCTGCGCGCGGCGCCCGAGCTGGTCCTGCACGACGACGGCGAGCCCGTGCGGGACGAGGGCTGGCCCGACGAGGCGCTCTACGACCTGCGCACGGACGCGCTGCGGGCACGAGTCGCCGAGCGCGTCGGGGCGGTGGTCGACGCGTGCGCGGCCGCAGGCTTCGACGCGGTCGAGGTCGACAACCTCGACTCGTACACGCGCTCGCACGGCCTGCTCACCGCGGAGCACGCCCTCGCGTACGCCGCCCTGCTCGTGGAGCGCGCGCACGCGCGCGGGCTGGCGTTCGCGCAGAAGAACACCGCCGAGCTCACCCGGCAGGTCCGCGCGCTCGGGGCGGACCTCGCGGTCAGCGAGGAGTGCCAGGAGTGGGACGAGTGCGCGACGTACACCTCCGCGTACCCGGTGGTGCTCGACGTGGAGTACAGCCGCGCCGCATTCGACGAGGCCTGCGACGCCCGGTCGCACGCGACGCAGCGGGACCGGGGTCTGTCGGTCGTGCTGCGCGACCGCGACGTGCTGCCGCGCTCGGACCCGGACGCCGTGCACGAGACCTGCTGAGCGCGATCCCGCCGGTCAGGCCGTGCGGTCGAGCACTCCCCGCAGGTACGCCGCCTGGCCCGCGTGCTCGAACGCGTCGCCCAGGATGCTGACGAGCCGCACCCCGAGCGTCACGGGCGGGTCCCAGCGCTCGTCGACGACGACGTCCAGGTCCTCGTCGGCCAGGCGCTCGACGTACGCGAGCGACGCCGCGGTCGCGTCAGCCAGGTAGCCGAGCAGCAGGTCCGCCGTCGCGACGACCTGCGCGACCTCGTCGGACGTGTGCCCGTACCCGATCGCGGAGTCGTCGAACGGCAGCCCGAACCGCTGCGACCAGCCGCGTGACGTCCACACCTGCTCCGTGCCCGCGAGCGGGGCGACCTGCCCGTCCTGCTCGCGCGCGATGTGCCACGCGAGCCACGCGAGCGTGTTCGCGTCCGGGTCGATCCGGCGCGTGAGCAGCGCCTCGTCGGCGCCCTCCACCGCGCGGCGCACCAGGTCGTCGATCCGCCCGAACCCGTCCGCCAGGACGTCCTTCGCGTGCATGGCCCCTCCGTCCTCGTCGGTCCGTCCCACCGTAAGGTGCGGGTCGCGCGAGCGCCGGGTGGAGCATCGGGCTCGGCTACGACGGCGTCAGGCGGTCGCGCAGGACCGCCACTCCCGGGCCCGTGAGGTCGTCGAGGTACGCCGCCCGTCCGGCCATCGCCATCACCAGGGCGAGCGTGGAGCCGCTCACCAGCGGCCCGTCACCGGAGGCGAACGGGCCGTCGTCGGCCGCCAGCCGCAGCCCCGCGCCGACCCTGCGGCTCTCGACCGCGAAGTCACGCGCGGCGTAGAACTCCGCGACGGGTGTAAGAGCCGCGACGTCCGGGGTACGTGCGATGCCCAGCGGCCGGCGGACGTCCTGGGCGTGCACGACGACCTCCCCCAGGTACGCGGGGGTGTGCCCGGACGCGGCCGTCGTCGAGCCCACGACCGCGCGGAACCGTTCGAGCGTCTCCGCGGGCGTGCGACCGCGGTGCTCCTCGATGCGGCGCCGGTTGTGCACGTCCGGACGGAACCGTGCCCCGACCATGCTGCGCAGCCAGGCCCACCGGCCCGTGCGAGCCGCAGCCACCAGGTGCGCGACGACCTCCTCGACGTCCCACCGCCCGCACAGCGTCGCGTGCCGCCACTGCTCGGGGCTCAGGCGCTCGAGGTCCTCCGCGAACGCCGCTCGCTCGTCGCGCGCCAGGACCCACAGCTCGTCGTCACGTCCTCGCACGGCTCTCAGCCCTCTCGTGCGGAGCGACGTGCCGCAGGGCCGTCGAGCAGCGCCGACCAGTCGACCTCGCGGCCGAGCTGCTCCACCTGCAGACGCGCCCACGGGCTCGCCTCCGGGTGCGTGAGCGCCAGGTCGTGGAACTGCGCGTACGGCATCCACCGCACCTCGGCGACCTCGCTCGGGTCCGGCGTCACGACGACGTCCGCCGGCACGCGCACCGCGAACACCGGGCAGATCTCGTTCTCGACGATCCCGCCGCTCGCAGCGCGGTACCGGAAGTCCGGCAGCAGCGGCACCACCGGCCCCGCCTCCGTGATGCCCAGCTCGTCGTGCAGCCGCCGCCGGATCGCGTCCTCGAACGCCTCGCCCGGTCCCGGGTGACCGCAGCACGAGTTGGTCAGCACGCCCGGGAACGTCGCCTTGTCCCACGCGCGCCGCGTCACGAGCAGGCGTCCGTCCGGGTCGACCACGTACGACGAGAACGCCAGGTGCAGGGGAGTCGTCGCATGGTGGACCTCGCGCTTGAGCGCGGTCCCCACGGGCGTCCCGTCGTCGTCGAGCAGCACGACGAGCTCGTCGGCCGTTGCCGTCCCAGGTGAGGTCACGCCCCCACCCTGCCTCCCCGGACCCCCACCCGCGAAACCAGCCCGCCCCGCACCACCCGCCGACCGCGCACGTCCCGAGTCGAGCGCGCACGCTCGTCGTCCGCGCTCGAGCACGAACGTGCGCACTCGGCGGGTGCGGGCCGTGGTGCGCGCGCCTGGCGCTACGACGAACGAGAGCCCGGCCGATGGCCGGGCTCTGCACCATGAACGATGACGCGGGACATCGGTGAACGATGTCCCGCGTCATCACACACGGCGGAGGATGGGGGATTCGAACCTCCTGGACGGACGCGTTTGACCAGGCCAGACGCATGATTACGCGGATCTGACGTGGGAACACGGACGCAGTTGACGCCCGTTGACTCCCGTTCGTCGCAGTCGGTGTTCCCAGGGGAACACGGTGTCGCTGCTGGCTGGTCGGCCGCTGGACGGGCTGGACGGGGCGAAAGTGCCACCGGCGTGCGTCGCAGGCGCTACGTTCCAACAGCATGGAGGAGAAGTCATCGAGGCGAACTGGCGACTGGAACTCACCGGCTTTCTGGGTCTCGGTCATCAGCCTCGCACTCTCGACGTACCTCGCCCTTGCCGCCGGCCGCCAGTGGTTCCCCTTCCCGCAGCCCGACCATGCGCAGGAGAACGCCGCTCGTGTGACCTGGGCCTACGAGCGACTCGGCTCTGACGACCCCGACGGGCAGACGAAGTCCTTCGCGGTGACGGTGACGAACAACAGCACCAGCCCTGTGTACAACGTGCGGCTACGACTCGGGTTGTGGGACGACCGGTACCCCACGGGCAGCGACGACAACGCCCCGGACCTCCCAACGATGGACGTTCCACTGGAGTTGCGTGACGTGCCAGCGTGCAGCGTCAGCACTGCGACGGTCCCGGTCTCCACCTGGCGAGATACCAGCGAGGACACGCACATCAGGGGTTACGCGATCGGAATCGCGTTCGCGCTTGACGGACAGCAGTGGTGGAGCGATCAGCCCTACCAGACGCCGTGGCGCGACGACACGATTTTCGAGGCGTACATGACCCACAAGACGATCACTTATGACGTCCAGCCGACACATGGACCGGGCTGCGGCTGACACGCCCTCGCGTCAGGCGCGCCGTGCCGCCAGCACAGGACCCACGCCCACACCTGGTCTGCCACGCACAGCGCATCGGAGCATTCGTGCCCGTCGACGCAGGCTGCGGGGCCATGCGCGAGCACGGGACGGGCGCCCCGGGGCTGCACGTACGCGACGGCGAGGTCGCCCGGGTCGATGCACGCGGTGACGGTCCCGTCGGGCGCCAGTTGTACCTCTACATATAGCGCCCCTCGACCGTCGCGACGCGTGCGGGGACGCCCCAGCGGGCGACGAGCGCGGCAACGGCCGATACGTGCTCGCGGGTCCTGGTCTCCATCGGGGCCTCCTCGGGGGTCGGGGTATCGGGTGCTGGCACGGTGGCACCCGCGAAGCCGCTGGTCAGGTGCAGGGGACACGCACTGTGGACGGCACCTGCGGCCCGCGGGGCTGGGGTCGGGTCGCTGTGCGTCAGCCCCTCGTGGCGGCCCAGCGTTCGAGCAGTGCGGCCGTGAGCGCATTGGACGGCTCGTGGACGATGCCGTACGGGGCGCCCCACGTGCGCGCGTAGGTCTCGTAGGTGTGCACGTCCGCCCACGTGGCCGGGGCGAGCGGCCTGATCGCATCCGGGCCCCCGTCACCGTGCTGGACAATCCGCGCCACCGGCTGGCCCTCGCACATGAGCACGGCATCGACCCACACCCCGCCTGGGGCACTCCCGAGTGTGACCTGTGTCAGCGCGTACGGGCAGGACGCCGGGACACCGAGAGCATCGCCGGTCATCGGGCGGTGCCCGCGTTGGCGCTCTGGCTGCGCTCCCGCTCGATGGCGCGGTACAGAGATGAGCGCCCGACGCCGAGGGTCTTGGCGACGGACACGACGCTCTGACCCTGGTCGACGAGGACGCGGGCCGCAGCGAGCCGCTCCGTATCGACGACCGGGGGACGGCCGGGAATGCGACCACGGGCGCGCGCCGCCTCGAGCCCGGAACGGGTCCGCTCGATGAGCACCTCGCGCTCCAACTCCGCCAGCGCGGCGAAGATGCTCAGGAGGAGGACGCCGATGCCGCCGCCCTGGCCCGGCGTCGTGTCGATGGCCTGCGTGAGGCTCCGGACGCCAACGCCCCGGCGGCCGAGGTCGTCAACGAGCGCTACGAGCTGGCGCACGGTGCGGCCGAGCCGGCTGAGCTCGGTCACGACGAGCGTGTCACCGTCACGTGCGTACCCCAGGAGCGCGTCGAGTTCCGGTCGGGACACGACAGTGCCGCTCACGCCGTGGTCGACCCACACCCGTACGCACCCGGCAGCGGTGAGCTCATCCACCTGCCGCCTGGGGTCCTGGTCCCGTGTGCTCACACGGGCGTAGCCGAGCAGCGCCACCGCGTGCCTCCGATCCCGCCGGGCGGTCCGGCGTCATGACACCGTCCTAGCCGGCCAGCGTGCGACAGTGTCCCGAAAACGCTCGGGTTCACTCTTTCGGCACGGGCGGTTTCGGTCACGAGTTACGGCACAGCGGCTCCCGCACGACGACGCGACGACCGGCGAGGGCGCGGCGGTGTCTCGCTATCGGTCCATTTCGAACAGCGATTCCGGGGACCGCGACCGACGTCCGAGCGGCACCATGCAGGTATGACCAGGGACGCGGACGACCACGACAGTTCCGACGGCGTGACGTTGGGAGAGCCATCCCCCGGCGTGCGCGATCCCGAGACCGGCCACATCAACGCCTACCCTCCGGCGCCGCCGCCTGGTGAGCCACTGGTCACGCGTGTCACGGAGCGACTTCCGAAGCCGGACAGGACGATCACTTACACGCTCGTCGACCCTGTGGGAGTGCGTCCGGGCGGGACCGACCTCCGCACGGCGCTCGTTCAGCGCGCTGGCGGCCCGGATGACGGTGACCGTCGCTACCGGCACGAGCTACACCAGCGGGTTGGTCGTGTGGTCGTCGCCGGGGCACACGTCGAAGCCGCCCTCAAACGTCTACTCGTTGTCACCTCGGTCCGAGAGTCGTTCAGGGAAGCCAACTATGACTGGGCCGTCCTGGAAGTCGAACTACGGAAGGCACTCCGCGAGGCCGGTGGCGCGCTGAGCGCCGAAGCACTAGAGCACGTCGGGTTGCTTCTCGACGGCGCAGATAGGGCCGGTCTGCGCGAGCTGCGCAACCAGGTGGTGCACAGCGAGTGGTGGCCGTGGGAGGAGTTCCAGGGCCGGTTTATCCGTTGGGGGCGACGTCGCGATGGCTACACCGGGCTCGGATCGCTAGTTGACCTCGACAACCTGGCCGACTGTCTCGAAGCGCTCGCCAGCGCACTGGCCGACATCGTGGCGCCCGTCTGGCCCTACATCATCCTCGACACCCGCGAGTCAGCCGACAGTGGTGACGGTGGAGCGTAGGCACCAGTGCTGCCCGTCTGACCGACGCGAGCCACCCTCCGAACCCGCATTGCGTTCCAAGGACACCGAGGCGATGTGCCTGCCAGGGTTGCGGCATGGGCGAGGACGTTCCAGGGCTTCAGCTGTTCACCGAGTTGTCTGCCTCTGACCGGTGGCTCCGCACACGCCATGAGCCGACCGCCGACGACCGGTTACGGCCGGGGCGAGTGCTCGCGCGTGTCGCCGAGCACTACGCGGCCACCGCAGAGGTCGTACCGCCTCGACCTGAGCCGGGCAGCCCGCTCGCCGAGGACGACGCGGCGTTGGGCATCTACGTTCTGTCTCATGGGGTAGCGCTCGCGCACGGTGTGGCGATGGACCACCTGGAAGCCATCCGCGGGACGATCCAGGACGCGCAGAGAACCCACCCCTGGGCCGAGCACACGCTCGCGCGCGCCGCTCTGGAATCCGCGTGTACAGCCCTCTGGCTGATCGGCCCGGACGACCCTGCTGAGCGGCGCCACAGACGAGTCAGGCAGCTCTACAACAACTCGGACGAGGGCCGGAAGGCATCCAAGCTGCTGGGCGGCGACAAGCTCCAGTCCGGCAGGACGTTCGACGAGGTTCTTGAAGAGTTCCGCAGCCTCGCCCCCGACAGCAGAAGCGTGAAGTCCTGGACCTACCGGGATGTCGTGCGTGGCGCAGCGCAGCACTGCGGCTCCGACTCGGACCTCTTCGAGTTGCTCTGGCGGATCCAGAGCGGCCTCGCGCACGGCAAGTCTTGGGCGACGCTCGCGACCCTGGAACAGGAGGTCACCGGAACCGCTGACGGTGTGGCTGAGGTCCGGTTCACAACAGACGTCGAGCAACTCATGCCCGTCGTCGCGATCACCCTAAACACCTGCGTTGCCGCCTGGGGTCGTTACCTCGAACTGGCTCGTGCGCCGCGCCCGTAGGACACGCCGGGCCCTGCATGCGCAGTTAGTGCGCGTGACGACCGATCCTCGCCCTATGACCACATGCACGCGTTGTAGTGACACAGGCTGGATCACGCGCCTCGAATCGACCCCTACCTCGCTGGTGCCGGGCGCGGTCCCGACCGAGCGGCCATGCCCGGTGTGCAAGGGGACGCCTTCGCGCGACAGCCAGTAGGGGGCGCCGTTCGGGGGACGCTCTCCGT
>NZ_BJLP01000038.1 GCF_006538705.1 Cellulomonas uda
GGCCTACCAGGCGGCCGCCCCGTGCGGGGCGGCCGCCCGCCAGGCCCGACCACGGCCGTGCGCGCACACCACACCCTCCTGGCCGTCGCCCCACGCGGGTGACGGCCGGGAGGCTGGTCCTAGCGGAAGGAAACTGTGGTGGCTGATACCGGACGGGCGCGCAAGCTGGCCGAGAGGATCCAGCAGGTCGTGGCGCAGATGCTGGACACGCGGATCAAGGACCCGAGGCTCGGGTTCGTGACCGTGACGGACGTGCGTGTCACGGGCGACCTGCAGCACGCGGACATCTACTACACCGTGTACGGCGGCGACGACGCCCGCACGGGCAGCGCGGCAGCGCTGGAGTCGGCCAAGGGCGTCATCCGCTCCGAGGTCGGCAAGCAGACCGGGGTGCGGCTCACGCCGACGCTCGCGTTCCACCTGGACGCGGTGCCCGAGACCGCGGCGCACCTCGAGCAGGCGCTCGCCGACGCCGCGCGTCGCGACGCGGAGCTCCAGGCGCTCGCGCGGTCGTCGTCGTACGCCGGTGAGGCGGACCCGTACCGTCGGCTCGCCGACGAGGACGACGAGGACGACACGCGCGGCTGACCGTCCGTGCACGCACGACGAGGGCGCCCCGAGATGCTCGGGGCGCCCTCGTCGCGTGTCGCCGTCAGCGTGCGGCGAGCGTGGGCTCGGCCGCGGCGGCTGCCGGGCGTTCCGGGTGCGGGTCCGTGTCGAGGTCCAGGTCGGCGCGGCGGTCGTCGGGCGTGACCACGTCGACGTCGGGCGTGATGCGGCCCGTTGCGCGGGGCATGAGCGCCGCGACCAAGGCGCCGAGCCCGACGACCGCCGCGCCCACGAACGCAGCCGGGCGCAGGCCCTGTGCGTACCCGTCGGGTGTGAGCGCGCCGCCCGCGGCCTGGAAGACGGCGACGACGACGGCGACACCGACGGCGCCGCCGACCTCGCGGATCGTCGCGTTCACGGAGCTCGCGGTGCCGTGGTCGTCGGGCACCATGTCGGCGAGCACCGCGGTGGCGGACGGTGCGAACGTCAGGCCCATGCCGATGCCGGCGAGTGCGAGACCCGGGACCAGGTCGGCGTACACGGTCGCGTCGCCGATCACCGCGGCCTGCCACGCGAGGCCGACGGCCTGCAGCGCGAGCCCCGCGGTCAGCAGGGGGCGTACGCCCAGCCGGGGGGCCAGCAGGCCCGCGAGCGGTGCGACGAGCATGGGTGCGGCGGTCCAGGGGAGTGTGCGGATCCCGGCTGCGAGCGGGCTGTACCCCATGCCGATCTGCAGGTACTGCGAGAGCACGAACACGGTGCCGAACACGCCCACCGAGAAGAGGAACGCGCTGCCGTTGGCGACCGAGAACGAGCGCACGCGGAACAGGCCGAGGGGCACCAGGGGATGGTCGGTGCGGGCCTCGCGGCGCAGGAAGCCGACGAGCAGGACGACGCCGGCGACCGTGGCGCCGATGATGCGGCCGGAGCCCCAGCCCTCGTCGTTGCCGTTGACGACCGCCCAGACGAGCGCGAGCACACCGGCCGCGGCGAGCAGCAGCCCGGGCACGTCGATGCGCTGCGCGCGTCCGGACGACTCGGGGAGCACGCGCAGGACGAGCGGGACCGCGACGAGCGCGACCGGCACGTTGATCCAGAAGATCGCCTGCCAGGAGATGCCGTCGACGACGGCGCCGCCGATCACGGGGCCGAGCGCGACCCCGAGGCCGGACACGGCACCCCACACGCCGATCGCCATCGCACGCCGCGCGGGCGGCACGGCGGCGGCGAGGAGGGTGAGCGACAGCGGCATGACGGCGGCGGCCCCCGCGCCCTGGACGGTGCGGGCGGCGATGAGCAGCTCGGGGGTGGTGGCGAGCGCGGACGCGATCGAGGCGAGCGCGAACAGGACGATGCCCCCGACGAACACGCGTCGCCGTCCCAGCCGGTCGCCGAGCGTCGCGGCGGCGATCATGAGCGACGCGAACGCGAGCGTGTACGCGTTGACCATCCACTGCAGCTCGGTGAGCGAGGCCGACAGCTCGGTGCGCAGCACGGGCAGGGCGGTCGTCATGACGAGGTTGTCGAGCGTGGCCATGAACATCGGCAGCGATGCGGCGAGCAGTGCGATGCCGGTGCCGGCGGTGCGCCGACGTGCCCCCGTGCGGGCCGGTCCGGCGCCGGGCGGCGGCCCGGCGGTCTGGTGCGTGGTCATCGGATCTCCCCTGCGGGTCCGGCCGGGGTCGGATCCCCGGACTACTTGTTGGCATTGAGTGATTACTAACAAGGGGGACCGTAGGCATCGGCTGATAACCTGTCAAGATGACCAGCGAGACGCACGAGCGGGCGACGGAGCCCGGACGCGGCACCCGGATGTCCGGCGACGAGCGGCGCGAGCAGATCCTCGGCGCGGCCCGCCGGGTGTTCGCCGAGGGCGGCTTCGCCGCCACGACGGACGAGGTCGCGCGCGCCGCCGACGTGTCCCAGCCCTACGTCGTGCGGCTGTTCGGGTCCAAGCGCGACCTGTTCCTCGAGGCGTACCAGCAGGCCGCGGACCGCGTCGTCGGCGTGCTCACCGTCGCGGCGCGCGAGGACGACCCCAAGGAGGCCATGGGACGCGCCTATCTCGAGCTCATCGAGGACCGCGACCTGCTGCGGCTGCTCATGCACGGGTTCATCGCGAGCGCCGACGAGCAGGTCGGCCGCGCCGCGCGGCACTGCCTGGGCGAGGCGTACCGCCTCTACGTCGACGCCACCGGTGCGACGCCCGACGAGGCGCGCCAGTTCGTCGCGTTCGGGATGCTCCTCAACGTGCTCGTCGCGACCGACGCGGAGGCGCACCCGGGCGAGGACCCGGGCATGGACGGGCTGCTCGAGTGCGTCGCCCTGACCGCCCACCGCGCGGCGGGTGGCGCGTGAACGGGGCCCGGACGGACGCGCACGAGCAGGCGCGGGCACGCCGCGCGGCGCAGGGGGAGCGGCCGCGTCGCAGGCCGACCGCGGCCGACGGGTTCGTCGTCGTCGACAAGCCCGCCGGGTGGACGAGCCACGACGTCGTCGCGCGCATGCGGGGGATCGCCGGCACGCGCAAGGTCGGGCACGCGGGCACGCTCGACCCGATGGCGACCGGCGTGCTCGTGGTCGGCGTGGGGCGGGCGACGCGCCTGCTGACCTACGTCGTGGGCGCGGACAAGGAGTACGCGGCGACGGTCCGCCTCGGCATCGCGACGACGACCGAGGACGCCGAGGGCGAGGTCACGCGAGCCGACGACGCCGCGCACCTGACGCGCGCGCAGGTCGAGGCGGCCGCCCGGACGCTCACCGGCGAGATCCTGCAGGTCCCGAGCGCGGTGTCCGCGATCAAGGTCGACGGCGAGCGGGCGTACGCGCGCGTGCGGGCCGGTGAGCAGGTGGAGCTCCCGGCGCGGCCGGTGACGGTCCACGAGCTCGTCGTCGGCGACGTGCGCGCGGCCGAGGCCCAGGGTGTGCGGGTGCTCGACGTCGAGATCCGGACGGTCGTCTCGTCGGGGACGTACGTCCGGGCGCTCGCCCGGGACCTGGGTGCCGCGCTCGGCGTGGGTGCGCACCTGACCGCGCTGCGACGCACGCGCGTGGGCGGCTACACGCTCTCCGAGGCTCGCACGCTGGAGGCGCTCGCGGCGTCACCCGACGACGTCCCGGTCGAGGTCATGCCGCTCGCGGACGCGGCGCGCGCGACGTTCCCCGTGCGGCTGGTCGACGAGGCCGAGGCCAGGGCGCTCGGGTACGGCCAGGCGCTGCGGGCCGACGGCACGACCCGTGACCCGGACGCGACCGTCGCGGCGATCGACCCCTCGGGGCGGCTGGTCGCGCTGCTGCGCCTGCGGGAGGGCCGCGCCCGCCCGGTGCTCGTGCTCGCAGCCGACTGACCTCGCCGGCGCCGGGAGGTCGGCCACGGGCAACTCGTGCGGAGGTCACCGATCCGGGTGACATGCGTGCTGACGTCGCGCTTCGAACCGGTTCGGGTGCTCGGAACCGGTTCCGTACGCCTGGTTTGCGCTGTACCGTCCCCCTGGCGACGATCGAGGGTGGTGTCCGGCTCTCGTGGCAGCGCCCCTGTGGCCATCTGGCCCGGCTTCGAGGAGACGACGTGGTTTCCTGGTCCAGTCGCCGTGCACGCACGGCTGTCCTTTCTGCAGGCCTGACGGCCGCAGCCCTGGTCGCCGCGACGGTCGTCGCGCCGGCCGCCCTCGCGGATCCCGTGGGGTCGACGCATGACTTCGAGTCCGGCGCGCAGGGCTGGCACAGCTACGGCGGCGACTCGACGTCGTCCGTCGTCGACGGCGAGTTCTGCGTCGTCGTCCCCACGGGGACGAAAGACCCGTGGACCGTCGCCGCGCAGCACGACGGGATCACGTTCGAGGCGGGCACCACCTACACGGTGTCCTTCACCGCGCACGCGACGCAGGACGTCTCGGTCAACCTGCGCGCGGGCATCGGGTGGCCCGACGACGTGGCGTCGACCGTCGCCCTGACCTCGCAGGAGCAGGAGTACTCGTTCACCTGGAACCCCGAGTTCAGCGGCGAGGGCAACCTGTCGTTCCAGCTCGGCGCGCAGGCGGCCGACTACACGTTCTGCCTCGACGACTTCCAGCTCGCGGGCGACGCCGAGCTGATCCCGGACACCAGCTTCGACGGTGTGCTGCCCGAGGGGTGGAGCGCGGCCGGCTGGACCGTGACCTCCGAGCCGGGCGAGGGGGAGCCGCTGTGCTTCGAGGTCCCCGCGGGCTCGGGGCAGTACGACGGCCTCGTGCTCAACGGCCTGCCGATCGAGGAGGACGCCAACTACCGCCTCACGTTCACGGCGAGCGCGAGCAACGCGGCGACGATCCGCACGATCGTCGGCGAGAACGCCGTGCCGTGGCGCGCGGCGTTCGCCGACAACACCCAGCTGTCGACCGAGCTCACGGAGCACGAGCTCGCGTTCACCTCGCCCGTGACGTTCCCGGCGCAGTCCGACGACCCGGCCGTCGGTGTCGGGCAGGTCGCGCTGCAGATGGGTGCCCGCGGGGACTTCACGTTCTGCATCACGAGCCTGTCGCTCAAGAAGGTCGCGACGCCCCCGCCGCCGTACGAGCCGGACGTGCGCGGACCCGTGCGCGTCAACCAGCTCGGCTACCTGCCCGACGGGCCGAAGAACGCCACGGTCGTGAGCGACGCCACCGAGCCGCTCGCGTGGCGGCTCGAGGACTCGTCGGGCGCCACCGTCGCCTCGGGTGACGCGACGCCCGCCGGGCTCGACCCCTCGTCGCAGCTCACCGTGCAGACGATCGACTTCTCGTCGTTCCGCACGGCCGGCAGCGGGTACACGCTCGTCGTGGGCGAGGACCGCAGCGACCCGTTCGCGATCGCGAAGGACCTGTACGCGCAGCTGCGCTACGACGCGCTGAACTACTTCTACCCCGTGCGCTCGGGCATCGCGGTGGACGTCCCCGACGACCGCTACGACCGTCCCGCCGGCCACGTGTCCGGGCCGGACGGCGAGGTCAACAAGGGCGACCTCGACGTCGCGTGCCTGACCGCGGCCGAGGACGGTGCCGCGTGGTCCTACGGCACCTGGACGTGCCCGACCGGCTACTCGCTCGACGTCGTGGGCGGGTGGTACGACGCAGGTGACCACGGCAAGTACGTCGTCAACGGCGGCATCGCCGTCGCGCAGCTGCTGAGCATGTACGAGCGGTCGCTGCACTCGCCCGACGCGGCCCGCGGCGCCCTCAAGGACGGCACGCTCGACGTGCCGGCCGACGAGAGCGGCAACGGCGTGCCGGACGTGCTCGACGAGGCCCGCTGGGAGCTCGAGTTCTTCCTCCAGATGCAGGTGCCGACCGGCTCCGGCATGACGGTGTCCGCGACCGACAAGCGCTCTCTCGACGGCCTCGTGCACCACAAGATCCACGACGTCGGCTGGACGGGCCTCGGCCTCCTGCCGTCGCAGGACCCGCAGGAGCGCCGCCTGCACCGGCCGTCGACGGCCGCGACGCTCAACGTGGCGGCGACCGCCGCGCAGGGCGCGCGACTGTTCGCGAAGTACGACAAGGCGTTCTCCCAGCAGCTCCTGAGCGTCGCGCGCAGCACCTACGCCGCCGCGAAGCGGGTTCCCGACCTGTACGCGCCGCAGTCCGCGGGGCAGAACGGTGGCGGCCCGTACGACGACACGGACGTCAGCGACGAGTTCTACTGGGCGGCCGCCGAGCTCTACCTCACGACGGGTGAGAAGACGTTCGAGACCGCCGTGCAGAGCAGCCCGCTCGCGACGAGCGACATCTGGGCCCGCTCCGGGTTCTCCTGGGGGAGCGTCGCGGCGCTCGGCCGGATGGACCTCGCGACCGTGCCCAGCAAGCTGCCGACCCGCAAGGCCGTGCAGGCGTCGGTCGTGACCGGGGCCGAGAAGATCCTCGCCTGGCAGCAGGCCGAGGCGTTCGGCACGACCTACCCGGGCGACGCCGACGGCTCGTACGTGTGGGGCTCGAGCTCGTCCGTGCTGAACAACCAGGTCGTGCTCGCCACGGCGTACGACCTCACGGGTCAGGCGCGGTTCGCGAACGCGGTGCTGGAGTCGATGGACTACCTGCTCGGGCGCAACGCGCTGAACATCTCCTACATCACCGGGTACGGCACCAAGTTCGCCTCGCACCAGCACAGCCGGTGGCTCGTCCCGCCGCCGCCGGGGACGATCGCGGGCGGCCCGAACTCCCAGAGCAGCACGTGGGACCCGGTCATGAACCGGCTCTACCCGCCGGGTCACGACTGCGCGCCCCAGCTCTGCTACGTCGACGACATCGAGGCGTGGTCGGTCAACGAGCTCACCATCAACTGGAACGCCCCGATGTCCTGGGTCGCGTCGTTCGTCGCCGACCTCGGCGTGAGCGGGGTCCCGACCGCGCCGGTCGTGACCAAGCACCCGTCGGACGTCTCGGCGAAGAAGGGCACGTCCGTGGCGCTGCGGGCCACCGCGAGCGGCAAGCCCGCGCCGTCCGTGCAGTGGCAGGTGCGTGACGCCAAGGGTCGCTGGGTGGACGTGCCCGGCGCCCGGACGACGACCCTGCGGATCGTCGTGACGCCGGCGACCGACGGTGCGCAGTACCGCGCGGTGTTCCGCAACGCGTCCGGTACCGCCACGACCGACGTCGCACGGGTGACGGTGCTCGCCGGCCCCAAGGGCCCCGGCCCGAAGGGTCCGGGTCCCATCCCGTGGCCCGGTCGCGGGTGACCTGACGGCACCTGACCGCCGGCGGCCCGCCGCACCAGACGCGACCCCGCCACCGACCCGTCCAGGTGTCGGTGGCGGGGTCGCGCCGTGGTACGTGGCCGCCGACGGCCGCGCCGCGGTGGCATGATCGGCGCGTGCATCGCTGGTCCGACCTCGCCGACGTCCCCGCGGACGTCGGTCCCACCGTCGTCACGCTGGGCAACTTCGACGGCGTCCACCGCGGTCACGCGAACGTCCTGCGGCGCATGGCCGCGGACGCGCGCGCCCGCGGCTGGTCCGCGGTGGCCGTGACGTTCACGCCGCACCCGCTGCAGGTCCACCGGCCGGACGACGCGCCGCCCCTGCTCACGGGCGACGAGGACCGGCTCGACCTGCTCGAGGCGACGGGGCTCGACGCGGTGCTGCTGCTGCCGTACTCGCTGCAGTTCGCGCGGCAGAGCCCCGAGGAGTTCGTGCGCACGTACCTCGTCGACGGGCTGCACGCGCGCACCGTCGTGGTCGGGCGCGACGTGCGGTTCGGCTGGCAGAACTCGGGCGACCTGTCGACGATGGTCGACCTCGGGCGGCGCCACGGGTTCGACGTCGAGGTCATCGACGACATCACGCCCGACGACGGCGGCCCGGCCGACGACGCGTCCGGCGGGGCGCGCCGCTGGTCCTCGACGTGGGTCCGTGAGGCGCTCGCGGCCGGCGACGTGGAGCAGGCGTCCCTCGTCCTCGGGCGCCCGCACCGGCTGCGCGGGATCGTCGTGCACGGCGACGCCCGGGGCCGCGAGCTCGGCTTCCCGACGGCCAACCTCGCGCAGGACGCGGTCGGCATGGTCCCGGCCGACGGCGTGTACGCCGGCTGGTTGCGGCGCACGCGTCGCGCGGACGGCACGCCGGTCGACGAGGTGCGCCTGCCCGCGGCGGTGTCGATCGGCACGAACCCGACGTTCGACGGGGTGCAGCGCCGTGTCGAGGCCTACGTGCTCGACCGCACCGACCTCGACCTGTACGACGACGAGGTCGTGCTCGACCTCGTGGCGCGACTGCGCCCGACGCTGCGGTTCTCGTCGGTCGACGAGCTGCTCGACCAGATGCACGCGGACGTCGAGCGGGTCCGCGAGGTCCTGGCCGCGGACGACTGACGAGGATCTTCGGACGAAAGCCTCAGGTCGGCGCCCCGACCTGCCGATGGCCGTGTCGGGACCTCGCAAGGGGTCCCGGTCCTGCCGAGCGTCTGCCGTCGTCCTGGAGGTGTCGGGTGAGCCCAGCCCGCACGCGCGTCCTTGCTCTCGTCCTCGTCTCGTCGACGCTCCTCGCGGCGGGCGCGCTGCCGGCCTCGGCCGCACCCGTGCGGTCGTCGGCGTCCGCGCCGCGGGCGCTCGTGGCCGCCCCCGCGGCGACCGACGTCGCGGCGTCCGGGACGTCGGACCGCATGCCGACGAAGGCCTGGGTCACCAACCTCTACCGCACCCGCATCGTGCCGGCCCTCGGCACCCGGGTCTCGTGGTCGGGCAGCGTCTCGTCGTGCTCGATGGGGCGGGAGTCCGACGCGTCGCGTGCGGCCACGCTGCGCATGGTCAACTCGATGCGCATGCTCGTGCAGCTCTCGACGGTGAAGCTCGACACGACCGCGAGCAACAAGGCGCAGAAGGCGGCGCTGCTCATGGACGCCAACGGCAAGCTGTCGCACTCGCCGAGCCAGAGCGACTTCCCGCGGTGCTGGTCGCCCGCGGCCAAGGAGGCGGCGGGCTCGTCGAACCTCGCGCTCGGCGCCACGGGCTCCAAGGCGATCGCGGCCTACATGGACGAGCCCGGCGACGGGAACACCGCGGCCGGTCACCGCCGCTGGATCCTCAACCCGGCCACGACGCACATCGCGACCGGCTCGACCGGCAACGCCAACGCACTGACGGTGTTCGGTCTCGGGACCTCGGCCAACGCCGCGCGGCCGGGCTGGATCGAGTGGCCCGCGCGCGGGTGGTTCCCGCAGCAGATCGAGCCGGACGGCCGGTGGTCGCTGTCCTCGTCGAACGGCGCGGTCAGCTTCGACAAGGCGGCGGTCAAGGTGCAGCGCGTGACGACGGACGGCAAGGTCGTCAAGACGCACTCGGTGCGCAAGCACCCGGTCGCGACCGGGTACGGGCCGAACACGGTCGTGTTCGACGTGTCGGGCGTCGCCCACCCCACCGGCAAGGCGGTCGCGTACTACCGGGTCACGGTGACGGGCATCCGCGGCGGCGGCCAGTCGTCGTACTCGTACCTCGTGCGGCTGTACGACCCGACCGCGTGACGCCTGTCCCGTGACGGCCCGTCCCGGTCGGTCCGGCCAGGCCTGGTAGTCTGTGGGAGCCGTCAGAACGGCCGCGGATCCAGAGAGCCCGGGTGGACGTGCCCCGGCGCACCGCGCAACGAACCACACAAGGAGAGCCGTGTCCCTCGACGCTGCCACCAAGCAGGCCATCATGACCGAGTACGCCACGCACGAGGGCGACACCGGTTCCCCCGAGGTCCAGATCGCTGTCCTGACGCAGCGCATCAAGGACCTGACGGAGCACCTCAAGGAGCACAAGCACGACCACCACAGCCGCCGCGGCCTGCTGCTGCTCGTCGGTCGTCGTCGTCGCCTTCTCGGCTACCTGCAGAAGGTGGACATCAACCGTTACCGCTCGATCATCGAGCGCCTCGGTCTGCGCCGCTGAACCTCGCGACCAGCCCGGACCCCGTGCGGGGTCCGGGCTGGTCCGCATGTCGGGCCCGCGCGTCGCGCGACAGCCCGGCGGCACCGGCGGCATGATCGTCGGCGGTGCCGCGCGAGCGCGGCGGACGTGACGTCCGCCCGACCCGCACCCGCACCACCAGCACCACCGCACCATCCACCGCGTCGGTCCACCTGTCCGGTCCTCGGTAGTGGCCCCCGGAGCACGAGCTCCGTAGGCCTCGATCGAAGACCGCCGGGACCGGCCGGCGCCTTCGACACACGAGGAGGGCACCCGTGGAGGGTCCCGAGATCCAGTTCGCCGAGGCCGTGATCGACAACGGTCGCTTCGGCACCCGTACCGTCCGGTTCGAGACCGGCCGGCTCGCCAAGCAGGCCGCCGGCTCCGCCGCCGCGTACCTCGACGGCGACACGATGCTCCTGTCGGCCACGACGGCCGGCAAGCACCCCAAGGAGCAGTTCGACTTCTTCCCGCTGACGATCGACGTCGAGGAGCGGCAGTACGCCGCCGGCAAGATCCCCGGCTCGTTCTTCCGCCGCGAGGGCCGTCCCTCGACCGAGGCGATCCTGGCCTGCCGCCTGGTCGACCGCCCGCTGCGCCCGCTGTTCGTCAAGGGCCTGCGCAACGAGGTCCAGGTCGTCATCACGGTCCTGGCGATCCACCCGGACGACGCGTACGACGTGCTCGCGATCAACGCGGCGTCGATCTCGACGCAGCTGTCGGGCCTGCCGTTCTCCGGCCCCGTGGGTGGCGTGCGCATCGCGCTCGTCGACGGCCAGTGGGTCGCGTTCCCGCGCTACTCCGAGCGTGAGCGTGCGACGTTCGACATGGTCGTCGCCGGCCGTGTGGTGGGCGACGACGTCGCCATCGCGATGATCGAGGCCGAGGCGCCCGAGAAGTCGTGGAACCTCATCAAGGACGAGGGCGGCCAGGCGCCGACCGAGGAGATCGTCGCGCAGGGCCTCGAGGCGGCGAAGCCGTTCATCAAGGTCCTGGTCCAGGCGCAGTCCGAGCTCGCCGCGAAGGCGGCCAAGGAGACGCAGGTCTTCCCGACGTTCCCGGACTACCAGGACGACGTCTACGCCGCGGTCGAGGCCGCCGCGACGGCGCGCCTGGGCGAGGCGCTGAGCATCGCCGACAAGCAGACCCGCGAGGGTCGGCTCGACGAGATCAAGGCCGAGGTCCAGGGCGAGCTCGCCGAGTCGTTCGAGGGTCGCGAGAAGGAGATCTCCGCCGCGTACCGCTCGGTGCAGAAGAAGCTCATCCGTCAGCGCATCCTGACCGACGGCTTCCGCATCGACGGCCGTGGCCTGCGGGACATCCGCACGCTCTCGGCCGAGGTCGAGGTGCTGCCGCGCGTGCACGGCTCGGCGCTGTTCGAGCGCGGCGAGACGCAGATCCTCGGCGTCACGACGCTGAACATGCTCCGCATGGAGCAGCAGCTCGACACGCTCTCCCCGGAGACGCGCAAGCGCTACATGCACAACTACAACTTCCCGCCGTACTCGACCGGTGAGACGGGCCGCGTGGGCTCGCCGAAGCGCCGCGAGATCGGCCACGGCGCGCTCGCCGAGCGTGCGCTCATGCCGGTCCTGCCGAGCCGCGAGGAGTTCCCCTACGCGATCCGCCAGGTCTCCGAGGCGCTGGGCTCGAACGGCTCGACGTCGATGGGCTCGGTCTGCGCCTCGACCCTCTCGCTGCTGAACGCCGGTGTGCCGCTGCGCGCGCCGGTCGCGGGCATCGCGATGGGCCTGGTGTCCGACACGGTGGACGGTGAGACCCGCTACGCGGCGCTCACCGACATCCTCGGTGCCGAGGACGCGTTCGGCGACATGGACTTCAAGGTCGCGGGCACGCGCGAGTTCGTCACGGCCATCCAGCTCGACACGAAGCTCGACGGCATCCCCGCGAGCGTCCTGGCGGGTGCGCTGACGCAGGCCAAGGAGGCGCGCCTGGCGATCCTCGACGTCATCGCCGAGGCGATCGACGTGCCCGACGAGATGAGCCCGTTCGCCCCGCGCGTCATCACGGTGAAGGTCCCGGTCGACAAGATCGGCGAGGTCATCGGCCCGAAGGGCAAGATGATCAACCAGATCCAGGAGGAGACCGGCGCCGACATCTCGATCGAGGACGACGGCACGGTCTACATCGGCGCGACCGACGGTCCGTCGGCCGAGGCCGCGCGGGCCGCGATCAACGCGATCGCCAACCCGCACATGCCCGAGATCGGCGAGCGCTTCGTCGGGACCGTCGTGAAGACGACGACGTTCGGCGCGTTCATCTCGCTCTCGCCGGGCAAGGACGGTCTGCTGCACATCAGCCAGATCCGCAAGCTCGTCGGCGGCAAGCGCGTCGAGAACGTCGAGGACGTGCTGTCGATCGGGCAGAAGGTCCAGGTCGAGATCGGCGAGATCGACCCGCGCGGCAAGCTGTCGCTGCACGCGGTCGTCGACGAGGACAAGGCCGACTCCGACGCGGCGCAGGCCGCCCCGGCCGACGCCTGACGTGCCGCTCGACCTCCCGCTCGTGCGCCCGGGCCTCCCGGGCGCGGAGCAGTCCGCCGGGCAGGACGGCGACGCCCACGTGCGTCGTTCCGTCCTGCCCGGCGGGGTCCGGGTCCTCTCGGAGCACATGCCCGGGCTCCGGTCGGCGACCGTCGGGGCCTGGGTGGGCGTCGGCTCGCGCGACGAGACGTCCGGCCACTTCGGCTCGACCCACTTCCTCGAGCACCTGCTGTTCAAGGGGACCGCGCGGCGCTCGGCGATGGACATCGCCGAGGCGTTCGACGCCGTCGGCGGCGAGGCCAACGCCGCCACCGGCAAGGAGCACACGTGCTACTACGCGCGGGTGCTCGACACCGACCTGCCCATGGCGGTCGACGTGATCGCGGACATGGTCACGTCGGCGCGCCTCGAGACCGACGAGCTCGAGACCGAGCGCGGCGTGATCCTCGAAGAGCTCGCGATGAACGACGACGACCCGAGCGACGTCGTGCACGAGCAGTTCGCGAGCGGGGTGCTCGGCGAGCACCCGCTGGGCCGGCCCATCGGCGGCACTCCCGAGACGATCCGTGAGGTCCCGCGCGACGCCGTGTGGGAGCACTACCGGTGGCACTACCGGCCGCAGACGCTCGTCGTCAGCGCGGCGGGTGGCGTCGACCACGACACGCTGTGCGCTCAGGTCGCCGACGCGCTCGCCGCGGGCGGCTGGGACCTGGCCGACGACGCGAGCCCCACGGGTCGCCGCGACGTCGCGCGCGAGCTCGGCGCGGGGGAGCACGGGCTGCCGATCGTGGGTGTGGAGCGCTCCGTGCGCCGGCACACCGAGCAGGCCAACGTGATCGTCGGCTGCACGTCGCTGACCGCGACCGACGACCGGCGGTTCACGCTGTCCGTGCTCAACGCCGTCCTGGGCGGCGGGATGTCCTCCCGCCTGTTCCAGGAGGTCCGTGAGAAGCGCGGCCTCGCGTACTCCACGTACTCGTTCGCGTCCGGCCACGCCGACACCGGCGTGTTCGGCCTCTACGCGGGCTGCACGCCCGCGAAGGTCGACGAGGTCGTCGCGCTGATGGTCGCGGAGTGGGAGCGGCTCGCGGAGACGCCCATCACGTCCGCCGAGCTCGAGCGGTCGGTCGGGCAGCTCTCGGGCGGCCTCGTGCTCGGCATGGAGGACACCGGATCGCGCATGAGCCGGCTCGGCAAGGCGGAGCTGGTGCACGGTGCGCTGCTGTCGATCGACGAGTCGCTCGAGCGGGTGCGCGCGGTGACCGTGCAGGACGTGCAGGAGCTCGCCGCCGAGCTCGCGTCGCGCCCCCGTTCGGTCGTGCGCGTCGGGCCCTTCGGGGACTGACGCGCGGCGGGCGGTCCCGTCCGCCCACGGGCGTGCTCCGGCGCGCCATGATGGGGCTGTGACCGCGTACCGGTGGATCGAGGCCTCCGCGCCGCTGCTCGTCGAGCACGCCTGGGTGTTGCGGGACGAGGGCGGCGACCGCGAGGTGCTGCTGCCCGACGGCCGCGGGCTGCTGCAGCTCGTCGTCGGCGCACCGGGGGTGCGTACGGACGTCCTGACGGGGGAGCAGACGGACGATGCGAGCGGGGTGCGCGGCTTCTCGTCCCGCGCGGTCGTGCGCGAGCAGGCGGGACCGGCGGTGCGGCTCGGGCTGCAGCTGCACCCGCTCGCGCTCGCCCTGCTGCGACCGCACGACCTGCTCGTCGACCGGTGTGCGCCGCTGGCGGCCGTCGTCGACGAGGCGGACGCGGTCCTCGCGCGCGACGCCCTCGCGCACGGCGACGACGAGGACGCGGTGCGCGTGCTCGTCGCGGCGCTCGTCGCCCGTTCCCGCACGACCGACCGGCCCGCGGGGGTGACGGCCATGGCCGAGGTGGTCGCGGAGGTCGACCGCACGCGCGGCCTCGTCGCTGCGGCGGACCTGGCGCGAGCGCAAGGGGTGACGGTGAGCGACCTGCACCGCTGGTGCGTGCGGCTGGTCGGCGTCGCGCCCGCGTCCTACCTGGCCGCCGTGCGGTTCGCGGGGTTCGTGCGCGAGGCGGCCGGTCCGGGGCCCGTGTCGCCGCGCGACGTGGTCGGTGCGCTGCAGTGGTACGAGTCGAGCGGGCCCGCGCCGCGCGAGGTCGAGCGGACGACGGGCCTCGCGCCCGCCGAGCTGCGGCGCGTGGTCGACCGGCTCGCGCAGTCGATCGCCGCCCACTGACGGCACGCGCGTCGGGGGCCGCGGCACGCGACGGATAGGGTGGCTGACCGTGAGCGAACGGATCAGGGTCGCCGTGCTGGGTGCGGCGGGACGCATGGGGTCGACGACGGTACGCGCGGTCGAGGCCGCACCCGACCTGGAGCTCGTCGCGGCACTCGACGCGGGCGACGACCTCGCGCGGGTCACGGCCGCGGGCGCGCAGGTCGCGGTGGACTTCACGGTGCCGTCGGTGACCGAGCAGAACGTCCACGCGCTCGTCGACGCCGGCGTGCACGCGGTCGTCGGTGCCACGGGCTGGGACGACGCGTCGCTCGCGCGGGTGCGCGACCACCTCGCGGACCGCCCGGGCGTGGGCGTGCTGATCGCCCCGAACTTCGCGCTCGGCGCGGTGCTGACCATGGCGTTCGCGGCGCGGGCCGCGCGCTGGTTCGAGTCCGTCGAGGTCGTCGAGCTGCACCACCCCGACAAGGTCGACGCACCCTCGGGCACCGCCCTGCACACCGCGCACGCGATCGCGCGCGCGCGCCGTGCGGCCGGGGTGGCCGCGAGCCCCGACGCGACGGAGCAGTCGCTCGACGGTGCGCGCGGCGCCGTCGTCGACGACGTGCACGTCCACGCGGTGCGGCTGCGCGGGCTGACCGCGCACGAGGAGGTGCTGCTCGGCAACCCGGGCGAGCAGCTGACGATCCGGCACGACTCGTTCGACCGCGTGAGCTTCATGCCCGGCGTCCTGCTGGGGGTGCGTCAGGTGGCCTCGCGCCCCGGCCTGACGGTCGGTCTCGAGCACCTCCTCGACCTGGACTGAGCGTGGCCGCCCCTCGCCGCCGGTCCGCGGTCGTCGCTCTCGCGGGAGCGGTCGCGCTCACGGCGCTGCTCGCGCTGTACGTGCTGCTCGTCGCGTCGCGCGCCACGTCGCTCGTCCGCACGGGCGAGCCCGTGGCCGTGGTCCTCGGTGTCGCGCTGTGGGTGCTGCCGGTGCTCGCCGTCTGGTTCGTCGCGCGCGAGTGGAGCCTCGCGATCGACGTGCAGCGCATGGCGGACCGGCTCGCGGACGCGGACGAGCTGCCCGTCGACGACCTGCCGCGCTCGCCCGGCGGGCGGGTCGACCGTGCGGCCGCGCGCGCGGCGTTCGACGCGGTCCGCGAGCGGTGCGAGGCCGCGCCCGACGACTGGCGTTCGTGGTACCACCTGGCGTTCGCGTACGACGCCGCGGGGGACCGCCGCCGCGCGCGGGAGTCGCTCGCGCGGGCCCGCGCGCTGTTCCGCGGCCGCACCGCCCCCTGACGACCGCGTCGGCACCGGTCGCGGGCGTCAGATCGTCGCCCACCACCGGTGCTCGCGCACGGTGCGGGCCGTGCCGTCCGGCAGAGTGTCCGACGCGAGCTCGCGCACGGTGTCGTCGGGGCCCAGGCCGGCGCCGGACAGGAACTGCGCCCGCGCGGTGTCGCCGTCGAGCACCCACGTCTGGAGCTGGTCCGCGCCGTCCTCGCGCAGCAGGTCGACCGCCGCCGCCAGCAGCCGCGAGCCGTGCCCCGCGCGCTGGTGCGGCGGGGCCACCTCGAGCGCCAGGAGCAGGCCGCCGGGGGCGTCGCCGCCCCGCGTGGCGGGGACGGGCGCGACCGACGCGAAGCCGACGACCGCGGCACCCGCGCACGCCACGAGCACGCGGTGCCCGCTCGGCGGCGCGGTGACCGCCGCCGCCCACTGCGCACGCATCGCGTCGAGGTCGAGCACGTCGAGCGCACCGGCGAGCAGGTCACCGTGGGCGCCGCGCCACGCCTCGACCTGGATGTCGACGATCGCGGCCTCGTCGCCCGGCACGGCGGGCCGCACCGAGACGTCCGAGGTCTCGCGGAAGAGCGTCACGACGCGTCCGCGTGCGCGACGACGGGCGACGAGGCCACCGGCTTCGGCGGGTGCTTGGTGGAGACGCGGTCGATCCACGCGAGCGCCATGGCCGAGACGATGAAGGCCAGGTGGATCACGGTCTGCCAGAGCAGCGGCTGCCAGCCGGTCTTCTCGATGGTCGACTCGGCCTCGATGAAGCTCGCGAGGAGGTGGATCGACGAGATGCCGATGATCGACATCGCCAGCTTGGTCTTCAGCACGTTCGCGTTGACGTGCGAGAGCCACTCGGGCTGGTCGGGGTGGTCGTCGAGGCGGATGCGCGAGACGAAGGTCTCGTAGCCCCCGATGATCACCATGATCAGCAGGTTCGCGATCATCACGACGTCGACGAGCCCGAGGACCGCGATGATCATGTCGCCGCTGGTGAACGCCTCGACGTGCGCGTGCCCGTCGGCGTCCACGTGCTCGACCTGGCCCGTGAACAGCCCGACGCCGAGGTGCCACAGCTCCTTCATGAACTGCCACACGTAGAACGCCTGCGCGACGATCAGGCCGAGGTACAGCGGCAGCTGCAGCCAGCGTGAGGCGAAGATCAGCGTGCCGACCGCGGAGCGCTGCACGGTCTCGGCGCCGGACGGGTTCGTCGGCATGGTGGTGGGGGCCTGGGCCATCGGTCCTCCGGTGGGCGGGGGCCGCACGCGCGGCCTCGTCGTCGGGCGAGGGTACAACGCACGAGGTGCGAGTCCGGTGCCGGGCCGCGCTCAGGGCCCGGCGGTGGCCCGGTGGTGGGCTGGCGGCGGCCGTCAGGCCATGCCGAGGGCGCGCAGCCCCGCTGCGGTCGCGGCGGCGAGCACGACCACGACGACGAACGGCGCGCGCAGCGCGAGGGCCACCGCCGCGACCGCGAGCGCGGGCAGGCGCGCGTCCGCGACGAGCGCCTGCCCCTGCGCGACGGCCTGCACCGCGACGAGCGCGGAGAGCAGCGCGACGGTCACGAGCGACGCGGTGCGCGCGACGCGCGGCTCGGCGAGCCAGTGCTCGGGCACGAGGTGCCCGACGAGCTTGATCGCGAGCACGACCGCGGCGCCGACCAGCACCGCGACCCAGGTGGCGGTGGGGCTCACGGGTGACCTCCCTCGGCGGTGCCGCCCGCGGGCGGGTGCCCCGGCGGACCGGAGGCGGGCGGCCGGTCGGGTGCCGGTGCCGGTTCTGGTTCTGGTGCCGGTTCTGGTGCCGGTGCCGGTGCTGGTGCTGGTGCCGGTGCCGGTGCGAGCATCCCGACGAGGATCGCGATCGCGGCCGCCAGCAGCACGGGGACGCCCGCCGGCAGCACGGGCGTCGTCGCGAGCGCCGCGACGACGGACGCGGCGGCGACCAGCCGCGCGAGCCGCGCGTGCGGCCCCGAGAACCGCGGCCAGACGAGGGCGAGGAACGCGGCCGCGGCGGCGGCGTCCAAGCCGTACCGGCGCGGGTCGCCGAGCGCGTCGCCGAGCAGGGCACCGCCGAGCGTGAACAGGTTCCACAGCGCGAAGACGCCGACGCCCGTCCACCAGAACCCGGCGCGAGCCGCCCGGCCCGGTGGGTGCGCGGTGCTCACCGCGGTCGACTCGTCGATCGTCAGGTGCGCGGCCAGCAGGCGGCGCCAGCCGCGGACCCCCAGCAGGGGAGCGACCTGCGGGCCGTACAGGCCGTTGCGCACACCCAGGAGGCCCGCGGTGGCCACGGCGGCCGTGGCGGTCCCGCCGGACGCGACGACGCCGATGAACGCGAACTGCGACCCGCCCGTGAACATGAGCAGCGACAGCGCCATGGTCTGCGCGAGGTCCAGCCCCGCGGCCACGGACAGCGCCCCGAACGAGACCCCGTACAGACCGGTCGCGAGCGACACGGAGAGCGCCTGGCGGACGGCCGCGCGCACCTCGTCCCGACCGCCGTCCGTCACGCGCACAGGGTCGCACACGCGCCGCGCGGCACGGCCGGACGCTGCGGCCGCACGTCCCGCGCCGAACGTACGATGACGCGCATGACGCAGCCGTCCGCGATCCCCACCCCGTACGAGGACCTGCTGCGGCTGGTCCTCGAGACCGGCACGCCGAAGTCGGACCGCACGGGGACGGGCACGCGCTCGGTGTTCGGGCACCAGATGCGCTTCGACCTGTCGGCCGGCTTCCCGCTCGTCACGACCAAGCGCGTGCACCTGCGCTCGGTCGTGCTCGAGCTGTTGTGGTTCCTGCGCGGCGACTCCAACGTCCGCTGGCTGCAGGAGCGGGGCGTGAAGATCTGGGACGAGTGGGCGGACGCGGACGGCGAGCTCGGGCCGGTGTACGGCGTGCAGTGGCGCTCGTGGCCCACCCCCGACGGCGGGCACGTGGACCAGGTCGCGCAGCTCGTCGAGAACCTGCGGGCCGACCCGGACTCGCGCCGGCACGTCGTCTCGGCGTGGAACGTCGCCGAGCTGGGGCGCATGGCGCTCATGCCGTGCCACGCGCTGTTCCAGTTCTACGTCGCGGACGGGCGGCTGTCCTGCCAGCTCTACCAGCGGTCCGCCGACCTGTTCCTCGGGGTGCCGTTCAACATCGCGTCCTACGCGCTGCTCACGCACATGGTCGCGCAGCAGGTCGACCTCGAGGTCGGCGACCTCGTCTGGACCGGCGGCGACTGCCACGTCTACGACAACCACGTCGAGCAGGTCCGTGAGCAGCTCACGCGCGAGCCGTACCCCTCGCCGACGCTGCGCCTGCGCAAGGCGGCGTCGATCTTCGACTACGCGTACGAGGACGTCGAGGTGGTCGGGTACCAGCACCACCCGACGATCAAGGCGCCGATCGCCGTATGAGCACGACGAGCGAGCCGCACGTCGCGCTCGTGTGGGCGCAGTCGGCGGGCGGGGTCATCGGTGCCGACGGCGCGCTCCCGTGGCACGTGCCCGAGGACCTCGCGCGGTTCAAGGCGCTCACGGACGGGCACCCGGTCGTGATGGGCCGCGCGACCTGGGACTCGCTCCCGGCGCGCTGGCGGCCCCTGCCGGGCCGGACGAACCTCGTGCTCACCCGGCAGGCCGGGCTCGAGCTCGAGGGCGCGCTCGTCGTGCACGACCTGGCGACCGCGCTCGCGCTCGCCGCCGACGCTCCCGGCGGCGAGCAGGTGTGGGTCGTCGGCGGGGGAGCGGTCTACGCGCTCGCCCTGCCTTACGCGCACCGCGCCGAGGTCACCGTGGTGGACGTCACCGTGGCGGGCGACACGCATGCGCCGCGGCTCGCGCCGGAGCGGTGGCGTCGGGAGCGCGCGGAGCCCGCCGAGGGCTGGTCGACGTCGTCGACGGGCGCCCGCTACCGGTTCGAGACGTACGTCCGCACGTCCGGCTGACGCGCACCGGCGCGGCGCACGCCGCTCGGAGCGTGGATCGGGCGCGGTCGGGTCCGTCCGTGCGCGGTACGGTGGGCGCCATGCCGCAGGTGACGTCGAGCTCGCGCCCGTTCGGGTCGCTGCTCTCCGCGATGGTGACACCCTTCACCCCGCAGGGCGAGGTGGACCTCGCGGCCGCGGTGCAGCTCGCGCGCCGGCTCGTCGACGCCGGGCACGACGGTCTCGTGCTCAACGGCACGACGGGCGAGGCGCCGACGACGCACGCACCCGAGAAGGCCGAGCTCATCGCCGCGGTCGTCGAGGCGGTCGGCGACCGTGCGTACGTCGTCGCCGGCGCGGGGTCCAACGACACGCTGCACGCCGCGCGGATGGCCGAGCAGGCCGCCGAGGCCGGCGCGCACGGCCTGCTCGTCGTGAGCCCCTACTACTCGCGCCCGTCGCAGCCGGGCGTGGTCGCGCACGTGCGCGCAGTGCTCGACGCGGGCGACCTGCCCGCGATGCTGTACGACGTCCCGGGCCGCGCCGGCGTGCGCCTCGCGGACGCCACGATCGACACGCTCGCGGCCGACGAGCGTGTGGTCGCGTTCAAGGACGCGACCGGCGACACCGTGAACGCCGCACGCGGCATCGCGCGCACCGGGCTGGCCTGGTACTCGGGCGACGACGGCCTCGTCGCGCAGTTCCTCGCCGTGGGGGCCGTCGGCGTCGTCGGCGTCGTCACCCAGGCGGCGAGCGCGATGTTCCGCGAGCTGCTCGACGCGTGGGACCGGGGCGACGTCCCGGCCGCGCAGCGGGCCTACGCCGCGACGCTCCCTGTCACCGACGCCGTGAACGGTGCCGGCTTCCAGGCCGTGCACGTCAAGGCGGCGCTCGAGGTCCTCGGCCTCATCCCGCGTCGCACCGTGCGCCTGCCGTACGTGCCCGCGACCGACGACGAGGTCGACGGCATCCGCGACGCGCTGCGCGCCGCCGGGCTGCTCGACGCGGCCCTCACCTGACCACCGGGCCCGCAGCGCCGGGCCACCCTCGCGGGAGCGCGCCACCGGCCGCCCCGCCCGTCGCAGGAGAAGACTTGAGCCACCCCCACCCCGAGCTGACCCCGCCGCCCCCGCTCCCGGAGGGAGGACTGCGCGTCGTCGCGCTCGGCGGACTGGGCGAGGTCGGCCGGAACATGGCCGTGCTGGAGTTCGGCGGGCGCCTGCTCGTCGTCGACTGCGGCGTGCTGTTCCCCGAGGACCACCAGCCCGGCGTCGACCTGATCCTCCCGGACTTCGACTACATCCGTGACCGGCTCGACGACATCGAGGCGATCGTGCTCACGCACGGGCACGAGGACCACATCGGCGCCGTGCCCTACCTGCTGCGCCTGCGCTCGGACATCCCGCTCGTCGGCTCGCAGCTCACGCTCGCGTTCGTCGAGGCGAAGCTCAAGGAGCACCGGATCACGCCGGTGACGCTCGCGGTGCGCGAGGGTCAGGTCGAGCATCTCGGCGTGTTCGAGTGCGAGTTCGTCGCGGTCAACCACTCGATCCCGGACGCGCTCGCGGTCGCGGTCACGACCCCCGCGGGCACCGTGCTGCACACCGGCGACTTCAAGATGGACCAGCTCCCGCTCGACGGGCGCATCACCGACCTGCGTGCCTTCGCACGCCTGGGCGAGAAGGGCGTCGACCTGTTCATGGTCGACTCCACGAACGCCGAGGTCCCGGGGTTCGTGGCACCCGAGCGGGGCATCGGTCCCGTGCTCGACGGGGTCTTCGCGGAGTCGAGCAAGCGCATCATCGTCGCGTCGTTCGCCTCGCACGTGCACCGCGTCCAGCAGGTGCTCGACGCCGCCGCCGCGCACGGCCGCCGCGTGGCGCTCGTCGGCCGCTCGATGGTCCGCAACATGGCGATCGCCGCCGACCTCGGCTACCTCAAGGTGCCCGCCGGCGTGCTCGTCGACCTCAAGGCGGTCGACGACCTCCCGGACGACGAGGTGGTGCTCATGTGCACCGGCTCGCAGGGCGAGCCGATGGCCGCGCTGTCGCGCATGGCGAACAACGACCACAAGGTGTCGGTCGGCGCGGGGGACACCGTGATCCTCGCGTCGTCGCTCATCCCCGGGAACGAGAACGCGGTGTTCCGCGTGATCAACGGTCTCACGCGCCTCGGCGCGCGCGTCGTGCACTCCGGCAACGCGAAGGTGCACGTCTCGGGCCACGCGTCCGCGGGCGAGCTGCTCTACTGCTACAACATCCTGCGCCCGCGCAACGTCATGCCCGTGCACGGCGAGGTGCGCCACCTCGTCGCGAACGGCGCGCTCGCGGTCCAGACCGGCGTGCCCGCCGACCGCGTGGTGCTCGCCGAGGACGGCGTCGTCGTCGACCTCGTCGACGGCCGCGCGTCCGTCGTCGGCGCGGTGCCGTGCGGCTACGTGTACGTCGACGGCTCGAGCGTGGGCGGCATCACCGAGGCCGAGCTCAAGGACCGCCGGATCCTCGGTGACGAGGGGTTCATCTCGATCTTCGCGGTCGTGTCGTCCGCCGACGGCAAGGTGCTCGCGGGCCCGCAGATCCACGCGCGCGGGTTCGCCGAGCAGGACGACGTGTTCGAGGACATCCTCCCGGAGCTGACGCGCACGCTCGAGGACGCGATCGCGCAGGGCGCGACCGACACGCACCAGCTGCAGCAGATCATGCGGCGGGTCGTGGGTCGGTGGGTCTCGGGTCGCCTGCGTCGCCGCCCGATGATCATCCCGGTGGTCGTGGAGGCGTAGCGCCGTCACTGCTCGGCGTCACTGCTCGGCGGCACTGCTCGGCGGCACCGTGCGGCGGAACGTCTCACGGTGCCGCCGAGGTGTCGTGCGCAGGTGCTCGGTGAAGTGCAGGCGCAGGGTCGCCGCGGAGCCGAAGCCCGCGCGGCGCGCGACCTCGTCGACCGTGAGGTCCGTGGTCTCGAGCAGCACCCGGGCGCGGGCGAGGCGCTGCTGCACGAGCCAGTGCCCGGGGCTCACGCCCGTCCGCTCGCGGAACCGACGCGTGAAGGTGCGTCGCGCGACGTGGACGTGACGCGCCCACGTGTCGAGGTCGAGCGGCTCGTCGAGCCGGGCGAGCGCCCAGTCGATCGCGCGGTCGACGGGGTCCTCGCCGGGCCGGCGGGCCACGGGTGCGGGGATGAACTGCGTCTGGGTGCCGTCTCGGTGCGGCCCGAGCACGAGTGCGCGCGCGACGGCGTCGGCGAGCTCGACCCCACGGTCCGTGCGCACCACGTGCAGACACGTGTCGAGCGCGGCCGCGACCCCCGCCGACGTGACGACGTCGCCGAGGTCGCTCCACGGGATGTCGGAGCGGACCGACACGGCGGGGTAGCGGCGGGCCAGGTCGGGCGCGGCGTGCCAGTGCGTCGCGACGGTGCGGCCGTCGGCGACCCCGCTCGCGGCCACGACGTACGCGCCGAGACACAGCCCGACGACCCGCGCGCCCCTGGCGTGCGCCGAGCGGACCGCCGAGACGAGCGCGGCGCTGGGCTCCCGCGCGGGGTCCCAGCTCGGCAGGACCACCGTGCGCGCGTCGGCGAACAGCTCGAGCCCGTGGTCGACGACCACGTCGTAGCCCGCGCTCGTCGGGAGCCGCCCGGGGTGCTCGGCGCAGACGAGGACCTCGTACCCGGTGTCGGGGGCGGTGCCGCCGCCGGACGCGAACACCGCGCTGGGGACCGCGAGGTGGAACGGGCTCATCCCGGGGAACGCGAGCACCGCGACCCGGTGCGACTCGGTCACAGGCATGGCCCGATCCTAGTGATCCATGGCATCCAGGCCACTCGTCGCGCCGCTGCCGGCGGACGAGGGTGGACGCATGACCACGCACCCGGACACCACGACCGACCAGAGCCCTGTGGCACCGCCCGTCGAGGCCACCTGGGTCGGCGGACCCACGCTGCGTCTGCGGTACGCCGGCACGACCCTGCTCACCGACCCCACGTTCGACCCCGCGCCCGCGCAGTACGCCGGTGCCGTCATGTTGCACAAGCTCGCCGGCCCGGCGGTCGAGCCGTCGGCGCTCGGGCCCGTCGACGTCGTCCTGCTGTCCCACGACCAGCACGCCGACAACCTGGACGTCACGGGACGTGCCCTGCTGGCCGACGTGCCGACGGTTCTGTCGACCACGGCCGCTGCGGGCCGGGTCGAGGGCGTGCGTGGGCTCGCGCCGTGGGAGCACGTCGAGCTCGGCAGCGGGGTGCGTGTCACCGCGGTGCCCGCGCGGCACGGGCCGGAGGGCAGCGAGGAGCTGAGCGGGCCGGTCGTCGGGTTCGTGCTCGAGGCCGCCGGGTGGCCCACGGTGTACGTGTCCGGCGACAACGCGTCGCTCGACGTGGTCGACCAGGTGGCGCGCCGGTTCCCGCTGACCCGGATCGCGGTGCTGTTCGTCGGGGGCGCGAACGTCGGCCGGTTCGGCGACGAGCCGCTCACGCTCGACGCGCGCCGCGCGAGCGCGGCCGCGGACCTGCTGCCCGCCGCACGGGTCGTCCCGGTGCACCACACCGACTGGGCGCACTTCGTCGATCCGCTCGACGCGCTCGTCGCGAGGTTCGAGGCGGGCGGTCGCCGCGACCGGCTCGTCCTCCTGGAGCGAGGCGTCCCGACGCCCGTCTGACCGACGCCCGTCTGACCTACGCGGACGGCCGGGTCTCGCTCGCGACGCGAACCGGCCCCGCCGGGGCGCACGGACCGCTAGCGTCGCGTGCCATGAACCTTCCCCCGTGCCCGTTGTGCCAGAACACCGACTACGAGCAGCAGCAGGAGCGCACCGACGGACGGTGGGGGTTCACGACGCACGTCAAGACGCTGCTCGTGTGCACCCGCTGCCGGTACGTGCTGACGTTCTACGACCGGAACTCGATCTGGGACTTCGACTGACCCGCGGTGCCGTCGGGCGTGGGCTCGTCGTCGACGTCCGACAGCGCGTCCGCGGCGCGTGCCAGGCCCGCGGGCTCGGGAACGGCTCCGCTGCGACGTGACGCGGCGGCCGAGCCGACGAGGATGAGGGCGGTCGCCGCGACCACCGCGAGGGTGATCGGCTCGTCGAGCACGAGCGCGCCGAGCGCGACCGCGACGACCGGGTTGAGGTAGGCGACGAGCGTCGAGCGGGCCGCGCCGACCTCCGCGATGAGCCGGAAGAACAGGACGAACGCGAGCGCGGTGCACACGGCCCCGAGCGCGGCGAGCGCGAGGACCCCGGCGGCGTCGGGCGCCGGGTGCGGTGCCTCGAGCAGCACGACCGGCAGGTACACGAGCGCCGTCAGCCCGAGGCACGCGGTCGTCAGCGGGATCGGCGGCACGTCACGCAGACGCCGGTCGGCCACGATCGGGGCGACCGCGTAGCCGAGCGCGGCCAGGAGCACCTGGGCCACGGCCCACGCGTCGCCCCCGGCCGCGCCCGGACCGAGGAGCAGCGCGACGCCGCCGAGCGCCACGACGAGGCCTGCCCACCGCACGAGCGCGACCGCCTGCCCGTCCACGAACCGGCCGATGACGACGGCCGCGATCGGGACGGTCGCGACGAGCAGCCCGGTGGTCGAGCTGGTGAGCGTGCGCTCGGCGTTCGACAGCAGGATCCACGGCGCGACGATCTCCAGGGCCGCGAACGCGACGACCGGCCGCCAGTGCCCCCGCAGCGTCCGGAACCCGCCGGCGCGGGGCACGAAGGCCAGCAGGAGCAGCGCGCCCAGGCCGGTGCGGGCGAGCACGACGCTCGCCGGCGTGACCTGCTCGACGGCGACCTTGATGAGCAGGTACGGCACGCCCCACACGACGCCCATCGTGAGCAGCAGGGCCCAGCCGCGCCGCGTCACGGGCGTCTCCTCGGGCGTCGCGCGCAGGTCTCGGTTCGCACGGGGGACACGGTAGGGGTCGGGTCCGACACGTCCGCGGGCGACACGGCACCGCGCCATCCCCGTCGACGGGGCGCGTCCGGCTACCGTGAGGACCATGGCGACCCGTACGACCCCACGGTCGCGCTCCGGCGCGCCCGCCGCACGGTCCGCCGGCACGCCGTCGGGCTCGGGCGCACGTTCCAAGCAGTCGGGCGCACGGCCGTCGGCGCGTGCCTCCGCGCCCTCCCGCCCCCCGCGTCCCGCCCTGCCCGTGCGGATCGTCAAGGGAATGTGGATGGGCTCCGCGCACCTCGTCGGCGGCGCGGCCCGCCGCGTCGGGCGCGACGCACGCGACCTCGACCCCGCGCACCGGCGCGACGGCCTCGCGTTCACGCTGCTGGGGCTCGCGGTCGTCGTGGCGGCCCGCGAGTGGTGGTCGATGTCCGGCACCGCGGGCGGTGTGGTGCACAACGTCGTCGCCGGCACGTTCGGGGTCGTCGGCGTCGTCGTGCCGATCCTGCTGCTCGCCACGTCGGTCCGGCTCATGCGGCACCCGGACCGCGTGCAGGCGAACGGCCGCATCGGCATCGGCCTCGCGGCGATCCTGCTCGCCGTGTGCGGCCTGGTGCACGTGTTCCAGGACCGTCCGAGCACGGACGACATGGAGGCGGTGCGCGGCGCGGGCGGGATGGTCGGCCTGATCGTCGGCACGCCGCTGGTGACGCTCGTGACGGTCCCGGTGACCGTGGTCCTGCTGCTGCTGCTCACGTTCTTCGGGCTGCTCGTCGTCACGGCGACGCCGGTCCACCAGGTCGTGCCGCGCCTGCGCGCGCTCTACCGCCGCCTCACCGGTCAGCACGACGACGCCGCGACCCAGGACGACGACGCCCCGCTCGTCATCAACGCCGGTCACACGGCGGTCGAGGAGCCGGACGAGCCGCCGCGTGCGCGCCGCGGGCTGCGCCGCCGCAAGGCCGACCGTGCCGCCGAGGCCGCCCAGGCCGCGCTCGACGAGTACGAGGCGGACCAGGCGTTCGTCCGCGCCGCCGTCGTCGACCCTGCCGGGCCCGACGACGAGACGCGCGCGGTCGCACCCGACGCGCCGACCGAGCCCACCACGCTCGTCGAGGCGGCCGCGTCCGCGGCGGCCGCGCCCCGGCCCACGGAGCTGGCCGCACCCCCCACGACGGGCGTCCCGCGCGGTGAGCAGCCGATGCTCGGCGGCGACGTGGTCTACCTGCTGCCGTCCGAGGACTCGCTCGCGAAGGGACCGCCGCACAAGGTCCGCTCGGCCGCGAACGACCGCGTGGTCGAGTCGCTCACGAGCGTGCTCGAGCAGTTCGAGATCGACGCCAAGGTCACGGGCTTCACCCGCGGCCCGACCGTGACCCGGTACGAGGTCGAGCTGGGGCCGGCGGTCAAGGTCGAGCGCGTCACGGCGCTGTCGAAGAACATCGCGTACGCGGTCGCGTCGGCCGACGTGCGGATCCTGTCGCCGATCCCGGGGAAATCCGCGATCGGCATCGAGATCCCCAACACCGACCGCGAGACCGTCGCGCTCGGTGACGTGCTGCGCTCGTCGGCCGCCAAGCGCTCCGACCACCCGATGATCATCGGCGTCGGGAAGGACGTCGAGGGCGGCTACGTCGTCGCGAACCTCGCGAAGATGCCCCACCTGCTGGTCGCGGGCGCGACCGGTGCCGGTAAGTCGTCGTTCGTGAACTCGATGATCGTGTCGATCCTCATGCGCTCGACGCCGGACCAGGTGCGCATGGTGCTGGTCGACCCCAAGCGCGTCGAGCTGACGATCTACGAGGGCATCCCGCACCTGATCACCCCCATCATCACGAACCCCAAGAAGGCCGCGGAGGCCCTCGAGTGGGTCGTGCGGGAGATGGAGGCGCGCTACGACGACCTCGCGATGTTCGGGTTCAAGCACGTCGACGACTTCAACGCCGCGGTCCGGGCGGGCAAGGTCAAGCCGCTGCCGGGGTCCGAGCGCAAGATCGCGACGTACCCGTACCTGCTGGTGATCGTCGACGAGCTCGCGGACCTCATGATGGTCGCGCCCCGCGACGTCGAGGCGTCCATCCAGCGCATCACGCAGCTCGCGCGCGCGGCCGGCATCCACCTGGTGCTCGCGACGCAGCGTCCGTCGGTCGACGTCGTGACGGGTCTGATCAAGGCCAACGTCCCCTCGCGCCTCGCGTTCGCGACGAGCTCGCTCACGGACTCGCGCGTCGTGCTCGACCAGCCGGGTGCGGAGAAGCTCATCGGCCAGGGCGACGCGCTGTTCCTGCCGATGGGCGCGGCCAAGCCCATGCGCACGCAGGGCGCGTGGGTCGCGGAGTCCGAGATCCACGCGGTCGTCGAGCACGTCAAGACCCAGCTCAAGCCGTCCTACCGGCAGGACGTCGCGCAGGCCGCGCCGAAGAAGCAGGTCGACGAGGACATCGGCGACGACCTCGACCTGCTGCTGCAGGCCGCCGAGCTCGTCGTGACGTCGCAGTTCGGCTCGACGTCGATGCTGCAGCGCAAGCTGCGGGTGGGCTTCGCCAAGGCCGGTCGTCTGATGGACCTGCTGGAGTCCCGCGAGATCGTCGGGCCGTCCGAGGGCTCGAAGGCGCGCGAGGTGCTCGTGCAGCCCGACGACCTGCCCGGGACGCTCGCGATGCTGCGTGGGGAGCCGGCGGACGACGGACCGTTGCCCGGCGACGAGGACATCCCGGTCGCGACCGACTACCACGACGACCTCGAGGACGAGGGCCAGGGCTGGTCCGGCGGCGGGCGGTGACGCCCACGCGGGTCCTGGCCACGGCGCCGTCGCCCGCGGCGCTGACCGCGGGCACGGACGACACGGTGGGGCTCGCGTCGCTCGTCATCGCAGCGATCGCGGTCGTCGCGCTCGTCTGGGTGCTCGTGCTCCTCGCGCGCCAGCGCCGTGAGGTGCGCCGCGCCAACGACCTGCTCGACCTGTCGCGCGAGCTGCGGCACCGGTACGACGCGCTGCAGGCGGTCACCAAGGAGGGCGTGCTCGTCGTCTCGCTGTCCGGCACGGTGCTCGACATCTCCGACCGGGCCGCGACGATCCTCGGCGTGGTGCCGGACGCCGCCGTGGGGCGGCACCTCACGGACCTGGCGGTCGTGCTGGTCAACGAGCAGGGTCTCGCGATGAACCCCGCGGGCGTGCTCGGCTACCGCACGGGGCGCGCGGGATACACGGTCGACTCCCAGCTCGTCGGTGTGGCGGTCGCGAGCCCCACGGGCACCCAGGCGCGCATGGTGCAGGTCTCGAGCCAGCTGGTCGCGGCGGCCGACGGCGACGCGCCCGCGGTGCTCACGACGCTCGTCGACGTCACGGGGTCGCGGCAGGTCGAGGCGGCGCTGTCCCGCTCGGAGACGCAGTTCCGGGTCGCGATGGAGAACGCGCCGATCGGCATGGCGCTCGTCGACCTCGACTGGCACGTCGTCGAGGCCAACGCGGCCCTCGCGGAGCTGCTGGGGACGACGGTGGACGCGCTGCGCGGCTACCCGATGGAGGCGCTCGGCACGCCCGAGTCGCGCGCGAGCGAGCGCCTCGAGGTCGACCGGCTGCTCGGTGGTGGCCAGCACCGGTTCTCGGTCGAGAAGCGCTACCAGCGCGCGGACGGCCACCTCGTGTGGGTCGTCCTCGACGCCGCGCTCGTGCGCTCGCCCACGGGCGAGCCGGACCACTTCGTCGTGCAGGTCCGCGACTCGACCGAGTCGAAGCTCCAGGCCGAGATGCTCACGCACCGCGCGATGCACGACCCGCTCACAGGCCTCGCGAACCGCACGCTGCTGCAGGAGGTGCTGCAGTCCGTGCTCGAGCAGCCGGGTGTGGTCGACCGGGTCGCGGTGCTCGCGTGCGACCTCGACGGGTTCAAGGAGATCAACGACCGGTACGGGCACGCGGCCGGCGACGAGGTCCTCGTGCACGTCGCGGGCGTCCTGCGGGCGGCCACCGCGCGGCGCGGGACGGTCGCGCGCCTCGGCGGCGACGAGTTCGTCGTCGTCGTGCAGGACGTCGACGGGCCGCGGGCGGTGTTCGAGGTGGCGGCCGCGATCCACGCGGGCCTCGCAGAGCCGGTGCGTGTCGCGCGGCGGCGGATGCAGGTCGCGGCGAGCATCGGCATCGCGCTCGCCGACCCGGAGACCGTGCAGGGCGGCGCGCCGGGCCTGCTCGCGGCGGCGGACTCCGCGCTGTACCGCGCTAAGGCCGCGGGCCGCGGACGGACCGAGGTCTACGACCACTCGATGGGCCGTTCCTCGAGCGTCGACCTGCTGCGCGAGCTCACGGACGCGCTCGACGCCGACGAGCTGGTCGTGCACTACCAGCCGATCGTCGACCTCGCGGACGGCCGCGTCGTCGGGTACGAGGCGCTCGTGCGCTGGCAGCACCCGTACCGCGGGCTGCTGCTGCCGTCGGCGTTCCTGGGTCTCGCGCAGGAGGCGGGGCTCGCGGTGCCGCTCGGTCAGCTCGTCGCGACGAAGGTCGCCGAGTTCGTCGCGACGTCGCCCGACCGCACCACGTGGGTGTCGGTCAACGTGTCCGCGGACCAGCTGGGTGACGGGGAGTTCGCGACGACGCTGCTCGCGGAGATCTCGCGGCACCGGCTGATGGCGGGGCGGATCGTGGTCGAGCTGACCGAGTCCTCGCTCGTGGCGTCGGGCACGCGCATCCGCCACGAGCTCACGCAGCTGTCCGCCGCGGGCGTGCCCATCCTGCTCGACGACTTCGGGACCGGCGTGTCGCCGCTGTCCTACCTGCGCGACCTGCCGGTCGCCGGCGTGAAGCTCGACATGTCCTTCACCTCCGGCATCCCGGACGACCCCACCGCGGGCAAGGTGGTCCGTGCGCTCGGGGCGCTCGCGCGCGAGCTCGCGATGGTCACGATCGCCGAGGGGATCGAGCACGCCGAGCAGGCCGAGTACCTGCACCGCAACGGGTGGCGCTACGGGCAGGGGTGGTTGTACGGCGGGGCGCAGCCGGCGCCGGGCTCGCCCGAGGCCGCGACCGCGGTGCCGCTGCCCGGCGTGGTGCGGCGGCCGGACGCCGCGGCCCGCCCGACGCCGGTGGCGCCGCCGCTGGCCGGCATGTCCGCGCCGCCACGCCCGGCGCAGCCGGGCACCCCGCACCCCGCGGCGGACGGTCCGCCGGCGCCGACGGGGAGCGCCTGAGCCGCGTCAGCCCGGCCGGCGCACCACGACGGGGGCGTCGCCCGTGGGCGTCACCGGCTCGGTGCGTTCCTCGGCCTGGTCGCCGGCCGCCTCCCGGACGCGCGCGAGCCGGGCCGCGACCTCGTCGGGAGACAGGGTCGACGTCCCGCCGGTGATGTCGGTCAGCGCGTGCACCCGGTGCCCGCTCGTGCGGTCGACGGTCACCGGTGTCCACTCGACCCCGGTGACCCGCACGGGTCCCGCCGCGCGGCCGTCCGCCGCGAACGCGCCGGGACTTCGCACGTGCGCGGTGAGCAGCAGTCCCGAGTCCGTCTTCGGGGAGCAGCACGACCCGTCCTGGTTCGACAGGTAGTTGCCGAGCCCGTACGCGACCCACATGCCGGTCCCGTCCGGGCCGCCGTCGAGCCGCACGACCGGCTGCGGCACGTGCGCGTGGTGCCCGATGTACAGGTCGATCTCGCCCGACTCCGCGAGCCGACGCGCGACGTCCTCCTGCTCTGCCGTCGGCGCGGTCTGGTACTCGACGCAGCAGTGCACGCTCGCGACGACGAGGTCCGCACCGGCTGCTCGCGCGTCGCGGGCCTGGGCGACCATCGTCGGCACGTCGATGCGCGTGACGGACCACGGCTTGTCCGCGTCGACCGGCATGCCGTTGGTGCCGTACGTCGCGGCGATGTGCGCGACCGTGATGGTCTGGCCGGCGCGCTCGAGCGTGTACAGCTGCGGCGCCTCGGCCTCCGCCTGCGTGCGCGCCGTCCCCGCGTGCCCGAGCCCCGCCGCGTCGAGCGCGTCGAGCGTCGCGCTCACGCCCGCGAAGCCGCGGTCCACCGAGTGGTTCGACGCCGTCGAGCAGCCGTCCCAGCCCTGCGCCGCGAGCCCGGCGACCACCTCGACGGGCGCACCGAAGATCGGGTACCCGCTCGGCTTGCTGCCGTCCGGGGCGACCGGCACCGCGAGGTGGCACAGCGCGAGGTCCGCCGCCTGCACCCACGGCGTGAGCGGTGCGAGCAGCGGGCCGAAATCGACCGTCCCGCCGCTCGTGGCCGACGAGACGACCGGTTGGTGGGGGAGCACGTCCCCGGTCGCGACGATGGTGAACTCCGCGTCGGCGTCGGGCGTGGGCGACGGCGTCGGCGTGGGGCTCGGCGTCGCGGCGGACGTCGTGGCGACCACGGGCCCGCCGTCCCCGGCGGACGTGGACGCCTCCCAGGGGCGCAGCACCGCGGCCGCGGCGGCGACGCAGGACACGACGAGCACGAGCGCGGTGAGCGCCACGGGCGACGAGGAGCGACGGGGGCGTCGGGCGTGGCGGGTCACACGCGGGACCCTAGCCGCCGCGGCGGGTGCCGCGGGCGAGCACTCGGCCGCGTCGCGCCGAGTCCACCCGGTCGCCCCGTGCGTCGGCCCCCGCGCCTCCGTCCACCCGGCCCTGTCCACCCGGCCCTGTCCACCCGGCCCTGTCCACCCGGCCTTCGTCCGCCGCGGGCCGCACGCCGCGCCGCGCACGCGGGTCACCGGGCCCGGCGGCCGGACGACCTAGGCTGTCGGCGTGAGTCCCGCACCGCAGCCGACGTGGAACCTCGCGAACGTGCTGACGGTCGCGCGCGTCCTGCTGGTGCCCGTGTTCGTCTGGGCGATGCTCGCCGAGGGCGGGGACAGCGTGGGGTACCGCCTGCTCGCGGCCGGCGTGTTCGCGGTGGCCGCCGTCACCGACCGGATCGACGGCTGGTACGCGCGCCGCACGGGTCAGGTCACCGACTTCGGCAAGCTCCTCGACCCGATCGCCGACAAGCTGCTCATCGGCGCGGCACTCGTCGTGCTGTCCGCGCTCGGAGAGCTGCCCTGGTGGGTCACGGTGGTGATCCTCGTGCGTGAGCTCGGCATCACGGTCATGCGGTTCTTCCTGCTGCGCTACGTGGTGCTGCCCGCCTCGCGCGGCGGCAAGCTCAAGACCGTGCTGCAGTCGGTCGCGATCGGGCTGTACGTCCTGCCGTTGTCCGCGATGCCGCCCGCCGTCGAGGTCCTCGCGGGCGTCGTGCTGGCCGCCGCCCTCGTCGTGACGGTCGTGACCGGGCTCGACTACGTGCGCACCGCGGTGCGCATCCGCCGCGCGGCGCCCGTCCCGCCGGGGATCTGACGTGCCCGCCGCCGAGGCGCTCGACGCGCTGCGGGAGCGCGGCTGGACGTTGGCGGTCGCCGAGTCGCTCACGGGCGGCCTGCTGAGCGCCCGGGTCGTCGACGTGCCGGGCGCGTCCGAGGTGCACCGCGGCGCGGTCGTCGCGTACGCGACCGACCTCAAGGCGTCCCTGCTGGGCGTCCCGACCGCCCTGCTCGACGCCGTGGGTGCGGTCGACCCGGAGGTCGCGCTGCAGATGGCGGACGGCGTGCGGCGTCGCCTGGGTGCGGACGTGGGGGTCGCGACGACGGGCGTCGCGGGGCCCGACCCGCAGGACGGGCACCCGCCCGGGACCGTGCACGTCGCGGTCGTGACGCCCGTGCGACGCGAGGTCCGCTCGCTGCGGCTCGGGGGCGGACGCGCGCAGGTCCGCGAGCGGTGCGTCGAGGAGGCGCTGGCGCTCCTGTCTGCCGCGGTGCGGGTGTCCGACGCGGTCCGAGTCTCCGACGCGGTGCGAGGCGACGACCCCGATCGGCAGGACCTGCCGTAGCCCGACCGGGCCGCGCCCGGCCGGCCCGGGTGAATCGTCGCGTCGGCCCGCCCGGGACGCCTCGGCGGCGGGAACACGCGGACCTGGTCCGACGTTGGAGGAGGCGTGATGAACACTCGCCCCCCGGCTCGACGTAGTCCCGCGCGTGTCAGCGGGGCACGGTACGGTGACAGGGTGTCGGTCGACAGGCTGCCGGCACGTGAGGGTGGCCGAGAGGCGGCGCACGGGGTGTCCCGTGCGGTCGGACCTCGGGTGACGGACGAGACGAGAGGGGGAGCCTCGATGATCGTGCTGCGTCGTGAGATCGGCGACGTGCTGCGGGATGCGCGTCAGCGCCAGGGCAGGACCCTTCGTGAGGTCTCGTCGGCGGCGCGGGTCTCGCTCGGGTACCTGAGCGAGGTCGAGCGAGGACAGAAGGAGGCGTCGTCCGAGCTGCTGCAGAGCATCTGCGCGGCGCTCGACGTCCCGATGTCCCTCGTGCTGCGTGAGGTGAGCGACCGCGTCGCGGTGGCCGAGGGCCTGCTCATCCCCGACACCGTCCCGGCGGAGCTGGCCGCGTCGATGGGATGCACGGGCGAGGGCGGCTGGGCCCGTCCGCGCTCCGAGCTCGCGCCCATCGGCTGACGTCAGGCCGCCGCGGGCCGGGCCTGGCAGCGCGGGCAGTAGAACACCGGACGCTCCATGGGCGGCCGACGAGCGGGCGCGACCGCGATCGGCGTCCCGCACCGCGTGCAGGGGCGCCGGAGGCGGCCGTGCACGCGCGAGTCGGGCCGGCCGGAGAGCACCGACCGCTGCATGAGGCGCCGCGCGACGACGTAGAGCCGGGCGGGGTCCTCGACCCGGTCTGCCGGCGTCCACGGCCACAGCCGGAGCGCGAACAGCGACTCCGCGCAGAAGATCGTGCCCAGCCCCGCGGCAACCCGTTGGTCCAGCAGGACCTCCGCGGCGGGAGTGGCGCCCTGCGCACGCCACCGCCGCAGGATCTCGTCGAGGTCCAGCTCGTCCGCGAGGACGTCCGGTCCCAGATGGTCGATCAGCCGCCGCTCGTCGCGCGTCGGCACCACGTCGAGCATCCCGAGGAGCCGGCCCAGCGCCGTCCACCGGTCCGTCGCGAGGACCGCGCGGACCTCCGTGGCGCGCCCGGCCGCCCGCGGCGTCCCGGTCGCCGCGACCCGCCACATGCCGTCCATCCGCAGGTGCGTGTGCAGCGTGCGGCCGTCGTCGAACCGTGTGAACAGGTGCTTGCCGTAGGGACGCGTGCCGAGCACCGTCCGCCCCACGAGGTCCACGCCCGCGGCCGATGGCCAGCGCAGCTCGGCGCGGACGAGCACCCGTCCCGCGAGCGCGTCGTCCAGCCGGGTCGCGGTGCGTCGCAGCACGTCACCCTCGGGCATCGCGCGTCCTCACCGGGTGGACCCCAGCCGCAGCCCACGAGGCGTGGTCGAGAACCCCGCGGCGACGAGCGCGGTGCCGACGGCCGAGTGCGCGGCACCGTCCGCGAGCACCGCGGCACCGTCGATGCGCGTGATCGTCAGGCGCCCCGTCCGCGGCACCACGGACGCCAGGCCGCGCGCCGCTGCGTCGAGCACCTCGCCGTCCTCGGCGAACGACAGGACCGTCCGGCCGCCGCGTTCGACGTAGAGCACCAGTGCGCCGTCGACGAGCACGACGAGCGACCCCGCCTTGCGCCCGGGCCGGTGTCCCGCACCGTCCGCGGCGCCCACCGGGTCCGGCCACGCGAGCGCACCTCCGTACGGGTTGGCCGGGTCGGTCGCGGCCAGCACGACGACGAGCGCGCTGCCCCGCCGGGGCGCGTCCCGCGACGACCGCGCGGCGTCCAGCGCGGGGTCGCTCGTCGCGCCGCCCTCGCTGCGCTCCTCGGCGCGCTCCTGCGCGAGCTGCACGGTGGACGCGTCCGCGCGCAGCTGGTCGACCGCGCCCGGCAGGGCGAACTGCGACCCGCCGAGCCGTTCGACGAAGTACCCGCGACGCACCTGGCCGCCCTGCTCGAGCGCGCCGAGGACGCGGTACACGTCGCCGAACCGTGAGCCGATCCCCTCGAGCGGCGCGACCGCGCGTGTGAGCACCCCGTGCCGGTCGAGGAGCTGGGCGGCGAGCGCGTGGGCGCGCAGGGTCGCGTCGCCCTCCCGGGCAGGGAGCAGCGACCAGCGTCCGGCGGAGCTGCCGTCCGCCCGCGGCCGCACCACCGGCGCCCCGCCCAGACCCCGCAGCCCCAGCCGTGGTCGCAGCGGGCGGCCGCGTGGCGCGGTCGTGCGCGTGCGGTGCGCCGTCGTCCCCGAGCCGAGCCACGCCCGCAGCGGGGACAGCGAGTCGTTGGTGACGAGCCCCGCCCAGACCAGGTCCCACAGCGCGGCCACCACGTCACGTTCCGTGACGGGCAGCGGCTCGGCGGGCGCGTCACCCGCGGCCCCGGCCCCGGGCGCGGCCGGGGCGCCGACGTGCTCCCAGCGGTCACGCACGCGCGCGGCGAGCGCGCCCACGAACCACGCGCCACCGTCGCCCAGCGCGTCGAGCACCGCGACGTGCAGCGGGCTCGTCGTCGCGAGGTCCTCCTGCGGCGCGAGGGCGGCCAGCGTCAGGTCGGCCACGCTCGCGGGGTGCAGCGAGACCACGCCGTCATGACCCGGCAGCGCCGCGTGGCCCGCCCAGACCACCTCGCCCGCGGCCGTGAGCTCGTCCAGCATCTCCGGGCGGTAGTCCACGACGCGGGACGGCAGCACGTGGGCCTCGAGCGCCGAGGCGGGCACCGCGAAGCCCGCGAGCTGCTCGACGACCCGCGCGACGCCGTCGACACCGCGCAGCCCGGCGGCTCCGCCACCGAGCACGGGTGCGACCGACTGCCACCGGGGCAGGAACACCCCGAGCGTGCGCGGGTCGACGGGCTCGACCTGCGAGCGCAGCGCGGCGAGCGAGCGTCGGCGCAGCGTGCGCAGCACGTTCGCGTCGCAGTACTCGTCGCCCGTCCCGCCCAGCTCGGTGGGCCGCAGGCGCCCGCGCACGAGCACCCCCGCGTCTTCGAGCCGCCCCAGCGCCTGCTGCGCGACCGCGACGCCCCACCCGTGGTGCGCCGCGAGGGCGGCGGCGGTGAACGGGCCGTGCGTGCGCGCGTACCGGCGCACGAGGTCGCCCACCGGGTCGGGGAGCACCTCGGTGAACGCCTCGGGCACGCCGACGGGCAGCGCGACTCCGAGCGCGTCGCGCAGGCGGCCCGCGTCCTCGATGGCCGCCCACTGCTGCGCGCGGTGCGGCGGGACGCCCGCGAGCCGGACCTCGATCAGGCGTCGCGCGTCCGCGAGCTCGGCCAGCCACGTGGGCACACGGTCATGGACCTCGGGCGCGGCGCGCGTGAGCAGCTCCGCGACGGGCAGGGGACCGTGCCGGCGCACGGTGTCCGCGAGCTGCTCGAGCGTCGTGGCCTGCCGGTCCGGCGCGCGGCCCGACAGCTCGGCCTCGGTGTCGAGGACCGCCTGCGGGTCGAGGAGGTCCGCCAGCTGGGACTCGCCGGACTGCCCGAGCAGCTCGGCGAGCAGCGTCGGGTCGAGCGTGAGCGCGGCCGCGCGGCGCTCCGCCAGCGGGGCGTCGCCGTCGTACAGGAACTGCGCCGTGTAGCCCATGAGCAGCGACTGCGCGAACGGCGAGGGTGCGCGCGTCGTGACCTCGACGACGCGCACCCGCCCCGCGGCGACGCCGCGCATGAGCTCCGCGAGCGCCGCGGTGTCGAAGTCGTCCTGGAGGCACTCGCGCGTCGCCTCCAGCAGGATCGGGAAGTCGGGGTACTGCGCGGCCACCGACAGCAGCTGGGCGGAGCGCTGGCGCTGCTGCCACAGCGGGCTGCGGCGGTCGGGACGGCGGCGCGGCAGCAGGAGGGCGCGGCCTGCGGCCTCGCGGAACCGCGCCCCGAACATCGCCGACGAGCCGAGCTGCGCGCGGACCTGTGCGACCACGTCGTCGGGGTCGACCAGGAGGTCCGCCAGGTCGAGGCCGGGCGCACCGTCCGCGTCGCCGCGCCGCTCGTCCCACAGGTCGTCGAGCTCGGCGTCCAGCGTGTCCGGCAGCCGCAGGACGATCCCGTCGTCCGAGTGCATCGCGGCCGCGTCGACGCCGTACCGCTCGCGCAGCCGCGCGCCGAGCACGACCGCCCAGGGTGCGTGCACGCGTGCGCCGTACGGCGAGTGGATGACCACGCGCCAGTCGCCGAGCTCGTCGCGGAACCGCTCGACGACGACGGCGACGTCGCTCGGCACCTCGCCGGTGGCCGCCACCTGCTCGCGCACGTACGCGAGCAGGTTGTCGGCCGCCCACGCGTCGAGGCCCGCGGCCGTCGCGGCCAGCCGCGCGTCCTCGTCGGACAGGGCGGCGAGCTCGCGCACCCACGCGCCCATGGCGCGGCCCAGCTCCGCGGGCCGGCCCGGCGAGTCGCCCTTCCAGAAGGGCAGGCGCCCGGGCACCCCGGGCGCGGGGGACACCAGCACGCGGTCGGCGGTGATCTCCTCGATGCGCCACGTCGACGAGCCGAGCGTGAACGTGTCGCCCGCGCGTGACTCGTAGACCATCTCCTCGTCGAGCTCGCCGACCCGCTTGCCGCCGCGCGTGCGGCCCGCGGAGATCTCGGGGTCCACCGCGACGCCGGGCGTCGCCGCCGTGGGCGACGCGAGGAACACGCCGTACATGCCGCGGTCCGGGATCGTGCCGCCGCTCGTGACCGCGAGCCGCAGCGCTCCCGGACGCCCGACGAGCACGTCGCGGACCCGGTCCCAGACCAGCCGGGGGCGCAGCTCCGCGAACTCCTCGCTCGGGTACCGGCCCGCGAGCATGTCGAGCACCGCCCGCAGCGTCGCGTCGCCGAGCCTGGCGAAGGGGGCGGCGCGGCGCACCACGCGTGCGAGCTCGTCGACCGGCCACTCGTCGACCGCGACCATCGCGACGACCTGCTGCGCGAGCACGTCGAGCGGGTTGCTCGGCACCGCGAGCGGCTCGAGCTCACCCGTGCGCATGCGCTGGGCCGTGACGGCCGCCGCCACGAGCTCGCCGCGGTACGTCGGGAACACCACGCCGCGGGACACCGCGCCGACCTGGTGCCCCGCGCGGCCGATGCGTTGCAGGCCGCTCGCGACGGACGGCGGCGCGCCCACCTGGACGACCAGGTCGACCGCGCCCATGTCGATGCCGAGCTCGAGCGAGCTCGTCGCGACCACCGCCGGCAGGACGCCCGCCTTGAGCTCGGACTCGGTGCGCGTGCGCTCCGCGCGGCTCATCGAGCCGTGGTGGGCGCGCGCGAGGATCGTCGAGGCGTCTCGGGTGTCGATCCCGACGCCCGTGCCCGACTGCCCGGGGACGGCGGCGGCGTGCAGCTCGCCGGGGTCGGGCACGTCGAGGCCGGTGCGCTGGGCCCACACCTCGTTCATGCGCGAGGTGAGCCGTTCGGCACCGCGACGCGAGTTGGTGAACACGAGCGTGGCGCGGTGCTCGGCGACGAGGTCGACCACCCGCTCCTCGACGTGCGGCCACACCGACGCGCGGCGCTGCGGCCGGTCGGCGTCGCCCGCGAGGTCGGCCTCCGCGGCCTGGGACCACGCGTCGGCGGCCGGTGTCGCCTGCGCTCCGGTGTCGCCCGCGGCCGCCGCGCGCGACGCGGGGTCGCCCGCGGCCGCCGCGCGCGACGCGGGGTCGCCCGCGGACGCCAGGTCGGACAGGTCGGGGACGGG
>NZ_BJLP01000039.1 GCF_006538705.1 Cellulomonas uda
GGCGAGCCGATCGGCGGGAACAGCGTCATCTGGAACTGCAGGCGCGTGCCGCCGCGCCCGTCGCCCGCGATCCCGGCCTCGGCGGACTCGACCGCCGTGAAGGACGGGGGCAGCACGGTGACGAGCTGGCCGATCATCGGCACGACGGTCGTCGCGGTCGTCGTCGCGGTGCCGCCGCGCCCGTCGTCGTACGTCACCTCGTCCTCGCGCGTCGTGAGGTTGGTGACCGTGTAGCGGACCTCGAGCAGGCCCGAGCGTCCGACGACGTCGCCCGGCGTGACCTTCTCGCCGTCGAGCGTGTAGTGCACCTCGACGCCGATCGGCAGGTCCGCGTCGTAGTCGCTCACGGTGCGCAGCCGGCGCTCGCCGTCGACGTCCACGTCGACGACCATGCGACCGTCGGAGACGGAGTACGACGAGAAGCCGTCGAGGTTGCGCAGGCCGCTCGTCGAGACGGGGTTGGCGATGTGCGCGGTGCCGCGCCCGCTGAGCGCGAGCTGCTCGTACACGCGGGCCTCGCGCAGCGCGCCGGTCGCGTCGAGCCTGGCCTGCACGGTCTCGGTGTTCGCGACGACGACGTCGCCGGTGTCGTCGGCGGCCGCGGCCGCGGTGCCGCACAGCAGCAGGGGCAGGGTCAGGGGAACCGCCGCCAGTGCGACGACGGGGCGGGGACGACGCACGGTCAGGCCTCCGGCTGGGGGTGCGAGGACGGGTGGGCAGCCGCGGCCTGCGGCGCGGGCGACGAGAAGACGGGGTGCGCCGTGGACGTGCCCTCGTCGCGCGGTCCGACGACCGGCACGCCCCGCACGGGCGTCGCGGTGTCGTCGGCGTGCGCCCCGCGGGACGTCGCCGTGCGGCCCGCGGCGCGCGCGGCGCCGGACGCCGGGGCGAGGAACGCGGTGGCGAGCAGCCCGACGGCCGCGGCGAGCAGGACGCTCGTGACGGTCTCGACCGACGTGCTCGCGACCGCCGACGGGTCGGCCGCGTAGACGCGCTCGTACGCGCCCGCCACGGCGGCGACGCCGAGCAGCGGGCTCCAGGCCGGGACCCGGCCGCGTGCGGCGGCGACGACGACCACGCCGATCCCGAGCACGACCAGCGCGGCCACGGCCCGGCCGGCGGCCGAGTCGGGCAGCGCGGCCGCGCGCAGGACGTAGCCGATCCAGGCGAGCAGCGCGCCCGCGACGAAGCCCCCGGCGCGCGCCGCGACCGAGCCGTCGGGCACGAGCCCGAGCGCCCCGCCGAGGGCGGCTCCGAGCAGGACCACCGGTGCACCCTCGGCGCCCAGGAGGGACGTGCCGACGACCACCGTCGTGAGGACGGCGAGGACGAGCCCCGCCATGACGTAACGCTTCATCGACCACCTCGTCGTGAGCCAGGGCCCGGAGGTCGCCTTCGTCCTCCGGTCGCGAGGTGTCTACCAGGGGCACGGATACCGTGGCCATCCGGTACTAGGTAAATCCCCGGGGAGTATCAGGTAACCGTTATCGAGCCGTGACCAGGGGTGGGACCGACGGCCCTGGCGCCGCCGTCCCCGCCCGTCAGAGGTAGCGCGCCGGGTCGAACTCGTCGAGCGGGATGATGCGGACACGCGGCAGCTGCACGTTGAACGCGTTGACGTCGTGCTCGAGGTCGAAGGTCTGCAGCCCCTGGCCGATCAGGCCCGACAGCGCGGTGGAGGTGAACTCGCGGAACGCGATGAGCCCGGTCCGGCGCGCGGGGTCCTCGACGAGCGTGGCGAGCTCACCCGCGAAGTCGCCGTCGTGGCTCACCAGCATGACGTCGCCCGAGCGGCCGGCGATCGCCTCGAGCGTCCGCTTGATGCCGATGTCGACGACCTTCTCGTGCGACTCGCCCGACAGCGGGATCGGCTGGAACCCGATGGCGAGGAGCGCCTGCACGAAGCTCATGGGCAACGAGCCGCTCGAGGCGTTGAGGAAGAACAGCCCCTTGACGTCCTGGCCCCACTCCTTCTGCGCGAACGCGAGCACCCGCTCCCAGCGCGGCCGCTGGTCCGGGGCCGGGCGCGCCTGCAGGATCGCGGTCCCCAGCGTCGCGTCGATGTTCTCCCCGTCGACGACGACGTACGTGGTGCCGGACGTGCCCGGGTCGCTCGCTGTGCTCATCGCCCCAGGCTAGACGCACGTGGCAGGGCGCCGGGCCGTCGTGACCCGAGGGAACGGGAGTGGGGGTCGCGACGGCCCGGCGCGCGGGCGCGGGCGAGGGGATCGACCGGCCGCGACGGCCGCCGCGGGGAGTGCCGGGTCGGACGCGCCGCGCCGGTCGCGACGGCACCGCCGGGGCGTGCCAGAGTGGGCGCAGCCGGTGGTGCCGGGCGACGGCGCGGGCGGACCCCGTGCCCTCGTGCGCGGGACGGCCGTGCCGCGTCCTCCGTGGCGTGGGCGTGCCGCACGCCACGAGGGCTCCAACCGATTAGGTTGCCCCGAGGTGTCGACGACCGTCGAGGAGGATGCGCGCATGACGACGAGCGCGCGCCGTGCCACCCCGCGCGAGGCCGCGCAGGCCTGGGAGTCGCTGTTCCGGACGCAGGTCGCGCTCATGCGCCGGTTCGCGGCCGAGGACGTGTGGGGCGACCTGTCGGTGCGGGAGTACGACGTGCTGTTCACCCTGTCGGGCTGCGAGGGTCGCGCCGCGCGCCTGCGCGAGCTCGGTGCGCAGAGCCTGCTGTCCCAGCCGAGCCTGTCCCGCATGGTCGAGCGGCTCGAGCACCAGGGCCTCGTGCGCCGCTCGCCCGCGCCCGACGACGGTCGCGGCGTCGTCGTCACGCTGACCGAGGAGGGCGTGCGGGTGCAGCGCGAGATCGGGCGGCGGCACGTCGACCAGATCCACCGGCTCGTCGGGGGCGCGCTCGACGCCGAGGAGCTCGCGACGCTGCGTCGCCTCACCGACCGGCTCCGGGAGCGCCAGGCCACCATCAGGTGAGCAGCCTCACGCCCTCGCGCACGTCCCGGGGCCGTGCCCGGGCACGTCTCGGGACTCAGGGCCCACCCGCCGCGCGCCTCCTCGTCGGACGATGGACGGGCCAGCACGCAGGAGGAACGGACCAGGAGGTGCGCATGCGGGTGCTCGTCGCGGTGGCGTCCCGGCACGGCGGGACGTGGGGGATCGGTGAACGCGTGGCCGAGGTGCTGCGCGCCCGGGGCCACGCGGTCGAGCTCCGGGAGCCCGAGGACGTCGTCGACGCCCAGGGCTACGACGCGCTCGTCCTGGGGTCCGCGGTCTACACGGGGCACTGGCTGCCCGCGGCGCGCGCGTTCGCCGAGCGCGTCGAGGCGGGCGGGGTGCCGCCGCTCGTCTGGTTGTTCTCGTCCGGGCTCGCCACGCAGCCCGCGGCGGCGGCGAACTCGCCGCACGAGCTCTCCGCGCTCGGCGCCGCGCTGCACGCACGCGGGCACCGCAGCTTCCGCGGGCGGCTCGACATGGCCGCGCTCTCGTTCGCGGAGCGCGCGATCATCGCCGGTGCGCGGGCGCGCGCCGGCGACCACCGCAACTTCGAGCTCGTCGCCGAGTGGGCGAACGGGCTCGCGGACGCGATGGCGCTGCAGCCGGCGCACTAGCGGCCCGACGACCGCCGCCGCCCCCGACCGTCCAGCGGCCCGGGGGCGGCGTGCTGCCCGGGCCGTCGGCCCGGCGATGCTGACACGGTGTCGGGTCGATCTCACTGCCCCCGTCACACCCTTCGACGGGGCGCTCGGGCGGCGCGGTGCGATGATCGACGGGTGCCTCACGACGAGTCCATCCTGAGCCCGGCAGCGCCCTACGACGCCCTCCTGCTCGCCTCGTTCGGCGGCCCGGACGGCCCCGACGACGTGATGCCGTTCCTGCGCAACGTGACCGCGGGCAAGGGCATCCCCGACGAGCGCCTGGCCGAGGTCGCCGAGCACTACCACCACTTCGGCGGCGCGAGCCCGATCAACGGCCAGAACCTCGCGCTGCAGCGCGCGCTGGTCGACGAGCTCACGCGGCGTGGCATCGACCTGCCGGTCCTGTGGGGCAACCGCAACTGGACGCCCTACACCAAGGACGCGCTCGCGGCCGCGCACGCCGACGGCCACCGTCGCATCCTCGCGCTCGTGACGAGCGCGTACTCGTCGTACTCGGGCTGCCGCCAGTACCGCGAGGACTTCTGGACGGCGCTCGACGAGCTCGAGGACGAGCTCGGCTTCGACGACGAGGAGCCGCTGCGGCTCGACAAGCTGCGCTCGTACTTCAACCACCCGGGCTTCGTCGAGGCGAACACCGACGCGGTCGCCGAGGCGCTCGGCAAGGTGCCCGAGGACGCGCGCGTCGTGTTCGTGACGCACTCGATCCCCGACACCATGGAGGAGGCGTCCGCGGTGAGCGGCGCGACCTACTCCGCGCAGCACCTCGACGTCGCCGCGAGCGTCGCCGCCGCCGTGGGCGAGCGGCTGGGCCGCACGCTCGAGTGGGACCTCGCGTACTGCTCGCGGTCCGGCCCGCCGAGCCAGCCGTGGCTCGAGCCCGACGTCAACGACCTGCTCACCGCGCTGGCCGGGCAGGGCGTGCAGTCCGTCGTCCTGGCGCCGATCGGCTTCATCTCCGACCACATGGAGGTCGTGTACGACCTCGACACCGAGGCGCTGGAGACCGCCGACTCGCTCGGGCTCACGGCCGTGCGGGCGGACACCGTCGGCACGCGCGAGCCGTTCGTGCGCGGCCTGGTCGACCTGATCCTCGAGCGCGCCGCCGCCGAGCGTGCCCTGGCCGCGGGCGAGACGCCGCTGCCCGGCGCCGCCGTGGGCACGTTGCCCGCCTGGCACGGCGTCTGCCCGCCCGGGTGCTGCCGCCGGCAGGCCGGCGTGGACTCGGGCCGCCCCGCCGCGTGCGCGGTCGACCCGCTGCGCTGAGGTCCACCCGGCGCACCGGCCCCCGGGCCGGCGTCGTCCGACTGCCGAGCGCGTCCCCGCCGGGACGCTCGTCGCCCCACGAAAGGAACGCCGCGTGACCGACGTCGACCACGAGGTCCTCAACGCCACCGTCCGCTACACGATGTGGTCCGTCTTCGCGCTCGAGGAGGTGCTGCCCGCCGACGCCGACGAGCGTGCCGCGCTGATCGCGGACGCGCAGGCCGCCGTCGGCGAGGACGCCGCGCTCGTCGTGCGCGGCTGGTACGACGTGGCCGGCCTGCGGGCCGACGCCGACCTCATGGTCTGGTGGCACGCCGAGACCGTCGAGCAGGTGCAGGGCGCGTACCAGCGCCTGCGCGCGAGCGACCTCGGCCGCCACCTGCTGCCCGTCTGGTCGGTCGTGGGCCTGCACCGGGCCGCCGAGTTCAACCGCAGCCACGTCCCCGCGTTCCTCGCGGGTGAGGAGCCCGGCGCGTACCTGTGCGTCTACCCGTTCGTGCGGTCCTACGACTGGTACGTCCTGCCCGAGGACGACCGTCGGCGCATGCTCGTCGAGCACGGCCAGGCGGCACGCGACTACGCCGACGTGCGCGCCAACACCGTCTCGGCGTTCGCGCTCGGCGACTACGAGTGGCTGCTGGCGTTCGAGGCGCCCGAGCTGCACCGCATCGTCGACCTCATGCGGGAGCTGCGCAACACCGAGGCGCGCCTGCACGTGCGCGAGGAGGTGCCGTTCTACACCGGCCCGCGCACGACCCTGGAGGCGTGGGCGGAGCGTCAGCCGCGCGGCTGACCGCGGGACCGGCGGCATCGGCGCGATCGGCGCTCGTCCGCCGCCTCGACCGGCGCCTCGTCCGGCGCCGGGGAGGCGCCGGTGCCATGATCGACGCATGCTGCGACTCGTCGGCCGGTGGCGTGTGGACGTCCGCACGGCCACCCCACCACCTGCCGACGACGCGACCTCGTCGGAACCCCCGCGCACCGCGTCGCTCACGTTCGAGGGCGACGGGCAGGTCTTCGGGACCGGTGGGGTCAACCGGCTGCGGGGGACGTGGTCCGTCGAGGGGGACACGCTCACGTTCGGTCCCGTCGCGTCGACGCTCATGGCCGGGCCCACCGCCGCGATGCACCAGGAGGCCGAGCTGCTGCGCCTGCTCCACGAGCCGCTCGAGCTGCGGGCACCCGACGGGAGCCCGGTCACGGTGCTCGAGCCTCTCGCGGCGCCGGCCGGTCCCACCGACGACGGCGCGGCGGCCCGGGTCGAGCTCGTCACCGCCACGGGGGAGCGGCTGACGCTCACGCGCGAGGACTGACGCCCGGGCCAGAGGCCTCAGGGGTAGAGGCCGCGGATCTGGTGCGCCTCCGCGACCCGCTGGACCCCGATCGTGAGCGCCGCGTCGCGCAGCGAGAGGGACTGCTCGCGCGCCGTGCGGGAGACCGCGTCGTACGCGGTCCGCATGCGCAGCGCGAGCCGGTCGGCGATCTCCTCGGCGGTCCACCAGTACGCCTGGTTCGCCTGCACCCACTCGAAGTACGAGACGACGACGCCGCCCGCGTTCGCCAGGATGTCCGGCACGACGACGATGCCCCGGTCCGCGAGCACGCGGTCGCCCTCGGGCGTCGTCGGCCCGTTGGCGCCCTCGACGACCCAGCGGGCCTTGACCCCCGCCGCCGTGGTCTCGTCGAGCACGCCCTCGACCGCCGCGGGGACCAGCAGGTCCACGTCCAGGGCGAGGAGCTCGGCGTTCGACACCGGTGTCCCGCCCGGGAAGTCCGCGACCCGGCCGCCCTGCGCCCGGTGCGCCAGCAGCGCGGGCACGTCCAGCCCGCCGTCCGCCCGCGTGCCGCCGTCCACGTCGGTCACGGCGACGACGCGCGCTCCGCCCTCGTGGAGCCACCGCACGGCGTGCGAGCCGACCTTCCCGAAGCCCTGCACCGCCGCGGTGACCTCGGGCAGCGTCACCCCGTCCTCCGCGAGGGCGGCCTCGGCCGCGTGCACCACGCCCCGGCCCGTCGCGGTCGCACGCCCGAGCGAACCGCCCACCGCGAACGGCTTGCCGGTCGTCACACCCGGGATCGTGTAGCCGAGGTTGACCGAGTAGGTGTCCATGACCCACGCCATGGTCTGCTCGTCGGTGCCGATGTCGGACGCCATGATGTCCCGCTCGGGCCCGATGATCGGCATGATCTCCGAGGTGTACCGACGCGTGACGCGCTCGAGCTCCGCGCTCGAGTACTGCGACGGCTCGATCGTCACCCCGCCCTTGGCGCCGCCGTACGGGACGTCGACGACCGCGCACTTCCACGTCATCCACATGGCCAGCGCCCGCACCTCGTCGATGTCGACCGACGCCGCGTAGCGCAACCCGCCCTTGCCCGGGCCCCGCGAGATGTTGTGCTGCACGCGGTAGCCGTGGAACATCACGATCTCGCCCGTGTCGCGGCGCAGCGGGACCGCCACGTTCATCTCCCGACGTGGGGTCGCGAGCATTTCGTGCAGACCCGGGGAGTACCCGAGGATCTCGACGGCGGACGCGAGCTGGGCCTGGGCGGTGGTCAACGGTGACGTCACGCCCGACACTCTGCCATCCGGCCCGGGCCTCGTCCTGGTGGCGCGTCGTCCCGGCTGGTCCTGACGGCTGGTCCTAACGGCTCGTCCTGACGGCTCGTCCTGCGGCGGCCCAGGCCCGCGCCGCGGCGGGACGTCAGGCGGAGGCGCGGACGATCAGCTCGGGGGCGAAGATCAGCGGGTCGCGGGTCAGGCTCTCGCCGTGGAGCTGGGCGAGCAGCCGCTGCCCGGCGGCGCGCGCCATCGACACGACGGGCTGCACCACGGTCGTCAGGGGAGGCGTCGTCGACGCAGCGACACCGATGTTGTCGTAGCCGACGACCTTGATGTCGCCGGGCACGTCCTTGCCGAGCTCGGCGAACGCGGCGAGCGCGCCGGCGGCCATGAGGTCCGACGCGATGAACACGCCGTCCACGTCGGGGAACCGCTCGACGAGCTCGCGGGCCAGGCGCGCACCCGACGCGAGCGTGAAGTCGCCGTGCAGCACCGCGTCGTCGGGCAGACCCGCCGCGCGCACCGCGGTGCGCCACCCGGCGAGACGGTCGACACCCGCGGACATGTCCTCGGGGCCGGCGATCGTCGCGATGCGGCGCGTCCCGTGCTCGATGAGGTGGCGGGCGGCGAGCTCGCCACCGGCGACGTTGTCGGTGTCGACGTAGTGCACGTCGTCCGGGTCGACCGACAGGGGGCGGCCGACGAAGACGTTGGGCACACGCGACGAGAGCAGCACGCGGTCGAGGTCGTCGGTGCGGTGGTGCGACACGACGATCGCGCCGTCGACGTGACCGTTGCGCAGGTAGCGGACCGTGCGCTCGCTCTCGCCGGGGCGGGCGATCACGAGGACCACCTGGATGTCGGAGTCGGCGAGCGCGGCGCTCAGCCCGTTGAGGGTGCCGGCGAAGAACGGGTCCGACAGGACACGCTCGTCGGGCTCGGGTACCACGAGCGCGATGGAGTCGGTGCGCTTCGTGACGAGGGAGCGTGCGGCGCGGTTGGGCGTGTAGCCCAGCTCGGCCACCGCGGCCTCGACGGCGGCGAGCGCGTCGGGTGAGACGCGCAGCCCGCCGTTGATCGCCCGCGACGCGGTCGACCGCGACACACCCGCTCGCTCGGCGACCTGCTCGAGCGTCGGAGCGGTGGGTCGGTCGTCGCCGGCGAGGGCGAGGGGAGAGTTCTCGACCACCATCGGTCAGTTCCCTTTCGTGTGCCAGGCAGTCGTCCGGATCCCGGGGCCTGGTGCCTGGCGGCCCGGCGGACCACCGGGTCGGGCCGGCGACACCGCCGGCCCGACCCTGGAGGATCAGCCCTTGACTGCTCCGGCCATGATGCCCGCCACCAGCTGGCGGCCGGCGAAGGCGAACAGGACGAGCAGCGGGAGCGTCATGAGGAACACGCCCGCCATGATCAGCGAGTAGTCGACGAAGTAGTTCTGCTGCAGCAGCCGGATGGCGAGCGGCAGCGTCGGGTTCTGGCTGTTGAGCACGATCGACGGCCAGAAGAAGTTGACCCACTGGGCGACGAATGTGAACAGCGCGAGCATCGCGGCTGCCGGCCGCGCGGCCGGCAGGGCGATGGACCAGAACGTGCGGAACATCGACGCACCGTCGACACGGGCGGCCTCGATGAGCTCGTAGGGCAGAGCCTCCTCGAGGTACTGCGTCATCCAGAACACGCCGAACGCGCCGACCAGGGCCGGGACGATGATGGACTGCAGGTGCCCGATCCAGCCGAGCTTCGTCATGATGATGTACATCGGGACGACGCCGAGCTGCGTCGGGATGGCCATCGTCGCGATCACGAAGACCAGCAGCCCGCGGCGACCGGGGAAGCGCAGCTTCGCGAACGCGAACCCGGCGAGCGTCGAGAACAGCACCGTGGACGCCGAGACGACCACCGCGATGACGACCGAGTTCCACACCGCCTTCCAGAAGCTGAAGGCGTCGGCGTCGATGACCCGCTTGAAGTTGTCGAACAGGCTCGCGTCCGGGAAGACCTGCGGCAGAGCCTTCTGCGCGATCGCGACCGGGTCGGAGGACCCGATGACGAGCGTGTAGTAGATCGGGAGGATGCCGATGAGGACGACGATCCCGAGCAGGACGTAGTTCAGGAAGTGCGGGCGGCGGTCGTACCCACCGACCTTGCGGTTCGTCCGGCGCGCGGCGGCGCGGGCGGCACCCCGGCCGGCACTCTGCTCGATGGCGGGGATGGAGTTCATGCCGACGTCCTGTTCGAGTCGTAGCGCTTGGACTGCCGCTTCACCTTCTTGCCAGGCCCGGAGGACGAGCCGCTGGCGATCCGCTGCGTCAGCGCGAAGTTGACGAGGCCGATCACGAGGATGAGCACGAAGAGCAGCCAGGCGATCGCGGCCGCGCGGCCGAGGTTGTACTGGCCGCTCCAGCCCGTGTTGTAGAGGTACAGGGTGGTGGTGAGCCACTGACGCGAGGCACCGCCGGCGCCGGCGCTGTCGAAGACGCGCGGCTCGTCGAAGATCTGCAGGCCACCGATCGTCGAGGTGATCACGACGAAGAGGACGGTCGCGCGGATCTGGGGGATCGTGACGGAGAAGAAGCTCCGCACGCGTCCGGCGCCGTCGATGATCGCGGCCTCGTAGAGCTCACGCGGGACGGCCTGCATGGCGGCCAGGAAGATCAGCGCGTTGTAGCCGGTCCAGCGGAAGTTCACCATCGTCGCGATGGCGATGTGGCTCGCGAGCGGGTCGACGTGCCACCGGACGGGGTCGATCCCGAAGGCGCCGAGCCACGCGTTGATGAGGCCGGACTGGTCGGCGAAGAGACGGCCGAAGATGAGGCCGACGGCGACGGGGGCGACCACGTAGGGGAGGAGGACGCCCATGCGCCAGAAGGTCTTCGCGCGCAGGTTCTGGTCGAGGAACGCGGCGATGAGGATCGCGGCGATGACCTGGGGGACGGCCGAGATCACGAAGATCGACAGCGTGTTGCGCAGGGAGAGCCAGAAGTCCTTCTGCTTGAACACGTCGACGTAGTTGTCGAAGCCGACGAAGTCGCCCTGGCCCTGCAGCAGCTGCCACTTGTGCACCGAGACGTAGCCGGTGTACAGGATCGGGAACAGACCGGTGATGAAGAACAGGATGAAGAACGGCGAGATGTACAGGTAGGGCGAGACCTTGACGTCCCAGCGGCTCAGCGTCTGGGAGAAGCCCACGCGGCGCGGCTGCCGCGGTGCGGGCGCGAGATCGCTCTCGGGCTCGACGGGTGACTGGACGGACATGACCACCTCATGACGGCGTGAGTGGACACGGCGCCCGGCGGATGCCCCGCTCCCACAGGGGCGAGGGCTCCCGCCGGGCGCCGCTCGGATCCAAGGCCGGCTCTCTCAGCCGGACACTCGGCTGGTCGGGCCGGGCGCCTCAGCGCCCGGCCCGACCCGGGTCACAGACCCAGCGCGTTGAACGCGTCGAGCGCGCCCTGCCAGGCTGCAGCCGAGTCCGCCGACTTGTCGACGTCGACCTTCGTGATGGCGTCGCCAACCGTCTGGTGGATCGAGAAGTAGTTCGGGCCCTTGAACGGCGTGACCTTGATGGCCTTGTAGCGGTTGCCGAAGATCGTGCCGACCGGTGCGTTGTTGAAGAAGTCGTTCTTCGCGTCGGTCAGGGCCGGGTCGGTCAGCGCCTCGGTCTGGCTCGGGAAGGTGCCCGCGTTGAGGAACGCCTTGACCTGGATCTCGGGCGAGGTGAGCCACGCCGCGAGCTCCTTGGCCGCCTCGGCGTTCGCGCCCGCCGCCGGGACGGTCAGGTACGAGCCGCCCCAGTTGCCGCCGCCACCGGGGAAGACGTCAGCGATGTTCCAGCCTGTGATGCCGCCCGAGTTCTGCTCGATCGGACCGGTCATCCACGCCGGGCAGAGCATCGTCGCGAAGCCGTTCTTCTGGAACGAAGCGGTCCAGTCCTCCGACCACTGGCCGAGGTGCGCGGAGAGCTCCTGCACCTGGGCGCCCGTGACGGTCTCGTACAGGCCCTTGACCTGGTCGTTCTCGGCGAGCGGGATCGGCGTGCCGTCCGTGTTCTCGTACGCGGCCTCGAGCTGGTTGACCATGCCCTGGTAGATGGCGTTGGCCGAGTCGAACCAGGCGCTCTCCGACTTGTCGACGAACGTCTTGCCGACCTCGAAGTACTTGTCCCACGTGGCGCCGTCGCCACCGAGGAGCTCGGCCACCTCGGCCGGGTCGGTCGGCAGGCCGGCCGCCTCGAACAGGTCGGAGCGGTAGCAGATGGCCTCGGGGCCGACGTCGGTGCCGTAGCCGATGAGCTTGCCGTCAGCGGCCGTGGCCGGCTTGGTCTTGAACTCGAGCCAGCGGCCCTCGACCTCGTCGGAGTTCAGGTCGAGGAACTTGTCGGACGACTGGATGAGCTCGGGGAGCCAGTCGATCTCGATGGCCTCGACGTCCGCCAGGCCCGCGCCACCGGCGGCGAGCTTGGTCGTCAGGTTGGTGCGGGCGTCCTCCGACTTGGCGGCGACCGTCTGCTTGACCGTGACGTTCGGGTGCGTCTTCGTGTACTCGGCGAGGAGCTCGTCGGTGTAGCCGAAGTTGTTGAACGTCGCGACGGTCAGCGTGATCGGCTTGCTGTCCTTGGTCGCGTCACCCGTCGACGCCGGCTTCGGGTCGTCGGACGAGCACGCCGTCGCCAGGAGGGCGATGCTCGCGACCCCGGCCGTGGCGGCCAGGAACTTCCGTGTGGTCTTGCGCACTGTGACTCCCTTGTCATTCGGACGGCTGCCATGCCGTACCTCTCGGGGTCGCCTCCGCGGCCGGACACGTGCCTCCGAACCACGTCGGCGTGGGTCTGAGAGACCCCGCCTGGGAGCGCTCCCCTCCGCAGTCTGCGGGAGCGTTCCCACGCGCTGGGTGACACCTTCGTCGGACGGGTCCGAGGTGTCAAGGAGCGTGGCGTCCGAAATGCGCGTGGTAGCGATTCCACGGCAGTGTTACCGCAGGTCAGAGCGCACTTCCACGATTCCCACGTTACCGAATCGTTACGGCGTGGAAGCGGTACCGTGACCAGCCCGTCGGTCCCAGCTGCACCCGCGCGGGTGACCCGGGCGCGGGCGCCCGGCACGGGACGCCCGGTCAGGCCAGTCGAGCGGCCGCGGCGGCCTCCTCCGCGGCCAGCGCCGTCCGGATCGCCCGGGCGGTCGCGTCCTCGATCGCGGCGCCGAACAGGGGGACCGAGGCATGCAGCTCGCCGTCGTAGCGCACCGCCGTGGCGCCCGTGCCGTGCGCGACGAGCGTCGCCCGCCCGGTCAGCCGCACGGGCGCCCCCGCGACCTCCACGAGGACCGTCCCGACGCGCTCGCCGGTCTCGTCCGGCCGCTCCCAGGCCTCGACCTGCCGCACCTCGATGCGCCCGCCGACGAACCCGCGCAGGTGGGCGGGGATCTGGTCGGCGGGCAGCGCGCGCCGCGTCGTGACCGTGAACGCACCGACCGGGTCGCCCGCGACCTCGCCCGTGACGTCCGCCTGCTCGCACGACGCGCCCGACGCGACGACCTTCTCGCGCGCGAACGCCGGGTCGGCGAGCAGGCGTGCGGCCGCGTGCGGGTCGGTCGGCAGGACGATCGTCTCGGTCAGGCGCACCGGGTCTCCTCGGCTGGTCGCGCCGCAGGCGCGGCGCGTCGAGCCTAACGAGCGCCACCCACAGCGGCGCGGCGCAGGCCGCGGTGCCTGGCGGCCGGTGTCCCGCGCGCCGCATAGGCTGGGCGCCGTGTCGACCCTGAGCGTGCTCGTCGAGCGTCACGGCTCCCTGTCCGGTGCGGACCTCGAGTGGCTGCACCTGCTCGTGGGGGACTGGCAGGTCGCCTCCGACCTCGCGTTCGCCGACCTGGTGCTCTGGCTGCCGACGACCGACGGCGACTTCGTCGCGGTCGCGCAGTGCCGCCCGTCGACGGGTGCCACGGTGCACTACGACGACGTCGTCGGCTCGCGCGTACCCGAGGGGCAGCGCCCGCAGCTGCGACGTTCGCTCGACGAGCGCCGCCAGCTCCGCTCGCGCGAACCGCGCTGGTTCGGCTCCTACGCGGTCCGCGAGGAGGCCGTGCCGGTCGTGCGCGACGGCCGTGCGATCGCGGTGATCGCCCGCCAGACGAACCTCGGGGGTGCGCGCACGCCGAGCCGGCTCGAGCTCAACTACGTCGAGGCGGCCGACGACATCTTCGCGATGATCGCCAACGGCGAGTTCCCCGCGCCCGACGCCCCGACCGGCCCGCGCCGCGGTGCTCCGCGCGTGGGGGACGGTCTCGTCCGGCTGAACTCCGAGGGTGAGGTCCTCTACGCGAGCCCCAACGCGCTGTCGTGCTTCCACCGGCTCGGCGCGCTGGGCGACCTCGTCGGGCGCTCGCTCGTCGAGGTCACCGCGGACCTGATCCCCGAGCAGCGCGCGACGGTCGACGAGTCGATGCCGCTCGTGCTCATGGGCCGCGCTCCGTGGCGCACCGACGTCGAGGTGGGTGGGGTGGTGCTGTCGCTGCGGGCGGTGCCGCTCACCGAGAGCGGGCAGCGGATCGGTGCGGTGCTGCTGTGCCGCGACGTGTCCGAGCTGCGCCGGCGCGAGCGCGAGCTCATCACCAAGGACGCGACGATCCGCGAGATCCACCACCGCGTGAAGAACAACCTGCAGACCGTGGCCGCGCTGCTGCGGCTCCAGTCGCGCCGCATGACGTCGCCCGAGGCGCGCGACGCGCTGGCGGAGGCGATGCGTCGGGTCGCGACGATCGCGCTGGTGCACGACTCGCTGTCCCAGACGATCGACGAGAGCGTGCCGTTCGACGACCTCGTCGGGCGCAGCCTACGGCTCGCGGCGGACGCGGCGTCCGCCGGCGCGCACGTGCGCACGACGGTCACGGGAACGTTCGGCTCGGTCCCGGCCGAGGACGCCACCGCTCTGGCGCTCGTGCTCACCGAGCTCGTGACGAACGCCGTGGAGCACGGGTTCGACGGGCGCACCTCGGGCACCGTGGAGATCGTCGTCGAGCGCGACGACGACGCGCTGCGGGTCACGGTGCTCGACGACGGCTCGGGCATCCCCGAGGGCCGCGGCGCGGGCTCGGGGCTCGGCACGCAGATCGTCCAGACGCTGATCACCAACGAGCTGCGGGGGACCATCGAGTGGCGGCCCCGCCCCGAGGGCGGCACCGCGGTCGAGGTGTGCGCCGAGCTGCGGACCGGGCGCGACGCGGCCCAGCTGGGCTGAGCACCGGCGCCCGGTCGGGGTCGCTCGGCGAGCTCTCCGGGGCAGGGACGACGAAGGGGCCGGCCGCGTGCGGCCGACCCCTCCGGGAGATCGTGTGCGTCGTCCGACGCGGACCGGCTCAGCCGGTGCGGCGACCGGTCAGCCGGCGCGGCGCTGGCGAGCCGTGCGGCGCTTGAGCGCGCGGCGCTCGTCCTCCGAGAGCCCGCCCCACACGCCGGCGTCCTGGCCCGTCTCGATGGCCCACTTGAGGCATGTGTCGACGACGTCGCAGCGACGGCAGACCGCCTTGGCCTCCTCGATCTGGAGCAGGGCGGGGCCCGTGTTCCCGATCGGGAAGAACAGCTCGGGGTCCTCGTCGAGACATGCTGCGCGGTGGCGCCAATCCATGGAAGTCTCCTTGGGCGCACGACAGCGACGGCGCCAGGATGAGGGCGCGCGCCGTCATGGCGGTGTCGTGGGGGTTTGACCGGGGGCTGGGTGATGAAACCTGCTGCATCAAGGTTCACACCCGTTCACCTCTTCGCACAAGGGGTTACGAGTTGGTTTCGACTCAGTTACGGATGAGGCGTTCATCACACAGGTTCCCGCTCGCCACGCCGCTCTCGGAACGATTCGGGCATCGCGGGTGGGGCTCCTGGGCGGTCGTCCGGTCCGGCTCGGGCCGTCCGTGTGGTATGCGATCCGCGTCACTGCGCGCGGCGCACGCCTCGGCCACGGGACCTGTGCCGCCCACCGCCCCGTAGTCTCGGGCGCGTGAGCCCGTCCCGCCGCCCGACCACGCCGTCCGGCCCCCGCGAGGGAGGCCGCCGCCCGCCCGCGCCCGCGCGGCAGCCCGACCCCGCACCCGCCCGCCCGCCGCTGCTCGCGGTCGTCTGCCTCCTGACGCTCCTCGAGGCCGCCGCCGCGGTGGGCCTCGCGGTCGCGTGGGTCGTCGACCTGGTCAGCGGCGTGTCGGTGCGCCCGGCCGCGACGGTGTTCCTGGTGGTGTTCGGGCTCGCGGTCGCACTCGTGCTGGCCGCCTCGGCGCGCGGGCTGTGGCGCGGCCGGCGCTGGGCGCGCTCGCCCGTCATGACGTGGCAGATCATGCTCGTCGTCCTGTCCCTCGGATGGGTCGGGGCCGACCCCGCACCGTGGGCATGGGCCGTGCTCGCCGTCGCGCTCGTCGTGGGGGTGGGCCTCCTGCTGCCTCCCGTCGTCGCGGCCACCACCGGCCGCGCGGGGGACGACGACGCCCCGGGTACCACGAGGGGTACCGCGGGGCGTCGCTGACCGGCTTACGCCGGCTCGGGCTCAGCCGCTCACTCGACGCTCAGCGCCGCGACCGGCCGGGTGCGCACCGCGGAGCGTGCCGGGATCACCGAGGCCGCGAGGCCCGCGAGCAGCGCGACCGCGACGATCACGACGAGGTCGAGCCACGGCACCGTGAGACGGGCCTCGCCCAGCGACTCGAACGCGATGGCCGCACCCGCCCAGCCGTACAGCAGGCCGAGCAGCGCCCCGAACAGGCCACCGACGCCCGCGATGAGCGCACCCTCCGTCGCGAGCGACAGCCGCAGCTGACCGCGCGTCAGGCCGATCGCCCGCAGGATCGCGGACTCCCGTCGCCGCTCGATGACCGACAGCGACAGCGTGTTCGCCACGCCGATCAGCGCGATCACCACGGCGACCGCGAGCAGGCCGATGACGGTGGCGAGCAGCGCGTTGATCACCTGCTCGTACTGCGCCCGCTCGGACGCCGCGCTCTCGATCGACACGGACTGCGACGACAGGTCGCTGCGTACGGAGTCGACCACCTCGCCGGCGGCGGCGTCGGACGAGACCATCGCCCACACGCTCGTCGTCGCGTGGTCTCCGACCACCTTCTCGAACGTGGCAGGCGTCAGGTAGACGTCGCCGGTCCGCGGGCTGTCGACCACGACGGCGTCGACGGTCGGCGCGTCCGTCGTGGGCTCGCCGTCGACCGTGTCCTGCGCCGCGCGGATCGTCGTCGAGGAGGATCCCAGGTCGACGGGCAGGACCACAGCGCCGTCGCGCAGGGCCGCCGGGACACGGTCGTCCCGCAGGACCTTCGCGGCCTCGTGGGTGACCTCCCACGCCGTCATCCACCGGTCGTCCCCGAGCGTCACGTCCGCGCTGCGCACGAGCGCGGTCCGCTCGATGCCCTCGACGCCCGCCACGGTCCGCGCCACCTCGGCGCTCACCCGGTCGCCGTCGGTGGGCGCCACCGTGATGTCCACGAGGTAGTGCGCGTCGAGCTCCGCCGCGGCCGAGAGCCGGGCGCTCGCGGCACCCGTCGACATCATCGCGACCAGCGTCACGCCGATGAGCAGCGCGGTGCTGGTGGCGGCCGTGCGCCGCGGGTTGCGCACCGAGTTGACCGCAGCGAGACGTGCGGCGGCGCCGCTGCGGCCCAGGGCCCGGCCCATGAGGTCGACGACCCGCGGCACCCAGAACACGGCGCCGACGAGCACCCCGACGAACGAGACCGCGCCACCGAGCATGCCGAGCCCCAGCCAGATCACGGCGTCGTCCGAACGCGTCCGCGCACCGACGATCGCGAGCGGGAACGCCAGCGCCCCGCCGACCGTCAGGACGAGCGCGAACGCGAGCCGCAGCCTGCCGGCGCGCGAGCCGACGTCCGGTGCATCCATGGGACGCAGCGCGACGATGGGGCTCACCTTGGTCGCCGCACGGGCGGGGACGAGGGCGGCGAGCAGCGTGACGGCCGTCCCCACGAGCACGGGGACGATCACGACGACGGGCGTGACCTGCACGTACTCCGGCAGCGGCACCTCCTGCTGCACGCCGCGCAGCACCGACAGCGCCACCTGCGCGAACACGGTCCCGAGGACCACGCCCGCGACCGAGGACGCGACACCGAGGATGCCCGCCTCGAGCAGCACGGAGCGCCGCAGCTGGCCGCGGACGGCGCCCACGCAGCGCAGCAGCGCGAGCATCCGCGCCCGCTGCGCGACGAGCACCTGGAACGTGTTCGAGATGACGAGCGCGGCGACGACGAGCGCGACCGCCGCGAACCCGAGGACGATCACGACGATGACGTTGTCGCCGTCCGCGAGCTCACGGATGCGCTCGTCGCTCGCCTCGTCCTTGGTCAGCACGCGCACGTCGTCGGACAGCGCCTGGAGCGCGGCCTGGACGGCTGCCGTGTCCTTCGGTGCGTGGACGATCATGCCTTCGTCCCACACGAACTCCTCGTCGAGGTCGCCCCACGTCTGCAGGGCGCCCAGGGTCACGAGCGACGCGCCGCCGAACCTCGTCCACGCGCCCTCGGGGTCGCTGGTCAGGCCGGTGACGGTCGCCGGCACGACCTTCTCGGTGCCCTTCTGCGTGTCGTCGTCCCACACCCAGTAGCGGACGTCGACCGTGTCGCCGACGGCCACGCGCAGGCGCTTCGCGGTGGCCTCGGGGAGCGCGATCTCGTCGTCCGTGGCGGGCGCGACGCCCTCCTCGACGCGGAGCGCGCCGAGGTGCGGGTCCGACGGCACGGGGACGAGCAGCTGCCAGCTGCGCTGCGCGCCCTTCTGGAGCTCGGCGCCGCTCGCGGCCAGCGGGTCGGCGGCGACGACTCCGGGCGTCGAGCGGATCTTCTCGTGGATCGCGCCCACGTCGCCCTCGACGACGAGGTCGGCCTGCGCGAGCTCGGCCGTCACGGCGTCATAGCTCGAGCGCGTGATGACGCCACCGGTGAGCAGCGTCGCGGCGACGAAGCCCGTGCCGATGGCGGTCGCGATCGCGGCCGCGGTGAGCCGGCCCAGGCTGCGGCGCATCTGGGCGAGGGTGAGTCGCAGCATCAGGCACCCACACCGTCGGCGACGGGCGCCTCGAGCGCGCGCAGGGCGTCGAGGCCGGCGAGCACGGACTCCGGGGTCGGGTCCGCGATGTCGCCCGCGATACGACCGTCGGCCAGCAGCACCACGCGGTCGGCGTAGGCGGCGGCGGTCGGGTCGTGCGTGACCATGATGACCGTGCGGCCCAGCTCGCGCACCGAGCGGCGCAGGAACGAGAGCACCTCGGCCCCGGAGCGCGAGTCGAGGTTGCCGGTCGGCTCGTCGGCGAACACGACGTCGGGCCGCGTGATGAGCGCGCGCGCGATCGCGACGCGCTGCTGCTGACCGCCGGACAGCTCGCTCGGGCGGTGTGTCAGGCGGTCCCCGAGACCGAGCGTCGCCGTCAGCAGGTCGTACCAGTCCGGGTCGACGCGACGGCTCGCGAGCTCGAGCGGCAGCGTGACGTTCTGCGCCGCGGTGAACATCGGCAGCAGGTTGAACGACTGGAACACGAACCCGACGCGGTCACGACGCAGCCGCGTCAGCGAGTCGTCGTCGAGCGAGGTGATCTCGGTCTCGCCCAGGCGGACCGAGCCGGTGGTGGCCTGGTCGAGCCCCGCGAGCAGGTGCATGAGCGTCGACTTGCCGGAACCCGAGGGGCCCATGATCGCGGTGAACGCACCCGCGGCGAAGTCGACGTCGACGCCGTCGAGGGCGCGCACGGCGGCGGCACCCGAGCCGTACGTCTTGGTCAGGCCACGCGCCGACGAGGCGGGCGCGCTCCCGGGCGTCGGGGCGGCGGGGATGGAGGTCACGGTGCTCCTCGGTTCGTTCCGGTGGGGACGTGACCACGCTAGGCAGCGGCCGTCGGCCGCCTCGTCGGCCCCCGGTCTCGACGTGGGGTGCCGCGGTCATCCCTTGGCATGACCCGGCGTGCGACCGTGGGTGCGCCGTCGGGTGCGCCCGCGCTCAGGTCCCGGGCGTGACCAGTCCCGCCTCGTAGGCGGTGACGACCGCCTGCACCCGGTCGCGTGCGCCGAGCTTGGCGAGGATGCGCCCCACGTGCGTCTTGACGGTGGCCTCGGCGACGAACAGGTCGCGGCCGATCTCGGTGTTGGACCGGCCGCGCGCCATGAGCAGCAGGACCTCGCGCTCGCGCTCGGTGAGGTCGTCGACGGCCGCGCGAGCGGGGCTCGGCGGGCCGTCCGGCACGGCCTCGGGCAGCGCCGAGACGAGGTGCTCGATGAGCCGGCGCGTGGACGACGGCGCGATGACGGCGTCGCCACGGTGCACCGTGCGGATCGCGGTGAGCATCTCCTCGGGCGGCGCGTCCTTGAGCAGGAACCCGCTCGCGCCCGCGCGGATCGCGGACATGACGTACTCGTCGAGGTCGAACGTCGTCAGGACGATGACGCGCGGTGCCGGGTCGGCGTCCGTGCCGCGCGCGATGATCTGCGCGGTCGCCTCGAGCCCGTCCATCGTCGGCATGCGCACGTCCATGAGCACGACGTCGACGCGACCGAGCGCGGTGCGGGCCGCGGGGTCGAGCGCCCGGACGGCCTGGGCCCCGTCGCCCGCCTCCAGGACCACCTCGAGGTCCGGCTGCGAGTCGATGACCATGCGGAAGCCCGCACGCACGAGCTGCTGGTCGTCGACGAGCGCGACGCGCACGACGTCGCTTCGGTGGGCGCTCGGCTGCTCGGTCACGGGCGTGCTCCTCGGGTGTCAGGCGTCGGGTGCCGCGGTGCGCGGCCGGTCGGGGAACGGCAGTCGCGCGCGCACACGGTAGCCGCCGCCGGGCCGCGGACCCGCGGTGACCGAGCCGCCGAACATGGTGGCGCGCTCGTGCATGCCGCGCAGCCCCTGCCCGAGCCCGTCCGTGCCCGCGGACGCGCCCCGGCCGTCGTCGGTGACGTCCAGCTCGATCGAGTCGGGCCGCCACTGGACCACGACGGTGACGCGCGGTGCGGGCCCCGCGTGCTTGAGCACGTTCGTGAGCGCCTCCTGCGTGATGCGGTACACCGCGAGCCCCACGCCGGGCGGCAGCGGGCGCGGCTCGCCCATCCGCACGAGCGAGACCTGGGCGCCGCTCGCGCGGACCTGGTCGACGAGCCGCGGGATGTCGGACTCGCCGGGCTGGGGCGCGACCTCGGTCAGCGGTGCCTGGTGCAGGACCCCCGGGCCGTCGGCGGTCGCGCGCAGCCGCCCGTCGGGCTCGCTGCGCAGCACGCCGAGCAGGCGGCGCATGTCGGTGAGCGCGGCGCGGCCGGTCTCCGCGATCGTCTCGAGCGCGCGTCCCGCGGCGCCCGGGTCGGACTCCGCGGCGTAGCGGCCGCCGTCGGCCTGCGCGATGACGACGGACAGCGAGTGCGCGACGATGTCGTGCATCTCGCGCGCGATGCGCGCGCGCTCGGCCTGCGTGGCGAGCTGCGCCTGCTGGTCCCGCTCGTTCTCGAGGCGCACCGCGCGGTCGACGAGCGCCTCGAGCGTCTCGCGGCGCGAGCGGCGCACGAGCCCGAACGCCCACACGGTGAGCGAGCTGGTGCCGATGAGCAGCGCGGCCACCGTCACCACGGGCGCCGTCATGTCGGCGACGAGCCGCAGGGGGAGCAGCACGCCCGCGGCGAGCGCGCACGCGATCGCCGCGCGGTGCGCCCACACGGGGCCGTGCACGGTGACCGAGTACAGCGCGACGAGCACCGCGAGGTCCCCGGGCAGCACCGTGGGGGCGACGACGAGCTGGGCCAGGCCCACGGCGTACACGGCGCCGGCCGATGCGACGGGCTGCACGCGCCGCCACGCGAGCGGGGCGACGAGCAGGAGCGTCCAGCCGAGCATGGCGTCGGACGACGGCGCCATGCCGACGCCGGTCACGAGCGACAGGGGGCTGACCACGACGAAGAAGAGGACGGCACCGACGGCGTCGACGACGAACCGGTGCGAGTCCTCCCAGCGCAGCAGCCGGTCCCACGTGCTCACCCCGCGAGCGTAGGGCGGCGCGCGCACGCTCGTCGTACCCCCGCAGGCGGACGGTCGCGCGGGCCGCTACGACGTGGGTCGCGGGTCGGTCACCCCTCTCGCGGTCCGGCGCGGCCCGCGTCGGACGCCGCACGAGCCACCGCCGGGTACGTGCGTGCACGCACTCCCGGGCGCATCTCACACCCGTCGACGTGCACCCGTGGGCCGCGAGTCCTGGCGGTGGATACCAGGGCGTGACCTAGCATGGGGCAATGACCCAGGTGCTTCTGGCGGAGGACGACCCCGCTATTGCCGAGCCTTTGGCCCGGGCCCTCGGACGTGAAGGCTATGACGTCCGCGTGCAAGGGACCGGTCAAGGCGCCATCGACGGGGCCGCCGCCGCGGACCTGGTGGTGCTCGACCTGGGGCTCCCGGACATGGACGGCCTCGACGTCGCCCGCGCCATCCGCAACCAGGGCCTCACGACGCCCGTGCTCGTCCTGACGGCGCGCGCCGACGAGGTCGACCTCGTCGTCGGGCTCGACGCGGGCGCCGACGACTACGTGACCAAGCCCTTCCGGCTCGCCGAGCTGCTGGCGCGCGTGCGGGCCCTGCTGCGCCGCACCGCCGTCGAGGCGGGTGACGAGGACGAGCTGCACGCGCAGAACGTGCGCGTCGACGTCGCGGCCCACCGCGCGTTCCAGGGCGAGCGCGAGCTGCACCTGACCGCCAAGGAGTTCGACCTGCTGCGCGTGCTCGTCGCGTCGGCCGGCACCGTCGTCGCGCGCGACACGCTCATGCGCGAGGTGTGGGACTCGGACCCGACGGGCTCGACCAAGACGCTCGACATGCACGTGTCGTGGCTGCGTCGCAAGCTCGGCGACGACGCGAACGCGCCGCGCTACATCTCCACCGTCCGCGGCATGGGCTTCCGGTTCGAGACCGGGCCCGTGCCCGCCGGCGGCTGAGGCCGGCGGCGCGTGCGTCGTCGCGTCCTGCAGGCGACCATCGCGGCGGTGACCGTCGCGGTGGTGCTGCTCGGCTTCCCGCTGGCGTTCCTCGGTGCGCAGCTCGTGCGCGAGAACGAGGTGCAGCGGATCGAGACGCGCGCGCAGTCGGCCGCGCGTGCGGTGGACTTCCGCATCGGCCTGGGCATCGAGCTCAACGACCAGATGTTCGAGCCGTTCGCCACGGGCAGCGAGGGTGACCTGCCCGCCTCCGTCGTGGTGCACGCGCCCGACGGCACGGTCTACCAGGCGGGGGAGCGGGTCGACGGCCGCACCGAGTCGGTGCGGGCGCTGTCCGACCAGGGTGCGGTCGTCGTGCTGTACGTCTCCTGGTGGGAGGTGTTCTGGCTCGGGGCGCGCGTGATCGCGCTCGTCGTCGTCGCGGCCGTCGTCGCGTTCGCCGCGGGCATCGCGATGGCGATCTGGCAGGCGAACCGGCTCGCGGCGCCGCTGGTCTACCTCGCGGCGTCGGCGGAGCAGCTCGGCTCGGGCCAGGTGCGCCCGCAGCTCGAGCCGTCCGGCGTCGAGGAGATCGACCTCGTGGCGTCCGAGCTCGCGCGCAGCGCCGACCGCATGGCCGGCCGGCTCGCGGCCGAGCGCAAGTTCGCCTCCGACGCGTCCCACCAGCTGCGCACACCGCTCACGGCGCTGTCGATGCGGCTCGAGGAGATCATGCTCGCCTCCGACGACGAGGAGGTGCGTGAGGAGGCCCGCATCAGCCTCGAGCAGGTCGAGCGCCTCGTGCGGGTCGTGGACGACCTGCTCATGGCGTCGCGCCGGGCCCAGGGCGGCACGACGGAGGCGGTCCGGCTGATCGACGTCGTGCACCAGCAGGAGGAGGAGTGGTCGGCGACGTTCGAGGCCGTCGGGCGCCGGTTCGTCGTCGAGGTGGACGCCGCGACGCAGGTGCTCGCGACGCCCGGTGCGCTCGCGCAGGTGCTCGCGACCCTCATCGAGAACTCGCTGCGGCACGGCGACGGGACGACGACCGTCCGGTCGCGCTCCGGCGGACCGTCGGGCACGGTCGTGGTCGAGGTCGCGGACGAGGGTGAGGGTGTGCCCGACGAGCTCGCGGGGCGGATCTTCGAGCGGGACGTGACCTCCGGCAAGGGCACGGGCCTGGGCCTCGCGCTGGCCCGCGACCTCGCGTCCGCCGACGGCGGGCGCCTCGAGCTCGCGCAGCGGCGGCCCGCGGTGTTCGCGCTGTTCCTGTCCGGCGTGCCCGCGTCGCTGCGCCCCGACGTGGTGCTCCCGCTCGGCGCGGTCGTCTCGTCGCGCCCCGACCGCCGACGGCGCTGAGGCCGCGGCGCCGGACGGCGACGGGCGTGTGTGGCGTTCCGCACAGCCCGATCCGGGGCGAACGGGGTCAGGTGCGCCCGCGCCGGTGGGGGCCACCGGCGCGGGCGCGTTGCGGACACCTGAGGCGGAATCGCCCGCGAGGGTCGCCCGGTAGGGTGTGGGGAACCTTTGCGCCCCCGCCCGGAAGGACGCGCGTTGTACCGCCTCGCTCCCGCGACCCAGAGCTACGCCTGGGGCTCGACGACCGCGATCCCGCAGCTGCTCGGCACCGAGCCCGACGGCCGTCCCGTGGCCGAGGCCTGGTTCGGCGCCCACCCGCTCGGGCCCGCCCGCCTGACCGGCGCCGACGCCGAGCGCCTCGACGCGCTGGTCGCGGCCGACCCCCGCGGGGCTCTCGGGGAGGACGTCGTCGCGCGGTTCGGCCGGCAGCTGCCGTACCTGCTCAAGGTCATCGCCGCGGCCTCGCCCCTGTCCCTGCAGGTCCACCCGTCCCGGGCCCGGGCGCACGCCGGCTACGAGCGTGAGGACGCCGCGGGCGTCCCGCTCGACGCGCCGCACCGCAGCTACCGCGACCGCAACCACAAGCCCGAGCTCGTGTTCGCGCTCTCGCGGTTCGAGGCGATGGTGGGCTTCCGTGCGCCGCGCCGCGCCGCGGAGCTGCTCGTCGGGCTCGAGTCGACACTCGCCGAGCAGCTGCACAAGATCCTCGCCGACGACCCGACGCCCCAGGGTGTGCGGACCGCGTTCGAGTGGCTCCTCGCGCCGCACACCCGTCCGAACCCCGACGACGTCGCCGAGCTCGCCCGTGCGTGCCAGCGCCGCCTGGACGCCGGCTCGCCGTCACCCCGCACGGACGGCACGGTCGTGCGCCTCGACGCCCAGTACCCCGGCGACCCCGGCGCCGTGACGTCGGTCCTGCTCAACCCCGTGACGCTGCAGCCGGGCGAGGCGCTGTTCGTCCCCGCGGGCGCGGTGCACGCCTACCTCGAGGGGCTCGCGGTCGAGCTCATGGCGAACTCCGACAACGTGCTGCGCGCGGGTCTGACCGCCAAGCACGTCGACCTGCCGGAGCTGCTCGACAACCTCGACGTCGTCGCCGCCCCGCCGATCCGCATCGCGCCCGAGCACGTGTTCACCGCGACCGCGGTGTACTACGCACCCGTCGACGACTTCGAGCTGTCGGTCACCACGCTGGCGGACGACGCCGAGACCGTGCGCCTGCCCGGCCGCGGACCGCGCATCCTGCTGTGCCTCGACGGGACGGTCGAGCTGCACGGCGAGCACGACGGGACGCTCGAGCTCGTCGCCGGGCAGTCGGCGTTCGTGCCCGCCTCGGACGGTCTGCTCACGGCGCGCGGTACGGGCCGCGTCGTCCAGGCGGACGTGCCCTGACCCGACGTCCCGGCCGGGGCTCCGGCGGGCGCGGCGTCAGCCGTCGTGGTGCTCGAGGTGCTCCTCGGCCGCCAGCACGGCACCGAGCGGGATGACGGGCTGCACGGCGAGCGCCACGGCCGCCTCCTGCGCGGCGTGCTCGTCGCGGCCCTCGTCGGCGGGCGTCGTCTCGCCCGTGAACACCCACTGCTTGTAGCCGACGTACCGCAGGACCGTGCCGAGCGCGATGCCGATGAGGTTCGCGACGTTGTCCGGGACGGGCCCGTCGAGGTGCAGCACGTACTGCGAGAACGCGAGCGGCGCGGCGCCGACCGCCAGGCCCAGGCCGTTGACGACGACGAACAGGAACAGCTCGCGCCCGCGGTGCCGCGTGCGCTGCGACGCGAACGTCCACAGCCGGTTGCCGACCCACGACACGAGCGTGGCGACGAGCGTCGCCACCACCTTCGCGGTGAGCGGCTTGGCCGCGAGCAGCTCGCCGGGGCCGAACCGCAGCAGGTTGTACAGGCCGACGTCGACGACGAACGCCACGCCACCGACGGACAGGAACCGTGCGAGCTCGAGGAGCCGGGCCCGGTGGTCGGGTCCGAGCAGTCGCGTCAGCACGGCGGTCGTCACGTCCGCGAGGATATCCCGCGCCCCCGTGGACGCCTCGTCGGACCCTGGTCCTACTCGGTTAGGGTGGGCGCCCGTGAACGCACCCGTGGTGGCCGTGGTCGGCGGTGGGCAGCTCGCCCGCATGATGGCTCCCGCAGCGACCGCGCTCGGGGTGCACCTGCGCGTGCTGGTCGAGAGCGCGACGGGCTCCGCCGCGCAGGTCGTCGTCGACGCGCCCGTGGGGGCCGCCTCGGACGAGGACGCGATCACCGCGCTCGTCGCGGGTGCCGACGTGCTCACGTTCGAGCACGAGCACGTGCCCGGCGCGCTGCTCGACCGCATCGCCGGCTCGGGTGTCCCGGTCCGGCCCGGCGCCGCCGCGCTCGTGCACGCGCAGGACAAGATCGTCATGCGCCGCCGGCTCACCGAGCTCGGTGTGCCGTGCCCGCGGTGGGCGCCCGTGACCACGCGCGAGGACCTGGCGCGGTTCCTCGCGGGCAGCGCCGACGGCACCGCGGTCGTCAAGACCGCGCGCGGCGGCTACGACGGCAAGGGTGTGCGCGTCGTGGCGGCCGACGACGAGGCCGACGACTGGCTCGCCGCGGCCGCCCGGCCCGGCGGGGTGCCCGTCCTGGTCGAGGAGAAGGTGCCCTTCACGCGTGAGCTCGCCGCGCTCGTCGCGCGTCGCCCCTCGGGCGAGGTACGCACCTGGCCGGTGGTCGAGTCCGTGCAGCGCGACGGCGTGTGCGCGGAGGTGGTCGCCCCGGCGCCCGACCTGGCGGAGGACACCCGCGCCCAGGCGCTCGACGTGGCGGTGCGGGTCGCGGAGGGGCTCGGGGTCGTCGGTGTGCTCGCGGTCGAGCTGTTCGAGGTGCCGGACCCGGACGGCGGCGCCCCGCGCGTGCTCGTCAACGAGCTCGCGATGCGCCCGCACAACTCGGGTCACTGGACGATCGACGGCTCGGTGACCAGCCAGTTCGAGCAGCACCTGCGCGCGGTGCTCGACCTGCCGCTGGGCGACGTCACGCCGCGCGCACCCTGGACCGTCATGGCGAACGTGCTCGGCTCGACGCTGCCCGAGCTGACCGACGCGCTGCCCGCCGTGGCCGCGCTCGACCCGGGCGCGAAGGTCCAGCTCTACGGCAAGGAGGTGCGTCCGGGCCGCAAGCTCGCGCACGTCAACGTGAGCGGGGACGACCTGGCGCAGGTGCGCGCGCGTGCGCTCGCCGCCGCCGCGCTGCTGCGCGGCGAGCAGCCGGGGCAGGATGGCCCCACCCGGACGGACGGAGAGTGACCATGACCGCAGGCGCCCGCGTGGGCATCGTGATGGGTTCGGACTCGGACTGGCCGGTCATGCAGGCCGCCGCCGAGGCGCTCGCCGAGTTCGACGTGCCCGTCGAGGTCGACGTCGTCTCGGCGCACCGGCAGCCCGACAAGATGGTCGCGTACGGCCGCGAGGCCGCGGCGCGCGGGCTGCGGGTGATCGTCGCCGGGGCCGGGGGTGCCGCGCACCTGCCGGGCATGCTCGCCGCGGTCACGACGCTCCCGGTGGTGGGCGTGCCGGTCCCGCTGCGCCACCTCGACGGGTTGGACTCGTTGCTGTCGATCGTGCAGATGCCGGCCGGTGTCCCCGTGGCGACGGTGTCGGTCGGTGGCGCGCGCAACGCGGGGCTGCTCGCGGTGCGGATCCTCGCGTCGGGCACCGACGACGAGGCCGTGCGCCTGGCCGCCGCGATGGCGACGTTCCAGGACGGTCTGCGCGAGCAGGCCGACGCGAAGGGCGAGCGTCTGCGCGCGCAGGCCGCGGGCCGACCCGCGACGGGCTTCACCGCCTGACCCGCACGTCGCGAGGCGGGACGGGCCGTGCGATGTGGACGTGCCGGCCCCGTCAGGGGGCCAGACGGCGGGTCGCGCGCACGCTGGGCATGAGCGCCATGACGCGACGCGACGCCGCGGGGGCCGCGAGCCGCAGGCGCCGGCGCAGGTGCGACGGGACCGAGCCGACGCGCGGCGGCGCCGCGAGCGGGGCCAGGGGCGCGGCGAGGAGCTCGTCGAGCGCCCCCGGCAGCTCGTCGGGCGTGTCCTGCAGGTAGTTCTCGCGCAGCCAGGCCGGGTCCGCGTGGTGCACGCGCGCGGCCGCGAGGTCGGCGAGCGAGCCGACCAGGCCGCTGTCGGCGTACGCCGCGGTGAGGTTGTGCTCGCCGATCCCGAAGTCGTCCAGCACGAGCGCGCGCAGGCCGAGCGCGAGCGCCTCGAGCAGCGCGGTCGAGCTGACGGTCACCAGCGCGGTGCCGGGCACGAGGAACTCCTCGAGCGGACCCGTCGCCACGCGCAGGCGGGCGACGCCCGGCTCGTCGGCGTGCCGTGCGGTGAGCGCGTCGAACGGGAACGCCTCGTGGTGCGTCTGCGGCTCGCCGACGAGCCCGCGCAGCTTGACGACGACGTCGAGGTCCGGCCGGGCCTCGGCGAGCGCGGCGAGCCCGCGCAGCAGTCGGACGCGGTCGTCGAGCGTCTCGGGGAACTTCGCCTGGGGCGCGAACACGACGCGGTGCAGCGCGGTCGTGTCGGGCTCGGGCAGGGCACCGACCGTGCCGGCGAGGAACGGCAGACGGTCGACCACGAGGCGCGACCGCGTGCCGAGCTGCCGCGCGAGCTCGTCGAACGCGCGCGCCTCGCGGTGCGAGTGCACGACGAACAGGTCGGCCGTCGCGCGGTAGCGCAGCGCGAGCGCGGTCGCGGGCAGCGACATCCCCGGCAGACCCGTGACGACCACGGGACGCGCCGGCAGGCCGGGCAGCGCGCGCAGCACGAGCTCGGCGGCGGGGCCCGTGGTCGCGACGAGCAGCACGTCCGGCGGTGCCGCGCGCAGCGTGCGGACCAGCGCGCGCAGCCGCAGCAGCCGCGGCGCCGCGGCCGCGAGGCGGGTCCCGGCGACCGCCGCGCGGACCTGCGCGGGGGAGGGACGCACCGGGCTGTCGAGCACGACGAGTGACGCCGTCACGTCGTCGAGCCGGTCGAGCGTCGCGGCCGCCCACTTCACGTACGAGTCCGAGTCGGCGACCGCGAGCACCCGCCGCGTCACGCGTGACCCGCGATCGACCGTACCGAGGCGCGGAACCGGGCGCTCGCGTGCGGCGTCCACCACGAGTCGGGCACCGGCGAGCCGACGAGCTCGACGCCCGCGTCCGCGAGGAGGCTGCGCAGGGTCAGCAGCGGCGTCGACGGCAGGCAGTGCACCACCGAGCCGGGCGCCAGGCAGCGCAGGCTCACCTCGACCGGCCACGGGCCGCGCTCGACCCGGATCGAGTCGCGGTCCGCCACCGCCGCCGTGATCGCGGGCGTCTCTCGGCGGTGCGGGATGTAGACGACCTCGTCGTGGCACGCGTCGGCGATCTCGTGGACCCAGGCCGCGTACGCGTCCGGGTCGACCAGCCCGTCGGACGCCATCGCGGACCCGACGACGACGACGCCGGCGCCGTGCAGCTCGGGCTCGCGCAGCGACGCGCTCCACGCGAACGAGTGCCCGACCAGGCGTCCGCCCGTCGCGCGGAACGCGTCCGCCAGGCCGTCCGGCACGGGCAGCGCCGTGAACACCGTGAGCAGGCCGGCGTCCGCGAGCGACAGGAGCCTGCTGCGGGCGGCGGAGGCGAGGGTGCGGCGCGCGAGCCCGGGGTGCGCGCGGGCGCGCACGAGGTAGCGGCCGTCGGCGGCGGTGAGCAGGCGCAGCAGGTGCAGCGTCGCGAGCCCGTCGTCGAGCACGACGAGCGGGCGGCGCACGCCGAGCAGACCGCGCGCCTGGACCGCGCCCGAGAACGCGTCGCCGACCGCGCGGACCTGACCGTGGCGCCACAGGCTGCGCGTGCTCTCGGGGGTGACGGTCGTGCCCGCGGGCAGCGCGATCGTGCCGAGCCGCGCCGCGAGCTCGGCCAGCGGCGTGATGCCCGTGCGGTAGACCACGTCCACCGACGGGCCGAGGAGCCCCGCCGCGCTCGCCTCGAGCGCGGACACCATCTGCAGGGGTGACTCGACCCACGCACGGGCGAGGTCCGTGCGAGTGCTGCTCGAGGTCGTCACGACGACGGGGCTCCGGCGCAGGTCAGGCGCCGACGCGGCGCAGACGCGACAGCGGTGCGAGCTCGCCCGGGAAGACGCGCTTGACGCCGTCACCCATGGCCTGCTCGACGATGCGGATGTCCCGCACGAGGTTCTTCAGGCCCGTGGGCTCGAGCGAGGACGCCTGGTCCGAGCCCCACATCGTGCGGTCGAGCGTGATGTGCCGCTCGACGGCGACCGCGCCGAGCGCGACCGCGGCGACCGAGATCTGCAGCCCGCGCTCGTGGCCCGAGTAGCCGACCGGCACGCCGTAGCGCTCCTGCAGCGTCGTGATCGTGCGCAGGTTCGCCTCCTCGGGAGGCAGCGGGTAGGTCGAGGTCGCGTGCAGCAGGACGAGGCGCTCGGTGCCGAGCGTCTCGACCGCCACGTCGATCTGCTCGAGCGTCGACATGCCGGTCGAGAGGATGACGGGCTTGCCGGTCGCCGCGAGCGCGCCGAGCAGCTCGAGGTCCGTCACGGACGCCGAGGCGACCTTGTGGCCGACGACACCGAGCTCCTCGAGGAACTCGACAGAGGGGACGTCCCACGGCGAGGCGAACCAGTCGAGGCCGCGCGCCGTGGCGTGCGCACCGATCTCGAGGTACTGCTCGCGGCCGAACTCGACGCGGTAGCGGTACTCGAGGTACGTCATCTCGCCCCAGGGCGTCTGACGGATCTGGTCGCGCTGCGCGGCCGGGGTGGAGATGTCCGGCGTGCGCTTCTGGAACTTCACGGCCTGGGCGCCTGCCTCGGCCGCGACGTCGATGAGCTGCTTGGCGATCTCGACGTCCCCGTTGTGGTTCAGGCCGATCTCACCGATCACGTAGACCGGCGCGTCGGCACCGATCCGGTGCGCGCCGAAGGGCACGCCGGCAGGGGTGGCAGTGGGGGAGGTGGTCATCGCTGTCCTCTTCTCGGACGCGCGCCGTGCGCGCGCGTCGTCGTCGTCGCTGTCATCGTGCCACGCCCGCCGGGGCGGGTCCGTCGTCCTGCCGGGCGGCCAGCACCCGGTCGGTCACCTCGCGCACGGCGCCGTGCCCACCCGCGGAGCGCAGCACCACGCGGGCGGCGGCGAGCACCTCGGGACGGGCGTCGGCGACCGCGACGGGCCAGCCGACGAGCGCGAGCGCGGGGAGGTCGTTCACGTCGTTGCCGACGTACGCGACACGCGCGGGGTCGAGCCCGCGCTCGGCCATCCACGCGCGCAGCGCGGACGCCTTGTCCTCGACGGCCTGCAGGCACTCGACGCGGAGCTTGCGGGCGCGTGCGGACACGACCCCGTCGGTCTCCGTCGAGAGGATGAGCACGGGCACGCCCGCGCGACGCAGCCGGGCGACGCCCAGGCCGTCGCCGCGCAGCACGCGCACCGACTCGTTCCCGGCGGCGTCCACGTGCGCCGCGTCGTCGGTGTGCACACCGTCGAAGTCCGTCACGAGCGCGTCGACGTCGATCGCGTCACCGTCGGTCGCGTCGCCGTCGGTCGAGCCGGGCCGCTGTGCCGCGGCGTGCTCGTCGGCGAGCGTGCGCGCGACCGCGAGGTCCGCGGGCGTGTCGATCTCGACGGCGGTCGCCTCGTCGACGACCTCGATCCCGGTGCGCCCGAAGAACCGGTGCCCGCCCTCGCGCAGGCCGCTCGTGCGCATCGCGTAGAACGCGCCCGTCTCGGCGTACAGCGGCTCGCGGTCCTGGCGTCGCGGGCGGTGCGCGGCGTCGTGGCCGACCGCGACGGCCCGGCCGTCGTCGACCCGCCACGTGAACACGTGCGTGGGTGCGGCGGCGAGGACCGAGTCGTCCTCGTCGTCGAGCACGCGGCGCACCGCGTTCGCGAGCGCGGTCGCGTCGATGAACGGGGAGGTGGCCTGCACCAGGACGGTGACCTGCGGGTCGACGCCCTCGGGGAGCAGTGCGTCGAGCGCGTGCAGCACCGCGGACTCGGACGTCGCGGTGTCGCCCGACAGCGCGGCCGGGCGTTCGACGACGCGCGCGCCCGCCGCGCGGGCCTCGGCCGCGATCTGCTCGTGGTCCGTGCTGACGACGACGAGGTCGACCGCCGGCAGGCACGCCTCGACGGCGCGCGCGACCAGCGAGCGGCCGCCGACGGCCTGCAGGTTCTTCAGCGGGACGCCCTTCGACCCGCCGCGGGCGGGGATGACGGCGACCGAGCGCGGGCTCGTCGCGACGCTGCGCTCCAGGGTCGTCCTCCGATGTCGTGTCCCGCGGGCGGGCGGCGGCTCGTGCGGTCTCGTCGTGCTGATCGGTCGTGCAGCTCGTTCGCGCAGATCGGTCGTGCGTGACGTCCCGCGTGGCCGGACGAGGGCCGGTGCGCGACCCGGCGTCAGCCGGGTGCGGCTCCGGCGGGAGGCCGGCCGTGGCCGGCGGACTCCGCCCGTGCCGACACTCGCGTCGGCCTGGTCATCCTATGCTGTCGCCGACATGTGCCGTCGACGTCGGGCGTGTCGCCGCACCCGGGAGCGCCCGGGCGGGACGCGGGCCGACCAGCGGCCGCGCGGCCGACGAGGGACACGGGAGGCGAGCATGCCGGGCCGTCCGGACGCCCTGCTCGACGTCGTGGTGGCCGTGCACGACGGCGCCCGGCACCTGCCGACGTTCGTCGCGAGCGCCCGCCGCAACCTCGCCCCCGGCATCCGGTTCGTGGTGGTGGACGACGCGTCGTCCGACGAGACGCCGCAGCTGCTCGCACGAGCGGCGCGCGAGCTGCCGCTCGAGGTCGTGCGCAACCCCGAGAACCGCGGCGTCGCCGCGAGCCGCAACCGTGCGCTCGACGCCGCGGACGCCCGCTACGTGACGTTCGTCGACGCCGACGACTGGTGCGCTCCCGGGCACCTGCCCGCGATGCTGTCAGCGGTCGAGCGCACGGGCGCCGCGATGGTGCGCACGGACCACGTGCGGGTCGACGGCCTGCGCCGCGAGGCCGAGCGCGCGCCGTGGGACGGACCGCGTGACGTGGCGTTCGCGGCGCGCGAGGGGATCGGCGACGCGGGCGGGCGCGCGCTGGTCGACTACCCGTACCTGTGGGCCGCCGCGTTCGACCGCGAGCGCATCGAGCCGCGGCTGCTGCGGTTCCACGAGGACCTGCGCACGGCCGCGGACCGCCCGTGGTTCTGGCGGCTGCACCTCGCGGACCTCACGTGCGCGGTGGTCGACAGCCCCGGGTACTTCTACCGGCGGTCCGCGGGCTCGGGCTCGCTCACGCAGGCCGGTGCCGACCGTCTGCTGGACTTCCTCCTCGCGTACGACCGCGTCCTCGACCTCGCGCTCGCCGACGGCGACCCGGCCGTCGAGCGGCGCGCGCTGTACGGCGCGTGCCGGATCGTCGACTTCCACGTCTCCCGGCGGCACCGGCTCTCGCGTGCGCTGCAGCGCCGGCTGCTCGCGGGTGCGGCCGCGCTGCTCGCACGCGGCGGCGACGACGCCTTCGAGGTGGCCGTGCAGGGCGCACCCGCGGGCGGCCGACGGCTGCTGCGCGGGCTGCGCGCCACCGGCCGGGCGGCGGGTGCCGCATGAGCACCCTGGTGCTCGCCACCGACGCGCGGCAGGTCGCACGCGCGTGCGACGCCGTGGCGTCCGGCGTGCTGCGCGACGACGACGGGCTGGTGCTGCTCGTCGCCACGCTCGACCCTGTGCCCGAGGTCGCGCCCTCGCCGCTCGACGGCGACGTGGGCGCGGGGCACGACCTGGCGGCGCGGGCCGCGGACGCGTTCGCGCGCGTGCTCGACCTGGGCGCGCTCGTCGCGCCGCAGCACCCGGCGGCGTGGGACGCGCGGGACCTCGCCGCGGGCGCCCCGGTGCTGCTCGACGCGCTCGCGGGCGTGCACCGCGTGGTCCGCTGCGTGGCGGGCCCGGTGCCCGTGCTGCCCCTCGTGCTGCCCGACGCGCGCACCGGCCTGCTGGGCGCGCACGAGGTCGTCGCCGACCCCCACCGGCTCGGCGCGGTCCCGACGCCCGAGCAGGCGTCGGCCGCGCACGGCCGCGTGCTGCGCACCGCGCGACGCGCCCCGGGTGCGGTGCGCCGACGCGTCGAGCGGGCGCTGCGGCCGTGGTGGGAGCGACGCGTGCTCGCGCGCGCCGGGCGTGACCTGGCCGCGCTGCGCGCGCAGGACGACGCCGACGGGACGCCTATGCTGGCGCGGGCCGTGGCGGCCACGCCCGGGTGGAGGAGGAGACGTTGACGGACGGCGAGCGCACGCCCGCGATCTCGGTCGTGGTGCCGACGCACGACGTGGTCGAGTGGGTCGACGACTGCCTGACCAGCATGCTCGACGACCAGGACGTCGACCTCGAGGTGGTCGTCGTCGACGACGGCTCACGTGACGGCACGTGGGAGCGCGTCACGGCGCGCGCCGCGGCCGACCCGCGCGTGCGCGCCTTCCGGGCGCCGGGCGTGGGCGGCGGCCAGGCGCGCAACTTCGGTGTCGAGCAGGCCCGCGGCGAGTTCCTCGCGTTCGCGGACGGCGACGACCTGGTGCCGCGCGGCGCCTACGCGGCGATGCTCGCGTCCGCGCGCTCGTCGGGCTCCGACATGGTCGTCGGCGACTTCCTGAAGTTCTCCGCGCTGCAGACCTGGAGCCCCACCGAGCGGTGGACGGGCTTCGCCGAGCGGGCGCAGGGCCTGACGCTCACGGACCGTCCGCAGCTCGTGCGCAACCGCGCGTGCTGGAACCGGCTGTTCCGCACGCGGTTCTGGCGCGAGCAGGCCATCGCCTACCCGTCCGTCCCGCGCTCGAACGACATCGTCCCGATGGTGACCGCGCTCGTGGCGGCCCGCACGATCGACGTCGTCCCGGACCTCGTCTACCTCTACCGCGAGCGCCCCGGCGGCACGTCCATGACCGCCCAGGCGAGCGCCGACGCCGCGGTCGCGTCGTACCTCACGCAGGAGCTGCTGTGCGCGCGCCTGCTCGGCTCGTACGACGACGACCAGCTCGCCGCGACGTACTGGCAGATGGTGCTCAACGCCGACGGGTGGGTGCACCTGCGCCGCTACGCACGCGGCGCGCAGACGCCGGGCGAGCAGTCCGCTGTCCCGCAGCTCCTCACCGAGCTGCTCTCGCTGCGCCGGACCTACACGTTCTCCCGCCTGCGGCCCGAGAAGCAGGCCGTCTACGCGCTGGGCACGCTCGGCGAGGTCGAGCTCGCGCGCGAGGTCCTGGACGCCATCGGCGACGGCGGCACGGACCCCGTGCCGATGGACCCCGTGCGGGCCATGCGGGCCACGCTGGCCGCCGCGGGCACGGGCCTGCTCGACGAGCGCGCGCAGCGCGGGCTCGCGTACGCGCTCGTCGTCGAGAACGTCGCGGGACGCGCCGTCCCGGTCGACGAGGGGACCGCCGCCGAGCTCGTCGCGCTCGCCGCACCGCACACGGCGTGGTTCACCACGTCCGTCGCCCCCGTCGAGCGTCCGCAGGACCGCCTCGCGCGCGCCGCCCTCGTCGCGGGCGACGCGCACGCCCTGCGTGAGGCGTCCCGTGGCGGTGAGCCGCAGGTCGTCCAGTCCCTCGTCGTCGGGCGGACGGCCGCGCAGGTCGAGCTCGGCCTGCCCGCCGACCTCGCGGCCGGCGCGACGCTCGAGCTGCGCGCGTACAAGCCCGGGCGCCCCGAGACGCAGCGCCCCGTGGGGCGGGTCCGCCGCGACGGCGAGCGGTGGGTCGCCCGCGTGGGCGCGAGCGCGCTGCCGAGCGAGGGCACGTGGGCCCTCGAGCTGCTCGTGACCGCGCCCGACGGCGAGCTGCAGGTGCCGCTCGTCGTGCAACGGTCCGCGGTGCGCCTGGAGGGCGGACGCCTCGGCCGGCTCACGGTGCGGGGCAAGGGCACCGGCCTGGTGACCGTGACGCTGTTCCGCCGCCCGTCGGTCGTGCGCCGCGCGGTGCGCGCGCTGCGCCGTCGCTGAGCCGCCGTCGTCGCTGAGCTGCCCTCGTCGCTGAGGTGCCCCTCGTCGCTGAGCGGGCGGGTCAGCCCGCGAGCGCGCGCGGCGCCGGCCCGACGGGCGCCTGCCCGTCGAGGATGCGCAGGAAGTCGCGGCTCATCGCGTACGGCGGGTAGCGCGACGCGAACGCGGCCGCGTCGTGCGCCGTGCGCCGTGCCGTGCGCAGCGCCGACTGCACCGCGCGTGCCAGGTTCTCCACGACGTCGCCACCCGGGCGGTAGAACGTCACCCACGGCTCGTCGCCGAGCTCCGCGACCAGGTGCGCCTCCCGGGGGAGCACGCACGGGCGCCCGAGGGTCGCCGACAGCAGCACGGACCCCGAGTTCAGGACGCGCTCGTACGGGAACACCATGACGTCCGCGGCCCGGAACCACGTCTGCATGTCCGCGTCCGCGACGAAGTCGTGGAACCGGACCGTGCGCACCCCGCGCGGCAGCGCCGCGTCCACCTGCGGCAGCACGTCGTCACGCGTCTTGCCCGCGAGCAGCAGCGTGAGGTCCTCGACGTCCTGCGCGACCCGCCCCGCGGCGGCCAGCAGCGTCGTGATGCCCTTGTAGGGACGGATCTGCCCGACGAAGCCGATGGTCGGCGACGTGAGCGGCACGTCGAGGCGCGCACGCGCCTGCGCCTGCGTCATCGAGTCGGGGTACACGCCGCGGTAGGACGCGTGGGGGAGCGTGACGACCTTCTCGACCGGCAGCGTGTACTCGTCCGCGACCGCCTCGACGGTGTGCCCGTTGAGCTGGATCACGACGTCCGCGAGCGCGGTCAGGTGCTGCGCGAGCTCCAGCTCCAGGTCGCGGTAGGCGACCTCGTGCGGCAGCTTGTTGTGCACCGTCCACACCAGGCGCACGCCCGACGCGCGCGCCGCGCGGACGGTCGCGACGAACGTGTCGAGCCGCTCCCGCGCGGTCCTCGCGTCCGGTGCGGCCTGGCAGATCGGCGACGTCCAGTGCACGTGCAGCACGTCGCCCGAGCCCAGTGCGCGCGTGCGGCGCACGAGCTCGTCGAACGCGGTCGTGCCCTGCACGTCCCAGCCGGCACCGCGCGTCGCGAGGTACAGCAGGTTGAGGTACGGGTTGTCGCGCCAGGCGGGGAACGCCAGCAGCGTGGGCATGCGGATCCTCTCAGCTCACGCCGGGACGGCGGTCGGGTCGACGTGCAGCGTCCACGCGGTCGGCGGCGGTGCCTCGCCGCCTGCGCCGGACATCACCAGGCCGAGCGTCCCGCGCGGCGCCAACGGCACCTCGGAGCGCGTGCCGAGCCCTTCGACGAGCAGGACGTGCACGTCCCAGCGGTCGCCGCCGCCGTCGGTGGCCGCCGCGGACTCGAGCGCGTGGCGCGGCACCAGGACGTCGACGTCGAGGTGCCACTGACGCGCGTGGAACGGCGAGCGCGGCACGGGGACGACGACGCGTGCGTCGGAGCCCTGCGCACGCAGCACGAGCGCGAGCTCGTCGATGCCGCCGCGCACGTGCGGCACCTGGACCGTGAGGCTCAGGACCCAGCCGCCCGCGGCCGGGCGCTGCGCACGCAGCTCGGCGGCGGCCGGGCAGCCGTGCAGGCGGGCCGCGACC
>NZ_BJLP01000040.1 GCF_006538705.1 Cellulomonas uda
CCCCGCGGCTCGTCCCCGCCGTCGCCCGCCGACGGCGGGGACACCACCGAACGCCCCCACCTCACGCCTCGACGAGGAGAACCGTGTCCGCTCCCGTTTCCGTGACCCGTCGCCGCACGTTGCGTGCGCGCGTGGTCGCCGGCATCGCCGCCGTCGCGGCGCTCGCCGCTCCCCTGGCGGTCGCCGCCGCGAGCCCGGTGGCCGCTGCTCCCACCAGCGACTGGCTGCACACGCAGGGCAACAAGATCGTCGACGAGTCCGGCAAGGAGGTCTGGCTCACCGGCGCCAACTGGTTCGGCTTCAACGCCACCGAGCGCGTCTTCCACGGCCTGTGGGCCGTCAACCTCGAGGACGTCACGCGCTCCATGGCGGAGCACGGCATCAACATCGTCCGTGTGCCGATCTCGACCCAGCTGCTGCTCGAGTGGAAGGCTGGCAAGGCAGCGGTCTCCTCGGGCGTGAACACCTACGTGAACCCCGAGCTCGTGGGGAAGACGTCGCTCGAGGTGTTCGACCGCTTCCTCGCGCTCTCGGAGAAGTACGGCCTCAAGGTCATGCTCGACGTGCACAGCGCCGAGGCGGACAACGCCGGCCACTTCCACCCGGTGTGGTGGAAGGGCACGGTGACCGTGGACGACTTCTACTCCGCGTGGGAGTGGGTCACCGCCCGCTACAAGAACAACGACACGCTCGTCGCGATGGACATCAAGAACGAGCCGCACGGCACCGCGAACTCGTCCCCGCGCGCCAAGTGGGACTCCTCCACCGACCAGGACAACTTCAAGAACCTGTGCCAGGTGACCGGGCGCAAGATCCTCGCGATCAACCCGAACGTCCTCATCCTGTGCGAGGGCATCGAGGTGTACCCCAAGCCGGGCGTGTCCTGGACGTCGACCAACAACAAGGAGTTCTACGGCACGTGGTGGGGCGGCAACCTGCGCGGCGTCACCGACCACCCGGTCGACCTGGGCGCCAACCAGGACCAGCTCGTGTACTCCCCGCACGACTACGGGCCACTGGTCTTCGAGCAGGACTGGTTCCAGAAGCCGTTCACCAAGGCGACGCTCGAGGCGGACGTCTGGGACCCGAACTGGCTGTTCATCCACAAGAAGAACATCGCGCCGCTGCTCGTCGGCGAGTGGGGCGGCCGGGTCGGCCAGGACGAGCGGCAGGACCGCTGGATGACCGCGCTGCGCGACCTCATGATCGAGCGCCGCATCTCGCACACGTTCTGGTCGCTCAACCCCAACTCGGGTGACACGGGCGGCCTGCTGCTGGACGACTGGAAGACCTGGGACTCGGCCAAGTACGAGCTCCTCAAGCCCGGCCTGTGGCAGGACGGCGGCAAGTTCGTCGGGCTCGACCACCAGGTGAAGCTGGGCGGCGCGAGCAGCACGACCGGCAAGTCGCTCAGCGAGGTCGGCGACCGGCCCGACCCCACCGACGACCCGACTCAGGACCCGACGGACGACCCCACGCAGGACCCGACGGACGACCCGACTCAGGACCCCACGGACGACCCGACGCAGGATCCGACGGACGACCCGACGACGGTGCCCACAGGCTCGTGCACGGTGACCTACCAGGCCAACGCGTGGAGCACCGGGATGTCGGTCGGGGTCAAGGTCAAGAACACCGGGACCAGCGCGCTGTCCGGCTGGTCGCTGCAGTTCACCCTCCCGGCCGGGCAGAAGCTCGAGCAGGGCTGGAGCGGGACCTGGTCGCAGTCCGGCCAGACCGTGACGGTGACGAACGCCGCCTGGAACGGCACGCTCGCCGCGGGCGGGACGGTCGAGGTCGGGTTCAACGGCACCCACACCGGCTCGACGACCGCACCGAGCGCGTTCACGCTCAACGGCGCGGCCTGCACGACCGCCTGACCGGCGGCCACGAGCGGGCGCCGGTGGTGGGAGGAGACGGCTCCCCCGCCACCGGCGCCGTCCACCGTCCCGCCCCGCGGAGCCGACGACCGCGGGGCGGGACCGACGTCCGCGGTCCGACGAGCATGCGCACGTTCGTCGGACCGCGGTCGACTCAGCGGTGCGCGGCGAGCGCGGCGCGCGTCGCGTCGAGCAGGTCGTCCACGTCCTGCTCGGTCGTGTCGAACGCGCACATGAGGCGCACCGTGCCGTGCGCCCAGTCGTAGAACCGCCAGCGTCGGCGCAGGTCGTCGGCCACGGCCGGCGTGAGCCGCGCGAACACGCCGTTCGCCTGGGCGGGGTGCAGCAGCTCCACCCCCGCGTCCTGCAGGCCGGCGGCGAGCCGGGCCGCCATCGCGTTGGCGTGCGCGGCGGAACGCAGCCACAGGTCGCCCTCGTAGAGCGCGACGAGCTGGGCGGACAGGAAGCGCATCTTCGACGCGAGCTGCATGTCCATCTTGCGCAGGTACGGCAGGCCGGTCGCGACGGCCGGGTCGAGCACCACGACGGCCTCCGCGAAGAGCGTGCCGTTCTTGGTGCCACCGAGCGACACGACGTCGACGCCCGCGTCGGTGGTGAGCGCCCGCAACGGGACCCCGAGCGCCGCGGCCGCGTTCGCGAGGCGCGCGCCGTCGACGTGCACCGCTAGCCCGAGCGCGTGCGCGTGGTCGGCGACCGCGCGGATCTCGTCGGGCGTGTAGATGGTCCCGACCTCGGTCGACTGGGTCAGGGACACGACGCCGGGCTGCGCGCGGTGCTCGTCGCCGAACCCCCACGCCTCGCGGTCGACGAGCTCGGGCGTGAGCTTGCCGTCGGGTGTCGGCACCGGCAGCAGCTTGATCCCGGCGACGCGCTCGGGCGCGCCGTTCTCGTCGGTGTGGATGTGCGCGTCACCGGAGCACACCACCGCGCCCCACGGCGGCAGGACCGCCTGCAGGCTCAGGACGTTCGCGCCCGTGCCGTTGAACACCGGGAACGTCTCGGCCTGCGGGCCGAGGTGCGCCCGCACGACGTCCTGGAGCCGCGCGGTCCACGCGTCCGCGCCGTAGGAGGTCTCGTGCCCGCCGTTCGCGGCGACGAGCGCGGCCATCACCTCCGGGTGCGCGCCCGCGTAGTTGTCGGACGCGAAGTCGCGGCGTGCAGGGTCGTGCGCCGGCGCGGGGTCGGTGCTCGTGGTCGGGTCCGTCGTGGGGTGCGCAGTCACGGCTCCAGTCTCCCTCGCCGCGCGCCGTGGTCGGTGGGCCCTCGTCGCCGCGCGCGTGGGCGCGTCGTGCGGGATGATCCAGCCCGACCACGAGGAGGGCTGGTGCGCCACACGGACCGCGACGAGACGTTCACCGAGCGCATGGACCGCAACTGGGACGAGCTGCTGCAGGAGCTGCGCGTCACGCAGACGGGCGCGCAGATCCTCACGGGCTTCCTGCTCACGATCCCGTTCCAGCAGCGCTTCGCGGACCTGGACGCCTACCAGCAGGACCTGTACCTGGTCCTCGTGGTGCTCGCGATCCTCGCGACCGCGCTCATCGTCGCGCCGGTGAGCCTGCACCGGGTGCTGTTCCGCAAACGCATGAAGGAGGAGATCGTCGACGCGGGCAACGTGCTCGCCCGGCTCGGTCTCGCGGTCCTGGCGCTCGCGATCGCCGGCAGCGCGTCGTTCGTGTTCGACGTGGTGCTCGACCGCGTCGCGGGCGTGGTCGTCGGTGCCGTGGCGCTCGTCGTGCTCGCGCTCTGCTGGTGGGTGCTCCCGCAGGTCCTCAGGCGGCGCAACGTCGCCCGGGAGGACGCGGACGCGGCCGCGGTGCCCGACCGCAGCTGACGCCCGCCGCGGGCAGGACGAAGGCCCGGCCCCCTGCTCGGGGTGCCGGGCCTTCGAGGGGGCTCGGTCAGCCCTGGACGGCGCGCTTGAGCGTGCTGCCCGCGGTCAGCTTCACGCGGTGGCCGGCGGGGATGTCGAGCTTCTCGCCGGTCTGGGGGTTGATGCCCGTGCGCGCGGCGCGCTCGGCGCTCCCGATCGCCAGGAAGCCGGGGATCGAGACGGTCTCGCCGGCGGCGAGCTGCTCGACGACGACGTCCTGGAACGCGCGCAGCACCTTGTCGGTGTCGGTCGCGGTCAGGCCCGCCTTGCCGGCGACGGCCTGCACGAGCTCGGTGCGGTTGAGGCTCACGTGAGTTCGACTCCTGTCTTGTCCTACGGCCGGCGGACTCGGCGGCCGCAGGCGACCCTAGCCCGGCGCGCAGGTCCCTTCGCGCACGCCGGACGTCGTGGCGTGCGATCTTCGTCACGCGTGGGTGCGGGCGAGCAGCTCCTCGACGGGCCAGGTGGTGACCACGCGGGAGGCGTCGATGCCGTGCTGCGCGGCACGCAGACAGCCGGTCAGCTGCCAGTCGAGCTGGCCCGGCGCGTGCGCGTCGGTGTCGATCGCGAAGTCGCAGCCTGCCTCGACCGCGAGCGCGAGCAGGTCGTGCGGCGGGTCGAGCCGGTCGGGGCGGCAGTTGATCTCGACGGCGACGCCGTGCTCGGCGCACGCGTCGAACACGGCACGCGCGTCGAACTCGCTCTGGGGGCGCTCGCGGCCCAGCAGGCGGCGCCCCGTGCAGTGCCCGAGCACGTCGGTCGCGGGGTCGCGGACCGCCGCGATCATGCGGCGCGTCATGGCCGCGCGGTCCATGCGCAGCTTGGAGTGCACGGACGCGACGACGACGTCGAGCTCGGCGAGCAGGTCGGGGTCCTGGTCGAGCGTGCCGTCGTCGAGGATGTCGACCTCGATGCCGGACAGCACGCGGAACGGCGTCACCGCCCGGTTCAGGGCGGCGACCTGGTCGAGCTGGGCACGCAGACGCGCGGCGGACAGCCCGTTGGCGACCGTGAGCCGCGGCGAGTGGTCGGTGATCGCCTGGTACTCGTGGCCGAGCTCGAGGGCGGCGAGCACCATCTCCTGGATGGAGGCGCCGCCGTCGCTCGCCTCCGAGTGCGCGTGCAGGTCGCCGCGGATCGCGTCGCGCAGCGTCCGGGCGGCCGCGGCGTGCTCGCCTGCGGAGTCGAGTGCGGCGGTGACCGACTCCGTGAGCTCGCGCTCGAGCTCCGTGAGGTAGGTGACCTCCTTGCCGCGCCAGGCGAGCTCGACGACGCCCGCGGTGCGGGCCCCGACCGACGGCAGGTCGGTGAGCCCCCCGGCCGCGACGAGCGTGGCGAGGCGCCCCGGCGCCTGCTGCTCGACGACGCTCGCGGCGGAGCGGAACGCCTCGCTGCGGTAGGACGTCGCCTGCGCGCGCTCGAGCAGGAACGCGACGCGTCGCAGGACGCCGACGGCGCGGTCGCGGCGCGCCGCGTCGTCGGCGTCCGGGGTCACCGGTGTCGCCGGCGTCACGAGGCCTTGGCCTTGGCCTTCTTGCGCGTCGGCTCCGGCGCGTCGTCGTCGGCGGGCTTCTTGCGCGTGCGCGGCTTCGTGGCGCGCTTGGCGGGTGCCGCGTCGTCGCCGTCGTCGGTGGGTGTCTCGCCGCGCGCGGAGCGGGCCTTCTCGACGCTGCGCTGCAGCGCGGCGAGCAGGTCGACGACCTCGCCGCCCTCGCCGCCCTCGGGCGCGGCGGGCTGGGGCAGCGACCGGGTGTCGCCCGAGGAGACCTTCGCCTCGATGAGCTGGGTGAGCGCCGCCTCGTACCGGTCCTCGAACTGCGAGGGGTCGAAGTCGGAGGCGAGGGAGTCCACGAGCGACTGGGCCATGGCGAGCTCCGCGGGCTTGACCGTGACGTCCGCGTCGAGCACGGGGAAGTCGGCGGCCCGCACCTCGTCGGGCCACAGGAGCGTCTGCAGGCAGATGACCTTGCCGCGCACGCGCAGCACGGCCATGGTCTCGCGCTGCCGCAGCGCGACCTTGACGACGGCCATCCGGTCCGCCTCCTCGAGCGCGCCGCGCAGCAGCGCGTACGGCTTCGCGGCGGTCTTGTCGGGCTCCAGGTAGTACGTCTTGCCGAGCAGGATCGGGTCGACCTGCTCGGCGGGGACGAACTCGAGCACCTCGATCTCCCGCTCGGTGGCGAGCGGCAGACGCGCGAAGTCCTCGTCGGTCAGCACGACCAGCTCGCCGTCCGCGGTCTCGTAGCCCTTGGAGATCTCGTCCATCGTCACCGGCTCGCCGTCGACGCTGCACACCTTGCGGTAGCGGATGCGCCCGCCGTCGGCGGCGTGCACCTGGTGCAGCGTGACCTCGTGCTCACCGGTCGCGGCGTACAGCCGGACCGGGACGTTGACGAGTCCGAACGCGACCGCGCCCTTCCAGATCGCCCGCATCGTGCGCCTCCGTCACTCGTGCCCGCTGCCGGGGCTCGTCGCTGCTCGCCTGTCGTGTCCCACGCCTGCCCCGACCTGGGGCTCCAGCCTGCCAGGGGCGTGCCGTCCGCGCTCGTGGCGACGCGCGAGGTGCACCCGTCGGGGTGCGGCCGCGCGCTCCCCCGCGCCCGCCGACCCCGTCCTGGGCAGGATGGACCCGTGCTCCCCATGCTGGCCACCCCCGCGACCTCGGGCGGTCTGCCGCGCGGTCCCGGTTGGGCGTTCGAGGTCAAGTGGGACGGCGTGCGCGCGATCGCGGACACCACGGGCCCGGTGCTGCGGCTGTGGAGCCGCGCGGAGCGCGAGGTGACGGCCGCGTACCCGGAGCTCGCGGGGCTCGCGGAGCTGCCGGACACGGTGCTCGACGGCGAGGTGGTCGCGATGGACGCGGGCATCCCGTCGTTCCCCGCGATCGCCGAGCGGATGCACGTGCGCGACCCGCGTCGCGCGGCCGAGCTCGCCCGGGTCCGGCCCGTGACGTACCTCGTGTTCGACGCGCTGCGGGTCGCGGGCGTGGACCTCGCGACCCGCCCGTACGACGAGCGGAGGGCGGCGCTCGAGGCACTCGTGCTGCCCGAGCACGTGGCGCTGTCGCCCGTCTACACCGACGGCGACGAGCTCTGGTCGGTCACCGCCGCGCACGGTCTGGAGGGCGTCGTCGCCAAGCGCCGCGCGTCGCCGTACCGTCCGGGCGCCCGCTCGCCCGACTGGGTCAAGGCCGCCCACCGGCACCACGTCGCCGCGCTCGTCGGCGGCTGGCGCGACGAGACGAGCGGGTCCGGTCGCCTGGGCGCGCTGCTGCTCGGCGCGCGCGACGCGACGGGGGCGCTGCGGTACCTCGGGCGGGCGGGCAGCGGCCTGACGGGCACCCTCGCGCGACGTCTGCACGACGAGGTCGTGCCGCTCGCCGCGGCCACGAGCCCGTTCGACGACGAGGTGCCACGGGTCGACGCACGCGGCACGCACTGGTGCGCCCCGACGCTCGTCGTGCAGGTGCGCTACCTGACCCGCACCCCGCAGGGCCGGCTGCGCCAGCCGGTCGTGCTCGGGGTGCGCGACGACACGGTCCCCGACCCCTGGGAGGCGGCATGACTCCCGAGCGCCAGACGTTCGACGTGGGCGGCACGCAGGTGCGCGTCTCGCACCTGGACAAGGTGCTGTACCCGTCGACGGGCACGACCAAGGCCGAGCTGATCGACTACGTCGTGCGGGTCGCTCCCGCGCTGCTGCGCCAGCTCGAGGACCGGCCCGTCACGCGCATCCGGTTCCCGGACGGGGTCGACGGGCAGCCGTTCTTCGAGAAGAACGTGCCGCGCGGCGCGCCGTCGTGGCTGCGCCACCGCGTGCTGCCGGCCGCGCCGGGCAACGACGACGAGGGCACCGAGCTCGACCTGCCGTTCCTCGACGACCTCGCGGGGCTGGTGTGGGCGACCAACGCGGGCGCGCTCGAGCTGCACACCCCGCAGTGGTCGGTCACCCGCGGCGGGAAGGTGCGCGGTGCGGACCGGCTCGTCGTCGACCTCGACCCGGGCGAGGGCGCGGGGCTCGACGAGTGCACGAAGGTGGCGCACCTCGTCGCGCAGCGACTCGCCAAGGACGGCCTGACGACGACCGTGCCCGTCACGTCGGGCAGCAAGGGCATGCAGCTGTACGCGCCGTTGCCCCGGCGCCGCCCCGCGGTCCAGGTGCGCCAGTACGCGCGGGACCTGGCGCACGAGCTCGCGCGCGAGCACCCGCAGCTCGTCGTGGCCGTCATGCGCAAGGACCTGCGCGGCGGCAAGGTCCTGCTCGACTGGTCCCAGAACCACCCCGCGAAGACGACCATCACGCCGTACTCGCTGCGCGGCCGGCACGAGCCGCGCGTCGCCGCGCCCCGCTGGTGGGACGAGGTGGTCCCGGGTCTCACCCAGCTCGCTCCCACCGACGTCGCGCAGCGGCTCGCGGAGCGCGGCGACCCGTTCGTGGAGGGTGCGGGACGGCCGTCGCCGCCCTGACGTGCGGGTGACCTGCACGGGCAGGCGCCCGGGGCACCCCCGGCGAGCGCCTGCCCCGGCGCGTCCCGGACCGGCGCGCCGGTCGGGGCCGTCTGCGATGGCGAGGTGTCGCGGCGTGCGGCAGTGTGGAGTCCCGGGCCTGACCGCACAGGCCCGCGACCACGAGACGAGGAGCCTGACATGGCGCGCAAGGACCTGCCGAAGTACACCGTCCCCTCGCTGACCCCGCAGGACGGCGCGGCGGTCGCGGCGATCCTCCAGGAGCGGCTGGACGCGCTCAACGACCTGGCGCTCACGCTCAAGCACATCCACTGGAACGTCGTGGGGCCGCACTTCATCGCGGTGCACGAGATGATCGACCCCCAGGTGGACGCCGTGCGCGCGATGGTGGACGCGGTCGCCGAGAGGATCGCTACGCTCGGCGTCGCACCGGTGGGAACCCCGGGTGCGCTCGTGAAGAACCGCACGTGGGACGACTACAGCATCGGCCGCGCGTCGACCACGGAGCACCTGGGCGCGCTCGACGAGGTCTACGTCGGGGTGATCACCGCGCACCGCAAGGCCGCCGCCGACACCGAGGAGCTCGACACCGTGACCAACGACCTGCTGGTCGGCCACCTGCACGAGCTGGAGCTGTTCCACTGGTTCGTCCGGGCGCACCTGGAGTCCTCGGGCGGCGCGCTGAGCACGGCGGGCGCGAGCACCGAGAAGGAGGCCGCGCGCGCGGCCTCGGGTGCGGCACGCAAGGCGTCGGCGGCCAGGTGAGCCCACGCACGACCCGCGGAGCCCGGCCCGGCGCCCGGGGTGACGACCAGCGCGGCGACGACCTGCGCGCGGTCCGCCCCGGGACGTCGCGGCCGGGCTCGGCGCACCCCGACGCGCGGCTGCACCTCGCGGCACGGCTCGAGGACGCGTTCGACCGCCGCGTCGCGGCGGTGCTGGCGCGCCGCGGCTGGACGCTGCGGATCGAGCCGTACGCCGGGTACGGCGCGCCGGGCTGGGTGCGCGTGTTCGCCCGCACGCTGCTGGCCGCACCCGTCGTGCACGAGCAGGACCTGCCGGGTGCGGGTGCGGCGGCCCAGGCGGGTGCGCGTCCCGCGGCGGCGGTGCGCGGCTGGCGGTCGTTCGCGACCGCGCAGGTCGCCGGCGCGTGGGTCGAGGTGCGCGTCGGTGACCGCGTGCACCGGGTCGAGACCGACCGCGGCGGCTACCTGGACGTGCGGCTGGCGAGCGACCTGGCGCCCGGTTGGCACGACGTGGAGCTGCGCGCGGCGGACGGCGCGCGTGCGACCGCGCCGGTGCACGTGATCGGTCCGGACGTGCGGTCGGGCATCGTGAGCGACATCGACGACACGGTCCTCGTGACTCGTCTCCCCCGCATCTTCGTCGCGGCCTGGAACACGCTCGTCCGGCACGAGAACGCCCGCGAGCCCGTCCCCGGCATGGCCGGCCTCTACGCGCGGCTCCTCGCGGGCCGGGACATGCCCGTGGTGTACCTGTCCACGGGGGCGTGGAACGCCGCGCCCGCGATCGGCCGCTTCCTGCGCCGGTTCGGGTTCCCGCCCGGCCCCATGCTGCTGACCGACTGGGGTCCGACGAACACAGGCTGGTTCCGCAGCGGCCGCGAGCACAAGCTGTCGCAGCTGCGGCGGCTCACGGAGGAGCTGCCGCAGGTGTCGTGGGTGCTGATCGGCGACGACGGCCAGCACGACCCGCAGATCTACGCGCACGCCGCGCAGGAGCGTCCCGAGCGGGTGCGCGCGATCCTGCTGCGTCAGCTGACGTTCGCGGAGCACGTGCTCGCGCACGGCCTGCCAGTCCCCGCGTCGGGCTCGGTGCGTGCGGAGGACCAGGCGTCGCGCGACGGGATCCCGGTGCTGCAGGGTGCCGACGGCTACGAGCTGCTGCGCGCGGTGCAGCAGGCCCGGATCACGCTGGAGTAGCGCACCGGGCACTGAAGTAGCGCAAGCGGCGACCGCCGGACGGACGCCGCTGGGACCGGCTGCGCGGGCGGGCTCAGAGGCGGTCGGGGTCGTCCCACTCGTCGTTGCTCGACACGGGCTCGTCGTCGGGGACCAGCTCGGTGGCCCGCAGCGACCGGGGCGCCCGGCTCGGGTCTCCCCCGGACCGCGCGTCCGCGGCGGCGAGCACCGCGTCGTCGGGGGTCCGCTCGGCGATGCGCTCGGCGGCCGGGTTCGAGACGAGGTCGTGATCGCGCGGCATGCCATCGTTCTACCCGGTCGGCGGCGATCGCGCACCCGTTCGGCCACGCAAGCGACGACCTGCACCTGGCATCCGCGCTGCTCACGGCCCCGCCAGAGACCAAGGTCACATGTCGGGAAGATCACAGGAGCCTCGCGGTGAAGAATCTCGACGTCAACTTACGATCGGCTCGTGCCTTCCCGGAACACCGCCCCCGGAACCGAGCCCCGCACCGACACGGACCTGGACGTCCTGCTCGTCGGTGGGGGGATCATGAGCGCGACGCTCGCGAGCCTCCTGAGCACGCTCGAGCCGTCCTGGCGGATCGAGATCCACGAGCGACGGGACGCCGTCGCGCAGGAGAGCTCCAACCCGTGGAACAACGCGGGCACCGGCCACGCGGCGCTGTGCGAGCTCAACTACACCCCGCAGCGCCCGGACGGCTCGGTCGACATCACGAAGGCCGTGACGATCAACGAGCAGTTCGAGCTCTCGCGCGAGCTGTGGCACTACCTCGCCGGCAAGGATCGCCTGCCCGGTGGCTCCGGCTTCGTCTCCGCCACGCCGCACATGACGTTCGTCCGCGGCGCCGAGGGCGTCGACTACCTGCGTCGCCGCCACGCGGCGCTGAGCAGCCACCCGCTGTTCTCCGACCTCGAGTTCTCGACGGACCCGGAGCAGATCCGCCGGTGGGCTCCCCTCCTGGTGGCCGACCGCGACCCCGACGAGCCGGTCGCCGCGACGCGTGCCACCGCCGGCACGGACGTGGACTTCGGCGCCCTGACCCGCTCGATGATCGACGACACGGTCCGCCGCGGCGCGTCCCTGCACCTCGAGTCCGAGGTGACGCGCCTGCGCCGCCGCGCGGACGGGACGTGGCGCGTGACGCTGCGCGACCGTCGCTGGAACGGCCACCGGCGTGCGCGCGTCGTCACCGCGCGGTTCGTGTTCATCGGCGCGGGCGGCGGTGCGCTCGGCCTGCTGCAGAAGTCGGGGATCCCCGAGATCAAGGGCTACGCGGGCTTCCCGATCAGCGGCCAGTTCCTGCGCACGACGAACCCCGCGGTCGTCGCCCAGCACCACGCCAAGGTGTACGGCCGGGCCGAGATCGGCGCTCCCCCAATGTCCGTGCCGCACCTCGACACGCGCGTCGTCGAGGGCGAGACCGCGGTCATGTTCGGCCCGTACGCGGGCTGGAGCATGAAGTTCCTCAAGCACGGCTCGTGGCTCGACCTCGTGCGGTCCATCCGCCCGGGGAACCTCGTCCCGATGCTCGCCGTCGGGCTGCAGAACCTCGACCTGCTGAAGTACCTCATCAGCGAGGTCACGGCGTCGCGCGAGGCACGCTTCGCCGCGCTGCGCAGGTTCGTGCCGACGGCGCGCGCGTCCGACTGGGAGCTCATCACCGCGGGCCAGCGCGTCCAGGTCATCAAGAAGGGCAAGGGCGGCGGCGTCCTCGAGTTCGGCACCGAGCTCGTGACGTCCGCCGACGGCTCGATCGCGGGCCTGCTGGGCGCCTCGCCGGGCGCCTCGACCGCGGTCGCGACGATGGTCACGCTGCTCGAGCGGTGCTTCCCGGAGCGGGTCGAGGCGTGGCAGCCGGCGCTGCGGGAGATGATGCCGAGCCTCGGCGGCGGCACCTGGGACGAGTCGTTCGAGCTGGACCGCTTGGTCGACGAGGCGTTCTCGTCCGATCATTCAGCGTGACCCCGGACGAACCCTCAGCCCCCGAGGCCGTCAGCGCCCAGATGCGCCGCGCGAAGGCGCAGGCGTTCACGGACCACACGACGGTCGGACTCGTGCGCACGGAGGCCGACGGGCGCGTGACGATCGCGTGCGCGTGCGGCATGGAGCTCACGAACGGCCCGACGTGGTCGCTCGACGAGCACATCCGCCTGCACCGTGCCGAGGCGCGCTTCCTCGCGCTCGCCGCCGTCGCGCCCGTGGGCATCCCCCGGCTCGTGCCGTGGCCGGTCCCGGGCGTCGACGCGCAGGTCTGACCCCGCGCGCCCGACGACCCTGCGCGACAGGTCAGTCGCGCACGACGACGAGCCCGTCGTCGTGGTCGTGCGGCAGCCCGAGCTCGTGCGCGCGCTCGTGCGCCTCCCGGGCCGCCATCCGCTCCGCGATGCGCGCCTGCACCTGCGGCCGGCGCAGCGGCGGGACCGTCGGTGGCGGGGTGCGGCGCTCGGGCAGCTCCGCGAGGATCGCGGCGGTCGCCGCCGCCACCGCCCGCACGGCCGCCTCGAACGGTTCACGCGTCGCGGCCGACGGTGTGCGCACCCCCGTGACCTTGCGCACGTACTGCACGGCGGCGGCCTCGATCTCATCGTCGGTCGCGGGCGGCTCGAGGCCGCGCAGGGTCGTGATGTTCCGGCACATGTGCCGACGCTACGCCGCGGCCCGCGGGCCTGTCAGGACGCGTCCCCGCCGGGGCGCTCGAGCTCGAGCAGCGCCGCCTTCGCGGCGTCACCACCGGCGTACCGGCCCGGGGACCCGTCGGAGCGGACCACGCGGTGGCACGGCACGACGAGCGGCACCGGGTTGAGCGCGCACGCGGTCCCCACAGCCCGCACGGCGCGGGGGCGCCCGGCCGCGGACGCGACCTGGGCGTAGCTGGCCGTGCGCCCGTAGCCGATCGTCGGGAGGTGCTCGACGACCGCACGCCGGAACCCGGTCGCGAGGCGCAGGTCGACCGGCAGATCGAACCGGTGGCGGGCGCCCGAGAAGTACTCGTCGAGCTGACGTGCGACGTCGTCGAGCCTGCGGGGCGCCGCCAGCACGCGCGGGCTGACGCGCGCCGCGAGGTCGGCCAGCACGGCGTCGTGGTCCTGCACCGCGAACGCGACGCGGACCAGCCCGACCGGGGTGGCCGCGAGCAGCAGGGTGCCGACCGGGGCGTCGAGCGTCCGGTACGCGACGTCGAGCAGGCCCGCGTCCTGCGCGCGCGCGACGAGCCGCGCGTGCAGGTCGGCGATCGCCCGCTCCCCCGGTTCCGGCACGGCCGCCAGCAGGCGCGCGGCCTCGTCGTCGACGGTGCTCATGACCGGTCTCCTGTCTGCGGGAGGGCGGCGCGGTCGCCGTCCTGCTCGTCGTGCCACCACCGCGGCGCCGTGCGACGCAGGGCCGCGACGCCGTCGGCCGCCGCCCGCCGTGCGGCCTCGACGCTGCCGCCGAGCTCGGCGGCGACCTCGGCGTACGGCAGACCGGCGAGGTGGTGCAGCGTGACCGCGTGCCGCTGCTTGTCGGGGAGCGTCGCGAGCGCGCCCCACAGGTCGAGGTCGCGGTGCCGGTCGCTCGCGGGCGCGTCCGGCAGGTCACCGACGGGTACCGCACGCCGCCGGGTCGCGCGCCACACGTCGATCGATCTGCGGCGTGCGATCGTCACGAGCCACGCCTCGACGTTCGTCCCGGGCTCGAGCGTGGGCCAGGCACGCAGCGCCGCGAGGAACGTCTCGGCCCACGCGTCCTGCGCGTCGTGCGGTCCGACGACCGCCCGGCACACGCGCAGCACGGTGGCACCGTGCGCGCGCACGACCTCCTCGAACGGTCCGGGCATGGTCACAGTGTGCAGACGTCGCAGCCCGTCACGGCGTGAGGTCCGTGCGTGGACCGCGCGCCGAGCGCGGCACGCAGACGGGCACGCGTGCGCTGGGCACCCCCTGACCTGCGGCAGGATGTGACCGTGACCACGACGAACTCGTTGCCGGCCCGGTCCCTGATCGTCGCCCAGGCCCTCGCGGACGCCGGTGTCGAGGGGGAGGTGGTCGAGCTGCCCGACTCCGCGCGGACCGCGGCGGAGGCGGCGGCCGCGCTCGGCTGCCAGGTCGGGCAGATCGCCAACAGCCTCGTGTTCTGGGCCGACGCCACGCCGTTGCTCGTCATGACCAGCGGCCGGCACCGCGTCGACACGACCGCGCTCGCCCGCCGGCTCGGCCGCACGACCCTCGAGCGCGCCACGCCCGAGCAGGTGCGGCTCGCGACGGGCCAGGCGATCGGCGGCGTCGCACCCGTCGGGCACCCGACGCCGCTCGAGACGGTCGTCGACGAGTCGCTCGCCGAGTACGCGCGCGTGTGGGCCGCGGGTGGCACGCCCCACACGGTCTTCCCGACGACGTTCGACGAGCTCGTGCGGCTCACGGGCGGCTCGGTGCACCCCGTCACGAGCTGACGCGACGCGCGTCACGGGCGCGCCGGGACCTTCGTGCCACCTTCGGGCGCCCTCGAGGGGCGATGCTGGCAGCGTCGTCACCCAGGGTCAGCGAGGTGATCGGGATGCGGATCGACGGACCGGTGGTCGTCGCCGTCGACGGGACGGAACGCAGCGTGCGGACGCTGCGCTGGGGCATCGAGGCTGCGGTGCAGCGTCGGGCACGGCTCGTCGTCGCGCACGTCGCCGCGCCCGCGGTGGGTCCCTGGACGTGGGCCGGCGCCCCGGCCGTCCCGGCGGACGACGACGCCCTCGTGGGCGAGCTGCGCCAGGTGTGCACCAGGGTCGCGCGAGCGCACCCCGACCTCGACGTCACGGCCGTCCTGCTGCACGGGTCGACCGTCCCCGCGCTCACCGAGTACGCGCGCGACGCGCAGCTGCTCGTCACCGGACGGCGCGGCGCACCGCCGGCGACGCTGACGGTCGGCACGGCGCTGTCCTGGCGCGCCCGCTGCCCCGTCGCGATCGTGCGCGAGGACCTCGTGACGTCCGGACCCGTGGTCGTAGGTGTCGACGAGACGCCGGGGTCGTGGTTCGCGGCCGGGCTCGCGGCGCGCGAGGCGCGCCACCGCGGGGTGCCGCTGCACGTGCTGCACGCCCGGCGCCCGCACGACGACGACGCGGGCCGTCGCACCGCGCTCGACGTCGCCGCGGACCTCGCGGAGACCTACCCGGACCTGCCGGTGCGCTCGTTCCTGTCCGACGGTGACCCGGTCCGCGCGCTCGTCGAGGCGTCCCGCACGGCCGGCCTCCTCGTCGTCGGCAGCCGTCAGGTACGCGGCTGGCGACGGCTCGTCGGCAGGCGCGTGGCCCGCCTCGCATCGTGCCCCGTGCTCGTCGTGCGCGACGAGACGCCGTGACGCCCCGCCGCGGTATCTGAGCGCACGTCACCGGTTCCTCCCCGACGACCGCCGCGGGCGGAGGGCGAGGAGGCCTGCCATGTCGTACACGGGCGACGGGCGGCTGCCCGTCATCTACGTCCGAGGGTTCGCGGGGGGCCGCGGCGGCATCAACGACGCGGTCGCCGACCCGTTCTACGGGTTCAACGAGGGATCGGTGCAGGTCCGTGTCGTCGACTCGGCGCGTCCGCAGTTCCACCAGTTCGAGAGCCCCCTGCTGCGGCTCATGATCGACCACGAGTACCAGCTGCTCGTCGAGGGGAACCAGGCGACCTACCTGCAGACCAGGGGCGACGGCGACGTGCCCGCCGCGACGATCTGGGTGCACCGCTTCTACGACGACTACTCGACGGAGCTCGTGACGGACGCACCCGCGTTCAGTATCGAGTCCGCGTCCCAGAAGCTGTTCGAGATGGTGCAGCTCGTGCGGCGCCGGACGGGCGCGCCACGGGTCTTCCTGGTGGCACACTCGATGGGCGGGCTCGTCGTGCGCGGGATGCTGCAGCGCGTGATCCCGGACACCCTCGGGCCGGACGGGCGGCCGCTGGTCGCGTCGGACCTGGTGGACCGGGTCTTCACGTACGCGACGCCGCACGGCGGGATCGAGTTCGACGTCGGCTTCGGGCTTCTCGAGAAGCTGCGGGACACGCTCGGCGTGCAGGGCGCCGACATCTTCGGGCCGCGCCGCATGCGCGAGTACCTGACCCCGGCGAGCGCCACGGAACCGGAGGGCGGGTTCGACGCGACCGTCCTGCCCGACGGGAGCTTCCCGCGCGAGCGGTTCTTCTGCCTCGTTGGGACGAACGCCTCCGACTACGACGTCGCGCTCGGGCTCTCGGCGCGCGCGGTGGGCCCGCGCAGCGACGGTCTGGTGCAGATCGACAACGCCTACATCGACAAGGCGCCCCGTGCCTTCGTCCACCGCAGCCACTCGGGGCGCTACGGGATCGTCAACTCCGAGGAGGGCTACCAGAACCTGCGCCGGTTCCTGTTCGGCGACCTGGAGGTCACGGCCGACCTCACCGGGCTGCGGCTGCCCGGGACGCGGGACGACGACACCGTCTGGCAGCTCGAGAGCCAGATGTCGATCCGCGGCCTGCCCGTGGTGCTGCACGAGCAGAGCGCCGCGCACCTGTGCCCCATCCAGATCGAGCGTCCGAGGACCACGGACGACGCGGCGCGACCGGTCCCGCTCGTGCGCACGTACCTGTGGTCGAAGGCGAGCCGCCCGCAGGACCCCCGGACGGGGGCGCGGTCCACGACCATGCGACACGTGCTGCGGCTGCGGCTGCTGTCGCTGCGCAAGTCCGGGGGGCTGCTGTCGTTCCTCGACCACCTCGAGCAGGCCGAGGACTGGTCCGACGTCCTCGTGGTCGACATCGAGATCTCGCAGGACGCACAGCCGCGCGCCTGGGCCGAGTGGGGGTCACGGGTCGAGGGCGCGCTGCGGGACTGGAAGCCGGACCCGAGCACGACGCTCCCGCTGACGGACGAGGAGGACGCGCCGGGTGTGTGGCGTGCCTGCGTCGGGGTGCCCGAGGCCGCCCGCCCGCTGCTCGGGGCCGGCGCGGCCGTGACGATCCAGGTGCAGGGCCGTGCCACGCTCGACCGTGCGGTGCGCGTGTGACCGACCTGACCGGCGGGCGACGGTCGCGCGGGCAGGCCGTGTGAGAGCCTGGGTGCAGAGCCCGCCGCCGGGCTCCCGGACGAGGGTGCCGTACCCGGACAGCGACAAGACGGCACGTCGGAGCTCGCCATGGCATGGTTCGTCCTCGTCCTGTCCGGAGCCCTCGAAGCCGTCTGGGCCACCGCCCTCGGCCGCTCGCAGGGCCTGCACCGTCTCGTCCCGACGGTCGTCTTCGTGGTCGCGCTGACCGCGAGCATGCTGGGGCTCGGCTACGCGATGCGCACGCTGCCAGTCGGCACGGCGTACGCCGTGTGGGTCGGCATCGGTGCCTCGTTGACGGTGGGCTGGGCCATGCTCAGCGGCGCCGAGCCCGTCAGTGCCGTCCGGCTGCTCCTCGTGCTGGGCATCGTCGCGTGCGTGGTCGGGCTGAAGCTCGTCCACTGACACCCCCGCTGACGCCCCCGCTGGCACCCCTCAGGCGGGCATGACCTTCGCGCCCGCCGCCCGTGGCGTCTGCGGCGGGCCGACGAACCAGCTCACCGAGCGCGCGACGTCGCCTGCCCGCAGCCACTCGTGGCGCTCGGAGCGCGGGTCGTCCTGGTCGTCGCGCCACGCCACCATGACGTGCTCCGCGGTCCACCGCACGGCCCGCGCGGGGCGCCACTCCTCGGTCCCGTCGAGCCAGACCACGCGGACGATGACCGGGATGTCGCCCTGCGGCCGGACCGGGATGCGCTCGGGAGCCTCCCGGTTCGCGACCTCGCGCCGGGTGCCGCGCGGCGCCCATGCCCCGGCGCGAGGGTTCGTGCTGTGCTCCACCCGGTCATCGTACTCGCACACCTGTTCGAACCGCGACGCCGGTCGGCCGCTCTCACCCGCCCGCCGTGCGGGTCCAGGCGGCGGCAGGTGCGATCCTGTCCCCGTGACAGCCCAGGAGACCGCGCCCGAGGTGCGCCGCGGGTACGCCCGGGGGCGGGCGACGCGCGAGGAGATCCTCGAGGCCGCGCTCGTGCTGTTCGGCGAGGTCGGGTACCACACGGCGTCCCTGCGGGAGATCGCCGCGCGCGTCGGGATCTCCCACCCGGGCCTGCTGCACCACTTCGCGAGCAAGGCCGCGCTGCTGGAGGCGGTGCTGCAACGCCGCGACGACGTCGACGACGCCGCCATGGCGCAGGACCTCGCGTCGGGCTTCGACTACCTCGAGGCGCTCGTACGCGTCGTCGAGCGCAACGCGGCGCGGCCCGGGATCGTCGAGCTGTTCGCGACGCTGTCGAGCGAGGCGACGTCTCCGGCGCACCCCGCGCACGCGTACTTCGAGCGCAGGTACGCCCGCACGCTCGCGGACCTGGTCCGCGTGTTCGAGCAGCACCGCGCGGAGGGCCGGCTGCGCGACGGTCTCGAGCCGGTCGCGGCGGCGCGACGCATGATCGCCGTGATGGACGGGCTCCAGGTGCAGTGGCTGCTCGGCGCGGACTGTCCCGCGACGCGCGTCGACATGGTCGAGCACGTGCGTGCGCAGTACGTGTCGTACCTGCGCGACTAGCCCTCCTCGTCGGCGTTCGCGAGCGCGACCAGCGCCGCGAGGTCGTCGTGGTCGAGGGGCGCGAAGCCCGAGTCGACGAGCGCACGGGCGGGCATCTGCAGGATCATCGCGCGCATCGTCTCGTCGAGGTCCGCGAGGCCCTGCTCGCCCTCGCGTGGTGCGAGCAGCGGCGCCAGGACCTGCGCGCCGCGCGGGTGCTCGAGCCACTCGCCGATCGTCGACATCGCGCTGAGCTCGCCCCACAGGGGCTCGCCCTCGACGTCCACCTCGAGCGCGCCGCGCACGTCGCGCGACGACGCCCCGACCTCGACGACGAACGCGCCGCCCTCCACGACCCACCGCCGCAGGCCGGGGTGCCAGTACGACAGGTCCCGGGCCGTGAGCGTGAACGACGCCGTGGCCGACTCCCCCGGCCCCAGCGTGAGCTTGGTGAACGCCTTGAGCTCACGCGCGGGACGCACCACGCCGGCCTGCGGATCCCGCACGTACACCTGCACGACCTCCGCACCGGCGCGCGCTCCGAGGTTCGTGACCCGCACGTCGACGTCGAGCGTGACGTCGGCACCCGAGCCGTGGACCTGCACGCGCACGTCGTCGTACCCGAAGGTCGTGTACGTCAGGCCGTGCCCGAACGGGAACGCGACGTCGAGCCGGCGCGTGTCGTACCACCGGTACCCGACGAGCACCCCCTCGCCGTACCGCACGTGCCCGTGCTCCCCGGGGAAGCTCCCGAACGCCGGGGTGTCCTCGAGCCGCAGCGGGACGGTCTCCGCGAGCCGGCCGGACGGCGGCACCGCGCCCGTGAGCACGTCCGCGACGGCGGACCCGCCCGCCTGCCCGCCGAGCCACGTGACGAGGACCGCGGCCGCGTCGTCGCGCCACGGCATCTCGACCACCGAACCGCCCGCGAGGACGACGACGACCCGGCGGGTGACCTCGGCGAGTGCGTGCAGCAACGCGACCTGGTTCTCGGGCAGGCCGAGGCGCGGCCGGTCGTAGCCCTCGGACTCGTCCGGCGCCGGCAGGCCGAGGTGCACGACGACCGTGTCCGCGCCGCGCGCCGCGTTGACGGCCGACTCGAGCAGCGACGCGTCGTCTCCCGGGCGTCCCTCCGGCAGGGTGTAGCCCGGCTCGAACGCGACGTCGTCGCGCTGGGCGCGCAGCGCGCTCAGCGCGTCGTCGAGACGCGTCGGGTTGACCTGCGAGGAGCCCGCGCCCTGGTAGCGCGGCGTGCGGGCGAGCTCGCCGACGACGAGGATGCGCCCGCCGGCCAGCGGGAGGAGCGGGGCGCCGTCGACGGGCTCGTTCTTCAGCAGGACCGTGCCGGCGGCGGCGGCCTCGCGGGCGAGGGCATGGTGGGCGTCGGCGTCGTAGGCCCCGGGTGCGTCGAGCGCGGGCTGGGCGCGGGCGACGACCTCGAGGACGCGGCGCACGGCGCGGTCGAGCACCGCCTCGTCGAGCCGCCCCTCGCGCACGGCCGCGACGACCGCCTCGTCGGAGCGCGGACCGGCCGACGGCATCTGCAGGTCCAGCCCGGCGGCGAGCGACACCACGCGGTCCTGGACGGCGCCCCAGTCGGAGACGACGACTCCGTCGAAGCCCCACTCGTCGCGCAGCACCTGCGTGAGCAGCCACTCGTGCTCGGACGCGTACGTGCCGTTGATCTTGTTGTAGGCGCACATCACCGTCCAGGGCCGCGCGCGGGTCACGACCCGCTCGAACGCGGGCAGGTAGATCTCGCGCAGGGTGCGCTCGTCCACGTCCACCGACACGCGCATGCGGTCGGTCTCCTGGTTGTTGGCGGCGAAGTGCTTCAGCGACGTGCCGACGCCCTGCGACTGGACCCCCGTGACGAGCGCCGCGCCGAGCTCGCCCGAGAGCACGGGGTCCTCGGCGAGGTACTCGAAGTTCCGGCCGCACAGGGGCGTGCGCTTCATGTTGACGCCCGGTCCGAGCAGCACGGCGACCTGTGCGGCCCGTGTCTCGCGGCCGAGAGCCTCCCCCACGCGACGCGTGAGGTCGACGTCCCACGTCGAGCCGAGTGCGGCGGCGGTCGGGAAGCAGGTCGCGGGTTCCGCGCCCCCGAGCCCGAGGCCGACCGAGGCGCTCGTCTGCTTGCGCAGGCCGTGGGGTCCGTCGGTGACCATGACCGACGGCACGTCGAGGCGTTCGACGGCCTTGAGGTGCCAGAAGTCGGCACCCGACGTGAGTGCCGCCTTCTCCTCGAGCGTGAGCCTGGGCAGGACGTCCTCGACGTCGAACATGGCACCTCCTCGTGCGGGTCCGTGTGCCGAGGCTAGCCGATTACCTACCGAGTGGTAGGTGACGTGCGTCGCGCGTGCTTGCGTGCCGCACCCTCCCGGACTACGTTGGTAGTTGAACGTACAACTATCTCGCTCGACCGCCACCACGACCACCCCCCGCTGGAGCGCCCCCCATGACCACGTCCCCCCTCGCCGCCGTCACCGACGAGCAGGTCATCAACCCCGAGACGACGATGGACGCGGTGACCCTGCGCGTGGGCGACCTCGAGCGCATGTCCGGCTACTACTCCGGCGCGCTCGCGATGGAGCCCCTCGAGGAGCGCAGCCGCGGCCGCGAGGTGCACCGCGTGCTCGGGCGCGGCACCACCCCGATGCTCCGCCTCGTCCACACCCCCGACCTCCCGCCGGTCGACCCCCGCCAGTCGGGCCTGTTCCACACCGCGTTCCTGTTCGACGACCGCTCGAGCCTCGCGGCGACCGTGTACCGCGCCGCGCAGGACCCGCTCAGCCGGTTCGTCGGGTCCAGCGACCACTCCGTGAGCGAGGCGTTCTACTTCACCGACCCCGAGGGCAACGGGATCGAGCTCTACACCGACCGCGACCGCGACCTGTGGCTGCACCAGCGCGGCCAGATCATGATGACCACCGAGTTCCTCGACCCCAACGCCTTCCTGCGCGAGCACCTCACGCAGGAGGCCGTCGACGCAGGCCCGCGCCTCGCCGGGCGCGTCGGGCACGTGCACCTGCAGGTCGGCGACATCGCACGCGCCGACGACTTCTACGTCCGCACCCTCGGGTTCGAGGCCACCATGCGCGAGTACCCCGGCGCGCTGTTCGCGTCCGCGGGCGGCTACCACCACCACATCGCGATGAACGTGTGGAACAGCCAGGGCGCCGGCCCGCGGGCCTCGACGCTCGGTCTCGGCGACGTGGCGGTCACGGTCCCGACGCGCGTCGACCTCGACGCGCTCGCCGCCCGCCTGCGCACGCGCGGCGTCGCGTTCGCCGACGACGGCCGTGCGATCACGACGCGCGACCCGTGGGACACGCAGGTCACGGTCTCGCTGCCCGGCTCGACCACGCAGGACGTCCTCGCGCGCTGACGCCGCCCCGGGCGTCAGCCGAGCGCGCTGCGCAGGTCCGCGACGTCCGCCGTCTCGATGTCGACCGCCGCGGCGCCGGCGCGCAGCGCCTCGTCCGCCGTCACGAGCACGTCGGCCTGGATGTGGGCCACCGCGAGGTACTCCGCGGGCCGGACGTCCGACCACTGCGCGCGGTCCGCGAGCTGCCACGCCACGCGCCGCGTCACGCGGTCCGAGAGCAGGCGGATGCGCAGCATCGCGATCCCGTCCAGGTCGGCGAACCCCTCGCGCCGCGCGCGCTCACCACGCAGCACCTCCTCGCGCAGCAGCGCGAGCGCGTCCGAGCGGAGCACGCCCGGCCCTACCCGGGAGTGCTCCGGGGGCACGACCACCCCGGCGCGCACCAGGCCGACGGCGACGGGCGCGTCGATCGCGAACCGGGTCACGTCCCGAGCGTGCCACGCGGCCGACGCGGCCACCAGGGTGGGCCGTCAGCCCCGGCGCACGGGCACCAGCGTGACGTCGCGCAGCCCGGTGCCGTCCACCACCGCCGTCATGAGCGTGCACACCGGCTGGCGGCGCCGGTCGGTCGGCGATCCCGGGTTGAGCAGCCGCGTGCCTGCGGACGTCACGGCGTCCCACGGGATGTGGCTGTGGCCGAACACCAGCAGGTCGGGCCGGTCGTCCGCGAACCGCGCGTCGACCCGCCGCGCGCGCCCGTCCGCCGGCCCGGTCTCGTGCACCACCGCGATGCGCACGGCCTCGACCACGACCCGCGCGACCTCGGGCAGGCGCGCGCGCAGGTCGGCGCCGTCGTTGTTGCCGGACACGCCGACGAGCCGCGGCGCGCGTGCCTCGAACGCGTCCAGCGTCGCGACGTCCACCCAGTCCCCCGCGTGCACGACCACGTCAGCCGCGTCGACCGCACGCCACACGTCGTCGGGCACCCGCCGCGCGCGCGCCGGGACGTGAGTGTCGGACACCAGCACGAGACGCGTCACCATCGGCCCATCGTGCGCGACCCGGCCCGAGCGCGCAGGTCTCGGCGCCACCCCGCGAGCGCGTGCGGGTCGCGCACCGCACGCCCCCGGACATGCGTCAGGCCTGGTGAGACGACGTCTCACCAGGCCTGATCTCGTCGGGCTGACAGGATTTGAACCTGCGACCCCTTGACCCCCAGTCAAGTGCGCTACCAAGCTGCGCCACAGCCCGAACGGCTCCCGAAGAAGCCTGCGACAGCCTACCGTACGTGCGCGGGTGCCCCGTCTCCCGTCCGACCCGTGTCGGTGTCGCCGTCCCCGTCTGCTCCCCCGTGGTCCCGCTCGCGCAGCACGTCGAGCTCGGCGGCGACGAGCCCGAGCAGGACGACGTCGAGCGCGAGGCCGGCGTAGCCCACCCACTCCTCGATGCGCAGGAGTGCCACCTGCGTGATCAGCAGGCTCACGAGCACGGCGCGACGGAACCAGGTGAACGCGCGCTCGCGGTCGTCGGCCAGGAGCCCGGCGACGCACGCCGCCGTCGTGGCCGCACCACCGGCCAGCAGCGCCCCGACGACCCACCCGGCGGTCCCGCCGTCACGCGCGAGCCACAGGCCGCGCGCGACGCCGAGGAGCGCCGTCCCGGCGATGGTCACGACGGCCACGCGCGGCACCCACGCCGCGCGCACGAGGCGTCGCGACAGCCGGACCACGCCGTGCGACACGGCGGCGACCGGGTCGGGCAGCTCGCTGCCGTCCGGGCGGACGGTCGCGACGAGCGCGGCGGCCTCGTCGTGGCCCGGAACGCCGTGCGCGGCCTCCAGGAGGTCCTGCGCGTGCTCGCGCACGCGTGATGAGAACCCGCCCGCGACGCCCGCGACGGCCTGGTCGACGGCTGCCGCGAGCCGCTCCGACGGGACGGCGCGGCGACGGCCGGTGAGCACCTCGCCGACGAGGGCGAGCGCCACGACCGAGACGTACACGAGCATCGCGGTCGGCCCGTAGAAGTAGTCGTAGTCCTCCGTGACGAACTTCCCGATCTCGTCCACGAACAGCCCGAACCCGATCCCGCCGACCAGCACGACGAGGGGCCGCACCACCGGGCCGATGAACGACAGCGCCAGCAGGACCGCGAGACCGAGCAGCAGCCCGCCCCACAGCACGTGGGACACGTGCAGCCCGGGACCCCCGACCTGCGGGAAGCCCGTGGCGGCGAGGGCGCCGCGCGTGACCAGGACGGTGAGCACCGTCACGACGAGGAACGCGGTGACGTGCCGGGACGCGTGCGGGTCGCGAGGCAGCCCCCACCGCAGGAGCAGGCCGCGCGGCCCGCGGGCCTGCCAGGGCGCGCCCTGCGACGTCGCCCCGGTCGCTCCACCGCCCGAGGTCACCGCTTGCGCTTCTCCCGCACGCGGACGGAGATCGTGATGGGCGTGCCCTCGAACCCGAACGTCTCGCGCAGGCGGCGCTCGATGTACCGGCGGTAGCCGGGGTCGAGGAACCCGGTGGTGAAGACGACGAACCGCGGCGGGCGCGTGGACGCCTGCGTCGCGAACAGGATGCGAGGCTGCTTGCCGCCGCGCAGCGGGTGCGGGTGCGCCGCGACGAGCTCACCGAGGAACGCGTTGAGCCTGCCCGTGGGGATGCGCATGTCCCACGAGTCGAGGGCCGTCTCGAGGGCGGGCACCAGGCGCTCGGCGTGCCAACCGGTCTTCGCCGAGATGTTGACCCGCGGCGCCCACGTGACCTGCACGAGCTCCTTCTCGATCTCGCGCTCGAGGTAGGGCCGGCGGTCCTCGTCCATGAGGTCCCACTTGTTGTACGCGATCACCAGTGCGCGGCCCGCGTCGATGACCTGCTGCACGACGCGCGTGTCCTGCTCGGTCATCGGCTGCGACGCGTCGAGCAGGACGACCGCGACCTCGGCCTTCTCGATCGCGGCCTGCGTGCGCAGGCTCGCGTAGAAGTCCGCGCCCGTCGTCTGGTGCACGCGGCGGCGGATGCCCGCGGTGTCGACGAACACCCACGGCACGCCCTTGAGCTCGATCAGCTCGTCGACCGGGTCGCGCGTGGTGCCGGCGACGTCGTCCACGACGACGCGCTCGGCGCCGGCCACCTTGTTGAGCAGCGACGACTTGCCCACGTTCGGACGCCCGACGAGCGCGACGCGGCGCGGGCCGGCGGGGCGGAGCACACCGTGCGCGGACGTCTCCGGGAGCGCGTCGAGGATCGCGTCGAGCAGGTCGCCCGTACCGCGGCCGTGCAGCGCGGAGACGGGGTGCGGCTCACCGAGCCCGAGGCTCCACAGGACGGCGGCGTCGGCCTCCGCGGCCGGCCCGTCGACCTTGTTGGCGCACAGGACCACGGGCTTGCCCGAGCGGTGCAGGAGCCGCACGACCTGCTCGTCGGTGTCCGTGGAACCCACCGTGGCGTCGACGACGAACACCACCGCGTCCGCCAGCGCGATCGCCACCTCCGCCTGCTCGGCGACGCGCTTGTCGATCCCGGCGACGTCGACCTCCCAGCCGCCCGTGTCGACGAGCGTGAACCGCCGCCCCGACCACTCCGCCGGGTAGCTCACCCGGTCGCGCGTGACACCGGGCTTGTCCTCGACGACGGCCTCGCGGCGGCCGAGGATGCGGTTGACGAGCGTCGACTTGCCCACGTTCGGGCGCCCGACGATCGCGAGGACCGGCAGGGGCGCCTCGGCACCGGTGCCGTCCTCGTCGTCCCCGTCGTGCTGCAGGAGTGCGAGGTCGTCGTCCTCGAGCTCGTACTCCGCCAGACCCGCCCGCAGCGCGCGCTCACGCTCGGCGTCCCCGGCCTCGTCGGGCAGGACGAACTCGACCTCAGGCTCACTCATGGTGCCCATTGTCCCTGACGAACGCCCTGGACCCGACCCCGGACCGCCGTCGGGCAGGGAGTCGTCGCGCACACGCCGGGCCGCGAGCCCCTCAGGGGGCCTCGGCGGACAGCGGCGCGTCGGCCGGCAGCGTGAGGCCGGTCGCCTCCACGGTCGCGGCCACGTGCAGCGCGAGCGCGTCCCGGATCCGCTCGTTCGCCTCGGTCATCGCCTGCCGGCCCGACACGCCGGGCGCCCGCTCGACCACGACCGGCTCCCCGAACGCGACGACGAGGCGTCGGCGCACCCGCGGCAGGTGGTTGACGCCTTGCCCGGTACGCCTCGTGCCCAGCACGGCGACCGGCACGACGGGTGCGTTGCCGTTCAGGGCGAGCCACGTGATGCCCGCGCGCGCGTCCGCCGCGTCACCCTTGCCGCGGCTGCCCTCGGGGAAGATCCCGACGACTCCCCCGCGCTTGAGCACCTCGAGGCCCGCGCCGAGCGCGGTGCGGGCGTTGTCCCGGTCGACCGGGATCTGGTCCAGCGCGCGCAGGAGCGCACCCAGCGCGCCGGAGAACATCTCCTGCTTGATGAGCATGTGCACGGGCCGTGGCGACGCGCCGACGAGCACGGGCCCGTCGATCACGCCCGTGTGGTTCGCGGCGAGCAGCACCGGACCCGTCGTCGGCACGCGGTGCGCGCCGAGCACCCGGGTCGCCCACACGCCGTGCGCGACGACCCGCCCCAGGGCGTGACCGGCCCGCGCACCCGCCGTCGGTCGCCGGCGCTGCTCGCTCATGCGCGCTGCCCGCCGACCTGCTCGACGACCGCGAGCACGGCGGCCACGGTCTGCTCGAAGTCCAGGTCGGACGAGTCGACCGTCACGACCCCGTCCGCCGCGACGTGGAACTGCACGACCGTCGAGTCGTCCGCGTCGCGTCGCAGCACCTGGTCGCGCGTCGCGTCGACCGATGCCGCGTCGTCGGAGCCGTGCACGTCACGTGCTCTCCGCGCGAGCCGGGCCTCCTCGGACGCCGTCAGCAGCACACGCACGTCGGCGTCGGGCGCGACCACCGTGGTGATGTCGCGGCCCTCCGCGACGATGCCGCGGCCGTGCGAGAACGACGACGCGTCGGCCTGCTCCGTGATCGCGGCACGCTGCCGACGGCGGAGCTCGTCGCGCACGTCGAGGTTCGTCGCGACCGCGCTCACCGCGGCCGAGATGCGGGTCTCGCGGATCGCGTCGTCCACGGGCGTCCCGTCGACGACGACGTGCGGCGCGTCCGGGTTCACGCCCTGGTCGAGCGGCAGGTCACGCACGGCCTGCGCCACGGCGGCCCGGTCGTCGAGCGCGACGCCCGTGTGCAGGCACCACCACGTCGCGGCGCGGTACATCGCACCGGTGTCGAGGTACGCGAGCCCCAGACGCCGGGCGACCTCTCGCGACACGCTCGACTTCCCGGACCCCGAGGGTCCGTCCACGGCGACGACGAGCGCGCTCACACCACCAGCCTCCATCCACGTTCCGCCAGCTCCCACTCGAGCTTGGTCGCACTGCCCGGCAGCACCGAGATGACCGCCATGCCGACCTGCCGGCCGGCCGCGTGCTCGAGGCGCAGGTCCTCGAGGTTGACCCCGGTCTCGCCGACCTCCGAGAGCAGCCGCGCGAGCTCGCCGGGCGAGTCGGGCACGAGCACCGTGACCTCCTCGTAGGCGCGCTGCGCGCCACCGTGCTTGCCGGGGATCCGGGCGACTCCCTCGTTGCCCGCCGCGATCGCGCGCGCAAGCGTCACGAGCACACCCGTGCCCACCGTCTCGGGGCCCGTGGCCGAGTCCGCCTGCGCGAGCGCGGTGATGACCGCGTCCAGGTCCGTGCGCAGCGACTCGAGGATCGGGCGGACCGCCGCGGAGTTCGCGGCCAGGATCGACGTCCACAGCTCCGGGTCGGACGCCGCGATGCGCGTGACGTCCCGCAGGCCCTGCCCGGCGAGCCCGAGCGCTCCGTCGTCGACGTCCACGAGCCGCGCCGCGACCAGCGACGCGACGACCTGCGGCACGTGCGAGACCGCGGCGACCGCCGCGTCGTGCGCGTCGGCGGCCATCGTGACCGGCACCGCGCCCAGGTCCACCGCCAGCGCACGCACGGCGAGCACCGCGTCGGGCGACGACTCGGCGGACTCCGCGATCACCCAGGGCCGCCCGAGGAACAGGTCCGGCACCGCCGCCGACGGGCCCGAGCGTTCCCGGCCCGCCATCGGGTGCGAGCCGACGTACCGGTCGAGCGGCACACCGTGCTCGCGCAGCTCCGCGAGCACGTGCCCCTTGACCGACGCGACGTCGGTCACGACCGCGTGAGGGTACGCCTCGAGCTGGCGGCGCACCACGCCCGCCGTGACGTCAGGGGGCGCCGCGACGACGACGAGCGCCGGCTCGTCGTCGTCCGGGCGCGCGGGGCGACCGGCACCCACGTCGCGTGCCAGCGCGACCGCGGTGCGCGACGGGTCCTCGAGGCGCACGTCCACGCCCTCCGCGCGCAGTCGCAGCCCCACGGACGCGCCGATCAGCCCGGCGCCGACGACGAGGACGGGGCCGCGGGTCGCGGCCGTCACATCCCCGCCTGGGACATCAGCGATCCCAGCTCGACCTGCGACAGCACACGCGTGCGGCCCTGCTTGAGGTCGCCCAGGCGGATCGGGCCGATGCGCGTGCGGACGAGCTTGGTGACGGGGTGCCCGACCTCCTCCAGCATGCGACGCACGATCCGGTTGCGGCCCTCGTGGATCACGATCTCCACGAGCGACAGGTGCGGCAGCGCCTGGACGATCGTGACCTTGTCGGCCTTCGCGGGGCCGTCGTCGAGCTCCACGCCGCGCTGCAGGCGCGTGGCGGTGCCGGGCGTCACGCGGCCCTGGACCTCGGCGAGGTACGTCTTGGCCACGCCGTGCGACGGGTGCGACAGGTGGTTCGCGAGCTCGCCGTCGCTCGTGAGCAGCAGCAGGCCCTCGGTGTCGGCGTCGAGCCGACCGACGTGGAACAGCCGCTCGGAGCGGTCCCGCACGAACTGCGCGACCGAGGGGCGACCCTGCTCGTCGTGCATCGTCGACACGACACCCTTGGGCTTGTTGAGCGCGATCGTGACGTGCGACGTGTCGAGCTGAACGCGCAGCCCGTCGACGAGGACGACGGCGCTCTTCGGGTCGACGCGCACCCCGAGCTCCATGACCACCTGCCCGTCGACCTCGACCCGGCCCGACGTGATGAGCGTCTCGCACGCGCGTCGCGAGCCGAGACCGGCGGCGGCGAGCAGCTTCTGCAGGCGCACGCCCTCCGGGTCGTGCACGTCGATGGTCACCGGAGCGGGGGCGGCGCGGCGCGCGGTCTGCGGGCGGTTCGGGCGGGAGGCCGCGGACTTCCCGCGCGACGCACCGCCCGCGGCCTGCCCGCGATGCGGCTTCTTGCCACCGCTCGGGGCACCGCCACGCGAGGCGCCCGGTCGTCCGGGTCGTCCGCCGTCCGAGCGGCGAGGCTGGGGGGTCATGCAGGTCCTCCGATCGTGGCGCCGGTGTCGTCGACGCCCTCGAGGGCGTCGATCTCCGGCAGGTAAGGCGCGAGCGGGGGCAGCTCGTCCAGGCTGGACAGGCCCATCCGCTCCAAGAAGTATCCCGTGGTCCCGTACAGGAGCGCACCGCTCGTCGGCTCCGTGCCCACCTCGACGACTAGCCCGCGTGCCGTGAGCGTGCGCATCACGCCGTCCACGTTCACCCCGCGCACGGCCGAGACCTGCCCGCGGGTCACCGGTTGACGGTACGCCACGACCGCGAGCGTCTCGAGCGCCGCCTGCGTGAGACGCGCGGACTGGCCGTCCAGGACGAACCGGCCGACGACGTCCGCGTACGCGGGGGCGGAGTAGATGCGCCAGCCCTCCCCCGCGTGCCGCAGCTCGAACCCTCGCGGGCGCCCGCCGCGCTCGCCGCGGTACTCGGCGGCGAGCTCCGCCGCCAGCTCCTCGACGCGCGCGGTGGGCAGGGCGAGCACGCTCGCGAGCCGGACCGTCGCGATCGGCTCGTCGGCCACCATGAGGACGGCCTCGAGCGCAGCGGTCGCGCCGCCCGGCAGCTCGTCGACGTCCACCTGCGCCGCATCGGGCGTCGCAGCCCGGGCACCCGCCTCGTCGTCGTGCACGCTCATGCGTCCTCCCGGTCGTGCGTGTCGTCCGTGTCGTGCGTATCGGGTCCGTCGGGCGGGCCGTCGCCCGCGGTCGGTGCCGGACCGTCCTCCTGGTCGAAGTCGTCGGACACCGTGACGTCGCCCTCGGCCGCCCCGGTCCACCGGACGGTCAGCTCGCCGAGCGGGCTCACCTGGTCGAAGCCCACGGCACCCTCACGGAACAGCTCCAGCAGCGCGAGGAACCGGGTGACCACGACGATCGTCGACCCCGCGTCCGCCACGAGCGCACGGAACGAGGCCGAACCGTGGTGCCGCAGGCGGTCGACGAGCACCGCGGCCTGCTCGCGCACCGAGACGGGCGGCGCGTGCAGGTGGCTGATGTCCACGCCGGGCGGCGGCGGCTGCGGTGTCAGGGCCTTCGCGGCGAGGGCCGCGAGCTGGTCCGGACCGACCTGCCACACGAGCTCCGGCAGCAGCGCGGCGAGGTGCGGCTCGAGCGCGACCGTACGCGGGAACCGCCGGCCCTCGGTGGCCCACCGGTGCGCCAGGTCCGCGGCGACCTGCTTGTACGCGCGGTACTGCAGCAGTCGTGCGAACAGCAGGTCACGCGCCTCGAGCAGCTCGAGGTCCTCCGCGTCCTCGACGTCGGCCGACGGCAGCAGCCGCGCGGCCTTGAGGTCGAGGAGCGTCGCCGCGACCACCAGGAACTCCGAGGCGCGGTTGAGGTCCCACGCCGCCTCCGCCGCCCGGATGTACGCGATGAACTCGTCCGTCACGCGCGCGAGCGCGACCTCCGTGATGTCGAGCTTGTGCTTCGCGATCAGCCCCAGCAGCAGGTCGAACGGACCGCTGAAGTTGTCGAGGTGCACCTCGAAGCCGGCGGTGCCGGCGGGAGAGCCCTCCGCCGCGGTGCCGGGGCCCGGCAACCGCTCCTCGGTCGTGCGGGTGTCAGCGTCGCCGCCGGGCGCGGCCTCAGGCGGCGTCGCCACGGGCGACGAGCTCGCGCGCGAGCTGCCGGTAGGCCGCGGCGCCCGAGTGCGTGGGTGCGTACGTCGTGATCGGCTCGGCGGCCACGGTCGCGTCGGGGAACTTCACCGTGCGCCCGATGACGGTCTGCAGCAGCGTGTCGCCGAACGCCTCGTGGACGCGTGCGACGACCTCGCGGGCGTGCAGCGTGCGGGAGTCGTACATCGTGGCGAGGATGCCGTCGACCTCGAGGCGGGGGTTGAGCCGGTCGCGCACCTTCTCGATCGTCTCGATGAGCAGAGCCACTCCGCGCAGCGCGAAGAACTCGCACTCGAGCGGGATGAGCACACCGTGCGCGGCGGTCAGGGCGTTGACCGTGAGCAGGCCCAGCGAGGGCTGGCAGTCGATGAGCACGACGTCGTAGTCGTCCAGCACCGGTCGCAGCGCACGCGAGAGGACCGACTCGCGGGCCACCTCGCCGACGAGCTGGACCTCGGCGGCCGACAGGTCGATGTTCGCGGGCAGCAGGTCGAGCCCAGGGGTCGCGGTGTGCCGCAGGACGTCCGCGACCTGCGCGTCACGCTCCATGAGCAGGTTGTAGACCGTGAGGTCGAGCTCGTGCGGGCTCACTCCGAGGCCGACCGATGCCGCGCCCTGCGGGTCGAAGTCGACGATGAGCACGCGCCGGCCGTACTCGGCCAGCGCCGCGGCCAGGTTGATGGTGGTCGTCGTCTTGCCGACGCCGCCCTTCTGGTTGCACATCGCGATGACGCGGGCGGGTCCGTGCGAGGCGAGCGCCGCCGGCTCCGGGAAGTGCGGGAGCGGACGCCCGACGGCGTCGACCTGGTCCTGCGTCGTCTCGCTGGTCACCACGACGGACAACCTACCGGAGGCGACGCCCCCCGGCGTCGGTACCGCGCCGTTCGACATGCCGTTCGACATGCCGTTCGACGTGCCGTCCGAGGCACCGTCCGAGGTGCCGTCCCGCACGACGTCCCGGTGCCACCTCTCAGCGCGCCCGAGGATGGCTGAGCTGGTACACCTCGCGCAGCGTGTCCGGCGTCACCAGCGTGTAGATCTGCGTCGTCGTGACGGATGCGTGCCCCAGCAGCTCCTGCACCACGCGCACGTCCGCGCCACCCTGCAGCAGGTGCGTCGCGAACGAGTGCCGCAGCGTGTGCGGCGACAGGTGCGCGCCGGTGCCGTCCCCGCCGACGAGCCCCGCGCGCTCGGCGGCCGTGCGCAACGCCGCCCACGCCGACTGCCGGGAGAGCCGTGCGCCCCGGGTGTTGAGGAAGACGGCGGGCGTCCCGCGCCCGTGCGCGGCGAGCACGGGCCGACCGCGCACGAGGTACGCCTCCACCGCCTCGAGCGCGAACGACCCGAGCGGGACCACCCGCTCCTTGGCGCCCTTGCCGAACAGGCGGACCGACGCGCGGCCGGGGGTGGGGTCCACGTCGTCGACGTCCAGCCCCACCGCCTCGGAGATCCGCGCGCCCGTCGCGTACAGCAGCTCGAGCAGCGCGCGGTCGCGCAGCGCGGTCGGCCCGTCGCCGAGCCCCGCGGCGTCGATCAGCCGCCCCACCTCCTCGACCGTGATGGCCTTGGGCAGGCGGCGCGGCTGCGCGGGCGGGCGCACGGCACGGGCCGCGTCGCTCGTCGTGACGCCGTCCCGCACCCAGAACCGGTGCCAGCCGCGCACCGCGACCACGGCACGCGCGGCCGACGAGGCGGACAGCGCGGTGCCCCCGTCGGCACCCGTCCGCAGGGCCGCCAGGAAGTCCTCGACGTCCTGCTCGACGACGTCGTCGGGCGTCGCGCGGCCACGGGACTCGAGGTACGCGACGTACCGGCCGAGGTCGCGGCGGTACGCCGACGTGGTGTTGCGGGACAGCCCGCGCTCCACGGTCAGGTGCGCGAGGTAGTCCTCGAGCGCGCGCGCGAGCGGCGAGCGAGAGACGTCGTCCGCCACCGCGCGCCCGACGTCACAGGGGCAGGAACACGTCGACCGACACCGCGACCGACAGGAGGGTGAGGTAGGTGATCGAGGCGTGGAAGACGCTCATCGCGCGCAGCTTGCCGCGCGCCGGGTCCTGCGCGCGCCGCAGCAGACCGATGCACGAGACGAGGAACCAGACGCCCAGCGCCGTCGCGACGACCGCGTACACCCAGGTCATGCCCGCGGCGGGGACCAGCAGCAGCGAGCACCCGATCATCGCGAGCGTGTAGCCGATCATCTCGCGCGCGACCTTCGCGTCCTTCGCGACGACGGGCAGCATCGGCACGCCGGCGGCCGCGTAGTCCTTGCGGAACTTCATCGACAGCGGCCAGTAGTGCGGCGGCGTCCAGAAGAAGATCACACCGAACAGCAGCACCGCCGGCCAGCCGACCCCACCGGTGACGGCCGACCAGCCGATCAGCACCGGCATGCACCCGGCCGCGCCACCCCACACGATGTTCTGCGGCGTGCGGCGCTTGAGGATCATCGTGTAGCCGACGACGTAGATGAGGATCGCGCCCGCGGTGAGCATCGACGACACCGGGTTCACCAGCAGCCACAGCCACACCAGGCTGACCACGCCGAGCACGAGCCCGAACGTGAGCGCCGCGGCGGGGCTGATCTCGCCCGTCGCCGTCGGACGACGACGGGTCCGGTTCATGACCTGGTCGATGTCACGGTCGATGTAGCAGTTGAGGACGTTGGCGGACCCCGCCGCGGCCGCACCGCCGACGAGCGTCGCGACGACGAGCCCGAGGCTCGGCCAGCCGCCCTGCGCGAGGATCATCGTGGGGATCGTCGTGACCAGCAGCAGCTCGACGACGCGCGGCTTGGTCAACGTCACGTACGGGCCGACGACCGCACCGACGCGACCCAGCGGGTCGCGGCGCCGCGCCGCGGTCGCCTCACCATCGGCGCCACCCTCGGGCCGGTCCTCGGCACGGGGACCGGGGCGGCCGCCGCGCGCCGTCGCGCCGGGAACCGTCGCCCCGGGCGTCGTCGTGCCGTGCGCGCCGCGCGCGCCCGTCAGGGACGCGGCGTCGACTGACCGGTCGTCGACGGACGAGGGGCTCGTGAGGCGCACGCGGGACGGTTCCGTTCGTGTCGTGCCGGCCGGGCGGCGCGGCCCGTCGTCGGGTCCGCGCGCGCGTCGTGCCGGTCGGGGTGTCGGCGATCTGACGTCGCCTCGCCATGCTACGCCCCGGGGCAGGACGAAAGCCCCTCGGACGGGGGCCGCGCGTCGTGTGAGATGGGTCGCTCGTCGCACAGGCACTCCCACGGGGCTGTGAGAGTGGCCGGAGACTGGTCACGACCGCGACCCCCGCGCGCGTGCGCTATAGGCTCGAGCGGCGAGCCGAAGTCCGTCCGGGAGTTCCGTCACGTCCCGGCCCGTCCCCCGCGGACGGACCGACGACGAGGACGGCACCGGGCCAGCCACGGACGAGGACGCGACCCGGGACCAGCCCGGGACGCGCGCGGCGAGCAAGCACGCAAGTCGGAAACGTCACCCGGCTCCCCCCGGGTGGGAATGAGGTGCGGTGAACGCGAAGGCTCCCCTGGCGCAGACGGTCGGCTGGACCGACCTGGACGTGAAGGCCGTGGACACGGTGCGCGTCCTGGCCGCTGACGCCGTCGAGAAGGTGGGCAACGGCCACCCGGGGACGGCGATCAGCCTCGCCCCCGTGGCGTACCTGCTCTACCAGAACGTGCTGCGGCACGACCCGAAGGACACCCACTGGCTGGGCCGGGACCGGTTCGTGCTGTCGGCGGGCCACTCGTGCCTGACCCAGTACATCCAGCTCTACCTCGGCGGGTTCGGCCTCGAGCTCGAGGACCTGCAGGCGCTGCGCACCTGGGGCTCGAAGACGCCCGGCCACCCCGAGTACAAGCACACGGCGGGCGTCGAGATCACCACCGGCCCGCTCGGCCAGGGTCTCGCGTCGGCGGTCGGCTTCGCGATGGCGCAGCGGCGCGAGCGCCACCTCCTCCACCCGGACGCCGCGCCGGGCACGAGCCCGTTCGACCACTTCACGTACGTGATCGCGTCCGACGGCGACCTGCAGGAGGGCGTGACCAGCGAGGCGTCGTCCATCGCGGGCACGCAGGAGCTCGGCAACCTCGTCGTGCTGTGGGACGACAACCACATCTCGATCGAGGGCGACACGCAGATCGCGTTCACCGAGGACGTCCTGGCGCGCTACGAGGCGTACGGCTGGCACGTCCAGTTCGTCGACTGGACCGCCGGCGGCGAGTACCGCGAGGACGTCGACGCGCTGCACGCGGCGATCGAGGCGGCCAAGGCCGTCACCGACAAGCCGTCGTTCATCGGCATCCGCACGCTCATCGCGTGGCCGACGCCGGGCAAGACCGACGACCACTCGTCGCACGGCTCGAAGCTCGGCTCGGACTCCATCCGCGGCCTCAAGGAGCTGCTCGGCTTCGACCCCGACCAGACGTTCGAGGTCGCCGACGACGTGCTCGCGCACACGCGCTCGCTCGCGGACCGGGCGGCGCAGGCGCGCGCCGCGTGGCAGGAGTCGTTCGACGCGTGGGCCGCCGCCAACCCCGAGCGCAAGGCGCTCCTGGACCGCCTGGTCGCCCACGAGCTGCCCGCGGACTGGGAGTCCTCGCTGCCCGTGTTCCCGGCGGGCAAGGCCGTCGCGACCCGCGCCGCGTCGGGTGAGGTGCTGTCGGCCGTCGCCGACGCGCTGCCCGAGCTGTGGGGCGGCTCGGCCGACCTCGCGGGCTCGAACAACACGACGATGAAGGGCCAGCCGTCCTTCATCCCGGCCAAGCGCTCGACCCACGAGTTCGCGGGCGACGAGGGCGGCCGCACGCTGCACTTCGGCATCCGTGAGCACGGCATGGGCGCGATCCTGTCCGGCATCACGCTGCACGGCCTGACGCGCGCGTACGGCGGCACGTTCCTGCAGTTCGCGGACTACATGCGCGGTTCCGTGCGCCTCGCGGCGCTCATGGGCGTGCCGTCGGTGTACGTGTGGACGCACGACTCCATCGGCCTCGGCGAGGACGGCCCGACGCACCAGCCGGTCGAGCACCTCACCGCGCTGCGCGCGATCCCCGGCCTCGCGGTGGTCCGCCCGGCGGACGCGAACGAGACAGCGCAGGCATGGAAGGCCGTGCTCGAGCACCGCGACGGCCCGGTCGGCCTCATCCTCACGCGCCAGAACGTCCCGACGTTCCCGCGCGGCGAGGAGGGCTTCGCCGGCGCCGAAGGCGTCGCCAAGGGCGCGTACGTCCTGCTCGAGGCGAGCACCGGCTCCCCCGAGGTGATCCTGATCGGCACGGGCTCCGAGGTGCAGCTCGCGGTCGAGGCGCGCGAGGTCCTCGAGGCCGCCGGCGTCCCGACGCGCGTCGTCTCGGCACCGTCGCTCGAGTGGTTCGCGGCGCAGGACGACGAGTACCGCGAGTCGGTGCTGCCGTCGGCCGTCCGCGCCCGCGTCTCGGTCGAGGCGGGCATCGCGCTGTCGTGGCACAAGATCGTCGGCGACGCGGGCCGCACGGTGTCGCTCGAGCACTTCGGTGCCTCGGCGGACTACCAGACGCTGTACCGCGAGTTCGGCATCACGACCGAGGCCGTGGTCGCGGCGGCGCACGAGTCCATCGCCGCGGCGCGGGGCGACGCGGCGCCGTCGGCGACCGCGGCGACCCCGACGGCCACCGGCACGGGCGACCAGCAGGGCTGACCCGAGCGGCGGCGGGGCGCCCTCCAGCAGGCGCCCC
>NZ_BJLP01000041.1 GCF_006538705.1 Cellulomonas uda
CGTGACCCGGCTGCGGACCGGTCGCCGCCGGGACGTACCTGCTGGGCTTCCGCAGGCGCTCGGCGACGCGTCACCCGCGTGCGGCGCCCAGGTACCAGCCGGAGTCGTCGGTCTGGACCGCCGGCCCGTGGAACGTGATGCCCGGATCCCCGTCGTCGTCGACGACCTCGAGGTCGATTCCGCCCGGCGGCCCGGGCGACACCGTCACCGTGAACGTGAACCGCGAGCCCGGGCCGGGCAGGGACTGCGGGGTCACGACGACGTGCGCGGCCGACCCCGCGGCTCGCACGGCACCCCCGGGCACGGTCATGCACAGCGTCACCGTCGCGGAGTCGCCGAAGTCGTGGTGCTCGTCGGTGTAGTCGAACCCCGCACCCAGACCACCGTCGCCACCGCCCGTGTCGGGCGGGTGGTTGCAGTCGTCCGCGGAGGTCGCAGCCGCCGTCGTCGCGTCCGGCGTCGAGGCACCCGGTGTCGCGGCGCCCGGGCCGTCGGGCTCCTGGCAGCCGACGAGCGCGACGAGAGCGCACGCCACGACGACGAGCGGGCGGCCCGGACGTGACATGGGGTCACCCTCGCAGAGCATCGCCGCGGCGTCGATGCAGGTCATCCGTCTGGCGGTGCCGGGAGAGTCCAGATCCACGGCATTCGAGTGATACCTGGCGAGACCGGCCATGGCGTCCCGTTCCGCGTCCTACGTTGCGTTCCGCCCAGTGCCGGAGCTCGGAGGACCACCCCCCATGCACCTGTCCCGCCGTATGTCCCGAACGTTCGTCGTCGCGACGATCGCCCTCGCGCTGGTCGCGACGGGAAACCAGGCCGCCACCGCTGTCGAGCCCGACGTGCGCGGAGCGAGCGTCACCGACGGCGCGAAGGCCGACCCCTCCGCCGCGGTCGAGAGCCTCTCGGGCACCGGGCAGGAGCCCGCGCAGGACGCGGCGCCGGCCCGGGACGACGACGAGGCCGTCGACATCTCCGCGGACTACCGCGACGGCGACGCGGTGTTCACCCTCACCGGCCCGGCGGACACGAGCTTCGACGTGTCGTTCCTGGGCCAGGGCGACGTGGACCCGGCGCTCGCGGGGACGACGGTCGTCACGGACGCGAGCGGCGTCGCGGAGGTGACCGTGCCGCTCGTCGTCGGGGACGACAAGGCGGGCGCGGTCTCGCTGACGACGATGCGCGAGGTCGACGGCGCGCTCGCGTCGCGCTCGTCGTCGCTGTGGCTCCAGCCGACGGAGGGCGGCTCGGTCGTCACCGGTGAGAACTCGATGGCGGCACTGGGCAACGCGATCGCCGCCGACAACGACACTCCGCAGGCCCGTGAGACGGCGCTGGAGCAGGTGTTCGTAGCGCCGGCCGACTCGGTCACGCAGTCCGTCTCGCAGTCGGCAGCGGCGGCGGCCGGCTCGGCGGTCGTGCGCGGCTACGCGCGCTGGACCGACTGGAACGGCGCGACGCACCCCGCGCGGCACATCGAGGTCCAGATCCTCGAGAACGGTTGGCTGCTCGACACGGTCACGACCGACGACCAGGGCTACTACGAGTACAGCCGCAGCGTCGGCATGAGCGACGTGCTGCAGGTGACGTTCGTCGCGTCGAGCGAGGCGGGCGGCGTCATCTCCCAGCCGCTGCCGTTCGTGACGATGCCGCACCAGCAGTCCGTGCTCGTGCCCGGCGGCGTGCCCGCCGGGACGACGAAGACGGTGAGCATCACCGTCGGACGCAACGGGGCCGACGAGACGGCGTTCGCCGTCCACGACGCGCTGTGGAGCGCGTACCTGTTCGGCGAGATGTCCGGCGGGGACGTGCCCCGCGTCACGGTCAGGTACCCGTACGGGGACGACAACGGGGCGTACCAGAACAGCTCGGGCCTGCACATCGGCGAGTGGGAGTGGAGCGCCTGGGACGTCATCGCGCACGAGTACGGGCACTGGTTCGACGCGCACCACGGGCTGACGGACCGACCCGGCGGGACGCACTGCTTCACCGACAACCTCGCCACCGACGTCTGCGGGCCCGACCCGGGACGCGGCAAGGACGAGGGCGGCAAGCTCGCGTGGTCCGAGGGATACGGCGACTACTTCTCGATCGCGTCCGGACAGCTTGCGCCGCACCCCACCATCCCGGGCGTGGGCGACGGCCGGTACGACGACCTCGTGCGGACGTCCACCGGCGGCATCCCCCGCGACGCGAACGGCAACGACCCCAGCTTCAGCGTCGAGATGGACGGCGGTCACCGGTCGGGCGGCGAGGACAACGAGGTCGCGGTCGCCGCGATCCTGTTCAACCTCACGCAGTCGGGGCGGTCGGGCTTCTCCTACCAGGACGGCACGGCGATCGGCGCGCTGCGCATGACGCGCCTGCTGGAGGCGGCGGACGCCGACCGGCTGAGCGACTTCCTGCGCCACGTGAACCCCGCCACGGGGAGCCCGCGCCTGACGTCGAGCCAGGTCAACGACCTCGGCTGCCTGCTGGCGTCGGCGGACGTCGCACCGGGCGCCGGCAGGCTGCAGGCGAGGTCGTACGAGGTGACGGTCCCCGCCGCGGACGTGTCGACACCGCCGACGATCTCCTGGTCGCGCGGGAACAAGGGCAACTTCGAGAACGACCGGTTCACGGTCGAGGTCTCCGAAGGGCCGTCCGTCGAGCCGTTCTTCGTCTCGGGCACGGTGACCGGGACGGCGTGGACGCCGACCGGCAGGCAGTGGACGGACATCGTCGTCGGCCACGGCAGCGTCGTGTACGTCCGGGTGGTCGGCACGCAGACCGACAGCCCGACGACGGGCCCGTTCTGGGGCTGCGCCACGCCGGTCACGTTCGACTCGAGCGCCCTCGTCACGTCGGGCAGCTGTGCGGCGACCGTGCTCCCGCCGAACGACGACGGCTCGACCGGCGCGGTGGACCTGCCGTTCCCGGTGAACTTCTTCGGGACGACCTACACGTACCTGTACGTCAACAACAACGGGAACGTCACGTTCGAGAACTCGATGGGCACGTTCACGCCGTTCCACATCACGGCGAGCACGCCACCGATCATCGCGCCGTTCTTCGCGGACATCGACACGCGCGGCTCGGGCTCCGCGCCGGTGACGTACAGCTACGGGACGACGACGTTCAACGGGCGCCAGGCGTTCTGCGTGAACTGGATCAACGTCGGCTACTACTACTCGCACTTCGACAAGCTGGTCTCCGCGCAGCTCCTGCTGGTCGACCGCGCGGACCGCGCCGCCGGCGACTTCGACATCGTCTTCAACTACGGCTCGGTCCAGTGGGAGACCGGTGACGCGTCGGGCGGGACGAACGGGTTCGGCGGCACGCCCGCCGCGGCCGGCTACTCGGCCGGCACGGGTGACGCCAACGCGTTCTTCCAGCTGCCGGGCTCGCTCGAGAGCGGCGCCCTGGTCGACGGCGGTCCGCACGCGCTCTCGTCGCACTCCAACGTGGGCCTGGCGACGCCGGGGCGGTACGTGTACCCGGTCACCAACGGCACCGCGGGCAACTCGTCGACCGGTGTCGTCGGCGAGGTGACGAGCCTCGGCCGGACCGTGGCCGGCGCCCCGGTGCAGGTGTGCCCGCAGGGCGGCGGCCGCTGCGTCTTCCAGACCCGGACGGGCAGCGACGGGTCGTTCGCGGCCGTCGGCATCCCGGCGGGGCGGTACACGGTGACGGCGTTCGCGCCGTCGGGCGTGAGCGGCCGTTCCCGCTCGGTCGAGGTCACCGTCACCGCGAACGCGCAGGTCGACGTGAGCATCGACCTCGCGGCGATCAACGGCCTCCCGGTGGGGGTGACGGTCTCGCCGACCGTGGGCAGCGGTGACATCCCGATGCTCAACTGGCACTCCGAGACGACTGTGCGCTTCCCCGGGTGCCCGGACGGCACGGCGACGTTCGCGGTCGTGTCCGACGACGGTGCGCGCCTGGCCTCGGGCTCGGCCGTGGGTGTCGGCACCGGGTGGTTCGCCGTGACGATCCCGCCGCTGTACCCGCACGTCGGCGCCGCGCAGGTCCGGATCGACGTGCAGTGCCCGTCCGGCGCGAGCCGCGAGATCGTGTTCGACGTCTACATCGACCCGTCGGGCCACGTGGTCGACCAGGCGGGGCGGCCGGTCGAGGGTGCGACCGTCACGCTCGAGCGCAGCGACGAGCCCGAGGGCCCATTCGTCGTCGTGCCGGACGGCAGCGACCTGATGTCGCCCGCGAACCGCGTCAACCCGATGACGACGGGGGCGGACGGGTACTACGGGTGGGACGTCGTAGCCGGGTACTACCGGCTCACGGTGCACAAGGACGGGTGCACCGCACCCGACGGCGAGCTCGTCGCGACGAGCGACGTGCTGGAGATCCCGCCGCCGGTCACCGACCTCGACCTGGTGCTGCACTGCGGCACCGTGGACGTGACGCCGCCGGTGGTCACGGTCGAGGACCAGGAGCTCGAGGGCAACGCGCGCGCCGGCTGGTCCGGTGACCTGCCGGGCGTGAGCGTCGCCGACGACACGGACGAGCCGGCTGCGGTGACCCTCGTCTCCGACGCGCCCGCGGTGCTGCCCCTGGGCACGACGACGGTCACGTGGACGGCGACGGACACGGCGGGCAACACGGCGACGGCCGCGCAGCACGTGACGGTCGTCGACACGACGGGGCCTGTCCTGACCTGCGCCGCCGACGTCGACGCTCGGTACGTCGCGGTCCCGGCGCTCGGCACGCCCACGGCGGTCGACGTCGTGGACGCCGACGTGGTGGTCACGTCGGACGCACCGGACGCCTTCGCCCTCGGCACGACGACCGTGACGTGGACGGCGACCGACGCGTCCGGCAACGCCGCGACCTGTGCCCAGCGGGTGACCCTGGAGCTTGCGGTGACCGCGACCCTCGCGTCGGGCGACTCGCACTCGGTCGCGCTGCTCGCGGACGGCACGGTCCGCGCGTGGGGCGCGGGCGGCAACGGCCAGCTCGGCACCGGGGGCACCACGGCGTCGTCGGCCCCGGTCGCCGTCCCCGGCCCGACGGACGTGCGGGCCGTCGCTGCCGGCGGGCACTTCACCCTCGCGCTGCGGGGCGACGGCACCGTGTGGGCGTGGGGCGAGAACGGCGAGGGCCAGCTCGGCGACGGGACGACGACCCGGCGGACGAAGCCGGTGCGCGTGACCGGCCTGCCGCCGGTCGCCGCGATCGGCGCCGGGCGCTACCACGGCCTCGCGGTCGGGATCGACGGCTCGGTGTGGGCCTGGGGCGGCAACACGTTCGGCCAGGTCGGGCGGACCGTGTCCGCACGGGTCACCACCCCGACGCGCGTCGCGGGCACCGGGACCGTCACCGCCGTCGCGGGCGGGATGTACCACTCGGTCGCGCTGCGGGCCGACGGCTCCGTGGTGACCTGGGGCGCGGGCTACGCGGGTCAGCTCGGCGACGGGAAGGCCGTCGACCACCGCACCGCCGCGCAGGTCGTCCCGGGCCTGGCGGGCGTCGTGTCCGTCGGCGCGGGCGGCGTGCACACCCTGGCGGTCACCGCGTCCGGCGACCTGCTCACCTGGGGCGACAACTACGCGGGCCAGCTCGGCGACGGCTCGACCACCCAGCGGTTCGCCCCCGTGAAGGTGACCGGGCTCGGTGCGGTCCTGTCCGCCGACGGCGGTTCGGACTTCTCGACGGTCGTCCTGCGCGACGGGACGGTCTGGTCGTTCGGCGCCAACAGCCGCGGCCAGCTCGGCGACGGCACGACGACGGACCGCAAGCGCCCCGTCCGGGTCGCCGGCGTGACCGGTGCGGGCGCGGTGAGCGCGGGAGGCGCCCACGCGGTGACGCAGGTCGGCGGGTCGCTGCGCTCGTGGGGTGCGAACGACTCCGGCCAGGTCGGCGATGGCTCCTGGACCTCCCGGGTCGCGTCGGTGCGCGTCTCCGGGATCACGTCGGCGGCGCCGCTGGGCTGAGCCCGATGCGGGCGGCGGCGGGCTACCGGCTCGTCGCCGCCCGCACGAGCGCGGCGACTGCGCGGGACCGACCGTGCGGAGGCCACGCGATGACACCTCGAGACCATGCCTCCTCGCCGGGGAACCGCTGCGCTCGCACCGGGGTATCGGACGGGCGCCCACGACCGTGTGGACAAACCACGTCGAACCGTGGTCGATCTGTGTACTTTCGGCCCCATGCGATCGACAGGGAGCTGGGCATGCGGCCTCGTGCTGGTCGGGGCTCTCGCGCTCGCGGGCTGCACCGCCGAAGGGGCGGCCAAGACCGCGACCACGTCGTCGGGGTCGTCGACGCCCGCACCGTCGGCCACGCCCAGCCCGTCGCCGACACCCACGCCCGCTCCGACGCCGAGCGGAGCGCCGACGTCGGGACCCGACCAGGACGTCACGAAGCCTCCGACGCGCCCCGCAGCCCTCGACGGTGCCGCCAGCGAGGACAGCGCGATCGCTGTCGCGAAGTATTTCGCAGCACTCGTGACCTACGTGACCAGCACCGGCGAGTTCGGCGAGTGGGACGCGTTGAGCGGCGATGAGTGCAAGTTCTGCGCCAGCGTCCGAGAGAAGGCGGCCGCGATACACGAAGCGGGCGGCCGCAGCATCGGAGGAGCGGTCGACATCGGGTTCGGTTCGGCTTTCGACAACGGTGATGGAACGTTCGTCGCGAGCGTCGAGCTGACGGAGTACCCGTCTCAGGTCGTCTCCGCCGACGGGGCGGTTCTTGAAGACGTCCCGGAGACGGCGACCTACCGGGCCACGATGGTGCTTGCCCAAGGCGCCGCCGGCTGGGTCGTGGAGGGTGTGCAGGTCGACGAGATCGACCTCGCGCCATGACGTCTCGAAGGGCAGTGGCTGCCGGGTTCGCCTGCGTTGCGCTACTCGTTGCGACGAGTGTGCCCGCGGCTGCGGTCTGGGGGAGCGTCGGCGACGACGAGGCCGTCGTCGGGGACATCTTCAAGCGGTACCGGCAGTACCGCTCGTGGAAGTCCCACAAGAACCCGTTGGTGGATTATGCGTACGCGCGGTTGTGCAACGTCGACTCGCAGTACCTGGAGTCGGACATCGACGGGGAGTGCTCGCCGCCGAACGGCACGGTCGTCATCCCGGGGTGCGACGAGGACGAGCCGGTGATGCCGTTGTGGCGGCGAACGCGGGAGACGATCAGCTCGCCATGGTCGACCTGGGAGATGCGGATCGGGTGGGCGTGCCCGGACGACCTGCTGCCACCGTTCGAGCAGGCAGAGCTGCGTCGGCTGAAGATCGAGCCGACCGCGACGCACCGTCAGCCCGGGGTCGGGGGGACGGTGCTGGTGAACAAGGGGATCATCGGGTGGGTCGAGCCCGACGAGCGCACGTTCCGCACGAGCCTGTTCGACTACGGGATCGACGTGGTGACCTGGCCGGTCGAGTACACGTGGGACTTCGGTGACGGGCAGTCGCTGACGACGACGTCCCCGGGCGGCCCGTACCCGAACAAGGACGTCGAGCACGTCTACGAGCAGACGGGCACGTTCACGGTCACTCTTACCACGGTGTGGAAGGGCAAGTACCGGGTCGACGAGGACGAGGACCACGAGTGGCGTGACATCGACGGCACCGCGCTCACGACGACGACTCTGGCGCCGTTCGAGGTCACCGAGCTCCGCGGCCGCCTCGTCGGCTGAGCCGTTCTCAGCGTCGACCTGGGAGATGAGCGGGACGGGACGAACCGGCACGGATCGACCGCGCACCAGGCTACCCTGACGCGCGTGTCTGCCGCCCCTCGCCGTGCCGTCCTCGTGCTCGCCGTCGTGCTCGTGGCCGGCGCGGGGCTGAGCGGCTGCTCGAGCGACAGGTCCCGGGGCCGCGACGCCGCGCGGTCGGCGGTCGAGACGCTCCTCGCCGGGTCGCGGACGGAGGGCGACGAGATCGCCGACATCGCCGGGAGCGTGGAGGAGAGGGCACGCGCGTCCGGCATCGTGATGATCGGCGTCGAGCACCGGGAGTCGGACGGCGGGTACGGCTCGCCGATCGGCTCGATCACGCTGGGGCTCACCGTCGCGGAGGTCGTGGAGGACCCGAGCTGGTGGGGCGACGACGAGACGCGGGACCCGGGCCCGTACTGCTTCGAGGTGACGTTCCACCGCCGCGGGGTGCTCAAGACCAAGGGCGTCGGTTGCCCCGACGGTGGGCTGGTGGCGGTTCCCGCCCCGCCGTCGCGCCTGCCGCGCATCGCGCCCAACGCGCACGAGGCGGTGTGGTCCGTGCTCGAGTCGATGCCGGACCGGGTGCCGTCGCAGGACCAGGTGGTCGCGGACGTGACCGCGCGGCTCGAACCGCACGCGAACGGTGTCACGCCGCTCGCGGAGGTGACGGTGGCGATCGACGACGGCGTCGTCGCGGTGGCGACGGGTGACGGTGACGACTGCGTGCTCGTCAAGCGGGGCCCGGACGGCGTGGTCCGGGACGTGTACGTGCCGCCGGTCTACCTGAAGCGGGGCGAGCTGGGCTGCTACGCGGACACCGCGTTCGCTGACCTGCGACCGCCGCACTGACCGACGAGGTCCGCACACCGGGCGCGGACGGATGCGCGCCAACCGCTCGGCGTCGCGGACGAGGTCGACGACCGAGCAGCGCCTCGGGCGCGGGGGTCAGCGCCTGCGCGGTGCGCGTGAGAGCCGCGAGCACTGCGGCCAGCTCGTCGGCCACCCACGGCCGCTGCGGCGGGACGCTCTCCACGTCCTCGAACGCGAGGACGAACCAGTCGTCGACGTCGGACGTCCACAGGAACCGGGGCGCCGGCACGGTGGGCGGCAGCAGGCGCGCGACGTGCGCCTCGTGCCGGGAGGCGGCGTGCGCGTGCTCCCCGCGGGTCGCCGACGCCGCCTTGACGAACACCCGCGTCCCGTCCGCCAGCTTCGTGGGACGAGCTCAGCGGCGCTGAGTGCAAGTTCTGCGCGAGCAGCCACGAGCGAGTCGTCACTCGCTTCGACGCCGGTAACCGCGGCATCGGGGGAGCAATCGACTTCGGCTGGGGGACGGCGACCGCCGAGGGCCGCGACCGCTTCCTCGTCGAGCTCCAGCTCCACCAGTACGGGTCGCAGACGGTCGACGCGGGTGGCGCGGTGGTCGAGGACTTCTCCGACCCGATGGACCTCCGGGCGAACATGAGGGTCTCGCGCGGAGCAGATGTCTGGTCCGTGGACGGCGTCCAGGTCGATGAGGTCGGGAGTGGACGGTGAGGCTAGGCCGGGGTTCTCTCGTGACTCCCGCGCTCACTGCAGCGCTCATCCTGGCCACCCCGACGATGTCACCGGCCTCTGAGCTGGTCGACCCGGTCAAGGACCGCATCAACATCACCGGCACGTTGAAGCGGTACATGGAGTACCGGGCGTGGAAGTCTCACCAGGACCCGTTGGCGGACTACGCGTATGGAGCGCACGTTCCGTACGAGTCTGTTCGGCTTCGGCATCGACGTGGTGACGTCGCCGGTGGAGTACACGTGGGACTTCGGTGACGGGCAGACCCTGACGACGACGTCGCCCGGCGGCCCGTACCCGAACCGGGACGTGGAGCACGTCTACGAGGACACGGGGACCTTCACGGTCACGTTGACCACGGTGTGGGAGGGCAGGTACCGGGTCGACGAGGATCCGGACCACGAGTGGCGGACCATCGACGGCACGGCCCTGACGACGACGACGCTGGACCCGTTCGAGGTGACCGAGCTCCGCAGCCACCTGGTGGGGTGACCCGCGCCGTCGCGCGGCACCCGGGGCGAGGTCCGCGGTCGTCGGGACGCGCGAGAGAGTGACGTGCCGCGGCAACGCTTCACCCGACGACGCCCGCTGCCGACCGTAAGCATGACCCCGCGAGCGCGGGGTCTGGCCCACGCGCCCGAGGAGCACCCGTGTCCACCGACCAGCCGACCCCGACGACACCGGCCGGTCCGGGCTATCCGTCCGTCCCCGCGGGGTACCCGCCTGCGGCTCCGGGGTACCCGCCTGCGGCGGCCGGCTACCCGCCGGCACCGGGCTACCCGCCTGCCGCCCCGGGCTACCCGCCAGCTCCCGGCTACCCGGCTGCGCCCGCGGGCTACCCGCAGGGCCCGCTGCCGCCCGGGTACGGAGCAGCGATGGAGCAGGGTCCGCGCAAGTACGACCGGCTCGCGATCGCGGCCTTCGTGCTCAGCATCATCGGCGGGACGCTGCTCGCCCTGATCCTCGGGATCGCGGCGCTGACGCGCACGCGCGACGGCCGGACCAAGGGCCGCGGCCTGGCGATCGCGTCGCTGGCGATCTCGCTGGCGTGGGTGCTCGGCGCGCTCGTCGTGGTGTCGATGCAGAACGCGAAGGAACCGACGTCGGCGTACATGGTGGGCGACTGCGTGCAGGTGAGCTCCGGCGCGGCGGCGAACCTCGACGGCAGCGACGCGCCGACCCTGCCGCGTGTGGAGTGCACGGTGCCGCACAACGGTGAGGTGTACGCGACGAAGCAGATCCCGGCGGGGTCCTACCCGGGTGTGGACGAGGTCGAGCAGGATGCGGAGTCGTTCTGCCTCCAGCGGTTCGAGCGGTTCGTGGGGGTGGGGTACGACGACTCGCAGCTGCAGGTCTTCTACGTCTACCCGCAGAAGGGTGGCTGGTACGCGGGCGACCGCGACGTGGCGTGCGTGGTGCTGGACGGGGTCGACGTCACGGGGACGCTGCAGAACGCCGGCCGGTAGTCGCCGCGGGGCCGAGCGGGCCCGGGCTCAGGGCGCGGGGATCCGGGTGACGGTGAACGGCTCGGGGGTCCCGCCCGCGGAGCGGGTCGCGAACTGGCTGTTCACGACGAGCAGGCTGTGCCCGGCGCGCGCGGCGGTCGTCGGGTCGTCGAACGACGCGTCGAGGGTGCGGGACACGACGGTGCCGGAGCCGAGGTCCCGGTCGAGGCGCACGGTCGCGATGCCGGGTGCGCCGGTGGTCCACTCGACGGCGTACAGCCGGCGTCCGTCGAGCAGCAGGCCGTCGCCGGCGACGGCGTCGTCGCCGAGGTCGACGCTCTCGACGCTCCCGTCGGTCAGCCCGACCCGGAACAGCTCGGACGTGGGCGTCTTGGCGACGATCGCGTACCGGCCGTCGCGTGAGACGACGATGCCGTTGGCGTTGATCTCCTGGTCGTAGGTGAACGCGGTGCCCTCGAACGAGACGACGGGCGTCAGCGGCTCGGTGCCGGTGGTGCGGCGCTCGCGCCCGTCGATCCGGTAGAGCACGGGCCGCATCGAGTCCGTGACGTAGACGTCGCCGTGCGGGCCGACGGCGAGGTCGTTGACGAACGTGGGCGACCCGTCCTGCTCGACCTCCCAGGACCCGGTCAGGTCACCGGTCCGCAGGTCGTACGCCCACACACGGCCGGTGAACCCGCCGGCGACGAGCAGGGTGGTGCGGTCGACCTTGAGGCCGACGGCCATGGTCCGGCCGTCCTCGCCGCCGGGCAGGAAAGGTGTGGCGGTCGGCTCGTCGAGGTCGCCGCGGTAGATCGTGCCGTCGGTGGTGCTGCTGACGTAGAAGTCGTCGCCGTGCGTGGCGATGCCCTCGGGGTACACGTCGTCGGCCGCGGGTCCGGCGGGGTCCAGCAGGTACGTCGTCGGGCGGTGCGCGCCACCGGGCTGGCCCGGTCCGTGCGGCCCGGGCCCGTGCGCGGACGCCGGGACGGCGGCGAGCATCGTGAGCACGACGGCGGTGGCGAGGGAGGTCGTCAGGCTGGATCGCATCGGTGCACCCCTGCGGCGGGGTCGGGCGTCTCACCGGGCGTGGGCCCCCCGCCGTCGCCCCCGGGAGTGCGCGGTCGATTCGGACGAACCGGCGCGAGGCCCACTGTATGGACAGGAGGTGCCGAGGTCCAGGCCACTATCCGCACCGTGTATACCCGGTGTGTATAGTACGGGCCGTGAGCATCGGACCAGCCCTCCTCGGGCTCCTGCAGACCGGACCGCGTCACGGCTACGACCTGAAGCGCGCGTACGACGACCGCTTCGGACAGGACCGGCCGTTGGCGTACGGGCAGGTGTACGCGACCCTGGCGCGCCTGCTGAAGAACGGCCTCGTCGAGGTCGAGCTCGAGCCCGGGGACGGACCGGACCGCAAGCGGTACGCGATCACCGACGCGGGAGTGAGCGACGTCGAGGCGTGGCTGACCAGCCCGGAGAAGCCCGAGCCGTACCTGCACAGCGCGCTGTACACCAAGGTCGTCCTCGCGGTGCTCACCGGACGCGACGGGGCCGACGTCCTCGACACCCAGCGCGCCGAGCACCTGCGGCTCATGCGGGAGCTCACGCGGCGCAAGGCCGAGGGCGACCTCGCCGACCAGCTCGTGTGCGACCACGCCCTGTTCCACCTCGAGGCGGACCTGCGCTGGCTGGAGCTCACCGCCGCGCGCCTCGACCAGCTCGCCACCGACCTGAGGGGGACCGCGTGACCGCCGCACCGCTGACCACCGACGCCACCACCCCGCCCGCGCCCGCAGGCCCGCTGCTCGTCGCACGCGACCTGCACGTCGCGTTCGGCCCGACGACCGCGCTCGCGGGCGCGTCGCTCGAGGTCGACGGCGGGGAGATCCTCGCGCTCATGGGCCCGTCCGGGTCCGGGAAGTCGACCCTCCTGCACTGCCTCGCGGGAATCCTGCGTCCCGACGACGGCACGGTCGCCTTCGAGGGGCGGGACGTCACCGCGATGTCCGATGCCGAGCGCAGCGCGCTGCGCCGGTCCGAGTACGGCTTCGTGTTCCAGTTCGGCCAGCTCGTACCCGAGCTGACGTGCGAGGAGAACGTCGCGCTGCCGCTGCGCCTCGCGGGCGTCGCGCGCCGGGAAGCCCACAGCACGGCGCGCGAGTGGCTCGACCGGCTGGAGGTGCCCGACATCGCCCGCAAGCGTCCGGGCCAGGTCTCGGGCGGGCAGGCGCAGCGCGCCGCGGTCGCACGCGCGCTCGTCACGCGACCGCGCGTGGTGTTCGCCGACGAGCCGACCGGCGCGCTCGACTCGCTGAACGGTGAGCGGGTCATGCAGCTGTTCGTCGCTGCGGCGCGCGAGACCGGCGCGGCCGTGGTGCTCGTGACGCACGAGCCGCGCGTCGCCGCGTACTCCGACCGCGAGGCCGTCGTGCGCGACGGTCGCGTGCGCGAGCAGGTGCGCGCATGAGGCGAGGGCGCAGCAGCTGGCGCTCCGACCTCGTGCTCGGGGTGCGGATGAGCGTGACCGGGGGACGATCGGGCTGGGCGCGGCTCGCGCTCGTCGCGACGGGCGTCGGGATCGGGGTGGCGATGCTCCTGCTCGTCGCGTCGGTGCCCACGGTTCTCGACATGCGTGTCACGCGCGACGCCGCGCGCTCGCCCGGGACGGAGGCGACGGTGCGCGGCGACGACACGCTGCTGGTCAAGCGCATCACGTCGCAGGTCGGCGACGAGCTCGTCGTCGGGAACCTGCTGCAGCCCGAGGGTGAGCGCGCGCCGCTGCCCCCCGGCGCCGACCGGGTCCTCGCGCCGGGGGAGGCGCTGCTGTCACCCGCGCTCCTGCGGGTGCTCCGGGACGACGAAAGGGGCCTGCTCGAGGGTCGTTGGGGCCAGCGGATCGTCGGGACCATCGGCGACGACGGGCTCGTCGGATCCCAGGAGCTGCGGTTCTACCTGGGCACGGACCAGCTGACCGAGAACACGGCCCTGCGGGTCACGGACTTCGGCCGCTCGCGCGGCGTCGGCGGGTCCGACCCCATGCTGATGCTGTTCGCGCTCGTCGGGCTCACCGGCATGCTCGTGCCCGTCGCCGGGTTCATCGCGACCGCCGTCCGGTTCGGCGGGGAGGCCCGTGACCGCCGCCTCGCCGCGGTCCGGCTCGTCGGCGCGGACGCCGCGACGACCCGTCGGATCGCCGCGGGTGAGACGCTCGTCGGCGGGGTCGCGGGCGTGCTCGTCGGCGGTGCGCTGTTCGCGGCGCTCCGCGTCCTGGGCCCGCAGGTCGTACCGCCGTCGCTGTCGTTCCACGGCGCGGACCTGCGCCCCTCGCCGGTGCTGGCCGCCCTCGTGGTCGTGCTCGTCCCCGTCGCGTCGGTGCTCGTCACCCGGTCCGCGCTGCGCCACGTCGTCGTCGAGCCGCTCGGTGTGGTGCGCCGCGCCGCGACGGTCGAGCGGCGGCTGTGGTGGCGCGTCGCCGTGCCGGCGGTCGGCCTCGCGCTCATGCTCGGCCCGCTGCTCGTCGGCGGCACCGACGCGTTCGTCGACGCGCAGGTCGTCGTGCTGCTCGGCATGGTCTGCCTGCTCGCGGGGGTCGCGCTGCTGCTGCCGTGGCTGCTCGACCTCACGGTGCGCCACCTGCGGCCCGGCGCGCTCGCATGGGACCTCGCGGTGCGACGCCTCCAGCACGAGAGCGGCACCGCGGTGCGGGCCGTCTCCGCGGTCGTCGTGTCCGTCGCCTCGCTCATCGCCGTGCACGGCCTGCTCGGCGCCGAGTCGGGCACGCCCGGTTACGAGGGCGACCGGTACGAGGCCGTCGTGCACAGCGACGTGACCCGCCCCGAGGGCGCCCGGCTGGCACCCGCGCTCGCCGACATCCCCGGCGTCCTCGACGTCGAGACCCGCATCCTGACCCGGGCGCACGCCGTCGAGGGCGGCGACGAGGTCCCCGTCGTCGTCGCGAGCTGCGCCTGGATCATCGCCGAGACCGGCGTCACCGAGTGCGCCGACGGCGACGTCGTGGTCCTCGTGCCCGACGGCTCGCAGGCGCCCGACCTCGGCACCGCGTACGTGCTCGGCGGGGCCGGCGCCTCGACGTGGACCCTGCCGACGAGCGCCGTGACGGCCCGGACCAGCGACCCGCAGCTCGTCGGCGCACCCGCGTCCGTCAACGTCACCCCCGCCGCCCTCGGCGACGCGGTCGTCGTGCCGACGGGCGTCTACGACGACGGCGTCGTCACGGTCGGGCTCGACCGGGCCGTGCCGGACGTGGCCGAGCACGTGCGGACCACGGTGGCGAACCTCGACCCCACGGCCGACATGTACGTCAACGACCCCGAGGCCGTGGGATCGATGGTCGTGGCGATCCGCCAGGGCCTGCTGCTCGGCACGGTCGCGCTCCTCGTGGTCGTCGGCGCCAGCCTCCTCGTCACGGTCGCCGAGCAGCTCCGCGAGCGCCGCCGCCCCCTCGCCGTGCTCGTGGCGTTCGGCGTGCGGCGACGCGTGCTCGGCCTGTCCGTCCTGTTCCAGGTGGCGGTCCCCGTGGCGATCGGGCTGGTGCTCGCGGTCGCCGTGGGCATCGGGCTCGCCGTGGTCCTGCAGTCCGGGACCAGCACGCCCTTGAGCATCGACCTGGCCGGGGTGGGCGTCACCGCCGGTGGGGCCGCGGTCGTCGTGCTGCTCGCGACCGCCACGCTCCTGCCGCTGCTGGGCCGCGTCACCCGCCCCGCGGGCCTGCAGGGGGAGTGACCTGCAGGGGGGGGTGAGCCGTGCAGCGGGTGTCGGACGGGCGCCCACGACCGTGTGGACGACCGCGGTCGAGCACTGGTCGATCTGTGTAGTTTCATCCCCATGCGATCGAGGGGGAGCCGGGCGTGCGGCCTTGTGCTGGTCGGAGCGCTCGCGCTGGCCGGCTGCACGTCCGAGGGTGCGGCCAAGACGGCGACGGCGACGACGAGCTCGGCGGCACCTGCGCCGTCACCCACGCCCACCCCGTCACCGACCCCCACGCCCACCCCGGCCCCGAGCGCGGCGCCGACGTCGGGTCCTGACCAGGACGTCTCGACGCCCCCGGCGCGCCCGGCCGCTCTCGACGGCCCAGCCACCGAGGACAATGCGATCGCCGTCGCCAAGTACTTCACAGCGCTGTACACGTACATCGTCGCGACGGGGGACTACGCCGAGTGGGATGCACTGAGCGGCGCTGACTGCGGCTATTGCGCCAGTGGGCGTGAGAGCGCCGAGGAGGTGCATGACGCGGGCAACCACGGCACAGGCGGTGCCGTGGACATCGGGTTCGGATCGGCGGCAGCACGGCAAGACGGCACCTTCGTCGCTAGCGTGCAGTTCACCGAGTACCCCTCCCAGACCGTGGCCGCCGACGGAACCGTCGTCGAGGACTTTCCCGACACGCTCCAGCTCAAGGCGACGATGGTCCTGTCGCGCGCTGGGGACGGGTGGACGGTGGAGGCTGTCCAGGTCGACGAGTTCAGCCCAGAGACATGAGGTTCCGAAGGCCGCCCGCGGTCGGGGTGATCTGCCTGGCGGCGCTTCTCGTCCTGACGACACCAGCGCACGCCAAGACACGAGTGGACCTGGGCGAGGACGAGGTGGGTCTCTCTGACACCCTCGATCGCTATCGCGAGTACCGCTCGTGGAAGGCGCGCAAGAACCCGTTGGTGGACTACGCGTACGCGCGGCTGTGCAACGTGGACTCGCAGCACCTGGAGTCGGACATCGACGGAGAGTGCTCGCCGCCGAACGGCACCGTCGTGCTCCCCGGGTGCGACGAGGACGAGCCGGTCATGCCGTTGTGGCGCCGGACCCGCGTGACGGTGCGTTCACCGTGGTCGAACTGGGAGATGCGGATCGGGTGGGCCTGCCCTGACGACCTGCTCCCGCAGCTCACGCGGGCCGACTTCCGCCGGCTGACGATCGAGCCGACCGCGACGCACCGTCAGCCCGGCGCGCGCGGGACGGTGCTGGTGAACAAGGGGATCATCGGGTGGGTCGAGCCCGACGAGCGCACGTTCCGCACGAGCCTGCTCGACTACGGGATCGACGTGGTGACGTGGCCCGTCGAGTACACGTGGGAGTTCGGTGACGGTCACACCCTGACGACGACCTCACCGGGTGGCCCGTACCCGAACCGGGACGTCGAGCACGTCTACGAGCAGACCGGCATGTTCACGGTCACGCTGACCACGGTGTGGGAGGGCAAGTACCGGGTCGACGAGGACGAGGACCACGAGTGGCGTGCCATCGACGGCACGGCGCTCACGACGGCGACGCTGGCGCCGTTCGAGGTCACCGAGCTGCGGGGCCACCTCGTCGGCTGAGACCGCGGACCCGCCGTGACGTGCCCAGGGCTGCGCGACCGATCCGGGAGGAACGGCACGCAACGCACGTCGCCCTGGCTACCCTGACGTGTGCCCTCTCCCGCCCGCCGGGTCGTCCCCGTGCTCGTCGTCGCGCTCGCGGCCGCCGTGGGACCGGGGACGGCGACGACCGCGTGCTCGTCGCCCGCGGCCGGGACGGTGTGGTCCGGGACGTGCACGTGCCGCGGGTATACCTGCAGCCCGGCGAGCTGGGCTGCTACGCGGACACCGCGTTCGCGGACCTGCGACCGCCGCACTGACCGGCCCGGGGGGCTGCGGACGAGACGAGCCGGCCCGGTCGTCGTGACCGGGCCGGCTCGCGGGCGGGATCAGGCGCCGCCGGCCTCCGGGTCGAGGTGGATCGTGCCGTCGCCGCTCGCTGCGCGGCGGCAACGTCGGACGAGGACACGGATGCGTGCGGGCTGATACGCGACGCCGACGATCTTCACCCGGCGCCCCGCGTGGACCTCACCCCACGCGGACCAGCTGCCACTGCTGGTTGGCGCCGCCCCAGCTGGAGTACTGGACGATGTTCGCGCCGTCGGCGGTCGACGCGTTCTGGACCTCGAGCGCCTTGCCGCTGAGGCGGCTCGTGATGGTCGCGTACCCGTTGGAGACGGTCGCGCGCCACTGCTGGTTGGAGCCGTTGGTGTCGGTCCACTGCACGATCGCCGCGCCGTCGGCCGTGGACTTCGCGTACACGTCGAGGTTCTTGCCCGACAGGCGCGAGCGGATCTCGTAGTAGCCGTCACCGGTGGAGACGAACTGCCACTGCTGCTGGTTGCCGTTGTTGCGCGACCACTGCGTGATGCGCGCACCGTCGTTGGTGGCGAGGTTGTACACGTCGAGCGCCTTGCCGCTGTTGCGGTTCAGCAGCACGTACCAGGCGTTCGTGTCGATGGACGAGCCGCCGGGGTTTCCGGGGTTGCCGGGGTTGCCGCCGCCCGCGTTGAGCGCGTTGAGGACCGAGGTGTACGCGGCCTTCTTGTTGCCCCACGCGTCGAACAGCAGCGGGTTGGCGCCCGTGCGCCACGAGTCGGAGTCCCGCACGCCCCACACGGTGATGCCGTTGCAGCGCGCGATCGCGAGGCACGCCTTCGTCACCTGGGCGTACATGTTCGCCTGGTTGCCGCCCTGCTGGATGTCGAGCTCGGTGATCTGCACGTCGACGCCCAGGTCCGCGAAGCGCTGGAGGTTGGCCTGGTAGTCGCCCGGCAGGCTCGTCCCGAGGTGGGACTGGAACCCGACGCAGTCGATCGGCACGCCGCGGGCCTTGAAGTCGCGGACCATGTTGTAGACGCCCGTGGACTTCGCGTTGATGCCGTCGGTGTTGTAGTCGTTGTAGCAGAGCTTGGCGCCCGGGTCCGCGGCGCGGGCGGCGCGGAACGCGGCCTCGATCCAGTCGTTGCCGGTGCGCTGCAGGCTCGAGTCACGGCGGCTGCCGCGCCCGTCGTCGGCGAACGCCTCGTTGACGACGTCCCACGAGTGGATCTTGCCGCGGTAGTACGACGCGACGCGCGTGACGTGGTTGATCGCGGCGCTGCGCAGCGCGCTGCCGGACAGGTTCTGCGCCCAGCCGGGCATCTGCGCGTGCCACAGCAGCGCGTGACCGCGCACCCGCTTGCCGTTGGAGCGCGCCCAGTTGGCGATCTGGTCGCCGCGGCTGAAGTTGAAGCTGTTCGGCGACGGCTCCGTCGCGTCCCACTTCATCTCGTTCTCGGCGGTGATCATGTTGAACTCGCGGTTGGCGATCGACGAGTACGTCCAGTCGCTCAGCCGGCCCGCGGCGATGGCCGTGCCGAAGTACCGGCCCTTCTCCGCGGCGGACGCGCCGAGCGTCGAGGCCGCCTGGGCGGGGTTGGCGAGCGCGAGCATCGTCGTGAAGGCCAGCCCGGTGGTGGCGGCGAGCGCGACCGCTCGTCGCCGCCAGCCGTGCTGCCGTGGGGTTGTCGTGCGCATGCGTGACTCACTCTCTGTTGGGACCGTGCGCTGGTCGCACGGTCGACGGTTGCCGATGACGTGCGGGAGGTTCAGGGCGTGGTGAGGTCGAAGCTGCGGACCGTCACGGCGCCGCCGAGCGCCTGCGTGGCGTAGTTGAAGATCCCGAACCGGTAGCCCATGAAGAACTCCCACTGGTTGTTCAGGACGAACGCGGGACCGAGCGGCACGAACCTGGTGCCGTCGGTGCTGTAGGAGAACGTGGCGGTCCGGCCGGAGCCCGGGCGGATGTCCGCGGTGGCGCGCAGCCAGATCCGCCCGCCCCAGACGTTCGCCGACGCGCGCTCGACCCCGGTCCCGGTGGTCTGCCACGAGCTGTTCATCGTGAGGCCGTCGGTCATCACCACGCGGGTGCCGCCGTTCGCGCGGACCACCCCGATCCATGCCGACGACTGCCGCAGCATCGCCAGCCCCGCGCGGTCACCGTTCGCCATCGCGGAGTAGTCGAGCTCGATCGTCGCGGTGGACGTCGGCCCCTGGATGCGGTGGGTGAGGGTGTTGCGCGCGCTGTACAGGTCGCCCGTGACGGTGGCCGTCTGCAGGCGCAGCCCGTTGCCGACGCTGAACCGGCTGGTGTCGGGGTTGTGGTTCCACTCCCACCGGTGGCCCAGGGTCGGTCCGACGAAGGTGTCGCGGCCGATCATCGGGGCGACCGTCTTGCTCGTCGTGATGTTCGGGCGGTTGTACGTGGTGCCCCAGCGGCCGTTGACGGTCTGCAGGGTGGGCCAGCCGTCGGCGGTCCAGGTGATCGGCGCGAGGGTGGGCACGCGGCCGCCCGGGTACGCGTCGGTGAAGGCCATGTACCACCAGTCGCCGGCCTGCGTCTGGACGAGGCCGCCCTGGTGCGGGACGCCGCCGCCCGAGATCGGGCCGGGCAGGTTGAGCAGCACCTGACGCATCTCGTACGGGCCGAACGGCGAGCGCGAGCGCAGCACGTACTGGCCGTTCGCGGGGCGCGTCAGCCAGATGTAGTAGTACCCGTTGCGCTTGTAGAACCGGGCACCCTCGAGCGTGCCGACGTTCGACGGCGTCTGGAACACCTGCTGCGCGCGCACCTGCCCGGTGCCCTCGGCGTTGAGCTGCGCGACGCTGATCGTGCCGTTGCCGTACGCCACGTACATCGTGTCGTCGTCGTCGACCAGCAGGCCCGCGTCGTAGTAGCAGTTGTTGATCCGGGCCTTCTTCGACCACGTGCCGTCGACCGCGGTGGCCGTGTACACGTAGGTGCGGTTGTACTCGGTGCAGCCCAGCCAGTAGTAGGTGCTGTTGCTCTTGCGGTAGCCGAGCGTCGACGCCCAGATGCCCTTGACGTACTTGCGCCCGCCGGACAGGTCGTACCCGCTGTCGTCGAAGTCGAGACGCGGCACCGAGTGCCCGGCGTACTCCCAGTTCACCAGGTCGTACGAGCGCAGGATCGGTGCGCCGGGGGAGTAGTGCATGGTCGACGCCGAGTAGTAGTAGGCGTCACCGACGCGGATGATGTCGCCGTCCGCGAAGTCCTGCCAGACCACGGGGTTGGTGAACGTGCCGGTCTGCGGCGGTGGCGTGCTGCTGCCGCCCCCCAGCCGCACGAGCTGCCACTGCTGGTTCGCGCCGTTCCAGTCCGCGTACTGCACCACGTTCGCGCCGTCGGCGGTGGACGCGTTCTGCACCTCGACGGCCTTGCCGCTGTGCCGGGCGATCAGCTGGATGTAGCCGTCGACGTCCTGGACGCTGAACTGCTGGTTGGTGCCGCCCGTGTCGGACCACTGGATCACGGCGGCGCCGTCGGCGGTGGACCGGCCCGAGATGTCGAGGACCTTGCCCGACAGGCGCGACTTGAGCTTGTAGTAGCCGCCGCCCGAGTCGACGAACTGCCACTGCTGCTGCGCGCCGTCGTTGCGGGACCACTGGGTGATCCGCGCGCCGTCGTTGGTCGCGAGGTTGTACACGTCGAGCGCCTTGCCGGACTGGCGGTTGAGCAGCACGTACGACGCGGTGGTGTCGATGGTCGCGGCGGTGGCGGCGGGTGCCGCGACGACCGCGACGAGCGCGGGGAGCGCGAGGCCCGCCAGCGCGAGGACGGTGGTCCAGCGTCGTCGCCGTGGGCGACGGTGGGCCGGCTGGGCATGGTGGGTGGACACGACGACGGTGTCGCTCATGGTGCACGCTCCCGGAAGCGAAGTTCGAGCCGCGCGCCGTGTTATCGCTCACACGACGCCTTGGCGCGACTGTGGCACGCGCTTCCCGGGGTGCGGATCCGGGAGAAACGATTAGCCCTGCAAGCCCGTCCGACCATCTTCGGGCGTCTGTGCGACGAGTGGCAGGGCGCGGACGCTGCGGAACCGCCGGGGGGCGCCGTCGACGGGGTCGGTGAACGCGACCTCGGCGGCCAGCAGCTGCAGGGGCGTGCGGAAGTCGTCGACCGCGACGTCGCGCTCGACCGGGTAGAGGGGGTCGCCGACGATCGGGATGCCCAGCCCGGACAGGTGCAGCCGCAGCTGGTGGGTGCGGCCCGTGCGCGGCGTGAGGCGGTACACGCCCAGCTGCGTGCCGTCCGGCCCGTCGACCTCGTGGTCCAGCTCGACCAGGGTCTCGGCGTTGACGGGCGCCCCCGGGACGACCTGGGCCTGCGCGGTGCCGCGGTCCTTGCGGATGTGGTCGCGCACGACGAGCGGGAGCTCGAGGTCCGCGCGCAGGGGCGCGAGCGCGAGGTACGTCTTGTCGACCGCCCGCCGCTCGAACGCGGTCTGGTACGGCCCACGCCAGCGCTGCTCGGTCGCCAGCATGAGCAGACCCGAGGTGACGCGGTCGAGCCGGTGCAGCGGGGACAGCTCGGGAAGGTCGAGCTCCGCGCGCATCCGCACCACGACGCTCTGCATCACGTGCCGCCCGCGCGGGATCGTGGACAGGAACGGCGGCTTGTCGACGACGACGAGTCGCTCGTCGCGGTGCACGACGTGCACGACGCCCGGGACCTCGGGCTCGTCGCGCAGGTCGCGGTGGAACCACACGTACCGCGCGGGGACGTAGGGGTCGTCGTCGTGCAGCGTGCGGCCGCCATCGTCGACGAACCGGCCGTCCGTCAGCATGCGCGCGACGTCGACGTGCTCGGGCAGCCGGTGGCGCAGCCACGCGCCCATGGTGGGCCAGGGGGCGCCGGCCGTGCCGACCCGGTCGGGGGTGCGCAGCCGCGCGGCGTCGAGGCCGTGACGTGCCGGGAGCGGGGAGCGGGGTGGCACCCGGCGAGTCTACGAGCGGCAGGTGCGCGGGCCCGGGCGCGAGAAGCGGCGCCGTGACCGGGCCGCTGCTGCCACGATGCCCGGGCGCTGACGCCGATCTCGGGGGCCGGTCAGCCCGTGGTCGTCCAGGTGTGCGCGGGGCTGACGTACGTGTTCGTGTGGGAGGGCCGCGTGCCGCCCGCGCTCGAGCTCGCCGGGTTCGCGCTCGTCGTCGTCGGCGTGCTCACGGTGATCGACCGGGCGCGCCGGGCCCCCGTCCCGGCCGGCTGACCGGCGGCCGTGCCCGCCCGCCGGACGGCCGGTGCGCGCGCCGATGTCCGGGTTGTTAGGGTGCGTCCACGTGGCGCCGGGGGCCTACGACGAGCGACGAAAGGGTGGGGCGATGACGTTCCGGGTCGACGAGGCGAAGCTCGACGCAGCGGCGCAGGCGCTGACGAGCCTCGCCGGTGACACGAGCACCGCGCGCACGTACGTGCGCTCGCACGTCGAGCTCTCCGGCGGGCTCGGGGACTCCGGGATGTTCGTGACCGCGATCGGCGTGCTCGACGACGTGCGCGCCGCCGTCGAGGCCGAGATCTCGCGCCTGAAGGAGCTCACGGAGGCGTCCGCGCGGGAGCTGCGGCTCACGGCCGAGTCCTACCGCCGGACCGACGACGCGACGGACGCACGCATGGACGCGCTGCAGGCCCAGACGCCGGGCGGGGTGCGATGACCTCGGCCGCGGACGCCCTCGTCACGCCCGTCGCGTCGGCGCCCATCCCCGACTTCGTCGACCTGGCGCTGCACTTCCCGGACCTCATCAGCCCCAGCTACTGGCTGATGTGGGTGATCGAGCAGGTGAGCGGCACGAACCCCCTGGAGTGGGTGACCGAGCACTTCTCGGGCGACTGGGAGGCGATGTCCCGCGCGGCGTCCGCGCTCGAGCATCTCGCGACGTTCCACCAGCAGTACGCGAGCGAGCTGGCGGAGGCGCGCGCGACGTTCCGCGAGGGCTGGGACGGCAACGCGGCCGCGGCGGCGTCGCGCTACTTCACGGAGCTCGAGTCGGCCGTGCGGGAGCAGGGGACGCCGCTGACGTCGATCGCGCACGAGGTGGACGTGGTCGCGCAGGGCATGAAGTCGACGCAGACGATGCTCGTCGGACTGCTGCAGGCGCTGCTGGACTACGCGATCGCGGCGGCGATCAGCGCGGCGGCGGCCGCGGCGTCGTCGTGGACCGTGGTCGGCGGGATCCTCGGTGGTGGGGCGACCGCGTTCTCGATCACGCAGGCCGTGCGCACGTGGCTCAAGGTGATCGAGGTGCACGGGTACGCGATCACGGCGGTCGACGGGGTGGTCGGCGTGACCGCGGGCTACCTGGGATCGATCCACGGCTTCAGCACGCACCCGCTGCCCGCGGGCGCCTACGACAACCCGGGGGTGTGATGAGCGAGCAGGACGAGCGGCCGCCTCTCCTCAGCGTCACGGCGGGTGACGCGGGAGCCGACCGCGTGCTGCGCCGGCAGGTCGCCGCGCTGCGGGACCAGGCCGTGGGCACCCCGCTCGGGGACATGCTCGACGACGTGCTCGCGGGCCGCCGGACGTTGCGGGACGTGGCGCGCACGCCGGAGTTCGACGAGGTGGTGGCCCCCGCGGCACGCGTCGCGACCGAGCAGTGGGTGGCCCTCACGCCGCAGGAGCGCGAGACGCTCGTCGCGCAGGGTCGCGAGCAGGTCGCCCGCGCGCGCGAGGAGGTCTACCGGGAGCGGTACGGCGACGGGACCTGACCGGACCTGACGTCCCGTCCGACGGTCAGGAGATCGGCGCCTGCGAGAACAGCACGCCGGCGACGACGACGAGCGCGACGACGAGCAGCGCGAGCCCCGCCGAGGCCAGGTAGGCGGACGCGGGCACGCCCTGCTGCAGCGGCGCGAGCATGCGTCCCGGCAGCAGCACGGCCCCGACCGCCGCGGCCACGACGAGCGCGAGGGCCAGCCCGAGCTGCCAGCTGGGGTAGGTGAGCAGGGCGACCGTCACGCCCAGCACCAGCAGCCCCATGACGAGCGCGGTCGCCGTGCGGGCGAGTCGGATCTGTCCGGCGGAGAGCAGCTTGTCGGGCACGCGAGAACTGTACCGATGAGGTCCCGCGGGAGCAGAGCGGTCGCACCGCCGTGCCCGGGCGTGCTCGGGTAGATTGCCGCTGCCTGCGCGCCCGCGCGCGGGACCCCGGCGGCGACGCGAAGGAGTGGGCTGTGGCGACGATGGCGGACGTCGCGCGGCGCGCCGGCGTCTCGGCGAAGACGGTCTCCAACGTCCTGAGCGGCTACCCGTACATCCGCGAGTCCACGCGGGCGCGCGTGCTGGCCGCGGTGGACGACCTGGGCTACGAGATCAACGTGACGGCCCGGATCCTGCGCTCGGGTCGCAGCGGGTTGATCGGCCTCGCGGTCCCGGAGCTCGGGCAGCCGTACTTCGGCGAGCTGGCCGACGAGATCCTCGCGGCCGCGCGCCGGCACGGCCTGCACGTCCTCATCCAGCCGACGGGCTTCACGCGCGAGGGGGAGCTCGGCGCGCTGCGTGAGCCGCGGCGCCGGCTCGTCGACGGCCTGGTGTTCAGCCCGGCCGCGCTCGACCAGTCCGACGCGCACCTGCTCGAGAACCTCGACTACCCGCTGGTACTGCTGGGCGAGCAGATGTTCTCGCGGCACGTCGACCACGTGACCATGCACAACGTCGAGGGCGTGCGGGCCGCCACGGACCTGCTGCTCGACGTGGGGCGCCGCAGCATCGCGGCGATCGGGATGCTGCACGCGACCACGGCGGGCTCGGCGGCCCTGCGGTACCTGGGCTACCGGGAGGCCCTGGGGGCGCGCGGAATCGCGGTCGACGAGCGGCTGCTCGGCTGGGCCGACGACGGCTGGCACCGCGCGAACGGCGCGCGGGCGATGGCGGCGGTGCTCGACTCGGGCGTCGAGGTCGACGGGGTGGTGGCGTTCAACGACGCGCTCGCGCTGGGTGCGATGTTCGAGCTGCAGGTGCGGGGGCGGTCGATCCCGGGCGACGTGGCGGTCGTCGGGTTCGACGACATCGAGGACGCGCGGTATTCCGTGCCGGCGCTCACGACCGTCGACCCGGGCCGTCGGGAGATCGCCGACGTGGCGGTCGACCTGCTGCGCGCGCGGCTCGACGAGGTGCCGGGGGCGACGCGCCGACCCCCGGTGCTGCACGTCGCGGACCTGCGCCTGGTCGAGCGCGAGAGCACGCCGGCGCGGGCCTCGTAGGGTGCGGCGTCAAGGTGCTCGCGTTCACCTCGCTGGCGATGCTGCCCGCGTTGCTGTTCTTCAGCCTGTTCGAGCGGCGTATCGTCGGCGGGCTGACCGGTGAAGGGATGAGGAGCTCGACGTGACACTCGACGACGTGACGGCGTTCCGGGCGGAGGCCGCACGGCACGCCGCCACCCTCCCGCGTGCCCTGCCGGAGCTCCCCGAGGGGACGTACGAGGTGCTCGCCACGGACGGACCGGTGCGCGAGCTGATGGTCTACCGGCCCGCGCGGGCCGACGCGACGGCGGTCGAGAGCGCGGTCGAGGGCGCGGTCGATCGCGGGCTGCCCGTGCTGGTGAACCTGCACGGGGGCGGGTTCGTGCTGGGGGACGGGCGCGACGACGACCCGTACTGCCGGCTGCTCGCCGACACGACGGGCTGCGCGGTGGTCAACGTCGACTACGTGCTGGCCCCCGAGCACCCGTTCCCGGCGGCGGTGCACCAGGTGCACGGTCTGCTGGGGTGGCTCGCCGAGCACGGGCACGAGCACGGGCTCGACGGCGGCCGGCTGGCGGTCGCCGGGCACAGCGCGGGGGGCAACCTCGCGCTCGCGGGTGCGCTGCTGGCCCGGCGCACGGGCGGCCCGGCACTGCGCGGGGTCGTCGTCGACTACGCGCCGCTCGACCTGGCGACGCCGCCCGCCGCGAAGCTCACCGCGGACGCCGACCCGGGGGCGGTCGGCCTCGCGGAGGCCGGGGCGCGGTTCAACGCCTGGTACCTGGGCGGTGCGGACCCGTCCGACGAGCTCGCGTCCCCGCTCCTGGCCGACGACCTGAGCGGCCTGCCGCCGACCCTCGTGCTCACGGCGGAGCTCGACCTGCTGCGTGCCGAGGGCGACGCGCTCGCGGCGCGCCTGGCGGCCGCCGGCGTGCCGGTCGAGCACGTGGTGCAGCCGGGCTGCGGGCACGCGTTCACGCACTTCGGTCCCGACGAGCAGGCCCGGGCGGGCTGGGCGCGCATCGCGCGGTTCGCGCAGCGGGTGCTGACGCAGGAGCGGCGGTGAGCGGTGCCGCGCTGACGAGCGTGCACGTGCTGACGATCGACGCGCTGCTGGGGGAGGTGGTCGAGGTGGGGCACGTGCCCACCGGGTTCCGCCGGGTCATCCCGGTGGTCGGCGGGACGGTGACCGGCGGTCCGGGGAGCGGCGGGCTCGAGGGCGTGGTGCTGCCGGGCGGTGCGGACTGGAACCTCGAGCGCCCGGACGGCTCGGTGGAGCTGTGGGCGCGCTACGAGGTGCGGCTCGCCGACGGCGTGGTGGTGTCGGTGACGAACACCGCGCTGCACCCGCCGCGGCCGCAGGTACCGATCCTCACGACACCGGTGTTCGAGGTCCCGGACGGCGGGCCGGCGTCGCTGCGGACGGGCGTGCACGTGGGGCTCCTGGTGCCGCGGCTCGAGGAGCGGCGGGTGCACATCGAGGTCCACCGCGTGGGGGTCTCGGCCTGACGGCGAGGGCGGCCGTCCGATAGTTGCGGAACGCCTCAGGATGCGCCGCCTGGGTGAATGTCCACGTCACCCGGAATCTACCGTTCGAGTGCACCCTACACGGGCGTAGGTCCCCTGTAAGGGTGGCAAATCGCTTCGGTCCCGGTTCCGAAACTATCAATCGGGCCCGAAGCCCTTGACGGGTCGGGCGTCCCGGGCGAAAAGTGGCGTGCCGGGCAATCTTCACCGATGTAGAGCCCCCCGCTACCCCGAACCCCAGGAGGGATCGATGACGACCCCACGTCACCGCAACCGGCAGGCGAGCCGCCGGCTGGTCGCCGCAGTCGGCGGCCTCGCAGCCGCCGCCATCGCGGTCTCGCTCGCCGTCCCGGCGCAGGCAGCCGGCAGCACGCTCCAGGCCGCTGCCGCCGAGACCGGCCGGTACTTCGGCACGGCCATGGCCGGCCACTACTTCAACAACTCGGGCACCCTGAACATCACCAACCGTGAGTTCAACATGATCACGGCCGAGAACGAGATGAAGATGGACGCGACGGAGCCGTCGCAGAACAACTTCAACTACTCGAGCGGCGACCAGATCGTGAACTGGGCGCTCCAGAACGGCAAGCGCGTGCGTGGCCACGCGCTCGCCTGGCACTCCCAGCAGCCCGGCTGGATGCAGAACCAGTCCGGCACCACGCTGCGCAACTCGATGCTCAACCACGTCACCAAGGTCGCCCAGCACTACAAGGGCAAGATCTACGCCTGGGACGTCGTGAACGAGGCGTTCGCGGACGGGTCGTCCGGCGCGCGCCGCGACTCCAACCTGCAGCGCACCGGCAACGACTGGATCGAGGCGGCGTTCCGGGCCGCCCGCTCCGCCGACCCGGGCGCCAAGCTCTGCTACAACGACTACAACACCGACAACTGGTCGCACGCGAAGACGCAGGCCGTGTACAACATGGTCAAGGACTTCAAGTCGCGCGGCGTCCCGATCGACTGCGTCGGCTTCCAGGCGCACTTCAACTCCGGCAACCCGGTGCCGTCGAACTACCACACCACGCTCGGCAACTTCGCCGCGCTCGGCGTGGACGTGCAGATCACCGAGCTCGACATCGAGGGCTCCGGCTCCTCGCAGGCCGACCAGTTCAAGGGCGTCGTCCAGGCGTGCCTCTCGGTCGCGCGCTGCACCGGCATCACGGTCTGGGGCGTCAAGGACTCCGACTCGTGGCGCTCCTCGGGCACCCCGCTGCTCTTCGACGGCTCGGGCAACAAGAAGCAGGCGTACACGAGCGTCCTGAACCAGCTGAACGCGGGCGGCACCCCGGTCGAGGGTGGCGGCACGACCAACCCGACCCAGAACCCGACGCAGAACCCCACCCAGAACCCCACCCAGAACCCGACGACGAACCCGACGACCCCGCCCCCCACGGGTGGCGGCAGCTGCTCGGTCACGTACTCCGAGGGTCAGAAGTGGAGCGACCGGTTCAACGGCAACGTCACCGTCCGCGCCAACGGCAACATCAGCTCGTGGACGACGACGGTGCAGCTCCAGTACCCGCAGCTCATCTCCGCGGTCTGGGGCGGTCAGGCCAGCTGGCCCGCGCAGCGCACGATGGTCGTGCAGGGCGGCAGCCTCGCCAACGGTCAGTCGACCACCTTCGGCTTCACCGTGAACCACGGCGGCAACTGGACGTGGCCGTCGATCAGCTGCTCGGCCTCCTGACGCACCGCGTCGGCTGAGTCGAGCCACAGACGCACCCCGGTGGGCGCGCGCCCGGAAACCGCGCCCACCGGGGTGCTTCCATGCCCGGACCGGGACGTGGACGTGCCCCACGCGTTGCCGAGCGCGCCTCGCGCACGCCGACTCCTGCCCTGCGCTTTGCGTTCCGGATGCGCGCGGCGGGCGGGGACCTTACTGTTCAGGCACGCATCAGTCACGACCGTGCCGGGCAGCGAGAGCCGTCCGCCACGACCCGAGGGACGCCCTGTGCGGGCGAGCCGGAGGCCCACGGTCGCGACCCACACCGCGAGTCGCGGCGGCCGTCAGTCGCGCACGACCGCCGCGACCGCGCTGACCTCGAGCAGCGCACCCGGGACCCCGAGCCCCGCGACGCGGGCCGCGGTGACGAGCGGGGGAGCGCCGCCGGTGGCGAGCATCGGCCCGATCGCCCCGTACGCCGCGCCCAGGTCCGCGTCGGTGTGGACGAGCACGGTCCACTGCACGACGTCCGCGAGCGTCGCGCCCGGGGGGACGACGGCGACGTGGCTGAAGGCCGGGCTGCGCACGAGCCCGTCAGGTTGCAGTCGCTCGATCTCCATCGTCCGAGGCTCCCACCGTCGTCCGACACCCGCCCGCGACGAGCAGGTCCGCGCGCACCGCGGTCGCCTCGACCAGCGCGGCGTTGCGCCCGTCGACCTGGTCCGCCCATGCGGCGGCCGCCTCGGGGGTGCGGCCGTGACGCGTGTGGCGGGCGACCAGCCGCCGCGTCCGCTCGTCGGCCGGTGTCACGGTGAACCAGGCCTCGTCGAGCACGTCGCGTACGCGCGCCCACGGGCCCGCGCCGACCAGCAGGTAGTTGCCCTCGACCACGACGACCCTGTGGTGCGGCTCGACCGCGACCTCGCCGGCCACGGGCTCGTCGACCTCGCGCCGGAACGACGGTGCGTACACCGCGTGGTCCCGCTCGGCGCGCACGCGGCGCAGCAGCGCGAGGAAGCCCCACCCGTCGAACGTGTCCAGCGCGCCCTTGCGGTCGTGACGGCCCAGCGCGTCGAGCGTCGCGTTGGCGAGGTGGAAGCCGTCCATCGGCAGGTGCACCGCACCCGGCCCGAGCTCGGCGACGAGCCGGGACGCGAGCGTCGTCTTGCCCGCGCCCGGGCTCCCGGTGATCCCGACGATCACGCGCTCGCCACCGCGCGCGTCCCGCAGCGCGCGCACCCGTGCGGCGAGCACCGCGAGGTCCGCCACCGGCTCGGCCGGCGTCACTCGCCGACGACGGACCGCGGCGCCTGGGCCGCCCGGCGCTGCTGCGCCTCGCGCAGGCTGCGCGCGCGCCCGGCCGCGACCTCCCGGTCCACGGCGGACAGGATCGCCGCGATCGCGGCGGCCAGCCCCCGCTCGAGCATCTGCATGTTCGTGTTCTCGATGAGCAGGCGGCGGTCGAGCACCTTGAGGCGCACCGACCCGTAGCCCTGCTCGGCGAGGATCGTGTGCACGTGCGGGTGCTCGATCAACGAGCGCTCCCACGCGGACGCGCTGCGGGAGAACCGGGCGGCCACCGTGTAGCGCGCCGACCGGGACCCGGACCGGTGCTCGAGCGGCACGGTCGCCGAGATCACGCCCAGGAGCTCGAGCGGTGCCGAGGGGTGGCCGAGGGGCAGCGGGCGGGGGGCTGGGTGCCCGGGCGCGGAGGTCGGTGGCATGTGCCGTCCGATCGTCAGGGGGATCCGGTGCGGCAGGTGCCTGCCGGCGTGGGGCGGCCCGCGCCCCTCCCACGGCCGTGCGCCTCATCGCGACCCGGCCGTGCCGCGCCCGTGGTCTGCCTGCCCGACGTCCGCCCCCACGACGTCGCTCGTCGGACCAGCGCTGCCGTCACCGTACACCGCACCCCCGGCACCGTTTGCCCGTTCCGCCGGGATCGTCGCACCCGGCCCCCGGTGTGCACCGCGCCCGGGAGTCGGACGCCGGTCCAGTCGCCGCCCGCGGAGGGCAGGGATACGATGGGCTCGTCGTCGACCCCCGCACCGATGGAGCTGCCGCCATGACGAGCACGACGAACGCGCTGCCGCAGTACACGGACGAGGAGGCGGAGCACGTCCTGCGCGACGGCTCGGGGGTCCCGGTCGGGATCGTCGAGCGGCCGCGGTGGACGCCCGCGCGCATCGCGGTGTGGGTCGCGGTGGCGCTCGTCGGCGCCCTGGGCTGGACCATGCTCGCGGTGGTCCGGGGCGAAGAGGTCAACACCATCTGGTTCGTCGTGACCGCCGTCGCGTCCTACGCGATCGCCTACCGGTTCTACGCGCTGTACGTGCAGCGCAAGGTGATGCGCCCCGACGACACGCGCGCGACCCCCGCGGAGCGCATCAACAACGGCCGCGACTTCGACCCGACGGACCGGCGCGTCCTGTACGGCCACCACTTCGCGGCCATCGCCGGCGCGGGTCCGCTCGTCGGGCCCGTCCTCGCGGCGCAGATGGGCTACCTGCCCGGGACGCTGTGGATCATCTTCGGCGTCATCGTCGCGGGCGGCGTGCAGGACATGCTCGTGCTCTTCTACTCGATGCGCCGCGGCGGGCGGTCGCTCGGTCAGATGGCGCGCGACGAGATCGGGCGGTTCGGCGGGACGGTCGCGATCGTCGTCGTGTTCGTCATGCTGATGATCGTCCTGGCCGTCCTCGCGCTCGTGTGCGTCAACGCGCTCGCGGACAGCCCGTGGGGTGTGTTCTCGGTCGGCTGCACCATCCCCATCGCGCTGCTCATGGGCCTGTACCTGCGGTTCCTGCGGCCCGGACGGGTCAGCGAGGTCTCGGTCATCGGGTTCCTGCTGCTGCTCGCCGCGATCATCGGCGGCCGCTACGTCGCCGAGTCGTCGTGGGGCGACTTCTTCCACCTGACCCCCACCACGCTCGTCGTGTGCATGGTGGTCTACGGCTTCCTCGCCGCCGTGCTGCCCGTGTGGCTGCTGCTCACGCCGCGCGACTACCTGTCGACGTTCATGAAGGTCGGCACGATCGTCGTGCTCGCGATCGGGATCGTCGTGGTGCGGCCCGTCGCGCAGATGCCCGACTTCACGGAGTTCGCGTTCAACACCGAGGGGCCCGTGTTCGCGGGAGCGCTGTTCCCGTTCCTGTTCATCACGATCGCGTGCGGCGCGCTGTCCGGGATGCACGCGATGGTCTCGTCGGGCACGACCCCCAAGATGATCCAGAAGGAGTCGCAGGCCCGGATGATCGGGTACGGCGGCATGCTCATGGAGTCGTTCGTGGCGATCATGGCGCTCGCCGCGGCCGTGTCCCTCAACCAGGGCATCTACTTCTCGATGAACATGTCGGCGGCGTCCATCCAGGCGACCGCGGGTTCGTCATACTCCGCGCAGGCGACCCCCGAGGAGAACGCCGCCGCGGCGATCGCCAACCTCGGCGTCTCCGACCCCGCCGGCAACCAGCCCGAGATCATCTGGGAGACGGTGGTCGACGGCGACGAGGTCACGCTCACCGGAGCCGCCGCACTCGAGGCCGTGGCCGACGACGTGGGCGAGCCGTCCGTCGTGTCGCGCACCGGCGGCGCGCCGACCCTCGCGGTCGGGATGGCGAACATCATGCACAACGTCGTCGGCGGCAAGGCCATGATGGCGTTCTGGTACCACTTCGCGATCATGTTCGAGGCGCTGTTCATCCTGTCCGCCGTGGACGCGGTCACCCGCGTCGCGCGGTTCCAGCTCGGCGACGCGATCGGCAACCTCGTGCCGAAGTTCCGCGACCCCGGCTGGCGGGTCGGCTCGTGGCTGACCACGGGCGTCGTCGTCGCCGCCTGGGGGTCGCTCCTGCTCATGGGCGTCACCGACCCCAACGGCGGCATCCGCACCCTGTTCCCGCTGTTCGGCATCGCGAACCAGCTCATCGCGGCGTGTGCGCTGACCATCGTCACCGTCATGGTCGTCAAGAAGGGCTACGTCAGATGGGCGTGGATCCCGCTCGTCCCGCTCGCGATCGACACCGCCACCACGTTCACCGCGTCGTTCCAGAAGATCTTCTCCGACGACGTCGCGCTCGGGTACTGGGCGCTGCACCGCAAGGCGCAGGACGCGATCGACTCCGGGACCCTGAGCGGGCAGGCGCTCGCGGACGCGCAGGCCACGGTCCGCAACACCGCGATCCAGGGGACGCTGTCCATCGCGTTCGTCGTGCTCGTCGCCGCGCTCATGGCCGCCGCCCTGGTGACCGTGGTGCAGGCGGTGCGCGCGGGTGCCGGCCGCGGGTACGACGTCGGCAGCAGCGAGGACCCGCCGCAGCCCTCGCACTTCTACGCACCGTCCGGGCTCCTGGTCCCCACCCCGCTCGAGCGCAAGGTCGAGGCGGAGCACGCGGTGGTCGGCGACCCGGCCCTGCTGCGCGGCGGGCACCACTGATGGGGGCGCGCGTGCGCCGGGCGCTCGCGGGCGTGCGCTGGTACGTCCGCGAGCTCACGGGCGAGGCGGCGTACGACCGGTACGTCGCCGCGCACGCCGGTGCGGACCACACGCCGCTCACCCGTGCGCAGTGGTGGCGCGCCCGCGACGACGCGCGCGAGCACACCGCGCACGAGAGCTGCTGCTGACGGCCTACCGGCGGATCTCGACGCCGTCCAGCGCGAGCGAACCGGCGTCGGGCGCGACCGTGCCCCGCAGCACCAGGTCCTCGAGCGCGGGCACGTCCGCCAGCGGCGCGAGGGACCCGACCGTCGCGCCCGTCAGGTCGAGCCGGGCCAGCTCGGGCAGCGCGGCGAGCGGGCTCAGGTCCGGCACCCGGCTGCGCGCCAGGTCCACGGACCGCAGCCCCCGCAGGTCCGCCACGGGCGTGAGGTCGACGTCCATCTCGACGACCGCGAGCGCGCGCAACGACGCGAGCGGGCGCAGCGGGCCCAGGTCGGTGGCGGGCACGCTCAGGTACAGGTCCGTCAGCCCCGTGAGCCGGCCGACCTGCGTGAGGTCCGCGTCGACGCAGTCCAGCGTGAGCCGCGTCAGCCCGCGGACCCGCGCGAGGGCGCCCAGGTCCGCAGGGGCCTGCGGGGCCCAGCACCGGCCGCCCAGGTGCAGCGACGTGAGCGACGGCAGCGCCGCGAGCGCGCTCAGGTCCGTCACGCCGGTCGCGGTGAGGGACAGGTCCGTCAGGTGGGGGAGCGCACCCGCGGGGAGCGTCCGCACACCGGTCCCGACGAGGTCGAGGGACGTCAGGCCGGGCAGGTGCCGCAGGTCCTCGAGCGAGGCGACGTCGGGCTCCGGGTTCGCGCAGCTCACCCGGTCCAGTCGCTCGAGCCGGTCGCGCGGGACCCGGGCGGTGCCGTCCGCGTCGAGCGCGCGCGCCACGCAGCCGCGCAGACCCTCGTCGGAGAACACCTCGTCGAGCGCCACCAGGTCCGGTGCGTCGTCGCGCCGTGCGTGCGCGACGGCCAGGCCGACGCCCGTGGCCAGCACCGCGAGCGTCGCGAGCGCCGCCACGGTGACGAGCGGGCGTCGGCGACGCCGCTGCCGGTCCGGCGTGGCGCGCGTGCCGGACCTACGCGCGGACAAGCTCGGGCCACCCTCCGCCCTGCGTCCCGGTCTGGTCGGCCATCGCGACCTTGAGCGCGTCGGTCGAGCGCAGCGACTCGTTGGCCCACTGCTGGAACGCGGTCCGCAGGTCGTCGACCGCCTGGATGATCTCCGCCGTCAGCCCGATGACCTTCTCGATCGTGTCCGTGAGCTTCACCGGGTCGACGAACGCGAGGGACGCCACCGCCTGGGTGATCGCCACGACCTTGGAGCGGACCGTCGCGCGCATCGCGAGGTACTCGTTCACCACGTTGCGCGAGTGGTCCATGAGGATCCCGCCCGCCGAGCCGCACCAGGACGCGAGCCGGTCCACCGCCGCGGCCTGCACCGGGACCGCGGCCGCGTACGCGGAGCCCGCCTGACCCTCCCACCCGTCCAGCGCCGGGAGGTTCCAGGGGGAGAAGGACGTGGCGAGCCCGCTGAACGTCCGCTGGGCGGCGAGGTACCCCTCGCCCGCGGCGTACAGCGCGTACGGGTCGCCCTGGTCGAGACCCGTGACCGTCCCGAAGAACTCGTCCACCTTCGCGACGAGCTCCTCGAGCTTGCGCTGGACCTCGTCCACCACGTCCGTGACCCACTCCCACAGCCGGTCCCACCAGCTGAGCTCCTGCAGGCTCGCGTTCGCCCCCGCGGTGGCCTCGGCCGGCTGCTCGCCCAGCGTCACCAGGTCGCTCTCGTGCGCGGCGACCTGCGCGTCGTACGTGGCCCGGGGCGGCAGGGGTGCGGGTGCGGTCATGGTCGTCGTCCGTTCGTCTCGTCGGTCGGCGGGTGTCGGCTCAGCGGGTGTCGGCTCAGCGGGCGTCGAGCGCGGCGTCGAAGCCCTGCTGGAACGTGACGCGCGCGTCGTCGTCGACCGCGTCGTACGCGTCCGCCATCGCCCGCAGGACGGCCGCCACGCCGGGGATGCCCAGGCCCGGGGCGCCCGCGATGCGGTCACGGCCCCGGTAGGCGAAGTTCACGATCTGGGTGGTGGTCGTCACCCACTCGTGCTGCCAGGCCGTCTCCGCCGTGATGCTGTCGAGGTACCACAGGACGACCCCGCACTCGTCGCTCAGCGTCCGCACGCCCGCCGAGAACGTCGCGGCGATCTCGTCCCACCTGGCCGCCTCGGTGCGCAGCAGCGCGGTGTCGACGCGGAACCCCGTGCCGTCGGTCATGACCGACCTCCTGACCTCGCCTGACGGATGGCGGCGCTCATCGCGGCGAGCCGCGCGGTCGCCGGGAAGTCCCGCTCGAACGCCCGCTGCACCTCGGCGGCGCTCGCCGTGACCTGCGCGAGCACGCGCAGCAGTGCCTGCTCGACGCTCGCGTCCGGCACCACGCGCAGCCGCGCGGCGTCGAGCTCGAGCGACCGGAGGCTCTCGCCGACCGCGGTCGCGGTGACCCAGCCCTCGACGTCACGCACCGTGCGCTCGGCGGGCCGCTGCGCCCGGGCCGCCCGGAGCCCGGGCTGCTCGGCCTCCTGCGCGGCCAGCGCCTCCAGCAGCTCCTCGGACGAGAACTCGGCGGGCTCGACCGGGGGTGCGTCCTCGCGGGGGACGGGGACCGACGGGCCCTCACCCCGTGACGCCGCGAGCCGCCGCCGCAGGTACTCCAGCGCCGACGCCTCGTGCGCCCGCAGGACGTGCGCACCGAGCGTCGCGGCCGTCGCCCGGGTGCGCCAGCCGTCGGTGAGCCGGATCTCGACGACCGCACCGGCCAGGTCACGGCCGACCGTGACCAGCCCGTCCGGGTCTTGCCCGCGGACCACCTCGCCGGGCTCGGCGACGATGCGCGCCGGGCCGCCGGTCGGCGCGGACGCCGTCGCGTCGCGCGCCCCGCTCGGAGTCGGTCCCACGAAGCCCCCTGTCGTCCCTGCTCGTCGTCTGCCCGTCGTCTGCCCGTCGTCTGCCCGGCGTCTGCCCGGCGTCTGGTCGGCGCCGACAACCTACAGGGCAGGATGTCCGCTTTGCCGGGACGTCCGCCGCAGGTTCGACCGATCGGGTGTCGCCCGTCGCCCGGGTGCGCGGATCCCGTCCGAGGGCTGTGCGGCACGGTGCGGGGGCCGTAGGGTCGCGGGTCATGGCCGCGCCGCAGGAACCACCGCCGTACCCGGGTCAGCCGTACGCGGGGCAGCCGTACCCGGGGCAGCCGTACCCGGGGCAGCCGCAGCGCCCGGGCCCGTACGGCCCCTACCCGCCCGCGCCGCGCCCCGCCCCGCGGACCTCGCTCGTCGGGCCGGTGGTCCTCACCTCGGTGGGCGCCCTCCTGCTGGTCGCGACGGCGGTCGTCGCCGTGCTCGTCGTGCGGACGTTCCTGTCGATCGTGCCGCTCGGCGTGCTCGACGCGAGCGGCGGG
>NZ_BJLP01000042.1 GCF_006538705.1 Cellulomonas uda
GGCACGCGCCACGGCTCGTCGCGGCCGTTCTCGCGGCGCAGTGCGGCCATGGGGGAGTCGTCGGCGCGCGTGAGGTACTCGATCCACTCGCTCATCTCCCGCACGGTGCCGGACCCGACGTTCCCGCTCACGTACGGCTCGGCACCGAGCAGCTCGCACAGGTCCATGAACTCGTGCGTGCCGAACGAGTTGTCCTCGACCACGTCGCCCCAGTGCGAGTTGACCATGCGGGGCCGCTGGTCGCGCGGACCGATCCCGTCACGCCAGTGGTAGTCGTCGGCGAAGCAGCCGCCCGGCCAGCGCAGGTTCGGGATCTGCAGCGCACGCAGCGCGTCCACCACGTCGGAGCGGATGCCCCGCACGTTCGGCACGTCCGAGTCCTCACCGACCCAGAACCCGCCGTAGATGCACCGGCCCAGGTGCTCGGCGAAGTGCCCGTACACGTGACGCGAGATGCGGGGGCCGGGAAGGTCGAGGTCGATGATCGCAGTCAGATGATCAGCGCGTGTCATGCACGCATTTTCGTCGATGCGCGTGCTCCTGACGGCCACGGCACCGAGGAGCGGCCGGGTGCAGCCCGCCGTCGTGCGCACGGGTCACCGTCGACCCGTGACAGGTGTCATGCCGGGGGGCCGCGTTGTGTCCCACGAGCTTGTGACGTCCCGGCACTGCCCGCCGCGTAGCCCGCTGACCAGCATGGTCGATGTCAGCAGGACCAGCACGGAGGGCAGAGACATGGGCACCACGGCGACCTTCCTCTACGACGGCGACTGCGGTCTGTGCGAGCGGGCGACCAGGTGGTTGCTCGAGCGGACGGGCAGCACGGTGCGCGCGCAGGCGTGGCAGGGCGTGGACCTGCACGCGTACGGGCTCACGCCGGAGCAGCTGGAGGCCGCGGCGGTGCTCGTCGAGGAGGACGGGACCAGGCGGGTGGGTCACGAGGCGTTCGGGCACGCGCTCCTGCGTGCGCCGTCGCGTGACGACCGGCTCCTGGGCCGTCTGGTCCTCGAGCAGCCGAGCGCGTGGGTCGCGTCCCTCGTCTACGCGTGGGTCGCGCGCAACCGCCACCGGCTGAGCGGCTCCGCGTGCTCCCTGCCGGCCCGCGGCTGACGACTCGCAGGAACCGTCCCGACAGCAGTCACGACAGACAAGGAGCACCAGGTATGTCCATGAAGACCCGTCTCGCCGCGATCGCGTCGATCGCCGCGCTGTCCGTCGGCGCAGCCCCGGTCGCCGCGCACGCCGCGACCCCGGCCGCCGGGCCGACGTCGTCGATCAACGCCGTCGCCGCGTTCGACGCCGCGGCGCGTCAGGACGTCCAGTCGGCCGACGCGTCGCCGGCCGCGGTCCCGGCGGTCGTCGCGACGGCGTTCGTCGCGGGTGCCGCCGCGGGCGCCGGCAAGGTCGTCGCCGGCTGGGCCGCGAAGAAGGTCATCGGCATCTGGGACACCAACCAGCTCGTGCCGTCCGAGGCCGTCTTCGACTGACGCACCGGTGCGGGTGGGTGGCTGCGCGTCACCCACCCGCACCACCTCACCCGTCCCTCGTCCCGGAGGCTCCCATGTCCACCCACACCCGCCGGCCCCGGACGGTGCTCCTCGCGCTCGGCCTCGTGGCGGCCGTGCTCGGGACGCACCTCGCGGTGACCGCGTTGTACGTCGCGCCACCCAACCCGCTCAAGTACGCACTGCAGCGCCCCGTGAACGCGTGGATCCAGCCGTTCTTCGAGCAGAACTGGCAGCTGTTCGCCCCCGACCCCGTCCGGACCGACTCGGGTGTCCTGGTCCGTGCCACGACGCGCGACGGCGAGGACACCGACTTCCTGACGATCAACGCGCCGTACCTCGAGGCGCGGCACCACAACCCGCTGCCCGACCGCTCCTACTACACCGTGAGCGGCGTCATGCACGCGTTCCTCATGTCACGCGACGCCGCGGTCGAGGCCGCGTACCCGGCCGACCCACCCGCGGATCTGCCGATCCTCCTGCCCGACGACGAGCTCGCCGACGTCCCCGCGCACACGCGGGAGGCCTACGAGGACACGCTGCGCAACCTGCACGACGCCGCGGCCGACGCCGCGCGCCGCACCTGGGGGGACGTGACGCGGATCCAGGTCCGCCTCGTCACGCACGAGTTCCCCCGCTGGTCGCAGCGACACGACGACGGCCTCGGCGAGATCAGCCACGTGACCCTCCCGTGGCGCGACCTGCCGACCCCGACGACGTCGTCGGCGGCCGCGCACGGCGTCACCGACCCGACAGGAGACCGGCGATGACCCCCACCAGCACCGCTCCCGCACCGCTCACGCTCGTCGACGTGCGCACACGGCTGCGCGACCTGGCCGACCGTGCGGTCGCGCTGGTCGCGGACCGGCGGCACGGGCTCGTCGCGTTCTCCCTGGTCCGGATCGCCTACGGCGTGATCCTCCTCGTCGACCTGCTCGTGAACCTGCCCGTGCGGCACCGCATCTGGGGTCCCGACGCGGCGTACAGCCTCGAGCGGCTGCGGGCCGACGGGGGTGACGGGTCGATCCTCTCGCTGTACCTGTTCGCCCGGACCGCGTGGCAGACCGACCTGATCTACCTCGCGCTCGCGGTCGCGGCCGCGCTGTTCGCGCTCGGGTGGCGCACGCGCGTCGTGACGCCCGTGCTGTTCGTCCTGCTGTGGTCGTGGCACGAGCGCAACCCGTTCGTCACGAACGGCGGCGACAACATCATGCGGATCCTGCTGCTGTACATGTGCGTCGCGCACGTGTCCGCGTACGTGTCGCTCGACGCGCGTCGAGCTCGCCGCGAGGCCCGCACCGACCGGTACGACGCGCTCGCGGCGCACCGTGCCACTCGCCGCCAGCTCGCGACGATCCTGCACAACGCGGCGCTCGTCGCGTGCGTCGCGCAGCTGTGCGTCCTCTACGGCGCGTCGGGGTTGTTCAAGGCCCAGGGCGAGGTGTGGCAGGAGGGCACGGCTGTCTACTACATCCTGCGGGTCGCCGACTACAGCCCGTGGCCCGAGCTGAGCCAGGCGGTGTACACGGTCCCGCTGCTCGTGACGCTCGCGACGTATGCCGCGGTCGTCGTGCAGATCGCGTTCCCGTTCCTCCTGCTGCGCCCGGTCGGTCGGCATGTCGCGTTCGTCGCGCTCGTCGGGATGCACGTGAGCATCGGGTTCCTCATGGGCCTGCCGGTGTTCTCGGCCTTCATGATCGCGTCCGACCTGCTGGTGTTCACCGACCGCGAGCTGCTGGGGCTGCGGGAGCGGGTCCGCGTGCAGGTCGCGCACCTGCGCCGCAGCGCCGCTCGCGACCCGGGGACGGCGCGGCCGGAGCCGACGCCGGCGCGCGTGCCGGTGGGCGCGCTGACCACTGAGACGGCGTGAGCGCCGGGTCTCGAGAGAGGAGTTGACCATGAGCCGGTCCGACGGTGGCATCCGCTGCCACGGCCTGACGAAGACGTACGCGGGCGGAGGGGGTGTGCGCGGGGTGTCGTTCACGGCGGCGCCGGGCCGCGTGACGGGCCTGCTCGGTCCCAACGGCAGCGGCAAGACCACGTGCCTGAAGGTCGTGCTGGGGCTCGCGGGGCACGACGAGGGGACCGCGACGATCGACGGCACCCCGTACTCGCAGCTGACCTCCCCCACCCGGGCGGTCGGCGCATGCCTCGACGTCGCGGGCTTCCCGCCGCAGCACACCGCGACGACGGTGCTGCGCTCGCTCGCGGTGCGCTCGCGCGTCCCCGCCGAGCGCGTGGAGGAGGTGCTCGGTGAGGTCGAGCTGGCCGACGTCGGACGGCGCCGCATCGGGCAGTTCTCGCTCGGCATGGTGCAGCGACTGCGCGTCGCGGCGGCGCTCCTCGCGCGGCCGCACCACCTCGTGCTCGACGAGCCGCTCAACGGCCTCGACCCGATGGGCATCCAGTGGCTGCGTGGGCTGGTGCGGCGCCACGCCGAAGCCGGAGGCTCGGTGCTGCTGTCCACGCACCTGCTCACCGAGGCGCAGCTCACGGTCGACGACGTCGTGATCCTGCACGGTGGCCAGGTGCTCGCGCAGGCACCCCTGCCGACGCTCGTCGAGAGCGGGCCGATGGGTGCCGCTTCGCTCGAGTCGGTGTTCTTCGCGCTCGTCGAGCGCGGCGCCGCGCCGCCCGGCCGAGGCGTCGACGGCGCGCCGCGTCCGGGCACACCCATGACGAACGGAGGAGTGCGATGAAGGTGTCGATCCGGGCCGAGCTCGTGCTGCTGACCCGCTCCCGCGCGGTGCGCTGGTCGGTCGTGACCGCCTGGTTGTTCGCGGCGGTGGTGACGGGCGGGCTGCTGTCCACGTACGGGTCCGAGCAGCAGGCCGTCGACGTGTCGACTGCCGCGGGTCAGGCGGAGGTGCTGATCGACCCGCTGTCGGGCCTTGTCGTCCTGGCTCTGGGGGTCGTGCTCGCGGCCGGTGACTTCCGCACGGGAGCGGTGGTGTGGACGTACCTGGCCACCCCTGAGCGGTGGCGGTGGGCGGTCGCGAAGGTCGTCGTCGCTGCGCTGCTCGGCGCTGTGGTGGGCGTCGTCGCCGAGCTCGTCAAGCTGGGCACGCTCGCGGCGCTGCAGCCGGCGGGTGCCGGTCCGGTCCAGTGGTCGCAGGGCGTGCTGTGGCAGGCGGTCGCGGGCTCGGTGATCTCGCCGACCGCGCTCGCGGTGGCGGGGGCCGCCCTGGGTCTCGCGACGCGCAACGTCGCGGGCGCGATCACGGGCGCGCTCGTGTGGATCGTCGTGCTCGAGGGTGTCGTGCGCAGCTTCCTCCCGGAGGCTGTGGTGCCGTTCCTGCCGCACACGGCGCTCGCCGAGCTGCGCAACCTGACCGGTACCGCGCCGTACGCGCAGTCCGCCACCGTCGTCGGCGTCACGCTCGCGGTGCTGGTCGCGGGTGCCCTGGTGCTGACCCAGCGGCGGGACCTGACGCGCTGAGTCAGATCCAGCCCTCGGACCAGGCGCGGTCGGCCGCTTCCCGGCGGTCGGCCGCGCCGATCTTCGCCATCGCGGACGACAGGTAGTTGCGCACCGTGCCGCTCGACAGGTGCAGCGCCTCGCCGATCTCGCGGGCCCGCAGCCCACGCCGCACCTCGCGCAGCACGTCGAGCTCGCGGCTCGTCAGCGGGCACGCGTCGGCGGAGAGCGCGGCAGCGGCGACCGTGGAGTCGATGTACCGGCCGCCGGCCGCGACGTCGTGCACGATCGCCGCGAGCAGGCTCGCGGAGGTCGACTTCGACGCGAACGCGCTCACACCCACCGCGAGCGCACGGCGCAGCACGCCGGGCCGCGCGTGTCGCGTGACGAGGACGACCTTGGTGGTCGACTGCGCGAGGATCTGCTCGGCGGTGCTGATCCCGTCGAGGTGAGGCATCTCGAGGTCGAGCAGCACCACGTCGGGCTGGTGCTCCAGCACCGACGCGACGGCCGCTGGTCCGTCCGCGACCTGGTCGACGACGGTGATCCCTTCCTGCAGCGACAGGAGCTCGCCGAGCGCGGTGCGCAGCAGGTCCTCGTCGTCGGCGAGCACCACGCGGGTGTGCCGCCCGGCTGCGGGTGTGGCCGTCATGTCCCCCTCCTCGCCGTCGCGTCGCGCGGGAGCCGTCCCGTCAGGACGAAGCCGTGCTCGGTGTCACGCGCCTCGATCGTGCCACCTGCCGCGGCGAACCGGTCGGCGAGCCCCGCGAGCCCTTGGCCGCGGCGCGTGTCGCGCACGACGGACGACGCGCGCGCAGGCCCCGGGTCGCGCACCGTGACGACGACGTCGGTCCCGACGTGCCCGATCTCGATGGTGCACTCACGGGCGTCCGAGTGCCGCAGGTGGTTCGTCGTCGCCTCGCGCACCAGGTGACCCATGGCGGAGCCGTGCTCGGGCGGGAGCAGGTCCGGCTCGCCGTGCACGTGCACGTCGACCCCTGCGGCCCGCAGCACGGCGACGCCGTTGTCGAGCTCGGCCGTGAAGGATGTGCGGCGGTACGCGTAGGCGACGGCGCGCGTGTCCTCGAGCGCGGTCACCGCGAGCGACCGGATCCGCTGCAGGTGCCGCACGGCAGCCTGCGGGTCCCGGGGCACCAGCTGCTCGGCGAGCTCGGCGGTCACGACGATGACCTGCAGGTGGTGGCCCTGCACGTCGTGCAGCTCGGCTGCGAAGCGCATGCGTTCGTTCGTGAGCGCGAGATCCGCGGCGCGCACGCGAGCGACGTGCAGGGCCTGCATGACCTGCCAGACCCACACCTGCCCGAGCTGGAGGGTCGCGGCCGCGACGACGACCGCCGCCCCGTACAGGGCGCGCACGGTCACGTCCGCGTGCGGGACGTCGGCGCGGTAGCCGACGAGCGCCGCAGCCGCGGTCCCGACGACGGACGCTCCGGCGACGAGCGCGGCCGGCCGGTGCGACGCGTCGGGTTCGAGCAGCGACGGGGTGCGGTGCACGAGCACGGCGGCGACGAGCGCGCCGAACGGCATCGCGTAGAGCCAACCGACACGGTGCCCGGTGCCCGCGACCGCCCACAGCACGAGCGAGGCGACGAGCCCGAGCACCACCGCGAGCGCGCGCAGCAGACGGTGCGGGTGGTCTGGGAGAGGTGTCGCGCGCAGTCCGGGAGCGCGGCGCAGGAGATCGACCTGGAGGTAGCCCGCGAGCAGGGTCGTCGCGATCGCGAACACCGTCCAGCCGGGCGGCAACGCCACGGTGACGAGCTCGCCGAGGGGGAACGAGACGGAGATCAGGCCGACCGCGAGCAGGCTGAGCCAGGTGTACGCGGTCAGCGGGCCGAGGCCGGGCTCGCCTGGGGTCGCGGCGTCCTGTCCGCTGCGCGTGCTGCCCCCCGCCGGCATGGCCGCGACTCTACAGTCCGGCCCGCGCGGCGACGCGCCTCGGTCACGGCACCGAGGACCGAGCCCGGTCTCCGGGTGTGCGCCGTCCGGGTGAAGTTCGTCCCCGCGCCCACCTGCGGGTATGCAGCAGTTCATGTGGCGGTCAAGACGTGGTGGACGGGCGCGGCCTGACCTGCGATGCTGCTCCGTTCACCGCACCCCGGGCCACCCCGCCCGGGCGCGGCGGGCACCACGACCGGGGTGGGCACGGCCCGGCTGAGACGAAGGAGCACCGCATGGGATTCGCGGACAAGCTGCGCGGCCAGTTCATCGACATCGTCGAGTTCCTCGACGACTCGCGGGACACGATCGTCTGGCGCTTCCCCCGCCAGGGCAACGAGATCAAGAACCAGGCCCAGCTGATCGTCCGTGAGGGGCAGGTCGCGGTCTTCGAGAGCGAGGGCCAGATCGCCGACGTGTTCGGCCCCGGCCGCTACACGCTGGAGACCCAGAACCTGCCGATCCTCTCGACGCTCAAGGGTTGGAAGTACGGCTTCAACTCCCCGTTCAAGGCCGAGGTGTACTTCGTCGCGACGCGGCAGTTCACCGACTTCGCGTGGGGCACGCAGCACCCGATCACGCTGCGGGACTCCGAGTTCGGGATGGTCCGCCTGCGGGCCTTCGGCACCTACGCGCTGCAGGTGAGCGACCCGTCGGCGCTGCTGCGCCAGCTCGTCGGAACGGACTCGAACTTCCGCACCGACGAGATCGGCGAGTTCTTCCGCCAGAACGTCATCAGCCACCTCGCACCCGCGATCGCGCAGTCGGGTGTCCCGATGCTCGACCTGGCCGCCAACCAGCAGGGCCTGTCCGCGAAGCTCGCGCCCGCGCTGTCCGCCGAGCTCGCCGAGTACGGCGTGACGATCCCGAGGTTCGTCATCGAGAACATCTCGCTGCCGCCCGAGGTCGAGGCCGCGCTCGACAAGCGCACGCAGATGGGGGTCCTGGGCGACCTCGACCAGTTCACCAAGTTCCAGACCGCCACGGCGATCGGCGACGCCGCGAAGAACCCGGGCGGTGCGGGCGAGGGCATGGGCCTCGGCATGGGCATGGCGATGGGCACGCAGATGGCGCAGTCCATCCAGGCGGCGAACCAGGCGGCGAACCAGGCGACGAACCAGGCAGCGCCTCAGGCCGCCGCCGGTGGCCCGCCGCCGCTGCCCGTCACCGACGAGCTCTGGTACTACGCCGCGGGCAGCGCGCAGGCCGGCCCGGTGACGCCCGAGGCGCTCGCGCAGCAGGTCGCCGCCGGGCAGGTGGGCCGCGACACGCTCGTCTGGAAGCAGGGCATGGCCGCCTGGACCGCGGCGGGCCAGGTGCCGCAGCTCGCCGGGCTGTTCACCGCCCCGCCGCCGCTGCCGCCGACCGCGGCCGCCCCGGCGCCGGGGGCCTGACGTGACGGGGACGACCGTGCCGCCGCCCCTGCCGCAGGAGCCGACCGCCACCCCCGTCGGGTGGTCGGACGCGAGCGCCGCCGTCGAGCGCGGGCGGTGCCCCGCGTGCGGCGGGTCGCTCGCGTTCGACGCCGCGGTCGGCGCGCTGCGCTGCGGGTCCTGCCGCGCGACGCTCGACGTCACGCACGGCGCCGACGAGCGCGTCGACGAGCACGACTACGAGCGCTGGCGCGCACGCCACCCGCAGTACGCCGTGGCCTCCGTCCCGGGGCAGCCGCTCGCGTGCGAGGGCTGCGGCGCGACCACGCAGACCACGGACATCGCGGGCGCGTGCCGGTTCTGCGGCGGCAACCTCGTGGCGACCACGCTCCCCGAGGGCGTGATCGTCCCCGAGGCGGTCCTGCCGTTCGGCGTCGACTCGCGCACCGCGCGCGAGAACGTCACCACGTGGGTCCGCTCGCGGTGGTTCGCGCCGTCCGCGCTCAAGAAGGTCGGCGACACCGAGTCGATCCGCGGGACGTACGTGCCGCACTGGACGTTCGACGCCCGCACGACGAGCGACTACGTGGGCCAGCGCGGCGACCACTACACGGAGAAGCAGGGCGACCAGGAGGTGCGGCGCACGCGCTGGCGCCACGCCGCCGGCCGCGTGCGCCGCGACTTCGACGACCTGCTCGTCCCCGCGTCCCGCGCGCTGCCGCGCAACCGGCTCGACAAGCTCGGGCCGTGGACGCTCAAGGCCGCGCAGCCGTACCGGCACGAGTACCTCGTCGGGCACAGCGCGCCGCGGTACGACGTGGACCCGCAGGACGCCCACGCGCAGGCGAAGCAGCGCATGGACGCGCAGATCCGCGACGACGTCGAGCACGACATCGGCGGTGACGAGCAGCGCGTGCACTCGATCAGCACGACCTACGCGGACGTGATGTTCAAGCTCGTCCTGCTGCCCGTGTGGCTCGCGACGTTCATGTACGCGGGCAAGCAGTGGCAGGTCATGGTCAACGCCAACACCGGGGAGGTCGTCGGCGAGCGCCCGTGGTCCGTGCCGAAGATCGTCGCCGCGGTCCTCGTCGGGATCCTGCTGGTGGTCCTGGCGGTCTGGTTCTTCGGCCGCAACCAGCAGTGACGCGCCGGACCTGACGTCACCGGTGGTGGACCTCGGGGTCTCCCGGGTCCACCACCGTCGCGTCGAGGGCGCGTTCGACGACGTCCGCGGCATCGGCGTCCGTGAGGTGCTCCCAGACGCGGACCACGCGCCATCCCGCTTCCGTCAGGAGACTGTCGGTGTCTCGGTCCCGCGCGACGTTGGCGGCGAGCTTCGTCTCCCACCACTGCGAGTTGGAGGTCGGGCGGGTGCCGTGCACGGGGCAGCCGTGCCAGAAGCACCCGTCGACGAACACGGCGACCCGCTGCCGCGGGAACGCGACGTCGATGGTCCTGCGATTGTTGCCCGGCACCTTGACGACGACGCGAAACCGTCGGCCGCGCCGGTGGAGCTCTCGGCGCAGCAGCATCTCGGGTGCTGTATCGCGCCGCCGCGCGGTGGACATCCGGCGAGAGACCTCGACGGACGACGAGCCCGGATGGGCCGGGACGGTGAAGCCGGGCATCGCCCTCCTCGGCGTGTGGGTGGTCGGTGATGGGCTCTGACCGTCGTACCACGCGCGGGCCGTGTCCCGTCGTGCCGGATCGTGAGGAGAGGGACCCTGGAGCGCGCAGACGCGACGACGGCACGGTGCCGCACTGGCGCCACAACAGCTCAAGGCTCAGCTAAGCTGAGCAGCGTGGGGACGGGTCGCGAGGGAGCCTTCAGGTACGCGGACCTGTTCGCGGGTATCGGCGGCTTCCACGCGATGCTCGACCACGCGGGTGGCCGGTGCGTGTACGTCTCGGAGATCGACGCCGCGGCGCGCTCGACCTACGCGCGCAACTGGATCGACCCGCTCCCCGAGGGTGAGCGTCCGGTGGTCAACACCGACATCACGCTGGACACGGCCGAGGGCAAGCCGGTGCTGGTCAAGGATCATGACGTGCTGGCGGCCGGCTTCCCGTGCCAGCCCTTCTCGAAGTCGGGATTCCAGCGCGGGATGGACGAAGCCAGGGGCACGTTGTTCTGGAACATCGCCCGCGTGCTCGAGGCGAAGAAGCCCGCGGTCGTGCTGCTGGAGAACGTCCGCAACATCGCCGGTCCTCGCCACGACCGCGAGTGGGAAGTCATCATCCGCACCCTGCGTGAACTCGGGTACCGGGTGTCTGCGCGTCCCACCGTCTTCTCGCCGCACCTCCTGCCGCCCCACCGTGGCGGCACGCCGCAGGTGCGTGACCGTGTGTTCATCCTCGGGACGTACATCGGGGCGGCGCAGGTCGCGGCAGAACTCGCCGCCGGACTGGAGCCGGAGCAGACCGTGCCCCGTTCCGTCGTCGACGGGTGGGAGGTCGACCGGTGGCGCGCCGAGTGGATCCTCGACCCCGACCACTCGATCGAGGACGTCCAGCGCTATCGCCTTGACGCCCAGGAGACTGCCTGGGTCAACGCATGGGACGACCTCGTCCAGCGCATCCGCGTGCGGACCGGACTGCGGCTGCCGGGCTTCCCTCTGTGGGCCGATCACTGGGTTCCGGAGCGGACGCTCGACCAGGACGAGCTCTCGTACCTGCCTGACTGGAAGCGGCGCATCCTCGTGAAGAACGCGCGGTTCTACGACGAGAACAAGCCGGTGATCGACGCGTGGCGTCAGGCGCACCCCGAGTTCCGGTCGTTCCCGGCGTCGCGCCGCAAGCTCGAGTGGCAGGCCCGTGACCTCGAGTCGTTGTGGGACTGCCTGATGCACTTCCGGCCGTCGGGCATCCGCGCGAAGGAGCCCACCTACCTGCCGGCGCTCGTCGCCATCAACCAGACCTCGATCTACGGGCCGCGTCGTCGGCGCGTCACCCCGCACGAGGCAGCGCGTCTCCAGGGGTTCCCTGACGAGTTCGGCTTCGGCGACCAGAAGGACCCGGCGTCGTACAAGCAGGTCGGCAACGGCGTCGCGGTCGGCGCGGCCTGGCACGTCTTCCGCGAGCATGTGCTCCGCGACGCGGACGACCTGCCCGCCCACCTGGTCGACGCCGTGCGGGGAGCGCCTCTCGCCCCGCCAACGAGCGTGTCCGCCCGCCTGGAGGCGGTGCCGGACGTCGCCGACGACGTGCCCGAGGTCGAGCGCGCCGCGAGCTGAGAGTCGCGCTCAGGCCGCCCGCAACGGAAGGCCCGCCCGCCGCGCGATCGTCGTCGCGACGGCGTGCAGCCCCGCGACGGGGTTCACGTCGCCGCGCAGGCGGTCCGGCAGGACGATCGTGTAGCCGACGGACTCGACCTCGACATGGTCCAGGCCCTCCAGGTGCTTGCTGGTGAGGACGTGCACCTTCTCGTCCGTCAGGTCGTACAGGCGCTCGAACCGGAGCTCGAACGGGCGCAGGAAGCGCGGGTACAGGTTGTGGTGGGCGTGGTCGTAACCGAGGCCCGCGTCTCCGCCGTAGTGCATCACCCGCTTCAGGAGCTCGGCGACGTCCTCGGGCCCGACGTGCGCCGCCTCCAGGTGGTTGAGGATCGAGTCGACGAGCCCGGGCAGGGTGAGGCCCGCCACGTCCTCGTCCAGCCACGTGACCCCCACGCTCGCGAGGTAGAGGGCGGACTCCGGGCGGCCGTCCACCGCGCGGCCGAGCTCGACCTGACGCACGCCGGAGACGCTGTGGATCGATCGCGGTCCGGTGGTGGTCTTGACCTCGACCCCGACGCCCCGCAGCTGGATGTCGCGGGTCGACCGGTCGTGGCCGTACCAGCCGGCGACCACCTCTGCGGCCGCCCGTGGGGCCGTGACGCGCAGGATCCGGTCCAGGACGACCAGCTCGCCGACGAGGCCCGCCAGGACCTCGTCGCCGAGGACCGCACGGCGTAGCGCCAGCGCGATCACGGGTTCGACCTGGGCGAACGCTGCCTGGGGTGACCGGTCGACACCGTTGCGCAGGAGCTCGGCGCAGACGAGCGTCGCGACCCCGTCGAAGTGCGGTTCGCCGGGGAGCACGACGCGGGAGGCGTCGAACGTCGAGCCGTCCGAGGTCCGCCACGTGTGGTGGACGAGGTTGGCCGCGACGACGCGCGTGGACGCCGTCAGCGGGGGACCGACGACGAAGATCTCGACCTGGCCACGGTCGTCACGGGCGAGCGCGAGCAGGTGCCCCGGGTCCGCCCAGACGAGCTCGCGGTCCTCGGCGGACGGCGCGGGCGGCTGCTGCTCCAACCGCTCGCGGAGCCGCTCGAACAGCGCGTCAGGCGCGGTCATGGGGCCTCCCAGGCACGGCTGCGACGTGGTCGGGGCCCCCGAGGGGGATGTTGAGGCCGACGGCGACCGAGACCCGTCCCTCGTCCCGGCCGACCAGGTGGAACAGCACCAGGCCGTCGCTGCCCTCGGGTCGCGCGCCGCTGCTCGTCACGACGGGCTCCTCGCCCAGCATGCGCCTGTCGAAGAACTCGTCACCGAAGTACTGCCCTCCCTCGGGGTTCCGTGAGCCCCAGGAGGCGTCGAGCGCGTTCGTGTTCGGGTCCACGAGCCTTCGCACCATCGGGCGCACGACGAAGCCGAGGTCGATCAGCGGTCCGGAGATCACCGGTGCGCCGCCGCCCAGGCGGAGTCCGACCCAGAACCGCGGCTGTCGGCGTCTGCGCGCGTCAAGGTCCACGAGGCTCCACTGGACCGGTGGCTCGTCGGTCGTCACCATCCCGGGGACCGCGCGGTCGAGGCACGCGGCCCAGGTGCGCAGGTACGCCGCGATCGAGTACGGCGAGAACGGGCCGAGCTCCACGCCGCCCTCGACGGAGGGCGCCCGGTACAGGGGCGCGAGCGGGTCGCCGGGCTCCAGACGCGCGTGGCGCTCCACCGACGTCCACCGGCTCGCCTCGAGGCCGTCCGGACCCGGTCCGTGGTCGTCGTAACGCAGCCGGTCGAGCAGGTCGGCGACGTCCGTGAGCGACCAGGGGGTGGCGAGGAGCACGCCGCTTCGCCGGAGCGACTCCCTGGTGTCGACGAGCTCGTCGTCGAACGTCTCCGCGATCAGACGCAGGTTCTCGTCGTCGACGGCGGGCGGCGTGAGGTGTCGGACGAACGGTCGGGCACCGGGGTAGAGCGACACCCCCCGGACGTTCGCGATCTTGCCCGTCGCCTTGAACGCCCGGCCTTGGAGCACGCGCACGTCGGGCAGCGTGGCGTCGCCGGTCATGGCGGCGAGGACCTCACGCCGGAGCGCCTCGTCGTTGTCGTGGTACGCCGCGAAGAGCTCGAGCTGGGTGCTCCCGAGGAAGACCCGGCAGAGGTCGATGATGGGGCCGCGGTAGCCGAACCACCGCTGCATCTGCATTTGGGTGTCCGCCAGCGGGTTGTTGCTCGACCGCGTGAACAGGGTGGTCGTCAGTCCCTCGAGGGTCAGGCCGCGCGCCATCACGTTGCCCGACACGAAGATCGTCGAGAGGTTGCGCGGCGCTCGCCACCCGCCTTCGACCTCGGTGACGTCGAACTCCGGGCGGTCGTCGGCGTTCTCGTCGCTGTTGATGACGGCGACGGACGTCGCGGGGATGATCTGCTCGACGAGCAGTCTGCGGACCTCCGGCCACGACTCCTCGACCGGGTAGAGGGTGGCGTCCCCGAGCAGGGACCCGCACAGGGCCGCCGACCGCTGGTACTCCTCCAGCCACCGGGACCAGCGGCGCTCGTCGGCCTCGAGATCCGCGACGAGCCGCGCGGTGTCGAGGTAACGGCCTTCCGGGCCGTGCTCCTCGTCAGGGCGAGGCGTGACGCCGAGGTCCCAGGCGAGCACCTGATCGGCCACCTCGAAGTGCCCCTCCTTCGCGGAGGTCGGGTGGATGAGCATCGACATCGGTGGCAGGGCCTTCGCCTCGGCGCTGCTGGCGAAGACCATGTCGCGTGCCGTGCGCGGCCCGTACGCGAGACCGAGCCTGCGCAGACGGACCGCGCAGGCGACGAGGTACGCCCGCACGGCGTCCTGCAGCGCGTCGTGCGGGTCCTCGTCGTCCACCGGTACGCACAGCGGGACCGAGCCCAGGGTGCGGTAGAAGACCTCTCCGCCCGTGTACCAGGCCTTCGGGCCCTCGGGTACACGGTAGGACGACGTGCGCTCCTCAGCGGTCCCCTCCGGGCCGGGGGTGCGCAGGCTCGCGACGAAGTCCCGCGGCGCGAGCGGGTTCGACGGGTCCTGGAGGAAGTTGGCCTGCGGCGTCGCGGTGTAGGCGACGTAGGTCGCGTAGACCTCCGGGAACCGCGTCTCACCCGGCCGGGCGCGGTCCTCCCACAGGTCGAGGATCCGGCGTGGGATCTGCTTGCGCTGCGCGAAGTCCCACTCGTCGGCCGCCTCGGCAGCCGCATCCACCACGGACGAGTCGTCGGCCTCGTCGTCCATGACCACCACGTGGAACGGCCGTCCCTCGCGCCGGACCTCGTCGTAGAGAGTCGCGAGGGAGGCCGCGGCACGCTCCAGGTGCGCGACGTTCTTCATCACGACGGCCACGAGCGGTCGGCGCTTGGTGACCAGACGACGAGCGCGCGGCTGCGCGAGGGCGTAGAGGTCCGCCGGAGCCCCGCCGCCGGCGCGCACGAGGTCAGGACGGGGGATGATCTCCCGGAGGTGCTCGGGACGCTCGAGCGTGTCGAGCTGGGCGACGAGGCGTTCGAACGTCTGGCGCCACAGTGCCGTTCGCGTCCCGCCCAGGACGACGAGGGCGTCCACACCACGGTCCAGCGCCTTCGCGGCCACGGCCATCATCGACGCGGTCTTGCCGGACTGGACGGCGCCCATGACGAGGCCTTGGCGCTCTCGCGACTCGGGCCACCCGTTGGTGCCGGGTTCTCCGGCGCCGAAGATCCCGCGGTCGACGATGTGCTCCGCGTCGGCGCCGATGACCGCTCGGCTGCGCGAAGAGATGCCCGACATCTCGAGCTGGGCCTCGTACGACGACCACCACGTGGCGTCGTCGGCCCTGCGGACGTCCAGGTGGACCTGGGCGGTTCCGTACGGGCTGCGGGACGTCATGCGCGCCGGGAGACGTCGAGCAGGGCCGCGAGGCCCGACTCGCCGAACTGCTCGGCGATCCGCTCGTGCGCGTCCTGGGGCGACACGCCCAGGATCTCCAGCAGCCCGTCGACGACCCGGGAGATGAAGAGCCACTGCTCCCGGGACTGGGTCTTGGCAGGGCGCTGCCAGCCCGCGGACGCCGCGCGGATCGTCGGGGCGAGCTCGTCGAGGAGGTCGTCCAGCTCGTCACCGTCCATCACGGCGCGGGCTGCGCAGAGCCCGATGATCGACGCGACGAGCTGGAGCTCCTGCCACTTGCCCTTGCCCTGCGAGTTGCGGAAGCTCTGCGCCCAGATGTCCGTCGCGGCCCCCGCGTGCGCGTCGAGCCCGTGGTCGAGCAGGAGCATGGCCTCGGTGATCGCGGTGACCGACCGGAGGCGGTCGCTCGGGCGCTGACCCACCCGCTCGAGCAGGGCGTTGATCTGCGTGGCGGTCGACCGGGTCTCGGGCTTGCCCTTGTCGAGGAACAGCACGGAGGCGACCCACGACAGGAGCTTCGTCCGCTTGTAGCCCGCGCGCCCGAACCCGTAGTCGTCGAGCGTCTTCGGCGTCGACGAGAGGTCGGACCAGTGCGGCTCGAGGAAGGGTGCGACCTCCGTGACGTCCTCGGCGTCACCAGCCGTCACGAGCAGCGCACGCATGAGGTCCAGGCGGTGGTACTGGGCGTTGCGGATCTCCTCCGCGTTCAGGTGCTTGCCCTGCTTGTTGTAGAGCTTGAAGACCTCGTGGATCTGGTCCGTGGTCACCTTCGTGTACACGATGACGGGCACCTGGTAGTCGGACTGGAGCTCGAAGACCTCGAGGACGGAGTGCGGGACACCGACCACGCTGATCCGCTCCTCGCGGATCTGCGAGTAGTACTTGCCGCGCAGCTTCTCGAGCTCACCGCTCAGCGGACGGACGTCGCCGGAGCGGAGGCGGAAGGGGAAGTACAGGTTCCGCTCCACCTGGTTGGTCAGCCGAGTCGGCTCGTTCTGGTGCCAGAGCTTCCTGAACTGCGGGTAGTCCTTCTGGAAGAGATCGACCAGCTCACGCTCGTTCATACCCCACGCCCTCGCCTTGCTCTTCACCAGCTCGAGCGCCTTGGGGTGCATCCCGACGAACCGAAGGATCGACGTCAGCCGCTGCTTGCCGTCCACGACCTCGTACACGGTGCGCCCGTCGTTGCTCATCTCCAGGAGGATGACCGAGGGCAGGGGGACGCCCCGGAGGACGGACTCGATGAGCAGCTGCGCGTCTTGGGTCGGCCAGACGTCCGCCCGCTGGTACGAGGGGCTCAGGTTCAGCTGACCGGACGAGGCGTAGTAGGCGAACTGAGTGATCGACCACGTCTTGGCCTGGGCGTGGATCGGCCCTCCGCCCTCGCTCTCCTCGTCCTCCTCGTTCTCGTCCCACGCGTCGTTCCAGCGCTGGGTCGCGGTCGTCAGCGTCGCGCCGCCCTCGGCAGCCAGCTCGAGCTCCTCCAGGAACCGTTCGCGGAGCGTGACGGCGCGCTCGAGGCGTTCGACCAGCCGCGGCAGCACGACGTGGAGCTCGTTCCGGTCGTGCCCGTCCTCGAGCTGCAGGAGGTCCGCGAGGCTCGACTGGAACGCTTCGGCGGAGGAGATGTCGAGGTCGGCGGGAAGACGCAGCCAGTCCTGGACGAGGGCGACCCGGTCCCGCCACGAACCGTCGTCGAACTGGATGTCGTCGCGCTCGAGCGGCTCGGGCGTGGTCCGGACCCCGACGGGCGCCTCACCGGACTGGCTCAGCTGCACGATGAGCTCAGCCGCGTTCTGCTGGTGCTCCGTCAGGTCCACGGTCACGGTGCTCTCCTGGTCGGGTCGGTCCGCCCGGGGCGCGGGCGGCAGGTCGTGGAGGTCGTTGATCAGCTGGGACGGGTCGTCGCTGTCTCGTGCGAGGCGAGAGACCGCCGCATCGACGAGTCGGTTGAGGCCGACGAGCGTGATGGTGTCTCCCGCGGAGTGGCACGCGTCGTCCCACTCGACACCCAGGTGGCGGGCGATCGCAGCGCCGCACTCGCTCTTGCCCGCGACGGCAGTCAGGTCGAGGCCCAGCGACGCCCCGAGCGCCTCGAGCGCCGAGCGCTTCTCCTTGCTGCCGCGGCCCAGAGTCTCGACCGGTCGTCCGGCGAGGAAGTACATCCTGGCGACGGCCTCGGGCTTGGAACCCGCGCTCGTGTAGATGACCAACTCGTCGCCGCCCCTCCGCCAGCCGCTCTCGGCGCCTTCGAGGCGAAGTTACTGGAGACGTGGGTCGTCGCGGCCGCAGACGCGCGCGGTGACCGGATCGTCCTGCGGGTTCAGGACGACGGACCGTGTCGGACGCGACCCGACCTCGTCACGCGAAGCGGGAGGCGAGCCAGTCGAGCAGGAGCTTCTTCTCGGCCGCCTGGACCCGTGCGCGCAGCGCGGGTACGTCGTCGCCCGGCTCGACCGGGACCCTCGCCTGCGCGAGCACGGGGCCCTCGTCGTACTCGGCCGTGACGACGTGCACCGACGCGCCGGTCTGCGTCGCGCCGTCCGCGAGCACGGCCGCGTGCACACGATCGCCGTACATGCCCTGCCCGCCGTACGCGGGCAGGAGCGCGGGGTGGGTGTTGACGACGAGGCCCGGGAACGCGGCGAGCGTGCGCGGCCCGAGCTTCTTCATGTAGCCCGCGAGCACGACGAGCTGCGCGCCGGACTCGACGAGCGCGGTGAGCATCGCGGCGTCGAGGACCGCGGGGTCGGGGTGCGTGAGGCCGGACAGGTGGCGGGTGGGCACACCGCGCTCGCGCGCGTGGGCCAGCGCACCGGAGCCGCTGTTGTTGCTGATCACGACGGCGACCTCGGCGGCGATGGTGCGTCCCGCGGCGTCCATGATCGCGGCGGCCGTCGTCCCCGTCCCGGAGGCGAGGATCGCGATGCGGGCGGTCGGTCGGTCGCCGGTGGAGGTCACCGCGCAAGCATAGGAGCGCGCCGGGAGGCCGGGTGCCGGGTCGGGGACGAGGGGCGCCCGCGTTCGTCGTGACGTGCGCGCAACACTGCTGTCACACTCCACTCGTACCGTCGCGCACGAACGGGGCGACGACAGCGCGGTCAGCACGGCCGCGTCCGCCGTCCCCACGCAGGTGAGCAGGGGAGGGCGCGCGGATGTTCGACCACGTGGACCCGTTCATCGGCACGGACGCGACCGACCTGCCCGTGCCGACGGGCCTCGCCTCGACGTGGTGGTGGCCGAAGCCGCAGGTCGGCAACACGCACCCGGGGGCGACGTACCCGTTCGGCATGGTCTCGGCGTGCGCGTACTCGGGCGCGTACCCCACGGGCTACGGCCGCTACGACCTGTCGACCGAAGGTCTGCCGCCCGTGCTGCACGACGAGCTCGTCGCGAGCGGGTTCACGCACTTCCAGCAGTCCGGCACGGGCGCGATCCGCAAGTACTACAACTACTTCCGGGTGACGCCGATGCTGCGCCCGCTCGACGACCTGGGCACCGCGTGGCGGATCGTCGAGGAGCAGGCCGAGCCGGGGTACTACGCGGCGACGCTCGAGTCGGGTGTGCGCGCGGAGATCACCGTGGGGCCCAAGTCCGCGGTGCACCGGTACACGTTCCCCGCGCACCACGACGCGCGTGTGGTCATCGACTTCTCGCTCGGCGGGCTCGACATCCCGTTCGGTCGGACGATCCCGCTGCGCGCGCACCTCGGCATGGTCGGGCCCGGGCAGGCGGAGGGGGAGATCGTCGTCGAGGGGGCACCGCTCGCGGTGCGTGTCGAGTGCGACGCCCCCGGCTGGCGGCAGATGCTCTGGTACGACCGCCGGCTCATGCCGGGCGGCACGCGCCTGGACTTCGACCGCATCCGGCCGACGACGCTGCGGCCGTTCGGCCTGATGTGGGCGGGCCCCGCGGAGGCCGGGCAGGTGGTCGAGCTGCGGTTCGGGTTCTCGCTGCGTGGCGTCGACCAGGCGCGCGAGACGTTGGAGGCCGAGCTGGGCGGCGGCGGGCCGGCGTTCGACGAGCGCCGCGGCGCGACGCGCACGGTGTGGCGCGAGCACCTGGGCAAGGTCGCGGTGGACACGCCCTCGTCGGACAAGCAGACGGTCATGGCGACCGCGCTGTACCACTCGCTCGTGAAGCCGTGCCTTGCGCCCGACGAGTCGCCGTTCTGGCCGACGCCCGGCCCGTTCGCGTTCGACCTGTCGACGATGTGGGACATCTACCGCACCCACCTGCCGCTCATGACGGCGCTGGTCCCGGAGCGGTCCGTCGAGCTCGCGAACGCGTTGCTGCAGATCGCGGAGGAGGAGGGCAACCTCCCGATCGGGTACCGCATGGCGCGCGGCGCGGACCGGTTCTCGCGGCAGGGCTCGGCGCTCGCGCACACGTTCCTCGCGGACCTGTGCTCGCTCGGCCTGCCCGGCGTCGACTGGGACTGGGCGCTCGTGCACATGCACGACGACCTGCGCCGCACGTACGGCGAGGAGTACCTGCAGCGCGGCATCACGCACCCCGTCAGCCACACCCTCGACCTGGCGTTCGGCTACTGGTGCACGGCGATCGTCGCGGCGCGCGTCGGTGACCTGACGCTCGTCGACCAGTTCGGCACGCTCGCGGGCGGGTGGACCCGCGCGTTCGGCCCGGACGGGCTGCTCGTCGACTCCACGTGGTACGAGGGCGGCCGGTGGAACTACTCGTTCCGTCTGCTGCACGACATGGCGTCCCGGATCGCGCTCGCGGGCGGCGACGAGGCGTTCGTCGGGATGCTCGACCGGTTCTTCGGCTTCGGTGCGGACCCCGTGAAGCAGCCGGGCGTGCGGCCGGACGTGCAGGAGCTCGCGGCGGGCTACGCGCTCGACCGGTTCGAGGGCCTGAACAACGAGCCGGACATGGAGGCGCCGTGGGCGTACATGTACGCCGGGCGCCCGGACCGCACCGCGCAGGTGGTGCACGACGTGGTGCAGCAGCAGTTCGGCACCGGCCGCGGCGGCCTGCCGGGCAACGACGACTCCGGCGGGCTGTCCTCCTGGTACGTGTGGGCGTCGCTGGGGGTGTTCCCCGTGGCGGGGCAGAACCTGTTCCTGCTCAACGCGCCCGCGTGGCGTGAGGCGCGCGTCGACGTGGCGGGCGGGACGCTCGCGATCGAGACCACGGGCTTCGTCGAACCCGAGCCGGGCGGGCCCGCGCAGCACGTGCAGTCCGTGCACCTCGACGGCGTGCCGCTGGACCGGCCGTACCTCACGGGCGGTGAGCTGCACCGCGGCGGGCGCCTGCTCGTCGGGCTCGGCCCCGAACCCTCGGGGTGGGCGACGCGGCACCGCCCGCCGTCCGCGCCCGCACCGGCGACGGGTGTGCCGCTCTCGCGGCTCGCGACACCCTGACCCGCCCGGTCGTCACCCGGCCGTCACCGCGCGCACGCCGCGCCCCCGTCCCGCAGCACCTCCAGAACCCCGAGAGGACGACGCCGTGACCCAGCACGTCGCCCGCCCGAACCGCCGCCTCGTGATCGTCGTGCGCGCCGACCCGGTCATCTGCGGCCACTCCGGCGAGGCCCGCAACCTCGCGGAGGCCGCCCTGGACCGCGGGTTCGACGAGGTGCGCATCGTCACCTGGCCCGTCGACCGGCTGCAGGCCGCGGGGCTGCCCCTCAAGCCGCTCGACGGCGTGCTCCCGTACTCGCCGGGGATCGTCGTGGAGCGGCCCGCACCCGTGGGTGACTACAAGGTGCCCGACGGTCGCTGGCTCGCGGGGCTCACCGGGCGGCTCGTGGAGCTGTTCACCGACGGCGTCCCGACCGTCGCGATGTCGCTGTACCTGTCGCCGCACGCGACCGCGATCGCCGACGCCGTGCACGTCGCGCGGCGCACGGGCCTGCCCGTGGACGTCGTGACCGTCGCGGAGGCCGTGGGTTCCGACGTCACCAACGTGGTGCGCGCGTGCGTGGAGGAGGGCCGGTTCGGCGCGGCCGCGCACGTGCTGTCCGGGTACCTCGAGCACGACGTGTGCCTCGCGGTCTCGCAGTACACGCGCGACCTCGTCGTGACCGAGGCGGCCGCGCTCGACGCGGCGCACGGCACCCGGTTCGCGGCCGAGCTGCGCGCACGCGTCGCGATCTCCTACCCGGCGGTCGACGTGGCGGCGTACGTGCGGCGCGACGACGACGAGACGGGCCGCGTGCTCGCCGCGCGCAGCCTGACGCGCGGCGGGTACGTGCTGTACCTGTCGCGGCTCGCGCACGCCAAGGGCGTCGACGACCTCATCGACGGGTACGCCGCCTCGGGGGCTCCCGCGGCCGGGCAGCGCCTCGTGGTCGCCGGCAACGGCCCGCAGGCCGCCGAGCTGCACGACCGCGCGGCCGCGACCGGTCTCGGCGACCTGGTCACGTTCCTGCACGACGTGCCCGACGACGAGAAGCCGCACCTCATGGCGGGCTGCACCGCGTTCGTGCTGCCGTCCAAGCCGCGGCCCGAGTTCGTCGAGACGTTCGGCATCGCGCTCGTCGAGAACATGCTGTCCGGCGGCGGCCCGGTGATCACGACCGACACCGGAGGCATCGGGGAGGCCGTCGGCAGCACCGCGCTCGTCGTGCCGGCGTCCGACCCCGGCGCGATCGCCGCCGCGATCGACAAGGTCCTCGCGATGGACGACGACGAGCGCGCGGCGTGGTCCGCGCGAGCGCGCGAGCACGCGCTGCAGTTCGAGCGCGGCGTCGTCCTCGACAAGATCCTCGACCGCGTCGCCGCCGCCACCCGCACGCCCGCCCTCCTGCCCTGAGCGCCGCCGGGTGACGCCCGGGGCGACCCGGGCGTCACCCGAAAGCGCCCTCTCGTGTGGATACCGCCCACGCGGGGCTGCCCGGTTCGCTACGGTGCCCAGCGACCACCGCGCCGTCCGGCGCAGGACGACGGGAGGCCGCGCGACGTGCACCGCAACCACGTGTACGTGTTCGACGTGCTGCGCGCGGACGCCGCGCGGCTCGACGACCTCGACGTGGTGCGCGGCGCGCTCACCGGGCTGGTCGCCGACGCCGGCCTGCACGCTGTGGGCGCGGAGGCCGTGCACCGGTTCGCACCGCAGGGCCTGAGCCTGGCGATCCTGCTCGCCGAGTCGCACGTCGCGGTCCACACGTGGCCCGAGCACGGCGCCGCGTACGTGACGCTCACGAGCTGCCGCCGCCCCGACGACGGGTTCGTCGAGCGGACGCGCGCCGCGCTCGCCACCGCGCTCGCGGGCACCGTCGTCGTGCGCGAGGTGCCGCCCGCATGAGCGTCGGACGGCGGCCCCGCGCCCGCATGGCGCTGGGCAAGCACCTCGTCGGCGCCCCGCCGTGGCGCTCGATCCCGCACGGCGTCGTCGTGTACGAGGAGTACGACCCGGCCGACCGCACCACGTACACGTGGGAGGAGTGGGAGGTCCTCGGCTACGAGAACCTCGACTTCTGGGTGGAGTACGACCACTACACGCGCAAGGTCACGCTCTACCGGCCGCTCGAGGTCGTCGAGCACCTCGACCCCACGCACCTGCAGGAAGGCCAGTGGCTCGGCGTCACGTGGCGCGGGCAGACCCACCAGGTGCGCGTGGACGAGGTGGGCGTGGGCCGCATCGCGTACCTCGAGGGCGGCTTCACGTACGACCTGCAGCTCGGCCAGGACGTCGCGTACGCCGAGCTGCGCGGCCACGGGTTCGTGCTGTCCGTCGAGAAGTTCGACGAGCGCGTGCTCGACGTCTACCACGGCGTCGAGCTCGACACCGCGGGCCAGAAGGCGCACTTCGGCAAGCGCGTCGCGCCGCGCAACCTGCGCGGGCTGGTCCTGGGCCTGGTGATCGCGCTCGGCATCGGCGGGCTCGGCGTCGCGTGCTCGCAGACCGTCGAGCAGTGCACCCCCCGCACCGTGCTGGCCGAGCCGGGCGGTGTCACCACCACCACCGAGCAGGTGTGCGTCCGACGCTCCGTGTTCGGCGGCGGCGGCGGAGGGCTCGGCAAGTGAACGTCCCGACCAAGGAGAAGCACCCGTGATCATCGAGTTCCTGTCGACCCTGCTGTACTCGGTCGTCGGCATCGTCATGCTGCTGCTGGCGGTCGTCGTCGCCGACCGGCTGTTCCGGCTCAACCTGCGCCACGAGCTCGTCGAGGAGCACAACGTCGCGTTCGGCATCCTCATCGCGGGCATGGCGGTCGCGATCGGCCTGATCATCGCGGGCACCATCAGCTCCTGAGCGCCGCATGACCGCCACCGAGGTCGAGCACCCCGCCGCGACGGGCCGGTCGCGCGCGCGCCGCATGGACCGCCCGACGGTCTTCGCGGCCGCGCTGCTCGTCGCCGTCGGCGGCATCGTCTACGAGCTCATCCTCGGGACGGCCGCGTCCTACCTCGTCGGCGACTCGGTCGTCTCGTTCTCCGTGGCGACCGGCCTGTCGCTGTTCGGGATGGGGATCGGCTCGCTGCTCGCACCGCGCCTGCCCGGGCCGTCCGGCATCGCGTTCGTGCGCAACGAGCTGGTGCTCGGCCTGCTCGGCGGCTCGTCGGTGCTCGTGCTGTTCTGGGCGTACGGGCAGACCGAGCTGTACTGGCCGGTGTTCGTGCTGCTCGCGGTCGGCATCGGCATCGGGATCGGCATCGAGATCCCGCTGCTGGTCGCGCTGCTCAAGGAGCATGGCCGCGACGAGTCCGTGGGCCTGCTCTCGAAGGTCCTCGCGCTCGACTACCTGGGCGCGCTGCTCGCGTCGTTGCTGTTCCCGTTCCTGCTGCTGCCGGTGCTGGGACTGGTGCGCACCGCGCTCGCGGTGGCGATCCTCAACGTCGCGGTCGCGCTGTTCATGCTCGCGCGCATGGGCCACCAGCCGCGCTGGACCTGGACCACGGGCGGCGCGCTGGCTGCCCTCCTCGGGGTGTTCGCCGCGTCGTCGGGCCTCGAGGCCGCGCTGTCGACGCGGCTCTACCAGGACCCGGTGGTCGCGGCCGCGACGTCGCGCTACCAGAAGCTCGTCGTCACGAACTACCAGGGTGACGTCCGGCTCTACCTGAACGACCAGCTGCAGTTCTCGTCCGTCGACGAGGCGCGCTACCACGAGACGCTCGCGCACACCGCGCTGACCTCGGTGCGCGCGCCCGCGTCCGTCGCGATCCTCGGCGGTGGTGACGGGCTGCTCGCGCGTGAGGTGCTGCGCTACCCGACCGTGCGCGAGGTGGTCGTCGTCGACCTCGACCCCGCCGTCACGGACCTCGCGCGCAGCAACCGCCTGCTGCGGGACCTCAACGAGGGTTCGCTCGACGACGAGCGGGTGCGCGTCGTGAACGCCGACGCGTTCGGGTGGGTGCGGGACACGGGCGCGACGTTCGACGCGGTCCTCGTCGACCTGGTCGACCCGTCCGACGAGCGGGTCGCCAAGCTGTACTCGACGGAGTTCTACTCCTCGGTCGTCGCGCACCTGCGGCCCGGCGGCGTGCTCGCGACGCAGGCGACGTCGTCGTACTTCACGCCGCACGCGTACTGGCAGGTGGTCGCGACGCTGCGCGCGGGCGGGCCCGGCCGCACGGTCGTCCCGCTCAGCGTCAACGTGCCGTCGTTCGGGGAGTGGGGCTTCGCGCTCTCGCTGCCCGGTGACGGGGGCACCTTCCTGGCCGCGACGCCGCTACCCGACGGCCTGCGGTTCCACGACCAGCGCTCCCTCGCCGACACCGCCCGCCTCCCCGGCGACCTGACGCCGACCGACATGGCGCCGTCGACCCTGCTCGCACCGGTGATCTACCGCACCTACCAGCAGGACATGCGCCACTGGCGCTACTGACCCCGGCCTCACCGATCGCGCCTCTCCGGGTGGGTCGCGAGTCTGTCGGTGGGTCGCGCAGTCATCCGCACGACCCACCGACAGACCCGCGCCGTAACCGCTGACTCGCGACGAATGGCCGGCTCGGTGGAGGGGGCGGTAGCCAGGGTGGGAGTGAACCGCCACAATCGCGGCATGCAGCGGGGCGGGGGGAACGGCGGCGCGCCGGGCGCGCGGGCGCAGGTGTCGAGGGCCGTGCGGGGGTGGTGCGCCGTCGGCGGGGGAGTGCTCGTCGCGCTCGGGTGCGTGGCAGTGTTCGTGTCCGACAACGGCGCCGGGACCGCGGCGGTGCTCGCGGCCGGGGCCGCCCTCGTGCTCGTCGCGGTGCTCGCGGAGCGGATCACCGCGGTCGAGGCCGGGGGTGTGAAGGTCGAGCTCGGGCAGGCGGTCGCGCGCAAGCTCGACGAGGCCGCGCGGGCGGACGAGGACGGCGACCACGTCCGGGCTGCGGAGCTGCGTGACGAGGCCCGCGAGCTCATCGAGCTGAACTCCGCGGAGGCCGCGCGGTTCGCCGTGACGCGGCGGTCGTCGCCGGGGTGGCGGCGGTCCGTGGAGCAGGAGCTGCAGGTCCGGTCGTGGGCGGAGGCGGCGCACCGCACGCACCCGACGCGCGAGCTGCTGGAGCAGGTGTACGACGAGGGCTCGGAGGCGAACCGCGTGATGGCGCTCGCGATGATGAGCGGGCACCCTCCGGCCGCGAGCCACGAGGTCGCGGAGCGGGCGATCACCGAGCCGGTCTCGGCGTTCGAGCAGTACCACGGGCTCGTCGTCGCGCACCTGCTCGCGCTGCACGAGCCGGCGTCCCCGGCGACGCGCCACCTGCGGGAGGTCGTGGCGGGCGCGCTCGACTCGGGGAGCCTCGGGCACGCGGGCACGGACCGGGTCGCGCTGGCGCGCCGGGTGCTGGAGCTGGTGCCGGCGGACCACTGAGCGTCCGCATCTTGTCGACACGTTGTCGGCAAGACGGTGGCCGAGTTATGGTTACCGACATGGTGTCGACAACAGAGGTGGTGCGCGGTGTTCCTCGCGTGGCGTGAGCTGACGTTCGCCCGGGGGCGCTTCGCGCTCATGGGCTCGGTCGTGGCGCTCATCGGCGTCCTGATGGTCCTGCTGTCCGGCCTGTCCGTCGGGCTCGTCAACGACGGCGTCTCCGGGCTCAAGCGGATGCCCGTCGAAGCGTTCGCGTTCGAGGAGGACGTCGACCACTCCGCCGCGTTCGCGCGCTCGGCCGTGGACGTGACCGCGGTCGACGAGTGGGCGACGGTCGACGGCGTGAAGGACGCCGCTCCCTTCGGCAACGTGCTCGTCAACACGCGCACCGACTCCGGCGTCGACCTCGACCTCGCGCTGTTCGGCGTCCAGCCCGGCACGTGGATCGCACCCTCGTCGGCCACGGGCGAGGACCTCGCCGGCCCCGGCGAGGTCGTGCTCGCGGGCGACGTGCGTGACATGGGCGTCGACGTCGGCGACGTCGTCGTCATCGACCAGATCGGCACCGAGCTCACCGTCGTCGGGTTCCTCGACGGGCAGCACACGTTCGGCCACGTCGACATCGGCTACGTCGACCTGCCCACGTGGCAGGAGGTCCACGGCGGGGTACGCCCCGGCGAGGAGGCCCCCGCGTGGGTGTACGAGCAGGTCACCGCCGTCGCGCTGCGCGGCGACGGGATCGACCTCGCCGCCGGCGACGCCGCGATCGGCACGACGAGCATGACGCTCGACGAGTCCTTCGGCGCCTCGCCCGGCTACACCGCCGAGACCGCCACGCTGCAGCTCATCCAGGTGTTCCTCTACGCGATCTCCGCGCTCGTCGTCGGCGCGTTCTTCCTCGTCGTGACCATCCAGCGCAAGCACGAGCTCGCGGTGCTGCGCGCCATGGGCGCGAGCTCGCGGTTCCTGCTGCGCGACAGCCTCACGCAGTCCGCGATCCTCCTGGTGACGTCCACCGCCATCGGCGTCGGGATCGGCCTGCTGCTCGGCAGTGGGCTGTCCACGACCGAGATGCCGTTCGCGCTCGAGGCCGCGCCCGTCGCCGGGGCCGCCGTGCTCCTCGTCGTGCTCGGCATGATCGGCGCCGCCGTCGCCGTCACCCGCATCACCCGCGTCGACCCCCTCACCGCCCTCGGAGGCAACCGATGACCGCCGCGACCGCGACCGCAGGCCTGAACCTCGCCGGTGTGACGCTCCTGCACGGTGACGGGGACGACACCGTCACCGCCCTCGACGACGTGTCGCTCACCGTCCAGCCCGGCGAGCTCCTCGCCGTCGTCGGACCGTCCGGTGCGGGCAAGTCGAGCCTGCTCGCCGTCGCGGGCGGACTCATCCGCCCCACGTCCGGCACCGTGCACGTCGGCGACGCCGACCTGACCAACGCCTCGCAGCGTGACCTCGCGCGCCTGCGCCGCGCGCGCATCGGCTTCGTGTTCCAGTCCGGCAACCTGCTGCCCGCGCTCACCGCGCTCGACCAGCTCCGCCTGCCGCTGCAGCTCGGTCCCGTCGAGAAGCCGCGCGACCCGCGCGAGCTGCTCGACGAGGTCGGCATGTCCCACCGCGCCGACCGCCGCCCCGGCCACCTGTCCGGTGGTGAGCGTCAGCGCATCGGCATCGCCCGCGCCCTCATGACCCGCCCGCAGCTGCTGCTGGTCGACGAGCCCACCGCGGCCCTCGACCGCGCGCGCAGCCAGGAGGTCGTCGCGCTCCTCGCCCGCGAGTCCCACCAGCACGGCGTCGCCACCGTCATGGTCACCCACGACCACGACGTGCTGCACCACTGTGACAGGGTGCTGCAGATGACCGACGGCCGGCTGGAGGAGCACGTCGGCTGACCTGCCGGGAGGGATCCGTGCCTCGCATCAACGCCGCGACCGTCGCGGAGCACCGCGCCCGCCAACGGCGCGCGGTGCTCGACGCCGCGCGTGACCTGCTCGCCGAGACCGGGCAGGCGCCGTCGCTCGCCGACGTCGGTGCGCGCGCGGGCCTCGCGCGGTCCAGCGTGTACGAGTACGCGCGCTCGCGCGACGACCTGCTCGCGGCCGTGGTCGCGGACGTGCTGCCGAGCTGGGCGCAGCGCATCCAGGACGCCATGGCGCAGGCACCGACACCAGGTGCGCGCGTCTGGGCGTACGTCGAGGCCAACGTCGCGTTCTTCGCCGGCGACGAGCAGCGCGTCGCGCGGGCGCTCGGGAGCGTCGTGGACCCCGCGGTGCTGTCCGGGCCCATGCAGGAGTTCCACGCCGCGCTCCAGGAGCCGCTGCGCGCGGCGCTGCGCGAGCACGGCGAGCCCGAGCCGGACGCCGTGGCGGACGTCGTGGACGCGATGATCCTCAGCGCCACGAAGTCCGCCCGTGCCCGCCAGCGCCCGAGCGACCCCGCCGAGCGCACCGCGATCCTCGACCCGCTCCGCCGCCTCCTGGGCCCCTATCTCGGCCTAGCGCGGGACCGTTCCGGATGTTCGAGCCCGGCCGCCGAGGGTTCGACTCAGTAGTCGTCGTCCGGCAGGTCCAGGTTGTCGAACCACTGCCCGAGCTGTGTCTGGCTCTTGGGATCTTTGCGGTCGATCAGGATCCACAGGCGCTCATCAGGCAGGATCCGGTAGTAGACGCGGCCTGCGTTCGATCCCGACTTCTCGATGCGGATGTGCTCGCGGACCTCCCATACATGTTCGGTCGACTGGAACCGCCGCCCACTCTTGGCGCGGCGGTTGAGGTCCGTGAGGACCTCGCAGAGCTTCTCGGCCTCAGGGCAGCGACGAGGGTCCTCGAGAAACTCCAGAGCCCGTTGGTGCAGCACGAGTCGCGGCCACAGGCGCTGCCAGATGCCGGGCCCGCGTGGCGGGACGTCCGAGCGGCGAGCCAGCTGCGCGATCTGTTCGTCCCGCAGAGCGTTGAGGTCATCGATCTGGTCCTGCAGCAGCCGGACCTTGTCCTGCGACATCGCGAGTTTGGGCTGCAGGTCTGCGAGCTCGTCGAAGTACTCATCCGCGATCTTCTCGATCGCGTCAGCACGGTGTTTCGCCTCGAGGACGCGGCGCTCGAGCTCGGCACGCTCCGCACTCGGCAGCGAGTTGTTCTCGGCGGCGTTCGCCGCCGCCCGCGCTGCATCGGTCTCCGCGCGCTGAGCCCGTTGAGCGGCCTGCTTCTTCTCACGCCGGAGCCGCGCGATCGTCGTCAGCGCGGCAGCGAGCTCCGACTCCGTCTGCTGGGTGAGCGCCACCGCCGCATCACGTTGCTCTGCGAGGTCGTCGACGAGGTGACGGACCTGCGAGAGCCTGTGCTCGAGGGCGGTTAGCCGTTCCGCGATGGGTTCTGCGTCGGCTTGGGTAGGGGTCGAGACCTCGCCTGCGAGAACCGCCTCGACACGTGGCAGGCACTCCGTGCGGCTGCCTGTGAACGCGAGCCGGATGAACCAGTCGTAGTGGTAGCCGTCAGCCGCGGGCCGATGGCTGCTGTCCCACCGGATCACCCCGAGCCCGGAGTCGACGAACGCAGCGACCAGCCGCTCCGCGACTGGCTCCGTCGCGTCGAAGACGACGTAGTGACCGTGCTTGTTGGTTTCGACGGACCATCGCTCGACGAGGGGTCGCTCGCCGCCGGTGAGGGCTGGGGCGTAGACGACGGGCTCATCGGTGCGGATGAAGCGGGAGCACTCGGTCTTCCGGATGCCGGGCTCGTCCGCGTCGATGCGGTCTCCTACGTGGAGCGGGTAGACCTTGCCCTGATAGACGACGCCGCTCGTTCCGGACGGCAGCTTACGAAGCGGCCGGTTCGCGAGGTGCTCGAGCGTGCGCCCGCGTGACAGCACCTCGATGCGTGCGGCGGACCGGTACTCGCTCATCGCGACGACCTCATGTCACTGTCATCGGCTCACGCAGCTCTCCTCCCGAGTCCCGCACTCGTGACGACCGGGCGAGATCTGTGTTGCTCGCGGGAACACGCCCTCGTAGCGTTGGCGCCGCCTGAGGCATTAGCCGAGGGAAGTCGGAGGCTCCAGACTCGTCCGGACGGACGTGCGCTCGGGCCTCTCGCACGTCGTCAGTAGCCGGTGGTCTCGCGGGGGTGGTCGACGCACCAAGTGAGGGTCTCGCGGATGGCGGCGGGGACGTCGTCGGGCTCGATGCCGAGGACCGCGCAGACCGCCGGGTCGGAGACGGCGTCGCGGGCCTGGAAGCGCGCCGAGTCGGGCAGGTGGATTCCGTGCTCGACGCCCGCCGCGGTGGACTGCTCCTGGGCCGCCTCGTAGCCGGGGAGCATCACCTCGAGCGGCACGACGACCGCGTCCTGCGGGTCCCGGCCGACGGCGGCGAGGCACATCTGCTGGAACTCCAGGTACGACAGGTCGTAGCCGTTGATCGGGTAGCGCCCCTCGTGCTCGCCGTGCTCCATCGCCCCGACGGCGGCCTGCGCGACCTGCCGGACGGTGACCGACGACGTCGAGCCGCCGAGCACCGCGGCGGGGCCCTCCTGTCCGGCGACCATGTCGAGGAACATCTGCCAGAGCGGCCGCTGGTTCGGGACGGTGCCGAAGATGTACGGCAGGCGCAGCGTCATGACGTCCATCTCGCCCGCGCCCTCCAGGCAGGCGACCTCCTCCTGCATCAGGCGCGTGCGGGGGTAGCCGTTGCGCGTGCGGTAACCCAGGTCCGGCCACTCCTCGGCCCACTGCGCGGTGTACGAGCCGTACAGCACGAACTTCTGCACGCCCGACTGCCGGGCGAGGCGCGCGACGCGCTGGGTGGGCAGCACGTTCGCCTCGTAGAAGAACCGCGCCGCGGGCGCGGGCGGGACCGTGCGCTCGTCGGCGCCGATCGCGTAGAACACGGCGTGCTTGTCGGCGAGGAGGGCGAGCAGGTCGGTGTCCGTCATCGTCGTGACGTCGCCGAACCGTGCCGTGGCGGCCTCGGGCAGGAACGACGAGTCCTCGACGGGCAGCGACAGCGTGGTGACCTCGTAGCCGCGGTCGAGCAGCAGGTTCGTGGTGTGGAAGCCCAGGAGGCCCGTGCCTCCCAGGACGAGGACCTCGGTCATGTCAGCCTCCGTCGTCGGATCCGGTGCTTGCGACGTTAGGTCCGCCGACGCCACTCCCGGAGGGCTCAAGGTCCCGGGGTGCTGGCACGTCGTCGCAGGTCACCAGACGTTTCCGTCGTTCGGGTGGTGGTCCGACGAGGTTTCCGGGCGGCTTCGTCGGGAATGCCCGCCTGGTGGGCGTGGCCTTCCGGCCCGTGCGTCGCCCGCCTAGCGTCGAGGCGTCAGCCGACCGCCCGAGGAGGACCCATGCCCGCACTGCCGCCCCTGGTCAGCCCCGAGGACCTGCGCGACGCGCTGGACGGACCGGACGAGGTTCTCGTGCTCGACGCGTCGACTGCGCTCGCGCAGGGCAGCGAGGGCGACCCGTACACCGCGGAGCCGCTGCGCGCGCAGTACCTCGCCGCGCACGTGCCCGGAGCGGCGTTCGTCGACGTGAAGAACGAGCTGTCCGACCCCGGCGGCCCGTTCCTGTTCACGCTCCCGCCCGCCGACACCCTGGCCGCGGCGTTCGCCGCCGTCGGCGTCGGTGACGGCACGCACGTCGTCGTGTACGACACCGTCGGGTCCGCGTGGGCGACGCGCGTGTGGTGGCTGCTGCGCTGGCTCGGGCACGACGCGGTGTCGGTGCTCGACGGTGGCCTCGGCGCCTGGCGGGCCGCGGGCTTCCCGACGGCCTCGGGCGCGGCCGACGACGAGGCCGCCCGTGCGGGCGGCGTCACGCTGACCCCTCGCGAGCGGCCCGAGCTGCTCGCCACGCTCCCGCGGGTCGAGAACATCTCCGCGGGCGACGCGGCCGGGCTTCTCGTCAACGCGCTCGACCCCGCGACGTTCCGCGGCGAGCAGGAGGTCAGCCCCTACCCGCGGCGCGGCCGCATCCCCGGGAGCGTCAACGTGCCCCTGTTCACGCTCCTCGACCCCGCCACCGGCCGGTTCCTGCCCGTCGACGAGCTGCGCGCGCTGCTCGAGGACGCCGGCGTGCTGCAGGCCGAGGGGGCGGTCACGTACTGCGGCGGCGGGATCGCCGCGACCATGCCCGCGTTCGCGGCGTTCGTCGTGGACGGCACCGAGGTCGCCGTCTACGACGGCTCGTTGTCGGAGTGGACGTCCGACGACCGCCGCCCCGTCACGCTGGGCTGACGCTCGCCGCGAGGCACGTCCCCGGGCGCGTCGGTTCATGACGTCAGGCCGCGCCCTGGAGGTCCTCGGTGCCGGACGGGCATCAGTACCAGGCCAGGGCACGCGACGGCTGGGCGGCAGCAGACGTGCGTGTCAGACCGCGACGACAGGGTACGTGCCATCACAACGCTCTCGAACGACCAGTGGGAGACTGACATGGACGTGCATGAGCAGATCGATGAGTTCGGGCTGACCCCGGAGCACTCAGCCGCGCTTCGTGCGGTGATCGGGCTATACGCACCCGATGTCGACGTCCAACCCGGCTACATCAGCGTGCGTCCGCAGGGTCGGCACATCGCCGCGTACTTCAACCGGACGTTCGTCGACGTCGTCGTCGACCCCCTGAAGGTGGACGCGGTCGCCGTACAGAACCCCGGAACACGGGCGCAGCCGAAGCGGACCTCCACGACCGCGTACCTTCGGGTGCCCAAGGCGGTCATGTCCGCGGATCGTCTTGCGGAGATGGTTCTCGGAGCGCTCGCATGGCGTGAGGCGGGGACGAGCTGGGGAGGTGAGGTCACTCACTCCGGGGTCGGGGCAGACCTCGCAGGAGAGACGTGCCAGACGTGCTGGACCGAGCTCTCGAACAGTGGCGCGTGCGCGTGTGACGACTGACGCCGTCGGTGCACCTGGCGGTGCCGTCCGCCTGCCGCCTTCGCGCACCCTGGCGGTGACTGGCCCGCGGCGCACGGGAGGCGGATGGGCCGGGGCGTGCCAGGGCGCCAGGAGGCAGTGCCTCGTCGGGACTCGGCAAGCCGCCGATTCGGGTGTTGACGTCTGCAAGCGTGTCGTCCAGCACCGGGGCCACCCTTGCGCCGCGACGTCGCGGCCTCGGTGGCGTCCTCGGACAGGTTGCTACGGAAGCCCGGGCACGCTCACGTGCTAGACAAGCGCCGCCAACGGCGCTCGGTCGGCATAGTTCCACCCGGCTCGGGACACCGAGTGGCTCTCCATCACGCAGATCAGGCTCACGCGCTCTTCTCGATGACGACGGCGTTCCCATTCGCGGTCACCGCGAACAAGAACGGCAGGTACAGGGTCCCACCGCTGTTGCTGACCGTCTCGGGGTCTAGGGTCAGGTAGTCGAAGTCGACCCCGATCACGGCATTGCACCCGAGCGCGTAGGCGGCCTCCTTCAGCTCTGTCAGCGCGTTGCGCCGGATGTGCGCCAGGCCGGCCATCAGGTCCGTGGCGACGTCCCCGTTCACCCCGCCGAGCCAGCCGTGCCGAGGGCGATCCATGGACACGGCATCGTCGCCCGAGATGTAGCCCGAGTACCTCGTGATCCGGTACCCGTCGAAGTTGAAGCCCGATGTGATCAACATGCCGGCCAGGGCGTGCTGCTTCTCCTGCGCTGCGCGTTCACTCCGCTGCTGCTCGGCGGCGGCGCGCGCGTTCTCCTGGGCGGCGTACTGCCGGAAGGCCCCGACCAGCTCGTCCGTGTTGACGCTCTCATCGACCGAGAGCCCGGTCATGCCGACCCGGTGTGGTACTTGGGCGAGCTTGATCCACCGCTCGAACGCTGACGCGTCAAGCCCGTGCAACCTCGCGATGTCCTTCGCCTTCATGTCGTGCTCCTACCGCAGGTATCTGATGGCTTCGGGATTGGTCGGGTCGATGTCCAGGACGAGGCTCGCGTACCGACGTCGGTTCGCGGGATCGTCCCGACATCGTTCAAGCAAGGCCTGGACGTCGGCGTTTACGTCGATCACGGTCTGCCGAGACGGAACCTCGTCCGGCTGGAGCACAAACCGTGACCGGCAGTACGCGCACACCGCGTACCCGCCGTGCTCGCGGAGGTCGTTGCTGCCGCAGTTCACGCACGCGACCAGGATCATCGGGCTCCCACCACCTCGTTCGTCGGGGAGAGCATCAGAGGCCGAACGCTTCGGCGCGTGCCGCGTCGTACTCGTTCTGCGCGGCGAGGCCGGCGTCGACGCCCGCTTGAGGCTTTCCATGCCCGCAACTAGGTCTGGGCCAGCCTGACCGCCGTGCGGTCAAGGCGCCGACGACCGCTGCGATCGTGGCCTTGATCAGGCCCATCCTGCCCTCCTGTCGACGGACAGCCACGGGCGGCGTGCCCGGGTACGTGGCTCGACGACCAGGGCAGAGCCGGCACGCCGCGTTCACTCTCGCTCGTTTGGCGCTGTGCGAGTGGGTGTCGATCCGCTTGCTTCTTGACCATTGATCGACCGTCATTGCCGCCGTCTTGAGGGTCGGCCTCCCGCGGCGCTCCGGAGACCTCTGGGTGCCGGTGCGCGCACGCGGCCGGCTACACCACACCGGCATCGGCCGAACCCACGCCCGAGCCCCCGTGATCATGCTCATTGCCGGCCACGACGTCCGAGTCGTGCACGCCATCACCGGCGAGCTCCTGCGCGAGCTGACCATCGACCCCACCCGCGACTACCAACCCCAGAAACACAACAAGCCGGACCCCTGAGGGTCCGGCTTGTTG
>NZ_BJLP01000043.1 GCF_006538705.1 Cellulomonas uda
CGGGCGCCGCGCTGGACGAGCCGCGCTAGACGAGCCGCGCCTGGCCGGCCAGCACGACGAGCAGCGCCACCGCCCCGACGACCGCCGAGCCCACCGCCACGGCGGCGACGAGACCGCCGCCCGCGGTGCGCCACGCGCCCCCCGTGTACCGGCGCAACGCGACGCGCACGACCAGCGCCGCGGCGACGAGCCCGAGCACCGTGACGACCCACGCCACGGGCCCGACGAGCTCCTGCAGCAGCCGCCCGGCCGCGACCGACCCCGCGGCGAGCCCGAGCCCGGTGCGGCGCCACGCGAGACGTGTGCGCTCGAGCGCGAGCCCCTGCTCACCGGGCGCACGCCCGCTCATCGCAGCAGCAGCCCGAGCAGCACGAGCGCGCCCGCCGCGAGCACCCCCGCGACGAGCACGAAGAAGCCGACCGGTGCGGGCAGCGGAGCCCCGCGGCGCACGGCCTGCTCGGCGCGCGCCCAGCCCCACCACGCGAGCAGCGGCGTGAGCGCGCCGAGGACCACGAGGACGACCGACGCCGCGAGCCGCAGCCGCTCCTCGACCGGAAGGTCGAGCGCCTCGAGCGCGACGCCGCCCGCGAGCAGCGCGAGCGAGGTGCGCACCCACGCGAGGAACGTGCGCTCGTTCGCGAGCGAGAACCGCGCGTCGGGCTCGTCGCCCTGGCCGTACACCCAGGTGGGACGACGGCGGTCGGGTGTCTCGCTCACCCCGCCATTGTGCGGTCCCGGGGCGCCGGTGCGTATCTGGACGCGCACGTCTCGCCCCTGGTGTGCAGGACTCGGCGGTCGCACGACACGAACGGGACGAGGGACGGGAGGGGCCGATGCAGGAGAGCTCGACGCTCGACCGCGAGCTGCGGCGCATGGCGCTGCTGCACGCGCGCGAGCTCGCGGCACTGCGCCGCGCACGCCCCCGGGTCCGCCGCGTCCGCGCTCAGCTCGTCGTCGCGGGCCGGCTGCCGAACACCGCGGTGCCGACGCGCACGATCGTCGCCCCGTGAGCGACGGCGACCTCCAGGTCGCCGCTCATCCCCATCGACAGCTCGACCGCCTCCGCCGTGCCGGGTGCGCCGCTGGCGACCACCTCGTCCCGGATCGCCGCCAGCCGGTCGTAGCCTGCGGCGACCACGCGCTCGTCGTCGGACCGCGCACCCACCGTCATGAACCCGACGAGCCGCACCCCGGCCAGCGCCCCGACCGCCCGGGAGAGCGCGGCCGCCTCGTGCGGTGCCACGCCGCTCTTGGTCGGCTCGCCCGAGACGTTCACCTGGACCATCACGTCCAGCCCGTCGCCCGCGCGCGCGGCGAGGCGCTGCGCCAGGTCGAGCGACGCCACGGTCTCGACGCACGTCGCCCAGCGCAGCGCGGCGTTCACCTTGTTGGACTGCAGCGGGCCGATGAAGTGCCACGCGGGGGAGTGCTCGACGAGCGCGGGGGCCTTCGCCACGAGCTCCTGCACCCGGTTCTCACCGAGGAGCACGGGGGTGAGCGACGGGTCGGCCGCGCGCGCCGCGGCGTCCGCCTCGAGCACCGCGCGGACCCGCTCGAGCGGCTGCGCCTTGGACGCCAGGAGCAGGCGCACGCCGTCGCGCCCGGCGGCCGCGCACGCGCGTGCGACGCGCTCGCGGACCGCGGCGAGCCGTGCGGGCAGGTCGTCCTCCACGGCCAGCGAACCTAGCCCACCCTCGCCCGTCACGACCAACCCGTCCGGGACCGGGGGCGGACCAGGGTGTCCACCGATCCCCACGCCCTCGCGCGCATGGCAGCCTGAGCGGGTGAAGACCCTGCTCAACGTCATCTGGCTCGTGCTCGCCGGGCTCTGGCTCGCGCTCGGCTACGTCGTCGCCGGCGTCGTCTGCTGCCTGCTGGTCGTGACGATCCCGTTCGGCATCGCGTCGTTCCGGATCGCCGGCTACGCGCTGTGGCCGTTCGGCCGCACCGTCGTCGACAAGCCCACCGCGGGTGCGTGGTCCACGATCGGGAACGTCATCTGGCTCCTCGTCGCGGGCATCTGGCTCGCGATCGGGCACGTGCTCACCGCGATCCCGCTGTTCGTGTCGATCATCGGGATCCCGCTGGGCGTCGCGAACCTCAAGATGATCCCCGTCTCGCTGCTGCCCCTCGGCCGGCGGGTCGTGCCGAGCGACCGCCCGTTCGCCTAGGCCTTGGCGATGTCCGCGACCGTCGCGTCCGTGAGACGCACGAGGTCGTCGGGCGCGAGCTCGACGTCGAGCCCGCGGCGGCCACCCGAGACGAACACGGTGTCGAACAGCCACACCGTCTCGTCGACCACCGTCGGATGGGCCTGGCGCTGGCCGAGCGGGGAGATGCCGCCCACCACGTAGCCCGTCGCGCGCTCCGCGTCGGGCTTCGGCGCCATGGCGGCCTTCTTGCCGCCGGCCGCCGCGGCGAGCGCCTTGAGGTCGAGCTGACCCGTCACGGGGACGACCGCGACCGTGAGCGTGCCGTCGACGACCGTCATGAGCGTCTTGAAGACCTGCTCGGGGGGTACGCCGAGCACCTGCGCGGCCTCGAGCCCGTAGCCGACGTCCGACGCCGGGTCGTGCTCGTACGGGTGCGCGGTGTGCGGGACGCCCGCCGCGGCGAGCGCTACGAGCGCGGGGGTGCCGGTCGGTGCGTGCTTGACGTTCTTGGCCACGCGACCAGCCTAGGGCGGTCTCAGACCGCGAGGCCGACGAGCGTCCCGATGCCCCACGTGACGATCATCGCGACCGAGCCGCCGACGACGTTGCGTCGCACGGCCGGCCACACGGGCGCGCCCGAGACGCGGGCGCTCACCGAGCCGGTCAGCACCAGGGCCAGCGCGACCGCGGCGAACACCGCGGGCACGAGGCCGCCGCCCCACGGCACGAGCGCCACGAGCAGGGGCACGAGCCCGCCCAGCAGGAACGCGCCGAGCGACGCGAACGCCGCGTGCCACGGGTGGACGAGCTCGTGCTCGGGCAGCTGCGCGACGCGCTCCGCGTCGCGCTGCGAGCTCACCGAGACGTACTCGCCGGCGGCCATCGAGAGCGCACCGGCGACCAGACCCGCGACACCGGCCATGAGGATCGCGCTCGAGCCCGGCGACGCGCCGGCCACGCCGACCACCAGCGCGGCGATCGAGACGATGCCGTCGTTCGCGCCCAGGACGCCCGCGCGCAGACCGTTGAGGGCGATGCCGTCGATCGGCTCGCCGACGGGGCGCGAGTCGGGACGCAGGATCGTCGAGAGCGTGGCCATGCGGTCACGGTAAGCCGCTCGCGGAGGGCTGTCATCGTTGGGAAGGCTGGCCTGACCTGCGCAGATGCAGGTATGCCTACCCTTCGTGAGCCCCCGCGCGACCCCCTGCCGACAAGCCGCCCGGCAGCCGTCCGGGAGCCCTCACAGCGCGCCCACCTCGACCACGCGCAGCACCACCTCGCCCGCCTCGTCCGACGCCGCGAGGTCCACGACGGCGTCGATGCGCCAGTCGTGGTCGCCCTCCGGGTCGTCCAGGAGCTGCCGCACCCGCCACGTCGCCGGGCCGGCCGTGACCTGGAACAGCGCGGGGCCGCGGGCGGGCGCGCCCGTGAGCACCTCGTCGTGGTCGTCGTAGAACGGGTCGAGCGCGGCCGACCAGCGCTCCGCGGTCCACGGCGCACCCTCCTCGTCCACGTCGCCCAGCGCCGCGAGCGCGCCGTACTGCTCGCGCGCGGCGAGCTCGACGCGGCGGAACAGCGCGCCGCGCACGAGCGCGCGGAACACGCGCGGGTTGTCGGTGACGGGCTGCGGTGTGTCGTCGTCGACGCCGCCGGGTGCGTCCGCACCGTGCTCGTCGAGCGGGTTCGCGAGGCGCTCCCACTCGTCCAGCAGGCTCGAGTCCGTGCGGCGCACCAGGTCGCCCAGCCACTCGACGAGCTCCCACAGCTCCTCGGTGCGCGCGTCCTCCGGCACGGTCTGGCGCAGCGCGCGGTACGCGTCCGCGAGGTAGCGCAGCAGCACGCCCTCGGTGCGGTCGAGGTTGTACACGCTCACGTACTCGGCGAACGTCGCGGCGCGCTCGTGCATGTCGCGCACCACCGACTTGGGCGACAGCTCGAGGTCGGCGACCCACGGGTTCGTCGTGCGGTACGTCGCGAACGCCGCCGTGAGCAGGTCCGCGAGCGGGCGCGGGTACGTGACGTCCTCGAGCAGCGCCATGCGCTCGTCGTAGTCGAGACCGTCCGCCTTCATGGCCGCGACCGCCTCGCCGCGGGCGCGGTTCTCCTGCGCGGCGAGCACCTGGCGCGGGTCGTCCAGCGTCGCCTCGAGGACCGAGACCACGTCGTGCGCGTAGCCGGGGTCGGCCTGGTCGAGCAGCTCGAGCGCGGCGAACGCGAACGGGGACAGGGCCTGGTTCAGCGCGAAGTTCGGCGGCAGGTCGTGCGTCAGGCGCACGGTCCGACGACGACCGCGGGGTGCGGACGCGTCCGCGACCTCGACGCGCTCGACGACGCCCGCGGCCCGCAGCGACCGGTAGACCGCGGTCGCGCGGCGCACGTGGCGACCGCGGGCGCCCTCGGGCTCGTGGTTGTCGGTCAGCAGGCGCGTCATCGCGAGGACCGGGTCCTCGCCGCGCTCCCCGCGCGCCAGCACGTGCAGCACCATCGCGTGCGTCACCGCGAAGCTCGAGGTCAGCGGCTCGGGGGGCGCGTCGCGCAGGCGCTCGAAGGTCTTGTCCGTCCAGTTCACATGCCCGGGCGGGGCCTGCTTGCGCACGATCTTCTTCAGCTTGCGCGGGTCGTCCCCGGCCTTCTGCAGCGCCTTGCGGTTCTCGATGACGTGCTCGGGCGCCATGACGACGACCTCGCCGACCGTGTCGAAACCCGCGCGCCCGGCCCGGCCCGCGATCTGGTGGAACTCGCGCGCCGACAGGTGCCGCATGCGCTGACCGTCGTACTTCACCAGGCTCGTCAGGACGACCGTGCGGATCGGGACGTTGATGCCGACGCCGAGCGTGTCCGTGCCGCACACCACGGGCAGCAGGCCCTTCTGGGTGAGGCGCTCCACGACCCGGCGGTACTTGGGCAGCATCCCCGCGTGGTGCACGCCCACGCCGTGCCGCAGCAGGCGGGACAGCGTCTTGCCGAAGCCCGGGCCGAACCGGAACGCGCCGAGCTCGGCGGCGATCGCGTCGCGCTGCTCGCGGCTCGTGAGGTTCGCCGAGAGCAGCGACTGCGCGCGCTCGACGGCCTCCTTCTGCGTGAAGTGCACGACGTACACCGGTGCGCGGCGCGTCGTGACCAGCTCGTCGAGCACCTCGTGCAGCGGCTCGACGACGTACGAGAACGTCAGCGGCACCGGTCGCTCGGCGTTGGTGATGACCGCGACCTCGCCGCCCGTGCGGCGCCGCAGGTCGTCGGCGAAGAACGTGACGTCACCCAACGTCGCCGACATGAGCACGAACTGCGCGCGCGGCAGCTCGAGCAGCGGCACCTGCCACGCCCACCCGCGCTGCGGGTCGGAGTAGAAGTGGAACTCGTCCATGACGACCTGGCCGGCGTCCGCGTCCGCACCGTCGCGCAGCGCGAGGTTCGCCAGGATCTCCGCGGTGCAGCAGATGATCGGCGCCGTCGGGTTCACCGCCGAGTCGCCCGTCATCATGCCGACGTTCTCCGAGCCGAACGCCGCCACCAGCGCGAAGAACTTCTCGCTGACCAGCGCCTTGAGCGGCGCGGTGTAGAACGTGCGACGCCCGTGCGCGAGGGCGACGAAGTGCGCCGCGGTCGCCACCAGCGACTTCCCCGATCCCGTCGGGGTCGACAGGATCACGTGGCTGCCCGTCACGAGCTCGAGCAGCGACTCCTCCTGGTGGGGGTACAGCCGCAGCCCCTGCTCGGCCGCCCACCCCGTGAACGCCTCGTAGAGGGCGTCGGGGTCGGTCGGGTCAGCCGGGATCCGGTCGGCGAGCGTCGCGGGCACCGCCTGATCCTCCCACCCGTCGTCAGGCCCAGCGCCATCCCGCCATGACGGCCTGCACCTCGGCGAGCCGGGACGCCGAGCCGTCGTGCAGGTAGCCGACCGCGAAGATCGTGCCGTCGCGCTCGACCACCCACTCCGTGATGGTGCGCAGCCCGATGACGTACTCGAACCGCACCGAGTCGCCGAACGGGGACACGACCCGCACGGGAGCACCGACGAGCGGGTGGCTCGCGGCGTCGCTCGTCTCGCCCCGGATGCCGTGCGCGCGACGGTCGGCGACCAGGTCGTCGAGGTTCCCGACCTCCTCGACCGTGCCGAAGCACGTGAGGAGCAGGCCGTCGTCACCGAGCATCGTCGTCGCCCCGTCGGCCTGGTGCCACCGCATCGGGACCGGCACGTCCGCCGTGTACCCCGGGCACACCCCCGCGGGGCCCGTGTACGTCTCGCTCAGGGCGACGCTCGCGGGGCCGAGGACCTCGACCGCGAGCGGCGCGTCGTCCGGCCGGCCGAGCTGCCAGCCCGCGACCGCGACCCCGCCGAGCACCGCGACGAGGGCGGCACCGATCACCACGGGCGCGCTCGGGCGCGGCATGCCGTCTCCTCACGTCGGTCGTCGTCCGGCGGACGTGACACTGGCAGAGGACGCACCCGGGTGCCACGAGGCGCGTCGGCCGTCACCCGGACGGACGCGGCCCGCGGAGATAGCGTCGGCGTATGAAGCCGTTCGTGCTGCTGGCCTCGCGCGCCGAGGACGACGCCGCGGACGACGAGTACGCGCAGGTGCTGCGCTTCGGCGGGCTCGACGAGGGCTCGCTGGTCCGCGTCCGTCTGGAGGCCGGACCGATGCCGGCGCTCGACCTGGACGCGATCAGCGGGATCGTCGTCGGCGGGAGCCCGTTCGACGCGAGCACCCCCGCGGACCGCAAGTCCGCGACCCAGCTGCGGGTGGAGCGGGAGATGTCCGCGCTGCTCGACGAGGTGGTCCCGCGGGACCTGCCGTTCCTCGGTGCCTGCTACGGCGTCGGGACGCTCGGCACGCACCAGGGCGGCGTCATCGACCGCACCTACGCCGAGCCGATCGGTGCCGTGCGCATCACCCTCACGCCCGAGGGCCGGCGCGACCCGCTGCTCGCCGACGTGCCCGACGCGTTCGACGCGTTCGTCGGCCACAAGGAGGCGTGTCGCGTGCTGCCACCCACCGCGACGCTGCTCGCCACCTCCGCGACCTGCCCGGTCCAGATGTTCCGCGTCCGGCGCAACCTCTACGCGACCCAGTTCCACCCCGAGCTCGACGTCCCCGGGATCTCCGCGCGCGTCCGAGTCTACGGCGGGTACGGGTACTACGAGCCCGACGAGCAGGAGCAGGTCCTCGCGCGGGTCGGGGCAGCCGACGTGTGGGCGCCGCCGCTCGTCCTCGCCGCGTTCGTCGAGCGGTACCGGCGTCGTTGAGCGCGCGCGGCCCGGCCGTCGCACCATGGGACCGTGATCCTCGAACCCTGGCGCCGCCGCGTCGGCACCGCCCTGTTCCTGCGGGTCGCGGGCCCCGACGGCATCGCGAGCCGTGAGCGCATCCACGGCACGCCCGGTCCTCGCTGGTTCCCGCCCGACGCAGCGATCCGCCGCGTGCACGGTGACGCGTCGATGTTCGTCGGCGGCCTGCGCGCCCTGCTGGTGCAGTCGCTGCACCCCGCCGCGATGGCCGGGGTCGCGGGGCACTCCGGATACCGCGGTGACCCGTGGGGCCGCCTCGCGCGGACCAGCACGTTCCTCGCCGTGACCGCCTTCGGCACCGCCGACGACGCCCAGGCGGCGGTCGACCAGGTGCGCGCGGTGCACGCGCGGGTCCGCGGGCGCACGCCGCAGGGTGTGCCGTACCGCGCCGACGACCCCGACCTCCTGCGGTGGGTGCACGTCGCCGAGGTCGACTCGTTCCTGCGCGCCCACCAGCGGTTCGGCGCGCGGCGGCTCGACGCGCCCGGTGCCGACGCGTACCTGCGTGACGCGGCCGTCGTCGGGCGCGCGCTCGGCGCCGAGGACCTGCCCGAGACCACCCGTGACCTCGCCGCCGCGATCGACGGGTACCGGCCCGTGCTCGCCGCCGGCGAGCAGGCACGCGACACCGCGCGGTTCCTGCTCCACGAGCCGCCCGTGCCCCCGGCGATGCGCGCCGGGTACGCGGCGCTCAGCGCCGCCGCCGTCGCGACGCTCCCGGCGTGGGCGGTCGCGGAGCTGGGTCTGCGTCGCGTCGGACCGGTGCGTCGCCCCGCGGCGCTCGCCGCGGGGCACGCGGCGGTCCGCACGATCCGGTTCGTGCTCGGCCCCGACGACGCGCGCCGCGTCAGCCGGGAGCCCGGCGCGGTCGGGGCGCCCCGCGGCTGACCCCCCCCTGTCGCACGGGCGTCGCCCTGACGCGCGCCCTTGCGGCGCGGCGCCGGACGCGCGAGCGTGGCGGCGGGACCGGTCGACCCGGCCGGCGCGGACACGGGAGACCCCATGACGCAGGCGCAGCAGACTTTCGATGTGGTCGTGATCGGCGGGGGAGCGGTCGGGGAGAACGCCGCGGACCGGGCGTCGCGCACCGGGCTCCACGTGGCGCTCGTCGAGTCGGCGCTCGTCGGCGGCGAGTGCTCCTACTGGGCGTGCATGCCGTCGAAGGTGCTGCTGCGGCCCGACGCCGCGTGCGAGGCCGCACGCCGCACGCCGGGCGTGCGCGACCCCGGGGACCTCGATGTCGCCGCCGTGCTCGCGCGGCGCGACGAGATCACGCACCGGTGGGACGACTCGTCGCAGGCGGACTGGGTCGCGGGCGCGGGGCTCACGCTGCTGCGCGGGCACGCGCGGTTCACCGGACCTCGCGCGCTCGTCGTCGAGTCCGACGACGGGACGGTCGAGGTCGAGGCGCGGCACGCGGTCGTCGTGGCGACCGGCTCGCTGCCGACGATCCCACCGGTCGACGGGCTGGCCGCCGCGCGACCGTGGACCAGCCGCGACGCGACGTCCGCGCAGCACGTGCCCGCGCGGCTCGCGGTGCTCGGCGGGGGAGTCGTGGCGTGCGAGCTCGCCACCGCCTTCGCGAGCCTCGGAAGCCGCGTGACCGTGCTCGTCCGGGGCGACGCCCTGCTCGCGGGCGCCGAGCCGTTCGCCGGCGCCGCCGTGCTCGCGTCGCTGCGCGCGCGCGGCGTCCGCGTCGTCCTCGGGGCGCAGGCCAGACGCGTGCACCGGGACGCCGACGGGGTCCACGTCACCCTCGACGACGAGGACGTCACTGCCGACGAGCTGCTCGTCGCGACGGGTCGCCACCCGCGCACCCGCGACCTCGGCCTCGAGACGATCGACCTCGAGCCCGGCGCACCGCTCGAGGTCGACGACGCGCTCGCGGTCCCCGGTGTGCCGTGGCTGTTCGCGGTCGGCGACGTGACCGGCCGGACCGGCACCACGCACCAGGGCAAGTACGACGCGCGGGTCGCGGGCGACGTGGTCGCCGCCCGGTTCGGGCCCGACGAGGCCGCGCGCCGCGCCGAGGCGTCCGCGGGCCCCTGGAGCCGGTACCGGGCCAGCGCGGACCACGCGGCCGTGCCGCAGGTCGTCTTCACGCAGCCCGAGGTCGCGTGGGTCGGGCTGACCGAGCGCGCCGCGCGGGACGCGGGGCTCGCCGTGCGGACCGTGGCCTACGAGCTCGCGGACGTCGCGGGAGCGAGCGTCATCTCACCCGACTACGCGGGCCGGGCGCAGCTCGTGCTCGACACCGCGCGCGACGACGTGGTCGTCGGCGCCACGTTCGTCGGGCCCGACGCCGCCGAGATGCTGCACGCGGCCACGATCGCCGTGGTCGGCGAGCTGCCGCTCGCGCGGCTGTGGCACGCCGTGCCGTCGTACCCGACGGTCAGCGAGGTGTGGCTGCGGTTCGCCGAGAGCGCCGGCCTCTGAGGGTCCGGGGCGCGCCCGCGGCGTCAGCCGAGCGAACCGTCGCTGGACAGGACCAGCCCGATCGCCGCCTCGCCCTTGCGCACGGCCTCACCGATGAGCGCGAAGTCGTACGCCGTGAAGTCCGTGAACACCAGGCCGTACGTCTCCTCGAGCCCGGGCTGGCAGAACGGGCGCTCGGGGCACTCCGCCGGCCCGGCGAGCGTGAGCCCGCCCGCGCACGCCTCGGCGAGCTCCGAGAGCGTGGTGACGCCGTGCTCGTCGGCGAACTCCTGCGTCACCGCGAACGCGTTCTGGTCCTGCGCCGCCGACGCCGTGCCCACGACGAGACCGCGCTCCTTCGCGAGCGGCTCGAGGGCCGCGACCGTCGCGTCGACGTCGCCCGACGCGACCGGCTCGGCGTCGGCCCCGTTGACCGTGGTGTTGAGGAACTCCGCGAGCGTCGCGGCGTACTCCGGGACCACCGCGAGCTCGCCCGACTCGAGCGCCGGCAGGTACGTCTCGCGGGCACCGATCTCCCGGACCTGCGCCTGGTACCCGGCGCTGCGCAGGACCTCGGCGTAGATGTTGGCGAGCGTGCTGCTCTCGGAGAAGTTCGCGGCGCCGACGACCACCGACGCGCCCTCACCCGACTGCTCGCTCGCCGCGAGGCCCTCGTCCTCGACGAACGCCGCCGCGACCTCGCTGGACGTCTGGCGGTCGATGTCGACGGCCTTGTTGAGCGCGATGAGGCGCTCGGTGTCGAGCGCGTCCGAGACCGTGTCGAGCAGCGGGACCAGCGTGGGGTGCGCCTCGGCCACCGACGCGCTGACCGCCGGGATGACGTTGTCGGCGTTCTGCAGGGTCTTGTCGTCCTCCAGCACGACGAGCTGCTCACCCGCGACGGGCTCGCAGGCACCGCCCGTGGCGGACGACGCGTTCGTCGGGTCCGCCTTGCCGCCGCCCGAGCCCGGGTCGCCGCAGCCGGCGAGCGCGATCAGGGACGCGGCGAGGGACAGCACGGCGAGGCGCTTGCGGTTCGGGGACACGGTGCCTCCAGGGCGGCGGGTGACGGGGCGGACGACGAGGCGGGTGACGGGGCGGACGACGAGGCGGGTGACGGGGCGGACGACGAGGCGGACGACGAGGCGGAACGGACGGACCTCACGAGCGCTCATCGCGCGGTCCCATTCGAACGGCGGCCGCCGGCGGCGGCAACCGGTGGCACGGGATCCGCGGCCGTGAGGGCGCGGCGGGTGCGCCGGGGTCCGGACCGGCGTGCCGCGTCGCGCACGCCGCGCGGCGTGACGGCGCGCTGGGCGAGCGCGAGCAGACCCTCGGCGACCAGGCACAGCACCGCGACGAGCAGACCGCCCGCGAGCACCTGCCCGTAACGCTGCGTCGCGAACCCCGAGACGACGACCGACCCGAGGCTGCGCCCACCGACGAGCGCGGCGAGCGGGACGGTGGCCAGGACCTGCACCACGGCCGTGCGCACGCCCGCGGCCACGAGCGGGACCGCGAGCGGCAGCTCGACGAGCCACAGCCGGCGGGCACCGCTCATCCCGAGCCCGCGCGCGGCGTCCAGGACGTCGCGGTCGACCCCCGCGAGGCCCGTCACGGTGTTGGTCAGCAGGGGTGGGACCGCGAAGACCGCGCACGCGACGACGGTCGCCGGGTTGCCGAACAGCCCGGCCGAGGCGAGCAGCGTCAGGAGCGCGAGCGTCGGCAGCGCGCGCGTGGTGTTCGCGACGAGCACGCCGAGCGTGCCGCCGCGCCGGGCACGTCCCAGCCACACGCCCGCGGGCAGCGCGACGACCGCGGCGAGCAGCACGGCGAGCGCCGTGACCTGCAGGTGCGTGGCGGTCAGCGCGAGCACGCCGTTGCGACCCGTCCAGTTCAACGGGTCGTTGAGCCACGCGAACGCCTCGGTCAGCAGGTCCACGCCGACCCCCGGTGGCCGCGGCCCGTCATGCCCGCACCCGCTCGTCCCGCACCGCGCGCCACGGCGTCAGGAGCCGACCCACGAGCACGACGAGCAGGTCGGCGACGAGCGCGAGCAGGACGCACAGGACCGTCGCGGTCATGATCTCCGCGTGGTAGTCGCTGCGGAACCCGCGGAACATCAGCTGCCCCAGCCCGCCGTACCCGACCACCACGCCGACCGTCACGAGCGCCACGGTCGTCACGGTCGCGACACGCACCCCCGCGACGATGCTCGGCAGCGCCTGCGGCAGCTCGACCTGCAGCAGCATCCGCACGCGCCCGTACCCCATGCCGCGCGCGGCGTCCGTGACCGCCGGGTCCACCCCGGCCAGGCCGACGAGCACGTTGCGCACGAGCACCAGCAGCGCGTAGAGGACGAGCCCGATGAGCACGGTCGTGCGCCCGATGCCCGTGTAGGGCGCGAGCAGCGCGAACAAGGCGAGGGACGGCACGGTGTAGAGCACCCCGGCCGTCCCGACGACCGGCCCGGCGAGCCGCGGCCGCAGGTGCGCGACGAACGCGAGCGGGAGCGCGACGACGAGCGCGAGCAGCACGGCCTGCACGGTGAGCGACACGTGCTGGCCGAGCGCGCGCTGGATGTCCTCGGAGTTGCGCGCCACGTAGTCCCACGAGAACCACGGGTTGGGTGGCGCGTCGGTCGTGGACATGGCAGCGAAGGTAGACCCGCCCTCCGACACGCGCCCGGCGAGCGCCCGACCAGGGCGGACGACGCTGGGGGCTCGCGGTTGTCGGTGCGCGCCGTTAGCGTCCCTCGCGTGGACGACGAGTGGGCGATCCGGTTCGAGCACGCGGCCAAGACCTACGCCGCGGGCTCGTCGGCGTCCCGCGCGCACGCCCCCGCCGCGGTCGACGACCTGTCGCTCGACGTGCGCACGGGCGAGGTGCTCGTGCTCGTCGGACCGTCAGGGTGCGGCAAGTCGACGACGCTGCGGATGGTCAACCGCCTCGTCGAGCCGACGGGCGGCCGCGTGCTCGTCGAGGGCCGCGACGTCGCGACGCTCGACGTGGTCGAGCTGCGTCGGCACGTCGGCTACGTGATCCAGAACGTGGGCCTGTTCCCGCACCGCACGGTCGCGCAGAACGTCGCCACCGTCCCGCGTCTGCTCGGCTGGGACCGCGGGCGTACCCGCACGCGCGTCGCGGAGCTGCTGGAGCTCGTCGGGCTCGCGCCGGACCGGTACGCGCGGCGCTACCCGCACGAGCTGTCGGGCGGCGAGCGTCAGCGCGTGGGGGTGGCCCGTGCGCTCGCGACGGACCCGCCCGTGCTTCTCATGGACGAGCCGTTCGGTGCGGTCGACCCGGTGGGCAGGCGCCGGCTGCAGGACGAGTTCGCGCGCATCCAGCGCGAGCTCGGCACCACGGTCATGCTCGTGACGCACGACGTCGACGAGGCGGTCCGCATGGCCGACCGGGTCGCGGTCATGAGCACCGGCGGCCACGTCGAGCAGCTCGCGCCCCCGCTCGACGTCGTCGCCCGGCCCGCGACGCCCGCGGTCGCCGACCTCGTCGGCCGCGGGCGCACCGCCCGCCTCCTCGCCCTCGGCCGCCTGGCCCGGGACGACGTCGACCCGGCGACGACCGCACCCGCGGGAGCGCCCGTCGTGCAGCTCGGCGACGAGCTGGGTGAGGTCCTCGACGCGATCGCGAGCGACGGGGTGAGGGCGGCGGCCGTGCACGACGGGCGCACCCCGATCGGCGCCGTGACCGCGGCTGACGTCCTGACCGCGCTGCGCCGGCTCGTCGCGGGCCCGGCGGACGTCACCCCGGGCGGGACGACGACGGCCTGAGCGTCACAGGCCTGAGCGTCACAGGCCCGAGCGTCACCGGCCCGAGCGTCACAGGCCTCCGAGGATGCGCCCGACGACGATCTTGGTGATCATCGCGGCCGGGTAGACCAGCGCGTACCCGAGCGCCACACGGGCGTCGTACTGCGTGCGCGCGTTGGCGAACGCGAGGATCGCGGGCTGTGTCTGGGCGCCGCTCATGATCCCGGACAGGCGCGTGCCGCCGACCCGGAACACCCGCCGCATGACGACGTACAGACCCGCGGACACGAAGCCGGTCACGACGACGCCGAGCACGAGGATCCTCAGCCACTCGCCGGACGTGAAGGCCGCACCGATCTGGCCGCCGGCGCGCGAGCCGGCCTGTGCCAGGAAGATCAGCAGGCCGAGCTCGGACATCGCCTGTGCCGCGGTGTACGGCATCGCCGTCACGACCGGGCCGATACGGCCGATCCTGCCGAGGACGAGGCCGATGAGCAGCGTGCCGAACGCCGACCCGATGGTGAACACACCGCCCGGCACGGGGATGTGGATCGTGCCGAGCAGGATCCCGGCGGCCATCCCGAGGCCGAGCACCACGGGCACGATGTCGGACAGCCCGCGCGAGGAGTCACCGAACCACGTCGAGACCTCGGGCATGCGCTCACGCGGCGCGATCACCCGGACCCGGTCCCCGAGCTGCAGCTGCAGGTCGTCGGTCGCGAGCATGTCGACGTCCCCGCGCCGCACGCGGGACACGGTCGCACCGAACCGGTGCAGCAGGTCGAGCTCGCCGACGGTGCGTCCCGCGGCGTGCTCCGCGGAGACGGTGATGCGGCGCATGTCGAGGTACTGGCGGTCCGTCTCGAGGTGGTGCGACGAGGTGTGGCCGAGCTCGCGGGTGACGGCGTCGATGTCCTCGTGCGGCCCGACGACGGTGACGAGGTCGTCGAGCAGCAGCAGGTCGGTGCCGCCGGCGGTCCGGATCGGCGACGTCTCGCCGCGGCGCACGCGGGAGAACTTGATGCGGTCGCCGTGCAGCTCCTCGAGCTCCTGGACGCTGAGGTTGGCGTCGACCTCGACGCGCACGGTGCGGCTCACGAGCGTGGGCGGCGCGTCCGCGTCCTGACCGCGGTGCCGCAGCGCGGCGGACACGGCGACGAGCATCCCGACGACGCCGAACAGGTAGGTCACCGCGTAGCCGATGGTCGGTCCGGTGTCGTCGCCCGCGGCGTCGCGCGCGGCGGCGAGCGCGGGGGTGTTGGTCACGGCCCCCGCCCAGGAGCCGGCGACGACGGGGTCGTCGAGGCGCAGCAGACCGCCCACCGCGACCGCGAGGGCGGCGCTCGCGACGAGCACGCCCGCGACCGCGAGGATCGGCCCGAGGCTGCGGCGCAGGGACGAGAAGAACGTGGCGCCGGAGATGATCCCCACGCAGAACGTGAACAGCGCGAGCCCGAGCGTGCCCATCGCCTCGGGGATCTCCAGGTGCACGTCGTACGACCCGGCCCACGCCGCGAGGCCGATCGACAGCAGGAGGACGGCCGCGGCACCCAGGCCGACGCCGCGCACCTTGACGTGCCCGATCGCGGAGCCGATCCCGATCGCGGCGAAGAGCAGCAGAACGGGCTGCTCGGCGAGGAACTCGAACACCTGGGACATCGCTGCTCCGTGGCGCTAGGGACGCCGCGGGGATGGCGGCGCTGCCGTCACCCATTCAAGGGCGCGCCGGGAGCGCCGATCTGGTCCCAAAGACCCGGGTGCCCACCCGCGTACCCCGAATCGGGCATGTGCGCGGCTCGTCCCGGTCGCTACGGTGACCGCGTGCCGACCCTGCGTGCGAGAGCCAGCGCCCTGCTCGCCGTGCTCCCGCTGGTCGTCGCGCTCGTGGCCGCACCGTCGGCCGCGACGCCGTCCTCGTCGCATGTCTCGTCCCCACCCGCACCCACGGGGCGGTGCACCGACCTGCTGGTGCTGAGCGTCCGCGGGTCCGGGGAGTCCACGTCCACGACGAAGACGAGCGCCGTGCGTGACGCGTTCCTCGACGGCGTCGACGGCCGGCGCACGACGACGGTCGAGACGCTGCCGTACCCGGCGGCGGCCATGTCCGTGCTCGCCGACGACTTCCGCCAGCTCATCGACCTCGGCCTGCCCGGCACGTCCGACTGGAGCTACTTCCGGTCGATCGAGACCGGGGCGCAGGTGCTGCGCGAGCGGCTGAGCACCGCCCGGCGGACGTGCCCGGACCAGAAGTGGGCGCTCATCGGGTACTCGCAGGGTGCGATGGTGATCAGCGAGGTGCTCCCCGAGTTCCCCGACCCGCAGCTGTACGCGGGCGTCATGCTGGTCGCGAACCCGTCACGGTCGGCGGGCGACCGGCAGGACAACATCGGCACCGCCATGCCGGGGAACGGGTTGAGCTCCTGGGTTCCGCCGGCCGGGCTCGGGTACGACGCGGTGCCGCACGCGCTCGCGGGGGTCACGACCGACCTGTGCGCCTCGCAGGACCTCGTGTGCGACACGGCGCGGCTGTTCGCGAACCTCGCCGCCCCGGTCACCGGGGTGCCGTGGGAACCGATCGTCGGCATCGCCGCGCTCGTCGAGTACGGCACCGCCGTGCACACCGCGTACGACGTGCCCGAGCTGAGCGCGCTCGCCGGCCCCGCGATCGAGCGGGCCTCGAGGTTCGTCGTGCCCGAGCACCGCACCGTGACCGTCCTGGCCTGCGGCCCGTCGGGCGACGTGTCCGCCGCGGTCCCCGTCAAGGCCCTGAGCACCGCGGGCGCCGCCGCCCAGCGGCGCACGGTCGAGCCCGCGCTGCTGACCGGTGCGCTCTCGGGCGCGACGTTCACCGAGCACGGCTTCACCCGAGGGCCGTACCGGCTCGACCTCGCCGACGACGGTCGCCTCACGGGCACGCTCCCCGCAGGGCGCTGGGAGCTGGTCACCACGGCGACGACCGGCCTCGAACCACCCCGCACGATCCGCGTCGTCGTGCACGTCGACACCGCAGGCACGTGCGGGGGTGTGGACGGGTACGTCACGGACCGTGACGGCGAGCCGGTCGAGGGGGCCGAGGTCTGGCTCGAGCGGACGACGGACGGGTGGGACGGCGAGTCCGACCGGCGCCTGGCGATGGACCGCACCGACAGCGACGGGTACTACGCGATCGTCGGCAGCTACGACGGCGAGTACCTGCTGTTCTTCAGCGACGGCCCGCCCACGGCGCAGACCTGGGAGCAGTCGCAGGCCGAGGGCTACGTCGACCTCTTCGACCAGTACCACTCGACGCAGGCGCTGAGCAACGACTCCGCCTCGCCCTCGCGGGCGACGCCCGTCCACGTCGGCGGCCCGCTCGCCCGCACCGACCAGGCCCTGAGCCGGGCGTCGAGCGTCCACGTGTACGCGTACGACGGCGCGAGCGGCCGCGCCCTCGAGGGAATCGCCGTCAGCGAGTACGGGTGGGGGGCCGTCACCCGGGCCGACGGCTGGGCGTTCCACACCGGTCGGTGGTCCTACGGCGGCTGCCGGAGCTACTTCGACACCGCCCGGGTGTACGTCGAGATGGCCGGCTACGACCCGAGGCGCCCCGCCGAGAGCTCGGTCCGCATGGTCCGCGGGAGCTCGGTCACCGGGACGGTCAGGGACGAGCGGGGCCGGCCAGTGCCCGGCGCCATGGTGCACCTCTCGCGGGAGCGATCGTGGGACCCCGCCGCGCCCGACACGGACTGGGGTGGTGGGACCGGCTGCTACTCGGGGCTCGGGACGAGCGAGAGCCGACAGGCCGTCACCGACGCGAACGGCCGGTACCGCATCGGCGCGCTGTACGGCGGGGTGAACCCGTACCTCCTGCACGCGGACCTCGGCACCACCATCCTCAGCGCGGCACCGGTGACCCTGCCGCCCGCGCGGACCGGGTACCAGGACGTCGAGGTCGACCTCGGCTTCGCGACGCTCACGGCAGCGACCCCGACCGTCAGCGGCACCGCGAAGGTCGGTGTGCGGCTGACCGCCAAGCGCGGCACCTGGACCACGGGGACGTCGTTCGCCTACCAGTGGTCGGTGAACGGCAAGGCGGTCGCCGGGGCGACCGGGACGACGTTCACGCCGCGTGCGGCCGACGTCGGGCGGACCGTCACCGTCCGGGTCACCGGGACCAAGCCCGGGTACGTCACGGCGACGCGGACGTCGAAGGCCACCGCCGCGGTCGTGAAGGGCACGCTGACGACCGCCCGGCCCACCGTGACCGGCACGCCCAAGGTCGGCGCGCGGCTCACGGCCTACCGCGGGACCTGGACGGCGGGCACCACCTTCTCCTACCGCTGGTACGCGAACGGCAAGGCGATCAGCGGGGCGTCGTCGACGACGTACACGCTGAAGGCCTCCGACAGGGGCAAGGTCATCACGGTGAAGGTCACCGGCTCCAAACCGGGCTACGTGACCGCGACGACGACCTCGAAGGCGACCGCCGCGGTCCGTTGAGCCGTGACGCGTCGTGACGCGTCGCCGGCACGCGCGGTCACGTCGTCGGCGCGGCCGGTGCGCAGGCGGTCAGGAGGCGCGCCCGGAGCGATGCCGAACGCTGCGCGTAGTCGCGCTGGCGCCGGACGTACTCGGCCTTGCCGTCAGGGGTCTCGATCGCGACGGGCTCCAGGCCGTACGACGACACGTCGTACGGCGACGCCTGCATGTCGGTCGTGCGGATCTCGCGGGCGAGCTCGAAGCAGTCGAGCAGCAGGTCGCCGGGGACGAGCGGACCGAGCTTGAGCGCCCACTTGTACAGGTCCATGTTCGCGTGCAGGCAGCCGGGCTGCTCCAGGGCGGGCTGGGACTCGCGGGTGGGCTGCAGCGTGTTGCGGGGTGCGGCGTCGGGGGTGAAGAAGCGGAACGCGTCGACGTGCGTGCACCGGATGCGGTGCGCCTCGACCACCTCGTCGGTGCCGCGACCGCCCAGCCGCAGGGGCAGCGGGTGCCGGTGCTCCTCCTCGCGGTAGACCATCGCCCACTCGTGCAGCCCGAAGCAGCCGGTCGCGGCCGGGCGTGCGGCGGTGGCGCCGACGATCGCCGCCACGTACCGGACCGTGTCCCCGCGCTCGGCGAGGAACGCGTCCACGTCGAGGCGCGTGCGGCCGTCGTCGTCCACGATGTACCAGCGCCACGCGGCGTGCGGCGCGGGACCGTCGGGACCGGGCTCGAGCGCGACGCCCGCGCCCGGGTGCCAGCGGCGCAGCAGTGCGGGCTTGGTGGGGTAGTACTCGAACAGGAAGTCCTCGATCGCGTGGCGTTCGTGGCGTGAGCGGCGCTCGCGGTGACCCGCGGTGGCCGCGTCGGCACGGGCGGCGTGCGCGTCGGCGGTCCGGCGCCACGTCGCGTGCGGCAGCACGACGAGCGGGCGCTCGACGGGCGGCGTCGCGGGCGTGGTCGTCGCGGGCGTGGTCACCGCTCCAGGGTACGGACGCGCCGGTCACGTCCTGACGCGCGGGCGCCCGACGCCGCACACGGGACGGGCTGGGGGCATGCTGGGGGCATGGTGGTCGTGTGCGCGCTCCTCGCCCTGGCAGCCGCGGTGCTGCACGTCGTGATCTTCGTGATGGAGGCGGTGCTGTTCCGCCGCCCGGACGTGCACCGACGCTTCCGCACGCAGCCGCAGGACGTCGAGACCGTGGCCCCGTGGGCGTACAACCAGGGCTTCTACAACCTGTTCCTCGCGGTGGGCGCCGGGGTCGGGGCGGCGCTGGTGCTCGCGGAGGGCTCTCGCCCGTCCGGGCTCGCGCTCGTGCTGCTCGCGTGCGGCTCGATGCTGGCGGCGGCCGTGGTGCTCGTCGCGAGCGACCGGCGCATGGCGCGGGCGGCGGCCACGCAGGGGACGCTCCCGCTGCTCGCGGTCGTCGCGGCGCTCGTCGTGCTCGTCTGAGACGGGCGTGGCCGTCGGCGATCAGCCGACCGGTGCCGCGCGCGGCACCACCCGCTCGGCGACGCGCGCGGAGACGCCGCGCAGCAACCGCTCGAGCGGTCCGCGTCCGAGCCAGGCGCGCCACGCCCAGCAGGCGAGGACGGTCGCGACGACGACCACGAGCCACGACGTCCACAGCGGTTGCCACACGATCTGCGGCCCGACGGCGGCGACCACGACGACCTGCGCCGTGTAGGCGGTGAAGGCGAGCGCGCCGACGGCGGCGAGCGGCGAGAGCGCGCGCGGCAGACGCGGTGCGGCCGCCAGGCACGCGGCGACGACGAGCAGCGCGGCCCCGGTGTTCCCGATGACCTCGACCGGGGACGACGCGTGCGGCCGGGTGGACAGCAGGGCCGGGTCCTCGGCGAGGAGCCGACCGAGCCACCCGCCGCCGTACCCGACGACGGCGAGCGCGCCGCCGACGAGTGCCGTCCGGCGCTGCACCGCGGGCGCGGTCAGGTCGCAGCGGCCGAGCGCGAGCCCGGCGAGCAGGTACGCGGACCACACGAGCGCGGGGTAGTGCGGTCCGACGAGCAGCAGGGCGAGGTCCCCGAGGAGCCCCGCGCCCGGGTCGGCGTCGAGGCCGACCGCCTCGCGTACGGCCGGCGCGACGAGTGCCACGGTCGCCGCCGCCGCGACGAGCGTGCGCACGGTCCAGGTGAGCACCGCGCAGCCCGCGAGGAACAGCACGGCGTAGGTGGGCAGGATGACGAGGATCGGCGTGTCCAGCCGCTCGAGCGCCAGCCCCACGGCGAGCACGACGAGCGCGCGGCCCGCGATCCGTACCCGCGCCCGGGTGAGGTCACGGCCGACCACCGGAGCGCGGCCGCCGGACAGCAGTGCGAGCGAGAGCCCCGCGAGGACGACGAACAGCGCGGAGGACCGGCCGTCGGCGAGCTCGAGGACCCGGTCGGCGGTCGTGGTGCGGCCGGGCGCGTCGGGGCCGACGTGCGCGGTGACCATGCCGAGGACGGCGGTCCCGCGCGCGACGTCGATGCCCGCGAGCCGTGCCACGTGCCGACGCTACGACGGGCGGTGCGGCACCCGCCGGACGTCGGAGGCGGCGCGCGGCGGTCGCTCGCGGTGCGGACCGGCGCTGTCGTCTCGCATGATGGGCCAGCGCGTCCCGTGCCTTGATCATCCCCCCGTCCCGGCGCCTACCCTCGCGTGTGAGCACCCGCGACGACGTCTACGTGCACGGCCACCACGAGTCGGTCCTGCGCTCCCACCGGTGGCGCACGGCCGAGAACTCGGCCGCGTACCTGCTGCCCGTGCTCGAGCCCGGCCAGCGCCTGCTCGACGTGGGCTGCGGTCCGGGCACGGTCACGATCGACCTCGCGCAGCGCGTCGCTCCGGGCGAGGTGCACGGGATCGACGCATCGAGCGCCGTCATCGAGATCGCCCGCAAGGCCGCCGCGGACGCCGGCGCCCTCAACGTGACGTTCGAGGTCGGCGACGCGTACGAGCTGGCGTTCGACGACGACACGTTCGACGTGGTGCACGCCCACCAGGTGCTCCAGCACCTCACCGACCCGGTCGCGGCGCTGCGGGAGATGAGGCGCGTGACGCGCCCGGGCGGCGTGGTCGCGGTGCGCGACAGCGACTACTCGGGGATGACCTGGTTCCCGCCCTCGGCGGGCCTGGACGAGTGGTCCGCGCTGTACCACGAGGTCACGCAGGCCAACGGAGCCGAGGCGGACGCCGGGCGCCGGCTGCTGCAGTGGGTGCGCGAGGCCGGCTTCGACCCGGCGGGCGTCGCCCCGAGCGCCGGCGTGTGGTGCTACGCGACGCCCCAGGACCGTGCGTGGTGGGCCGGCCTGTGGGCCGACCGGTGCGTCGCGTCGAACTTCGCGCAGCAGGCGATCGCGCACGGGCTGGCCGACGAGGTCGGGCTCGAGCAGCTCGCGGACGCGTGGCACGAGTGGGGCCGCCAGCCCGACGGCTGGTTCGCGGTGCTGCACGGCGAGGTGCTCGCGCGCGCCTGACGCCGCCTAGGCTGGGCTCCGTGCGCATCGCCAGGTTCACGATCGGTTCGGATCCCCGCTTCGCCCTCGTCGAGGGGGAGCCCGGCTCGGAGGAGCTCGTGGTCATCACGGGCGACCCCATCTACACGCCGGTGCAGCCCACGGGGGAGCGCATCCCCCTGGACGACGACGCGGTGCGCCTGCTCGCACCCGTGATCCCGCGCTCCAAGGTCGTCGGCGTGGGGCGCAACTACGCGGACCACGCGGCGGAGATGGGCAACGAGCTCCCCACGCAGCCGCTGCTGTTCCTCAAGCCCAACACGTCCGTCGTCGGCCCCGACGACCCGGTGGTGCTGCCGGACTGGACGGAGGAGGTCTCGTACGAGGCGGAGCTCGCGGTCGTGATCGGCAAGGTCACCAAGGGCGTGACGCCCGAGCGCGCGCTCGACCACGTCTTCGGGTTCACGGTCGCGAACGACATCACGGCGCGGGACATCCAGCGGTCGGACTCGCAGTGGACGCGCGCCAAGGGCTTCGACGGCTCGTGCCCGCTCGGCCCGTGGATCGTCCCCGGTCTCGACGTCGACGACCTCGCGGTGCGCTCGCGCGTCAACGGTGAGCCGCGGCAGGACGGGCGCACGTCGCAGATGGTGTTCGACGTCGCGTACCTCGTGTCGTACGTCAGCGAGGTGTTCACGCTGCTGCCCGGGGACGTCATCCTCACGGGGACCCCCGCCGGCGTCGGGCCGGTGGTCGACCGCGACGTCGTGGAGTGCGAGGTCGAGGGGATCGGCACGCTGCGCAACCCGGTGCTGCGCCGGCACTGAGCCGGACCCGAGCACGGCGCGCGGACGCTCCCGACTACCCTGGGACCCGTGACCACCCCCGCTGTCGACGGCTCCGCCGTGCGTGTCCGCTTCTGCCCGTCCCCGACCGGTCTGCCGCACGTCGGCATGGTCCGCACCGCGTTGTTCAACTGGGCGTACGCGCGGCACACGGGCGGCACGTTCGTCTTCCGGATCGAGGACACGGACGCGGCGCGCGACTCCGAGGAGAGCTACCGCATGCTCCTCGACGCGCTGCGCTGGCTGGGGCTCGACTGGGACGAGGGCATCGAGGTCGGCGGCCCGCACGAGCCGTACCGGCAGTCGCAGCGCTACGACCTGTACCGCGACGTCGTCGCGAAGCTGCTCGAGGGCGGGTACGCCTACGAGTCCTGGTCGACGCCCGAGGAGATCGAGGCGCGCCACCGCGCGGCGGGCCGCGACCCCAAGCTCGGCTACGACGGGTACGACCGCGACCTCACCGACGAGCAGCGGCTCGCGTACCGCGAGCAGGGCCGTGAGCCCGTCATCCGGGTGCGGATGCCCGACGAGGACATCACGTTCACCGACCTGGTGCGCGGTGACGTGACGTTCAAGGCCGGCTCGGTCCCGGACTTCGTGGTCGTGCGCGCCAACGGCCACCCGCTGTACACACTGGTCAACCCGGTCGACGACGCGCTCATGGGCATCACGCACGTGCTGCGCGGCGAGGACCTGCTGTCCTCCACGCCGCGCCAGGTCGTGCTGTACCGCGCGCTGCTCGAGCTCGGCGTCGCGCAGGTGATGCCGCAGTTCGGCCACCTGCCGTACGTCATGGGCGAGGGCAACAAGAAGCTCTCGAAGCGCGACCCCGAGTCGAACCTGTTCCTGCACCGCGAGAACGGCTTCACCCCCGAGGGCCTGCTCAACTACCTCTCGCTGCTGGGGTGGGGCCTGTCCGCGGACCGCGACATCTTCACGGTCGACGAGCTCGTCGCGGCGTTCGACGTGCACGACGTGAACCCCAACCCTGCACGCTTCGACCTGAAGAAGGCCGAGGCGATCAACTCCGCGCACGTGCGCATGCTCGCGCCCGACGACTTCCGTGACCGTCTGGTCCCGTACCTGCACCACGCGGGCCTGGTGCCCGCGGACTCCTTCGCCGACCTCTCGCACGAGCACCAGGACCTCCTGACGCGGGCGGCGCCCCTCGTGCAGGAGCGCATGACGCTGCTCGGCGAGGTCGTCGGGATGCTCGGCTTCCTGTTCGTCGCGGACGACGAGCTGCACGTCGAGGACGACGGCCGCAAGGCGCTGCGCGCGGAGTCGGCGCAGGTGCTGGACGCGGCGGTCGCCGCGCTGGAGGCGCTCCCCGCGGACGGCTTCACCACCGAGGCCACGCAGGCCGCGCTGCAGGCCGCGCTCGTCGACGAGGGCGGTCTCGGCATCAAGGCGCGCCTGGCGTACACGCCGCTGCGTGTCGCGGTGACCGGCCGACGCGTGTCCCCGCCGCTGTTCGAGTCGCTCGAGCTGCTCGGCAAGGACTCGACGTTGGCCCGCATCGCGGCGCTGCGCGCGTCCCTGTGACGGCCCCGACGCGGGACGCGGCACCCCGCGCGACGACGGGCGCTCTGGTCGACGGGGTGCTGTTCGACATCGACGACACGATCGTCGACACGCGCAGCGCGTTCGTCGCCGCCCTCGCGGCGGTCGGCGCCCGGTACCTCCCGCCGCTGCCGCCCGACGAGGCGGCGCGCCGCGACGAGGCGCTCCTGGCGATGTGGCGTGCGGACACCAACGGCCACTACCGCCGTTACACCCGCGGCGAGGTGCCCTACCTCGAGCAGAAGCGGGCGCGCGTCAACGAGCTGCATGCGGCGCACGGCGGCCCCGAGCTCGACGAGGCCGCGTTCGCCGCGTGGGACGAGGTCTTCGACGCGGCGTTCCGCGCCGCGTGGGTCGCGCACCCCGAGACCGAGGCCGTGCTCGCCACGCTGCTGGACGCGGGGCTGGCGCTCGGCGCGCTGTCGAACGCCGCGACGTCGATGCAGACCGCCAAGCTCACGGCCGCGGGCCTCGTCGACCGCGTCCCGCTGCTCGTGGCCGTCGACACCCTGGGCTTCGGCAAGCCCGACCCCCGGGTCTTCCTCGAGGCGTGCCGCCGGCTCGGCACGGACCCGGCGCGCACCGCGTACGTGGGTGACGAGGCGGACGTCGACGCGCTCGGGGCGCGCGACGCAGGCCTCGTCGGCGTGTGGCTCGACCGGCCCGGCGCACGTCGGCACCCGGTCGACGAGGCGTCCGTCACGGGAGTGACGGTCATCCGCTCGCTCGCCGAGCTGCCGGACGCCCTGGGCGTGCCCGCCGGGCCCGCTACGACAGCGTCGTCGCGCGCCAGCACCGCGTGACGTAGGGCAGCTCCGCGGCGGTGCGGCCCACCAGGTCGGGGTGCGTCGTCCACAGCGCGTCCACCTCGGCGAGCAGCGCGTCGCGCTCCGCCGGGGACATCGCGATGAGGTGGCTGCGGCTCGCCGCCAACGCCCGCAGCGCGGGCGCCGTGATCGTCCGCGTCCAGACGACGTCGGTGCGCTGCCACGGGCCGATCTGCGGCCCCGCGAGCGGCGCTTCGCGGCGCGAGTAGTCGAGCGTGTCGCCGCGGTGCACGATCTCGAAGTACGCGTCCGCCCAGGAGGTGACGCCCTCGGCGACGACGTTCCACACGAGGGACAGCGAGCCGCCGGGTCGCAGCACGCGCGCCACTTCGGCGCTCGCGGCGACGGGGTCGAACCAGTGCCACGCCTGGCCCACCGTCACGACGTCCGCGCACGCGTCCGGCAACCCGGTGTCCTCGGCGGTGCCGCGGCGTGCGTCGACGCCGGCGAGCGCCGCGCTCAGCGCGGCGCGCATGACGTCGTCGGGCTCGACCGCGGTGACCCGCAGCCCGCCCAGCGCCACGAGACCCGCGGTGAGCTTGCCCGTTCCGGCGCCCACGTCCACCACGTCGCGCGCGTCCGGTGGCACGAGCCACGCGACGGCCTCGGCGGGGTACGTGGGCCGCGCCGCGGCGTACGCCTCGACACCGCGGCCGAACGACGACGAACGCACCCGGTGCAGCTCGCTGCGCCAGTCCTGGCTCGGATCGGTCATGCCGCCCCCCGTCGGTCGTGGCTCAGCCCGGCAGGTCCAACCGTGCCACGACCTCGTCGTGCAGCAGCCCGTTGGTCACCAGCGCGTTGCCGCCGAACGGCCCCGGCACGCCGCTCACGGACGTGAACCGGCCGCCGGCCTCGGTGACGATCGGCACGAGCGCGGCCATGTCGTGCAGCGCGAGCTCGGGCTCGGCCGCGACGTCCACGGCGCCCTCCGCGACGAGCACGTACGACCAGAAGTCGCCGTACGCGCGCGTGCGCCAGACCGTGCGCATGAGGTCGAGCACCTGCGGCAGCCGGTCCACGTCCTCCCACCCCGTGAGCGAGGAGTAGGAGAACGACGCGTCCTCGAGCCGGTCCACGCGCGAGACGTGCAGCTGCGTGGCCTGCGAGAGGGACCGACCGCTCCACGCGCCCGAGCCCTTCGCGGCCCACCAGCGCCGCCCGAGCGCCGGCGCGCTCACGAGGCCGACCACCACCTCGTCGCCGTCGAGCAGCGCGATCAGCGTCGCCCACACGGGCACGCCGCGCACGAAGTTCTTGGTGCCGTCGATCGGGTCGACGACCCACCGGCGCGGCCCGTGCCCCGTGTCGGGCAGCTCCTCGCCGTGCACCGCGTCCCGCGGGCGCGTGCGCGACAGCTGCGAGCGCACCAGCTCCTCGGCCGCGCGGTCGGCGTCCGACACCGGCGAGAGGTCGGGCTTGGTCTCCACGACCAGGTCGAGCGCCTTGAACCGCGAGAGGGTCAGCGAGTCGACCTGGTCCGCGATCACGTGGGCGAGGCGCAGGTCGTCGTCGTACCCGGTCCGCAGGCTCATGGCGCCACCGTAGCGGTGCGGGTCACGACGCCGCGGGCGTGTCCGCCTCGCTCGTGCCGAGCCGGCTCGCCAGGATGCGCCGGAACGAGTCGACGCGCGCTGCGCGCGCGGCCCGCTCGACGTCGTCGTCGGCCGCGGCGACCCACTCGTCGAGCCCGCAGTCGGGCGCGTCCGCCGCGTGCGTGCAGCCGCGCGGGCAGCGCTCGTCGGACGCCTCCCCGAGGTCCCCGAACGCGTGCAGCAGGTGGTCGGGGTCGACGTGCGCGAGCCCGAAGGACCGCACTCCGGGGGTGTCGATCACCCACGTGGGCGCGCCCGGCCCGGGCACGCGCAGCGCGACCGCGGACGTCGACGTGTGCCGTCCGCGCCCGGTGACGGAGTTGACGACGCCCGTGGCGCGCTGCGCGTCCGGCACGAGGGCGTTGACGAGAGTCGACTTGCCGACGCCGGAGTGCCCGACGAGCACGGACGTGCGCCCCGCGAGCGCCGCCCGCAGGTCCGCGAGGCCGTGGATCGCCCGCTCGCCGCGCGGACCCTCGGCGTGCGTCACGACGGTGCGCACCCCCACGGGGGAGTACATCCCGACGAGCGCGGCCGGGTCCGCGAGGTCCGCCTTCGTCAGCGCGAGCAGCACGTCCATGCGCGCGTCGTACGCGGCGGCGACGCACCGGTCGATCATGCGCGTGCGCGGCTCGGGGTCGGCGAGCGCCGTCACCACGACGAGCTGGTCGGCGTTCGCGACGATGACGCGCTCGACCGGGTCGGTGTCGTCGGCCGTGCGGCGCAGCACCGTGCGGCGGTCCGTGATGCGCACGATGCGTGCGAGCGTGCCCTGCGCGCCCGTGGTGTCGCCCACCAGGTCGACGACGTCGCCGGGCACCACGCGCTCGCGGCCCAGCTCGCGGGCCTTCATCGCGGTCGCGGGCCGCTCGTCCGGGCCGTCCGCGTCGACCAGCACCGCGTACCGGCCGCGGTCGACGCCCGTGACCATCGCGCGCTGCGCGTCCGCGTGCTCCGGGCGCTGCTTGGTCCGGGGCCGTGACCCCTTGCCGGGCCGGATCCGCACGTCGGACTCGTCGTACTGCCTCCGCCTCGTCACGAGGGGGCGTCACCCGCCAGCATCCGGTCCCACAGCCCGACGAAGTCCGGGATGGTCTTCGCGGTCGTCGCGACGTCCTCGACCTGGACCCCCGGCACACGCAGCCCGACGAGCGCGCCCGCGGTCGCCATGCGGTGGTCCGCGTACGAGCGCCACGTCCCGGCGACGAGCGGGCGCGGCGTGATGACGAGACCGTCGGCGGTCTGCTCCGCCTGCCCGCCGAGGCGCGTGATCTCGCTCGCGAGCGCCGCCAGGCGGTCCGTCTCGTGGCCGCGCAGGTGCGCGATGCCGCGCAGGCGCGTGGGGGAGTCGGCCAGCACCGCGAGCGCGGCGATGGTCGGCGCGATCTCACCCGCCGCGTGCAGGTCGAGGTCCACGCCCCGGACGACTCCGGTGCCGGTCACCGCGAGCTCGTCGCCGACGAGCGCGGTGCGTCCACCCATGCGCTCGAGGATCCCCGGCAGCAGCGCGCCCGGCTGCGTGGTCCGCGCGGGCCACCCCGGGACGCGGACGGTGCCGCCCGCGACGAGCGCCGCGCACAGGAAGGGCGCGGCGTTGGACAGGTCCGGCTCGACGCGCACGTCCCGGCCCGCGACCGGGCCGGGGGCCACCTCCCAGATCGCCGGGCGCGAGTCGTCGACCTGGATGCCCGCGGCGCGCATCGCCGCGACGGTCATCTCGATGTGCGGCAGGCTCGGCAGCGTCGGGCCGGTGTGCCGCACGACGAGGCCCTGGTCGAACCGTGCGGCGGCGAGCAGCAGGCCGGACACGAACTGGCTCGACCCGGACGCGTCGACGTCGACGCTGCCGCCGCGCACCGACCCGTGCCCGTGCACCGTGAAGGGCAGCCGCCCGGCCTCGCCCTCCTCGTCGACCCGCACGCCCAGAGCCTGCAGCGCACGGATCACCGGACCCATCGGGCGCACCAGCGCCTCGGCGTCGCCCGTGAAGCGCACCGGACCGTCGGCGAGCGCGGCGACCGCCGGCAGGAACCGCATGACCGTGCCCGCGAGCCCGCAGTCGATGCGCACGCCGCCGCGCAGCGGGCCGGGCGTGACCAGCACGTCGTCGTCCGGCGTGACCTGCACGCCGAGCTGACCGAGCGCCGCGGCCATGAGGCGCGTGTCACGCGACAGGAGCGCCGAGCGCAGGCGTCCGGGGGAGTCGGCGAGCGCGGCGAGGACGAGGTAGCGGTTGGTGAGCGACTTCGACCCGGGGACCTCCACGCGCGCGTCGAGCGGTGCGGTCGCGGTCGGCGCCGGCCACAGCGGCAGGGACGTCGGCGGGAGGGTCGCGGTCATGGCGCCCAGGCTAGTCACGCGCAGCCGGACGGACGGTCTAGGCTCACGCCGTGAACACGCAGAATCAGGACATTCTCCCTCTCGGTCCCGCTCCGCGCCCCGCCACGGACGACGACCTGACCGCCCGCCTGCGCACCGCGCTCACCACGTCCGCGGGCGTCGAGCCCGCGTCCGCCGAGCACCTGCGCGTGGCGGCGAGCGTCGCCGGCGCGGACGTCCCGACGCTCGACGTCGACCTCACGGGCGTCACGGTCTCGCCGCGCGAGGCGCGCGCATCGCGCGCCGCCGCGGGTGCGCCGGACCCCGTGGCGCGTGAGCGCGGCACCGTGGGCAAGCTGCGCGTCGAGGCGCACCCGGTCACGGTCGTGGGTGCGGCCGTCGACGTCGTGGTCGAGGCCGCCGGGGTGCCGTTCGAGTGGGTCGAGACCGCCGACGGCGGGGTGGGCCTCGCGTGGGTCGAGCCGGACGCGTCGAGCCCGGTGACCGGCTCCGCCCGCCTCGCGGTGCCGGCGCGCGCGATCCAGGCGGCCGCCGAGCGCGTCGCGGCGCAGCTCGCCGCCGCCAACGGCCTCACGCTCGCGCGGCTCGACGTCCGGCTCGCCCCGGCCGGCGACAACGGCGTCGCCGTCACCGTCGAGGCCCAGGTCAAGAAGACCCTGCTGTCCGCCACGGTCGAGGCCGGCATGACCGCGGTCGTCGACGACGCGCTGGGCGTCACGCTGCGTGACGTGCGCGTCACGAGCCGCAACCCGGTGGTCGCGGCGCTGCTGGTCGCGGCGCGCAGCCGCGTCGAGCGCTACGACGGGCGCCGGTTCGACCTCGTGTCCGAGCTGCCCGCGGGCATCCGCCTCGCGGACGTGCGCGTCACGGTGGGCGACGAGGTCGTGCTGACGGCTCGCGCGCAGTGACGCAGTGACGCAGTGACGCACTGACGCACTGACGCCGGACCGTCCCGTCCGACCGGTCGGGACGGTCCGGGTGTCGCGGCGTGCCAGGAGCTCGGCGGGTCAGGCCTCGTCGGCCCTCGCCGCGACCCGGCGCTCGTGCGCGTCCTCGAGTCGCCACCGCAGACCGGGCCGTCCCTCGCGGTCGGCGGCGACGAGCACCGCCCCCGCGGCGAACGCGAGCGAGCGGACCAGACGGTCCCGGCGCGCCCGCTTCTGGTGCGGCGTGCGCTCGGCGCGGTCCGGCAGGTTCACCAGGACGAGCGGCGCGGTCAGCCCGGCGAGCGCGAGCGCGGCGGTGCGGGGCGCCTTGCCGGCCGCGAGCGCGACCGCGGCCAGCGTGACCGCCGCGCCGTGCGCCCGGACCAGCGCGGTGAGCTGCTCGTCGGTCACGTCCACGCGCGCGCCCGGCGCGGCCTTCCCGACCCGGTCGACCGCCGCCCGGGCCGCGGCGACGTGCGGCGCGGGGGAGCGCAGCGCGTCGACCCCCTCGGTCAGGAACCACGAGGCGAACAGCGGGCGGGCGATCCGGCGGAGCAGCACGGTGACCCCTTCTCGTCGGTCAGCGGTCGTCCCCACGCTACTGCGCGCGGGAATCGCGCGCCGCCCGCGCGTGTTGCGCCCACCATGACCTGTGTCGCCGAGCCCGCCACGGGGCGAGCCCCCGAGCCAGCCGCAGCGGTCGCCGGCCACCCCGCCGGTGCGCCCGCGCCGGGCCGCGGCGCACTGGGTGCGCTCGTGACCCTCGTCGCCGCGCTGTCCGTACCGCGACCGTCGGCCGGTGACGCACGGGTGGCGGGCATAGGCTCGGCCCCGATGAGCGACGAGACGCCCGACCCCCAGCCGGCCGACACGGCGATCCCGGACATCGAGCCGATGCCCGAGGGCGGCTCGCGCGCGCCCGACGCCGAGGACGAGACCGCACGCGCCGCACGGTTCGAGCAGGACGCGCTCGTGTACCTCGACCAGCTGTACGGCGCCGCGCTGCGTATGACGCGCAACCCGGCCGACGCCGAGGACCTGGTCCAGGAGACGTTCACGAAGGCGTTCGCCGCGTTCCACCAGTACAAGCCGGGGACGAACCTCAAGGCGTGGCTGTACCGGATCCTGACGAACACCTACATCAACACCTACCGCAAGAAGCAGCGCGAGCCGCAGCAGTCGCACGCCGAGGAGATCGAGGACTGGCAGCTCGCGCGGGCGGCGTCGCACACGTCGAGCGGTCTGCGCTCGGCGGAGGCCGAGGCGCTGGACCACCTGCCGGACTCGGACGTGAAGGATGCGCTGCAGCGCATCCCGGAGGAGTTCCGGATCGCGGTCTACCTCGCGGACGTCGAGGGCTTCGCGTACAAGGAGATCGCCGAGATCATGGGGACGCCGATCGGGACCGTGATGTCCCGCCTGCACCGTGGCCGCGGTCAGCTGCGTGAGCTGCTCGCGGACTACGCGCGGGAGCGCGGGCTGGTGCCCGCGGTGCACGGCTCGTCGAAGGAGGGCGAGTGATGACCGGGAGCGACTGGACCGAGCCGCGGGTGTCGTCCACGGGCTGCGACTGCGACGAGGCGGTCTCGGAGCTGTGGGCGTACCTGGACTCCGAGCTGGAGCCCGTCGAGGCGCAGCGCGTCAAGGCGCACCTCGAGGGCTGCTCGGGCTGCCTCAGCGAGCACGACGTCGAGCTCGTCGTGAAGAAGCTCGTGCGCCGCTGCTGGCAGGACGAGGACGTGGCGCCCGCCGAGCTGCACGCGCGCATCCGCGCGACGCTCACGACCATCCGGATCACGCAGGCCTAGGACATCCGCGGCCGTCGGGCATCCGCAGCCGCACGGCACGCACGACGAAGGCCCCGCCACCTGTCGGTGTGCGGGGCCTTCGTACGGGTGCGTCGGCGGCGACCCTGCTGAGCGTGCGCTCAGGCGTTGGGGCGCTTGCCGTGGTTCGCCGCGCTCCCGGCGCGGGAGCGGCGCTTGCGGCCACGCTTGCTCATGGGGCTTCCCTTCGTCGGCCTCGGTCGCGGAGTTGCATGCCATCGTCCCACATCCCCGGGGTGCTCCCGGACGCGTGCGCACGCCTCGGACGGGCGCCGGTCCGCGGCGCGCGGGACGGTACGTACCTCTCAAGTCGCTCGGGCGGCGGACCGATGACATCCCTCGTGAGCGCGCCCACGCAGTCCGTCATCCCGTTCCTGCACGCCCTGGCCAGCACGGGCGGCTCCGACCTGCACTGCAAGGTGGGCTCCGCCCCCCGCGTGCGGGTCGACGGCCGGCTGCGCAAGCTGCAGGTGCCCGACCTCACGCCGCGCGACACCGAGGCGATGCTCGAGGAGGTCCTGCCCGACGACCTGGTGCAGACGTTCCGCGAGTCGCACGAGGCGGACTTCGCGTACTCGCTGTCGGGTGTGGGCCGGTTCCGCGTCAACGCGTACCAGGCGCGCGGCACGTACGGCCTGGTGTTCCGGCGCGTCGCGGTGGGTGCCCAGCCGCTGGGTGAGCTCGGGATCCCCGAGGTCGTGGGCGAGCTCGCGCTCGAGCCGCGCGGGCTGGTGCTGGTGACGGGCCCGACCGGGTCCGGCAAGACGACGACGCTCGCGTCGATGGTCGACCTCATCAACAGCTACCGCGAGGTCAACATCGTCACGATCGAGGACCCGATCGAGATCCTGCACCACGACAAGAAGGCGATCGTCTCGCAGCGCGAGGTGCGCCAGGACACCGCGGACTTCACGGTCGCGCTGCGCGCCGCGATGCGTCAGGACCCGGACGTGATCCTCGTCGGCGAGATGCGTGACATCGAGACGGTGCGAGCGGCGCTGTCCGCGGCCGAGACCGGCCACCTCGTGCTGTCCACGCTGCACACGATCGACGCCCCCGAGACGATCAACCGCATCGTCGACTTCTTCCCGCTGCACGAGCAGAAGCAGGTGCGCGTCGCGCTCTCGCAGGCGCTGCGCGGTGTCGTGTCCCAGCGCCTGGTGCGCAAGGCGGACGGCTCGGGCCGGCGTGCCGCTGTGGAGGTCATGGTCAACACGGGCCGCACGGCCGAGGCGATCCTCGACCCGCAGAACAGCGCGCCGCTGGTGGACCTCATCCGCGAGGGCGACTACTACAAGATGCAGACGTTCGACCAGCACCTGTTCCGCATGGTGCGGGACGGCGAGATCACGTACGAGGAGGCCATCGGGGCGTCCACGAGCCCGCACGACCTCACGGTCGAGCTGCGCGCGGCGGGAATCGTCTCCTGACCCTGCTCGCCGCGCGGCGAGTGCTCAGGGTCCGGGCGCGGTGAGCGCAGGAGCCGTGACGGCTCGCCCCTGCGCGGGTGCCGGGACGCTCGTGAGCCGGTAGGCGGGCAGTCCGCGCCGGCGGATGAGCCACTCGGCGACGACGAGGTTGGGTAGCCACGCCAGGAAAGGGACGGGCGCGTACGCCTGAGCGAACAGCGCGTCCGCGTCCGCGTCGGGCCCCGAGCCGGGCGCCAGGACCGCGAGCAGGACGCCGGTCCACGTGCGCAGCGTGACGGCCGCGAACGTCAGCGCATAGGTGCGCAGCATCCACGCCTCGTGTCCCGCGACGTCGCCGCGGCGGATCGCGACGAGCGCGCGGGCCCCGGACCCGGCCCACAGGACCGCGAGCGTGCCGAAGCCGAACACGCCCGTGAGGCCGGCGCTGTTGGCGGGCAGGATGACGAGCGAGGAGACGGCGCCCACGCCCACCGCGACGAGGTAGGCGCGCCCGAGCACGCGGTGCCCGCGCGGTGCGCGGCGGCGCAGCCGTGCCGAGAGCTGGAGGACCCCCGCGACGAGCGCGAACGCCGAGGTCGTGATGTGCACGTACAACGCGCCCTGGACGAGCACGGGCTCGTCGGCGTACGCGGACGCGAGCCCGGCGTCGTCGGCGGCGAGCTCGCGCAGCGAGGCCTGCCCGTACGTGGCGACCGAGATCACGGCGATCGCGAGCGCCGCCAGCGCGACGACCGCGAACCCCGCCCGTGCGTGGGGCCGCTCACGCCCGCGACCGGGCGGGCGTCGGGACGCAGGCGGGGAGATGGCCGGGGACGTGGGTGCGGGCTGGGACGTCGGCAGGGCGGCGGGCGTGGCGGGGTGGGGCGCGCTCATGGTTTCCCCAGGCTGCTCGGAGCGAATGTGAATGATCCTCACAATGTGAACGTCGGCAACATAGGGCACGATGTTAGTGTCGTCAACATGTCGGCCAGCGCGCGAGACCGGTACCACCACGGCGACCTGCGAGCCGCTCTGCTGAGCGCCGGGCGCGGGGTGCTGGTCGAACGAGGTGCCGCGGGTTTCTCCCTGAACGAGGTCGCGCGCCGGGTGGGCGTCAGCACCGCGGCGCCCTACCGGCACTTCGCGGACCGCGACGCCCTGCTCGACGCGATCGCGGACGAGGGCTACGGGATCTTCGGTGCCCGCCTGCTCGCGGCGATCGATGATCTCGAGGAACCCCGTGCGCGGCTGCACGCGCTCGGGGTGGCGTACCTGGGGTTCGCCCGGGACCACCCGGAGCTGTTCGCGATCATGTTCGCCGACCGCGCGGGCCGGCCCGCGCTCGCGGGTCTGCCGACGTTCGAGCCGC
>NZ_BJLP01000044.1 GCF_006538705.1 Cellulomonas uda
CTCGTCGTGCGCTCTCACCCGAGGGTGGGCGGCACGACGAGCCGCTCGACGTCAGATCTCCTCGACGCTGCTCGCGTTGGGGCGACGCGACAGGTCGATGCCGAGCTCCTCCGCAGCGCGGTAGACCTCGTCGTCGTTCTCCTTCATGTCGATCGACACGCCGTCGGACGACAGCACCTCGACGTTCAGGCAGAGCGACTGCATCTCCTTGAGCAGAACCTTGAACGACTCCGGGATGCCCGAGTCGGGGATGTTCTCGCCCTTGACGATCGCCTCGTACACCTTGACGCGGCCGGGCACGTCGTCGGACTTGATGGTCAGGAGCTCCTGCAGCGTGTAGGCGGCGCCGTACGCCTCGAGGGCCCACACCTCCATCTCGCCGAACCGCTGCCCACCGAACTGCGCCTTACCACCCAGCGGCTGCTGCGTGATCATCGAGTACGGACCCGTCGAGCGCGCGTGGATCTTGTCGTCGACGAGGTGGTGCAGCTTCAGGATGTACATGTAACCGGTCGACACCGGCTCCGGGAACGGCTCGCCGGAACGCCCGTCGAACAGGCGCGCCTTGCCGTCGGGGCCGACCATGCGCTCGCCGTCGCGGTTCGGCAGCGTGCTGGAGAGCAGGCCCGTGAGGGCGTCCTCCTGCAGACCGTCGAACACCGGCGTCGCCACCGGCGTGCGGGGGTCGCTGCTCGCGGCGTTCGCGGGGACGTTGTCCTTCCAGGACACGTCACCCTCGGCTGCCAGCGAGATGTCCCACCCCTGCGCGGCGATCCACCCGAGGTGGACCTCGAGCACCTGGCCGACGTTCATACGACCCGGGACACCCATCGGGTTGAGGATGATGTCGACCGGCGTGCCGTCCTCGAGGAACGGCATGTCCTCCTCGGGCAGGATCGTCGAGATGACGCCCTTGTTCCCGTGGCGGCCGGCGAGCTTGTCACCCGCGGTGATCTTGCGGCGCTGGGCGATGTAGACGCGCACCAGCTCGTTGACGCCCGCGGGCAGCTCGTCGCCGTCCTCGCGCGAGAACGTGCGCACCTCGATGACCGTGCCGGACTCACCGTGCGGGACCTTGAGCGACGTGTCACGCACCTCGCGCGCCTTCTCGCCGAAGATCGCACGCAGCAGGCGCTCCTCCGGGGTCAGCTCGGTCTCACCCTTGGGGGTCACCTTGCCGACGAGGATGTCGCCGGCGCCGACCTCGGCACCGATGCGGATGATGCCGCGCTCGTCCAGGTCCGCGAGGACCTCCTCGGAGACGTTCGGGATGTCCCGCGTGATCTCCTCGGGGCCGAGCTTGGTGTCGCGCGCGTCGACCTCGTGCTCCTCGATGTGGATCGAGGACAGCACGTCGTCCTGCACGAGGCGCTGCGACAGGATGATCGCGTCCTCGTAGTTGTGGCCCTCCCACGACATGAACGCCACCAGCAGGTTGCGGCCGAGCGCGAGCTCGCCCTCGTCCGTCGCCGGGCCGTCCGCCAGGACCGAGCCGACCTCGACGCGCTGGCCGCTGTCGACGAGCACACGCTGGTTGTACGACGTGCCCTGGTTGGAGCGGCGGAACTTCGCGACCCGGTACGTCGACGTCGTCGCGTCGTCGTTCGCCACCGTGATGAGGTCCGCGGAGACCTCCGTGACGACACCCGGCTTCGTCGCGACGATCACGTCACCGGCGTCGACGGCCGCACGACGCTCCATGCCGGTGCCGACGAGCGGCGCCTCGGAGCGGACCAGCGGCACGGCCTGGCGCTGCATGTTGGCGCCCATGAGCGCGCGGTTCGCGTCGTCGTGCTCGAGGAACGGGATCAGGGCCGTCGCGACCGACACCATCTGGCGCGGCGAGACGTCCATGTAGTAGATGAGCTCGCCGGGGATGTAGTCGATCTCCCCGCCCTTGGTGCGGACGAGGACACGGTCCTCCTCGAACTCGCCGTTCTCCTTGAGCGGCGCGTTCGCCTGCGCGATGACGTGGCGGTCCTCGTCGTCGGCCGTGAGGTAGTGGACCTCGTCCGTGACCTTGCCCGCGACGACCCGGCGGTACGGCGTCTCGACGAAGCCGAACGGGTTGATGCGACCGAACGACGCGAGCGAACCGATCAGACCGATGTTCGGACCCTCGGGGGTCTCGATCGGGCACATGCGGCCGTAGTGCGACGGGTGGACGTCACGGACCTCCATGCCGGCGCGGTCGCGGGACAGACCACCCGGGCCCAGGGCCGACAGACGCCGCTTGTGCGTCAGGCCCGCGAGCGGGTTGTTCTGGTCCATGAACTGCGAGAGCTGCGAGGTGCCGAAGAACTCCTTGATCGACGCCACGACCGGGCGGATGTTGATCAGGGTCTGCGGCGTGATCGCCTCGACGTCCTGCGTCGTCATGCGCTCGCGCACGACGCGCTCCATCCGGGACAGGCCCGTGCGGACCTGGTTCTGGATGAGCTCGCCGACCGCGCGGATGCGACGGTTGCCGAAGTGGTCGATGTCGTCCGTCTCGACGCGGACCTCGATCGCCTCACCGTTGCGCGTGCCGGGCAGCGTGGTGGCGTCGATGTGGAGCGCCGCGAGGTACTTGATCGTCGCGACGACGTCCTCGAGCGTGAGCACAGAGTCCGTGAGCGCGGCGTCGCGGCCGAGCTTCTTGTTGACCTTGTAGCGGCCGACCTTCGCGAGGTCGTAGCGCTTCGGGTTGAAGTAGAAGTTCTCCAGCAGGGCGCGGCCGGCCTCGACCGTCGGCGGCTCGCCCGGGCGGATCTTGCGGTAGAGGTCGAGCAGCGCCTCGTCCTGCGTCTGGACGTGGTCCTTCTCGAGCGTGTCGATGACCGCCGGGTACGCCGCGAACTCCTCGCGGATCTCGCCCTCGGTCATGCCGAGCGCCTTGAGCAGCACCGTGGCGTTCTGCTTGCGCTTGCGGTCGACGCGCACGCCGACGTTGTCGCGCTTGTCGATCTCGAACTCGAGCCACGCCCCACGGCTCGGGATGACCTTGGCCGTGAGGATGTCCTTGTCGGACGTCTTGTCCGCCGTGCGCTCGAAGTAGACGCCGGGCGAGCGCACGAGCTGCGAGACGACGACGCCCTCGGTGCCGTTGATGATGAACGTGCCGCGCTCGGTCATGAGCGGGAAGTCACCCATGAAGACCGTCTGCGACTTGATCTCACCGGTCGTGTAGTTGACGAACTCGGCGGTGACGAACAGCGGCGCGGCGAAGGTGAAGTCCTTCTCCTTGCACTCCTCGGCCGTGTACTTCGGCGGCTCGAAACGGTGCTCGCGGAAGGAGAGCGACATGGTTCCGCCGAAGTCCTCGATCGGGGAGATCTCCTCGAAGATCTCCTCGAGGCCGGCGGTCTGCGGGACGTCGTTGCGCCCTGCCTCGACCGCGGCCGCCACGCGCGCCTGCCAGCGCTCGTTGCCCAGGAGCCAGTCCATGCTCTCGGTCTGCAGACCGAGCAGGTCGGGGACCTCGAGGGGCTCGTGGATCTTGGCGAAGGAGATGCGGCGAGAGGCGGTGCGGTTCGCGATGGCGTCGGCGGACGGTGCAGAAGGGGTGCGCGAGGCAGCCAAGAGGGGTCCTTCCCTGCGGTCGAGAGCACGCTGCGCTGCCTGGCAAGGCGCGATCCCCGGCCGCGACGGCAGTGTTCGACGCGCACGTACGTCGAGCTCCGGGTCGGGATATCTGAGATCGCGGGCACAGGCCAGCGCAAAGCGCTAGCATACTCGGCCCTGGCGCGAAAGTCCACCGGCTTCCGGCGAGCCCGGCGCGCTCTCGTCGCACCGGCTCCAGCCGGACCCTGCGGTCCGCGGCCGCGCCCGGCCCCTCGGCCGGACGGGCGACCTCGTCGTCGCCGCGGCCATGGTGGCACACCAGCCGCGTCGGGGGGAAGCCGACCGCGCCCGCACGGCCCGTCCGCACCGCGGCGTGGCACGACGAAGGCCCGCCGCCCCACGCGGGGGTGACGGGCCTTCGTGCGTGAGCGCCTCCGCTCCGGGGGAACGCCCCGGGCGGAGTCAGATCACTTGAGCTCGACGCTCGCGCCGGCGCCCTCGAGCTGCGCCTTCGCCTTCTCGGCCGTCTCCTTGTTGACGCCCTCGAGAACCGGCTTCGGCGCCTCGTCGACGAGGTCCTTGGCCTCCTTGAGGCCGAGCGACGTGAGCGCACGCACCTCCTTGATGACCTGGATCTTCTTGTCACCGGCGGCGGTCAGGACGACGTCGAACGAGTCCTTCTCCTCCTCGGCCGGGGCGTCGGCGCCCGCACCACCGGCGGCCGGCGCGGCGGCGACGGCGACGGGGGCAGCGGCGGTGACCTCGAAGACCTCCTCGAAGGCCTTCACGAACTCGGACAGCTCGATCAGGGTCAGGCCCTTGAACTGCTCGATGAGCTCCTCGGTGCTGAGCTTCGCCATGAGAGGCGTTCCTTTCTTCGGTGCTCCGCGACGCGACGTGCGTCGGAAGCGGGATGTGGGGTGATGCGCGGAGCGCTGACCAGGCCGGGGCCTGGGTCAGGCGGCCGCACCTTCCGACTCCTGCTTCTGACGCAGGGCATCGATGACACGAGCGGCCTGGGCGGTGTTCGCGGTGAAGACGTAGGCAGCCTGGTAGAGCTTGGCCTTCATCGCGCCGGCCGCCTTGGCCAGCAGGACCTCACGGGACTCGAGGTCCGCGAGCTTGGTGACCTCCGCGGCGGTCAGGGTGCGTCCGTCGAGGACACCACCCTTGATGACCAGCGCGGGGTTCGCCTTGGCGAAGTCACGCAGACCCTTGGCGGCCTCGACCGGGTCGCCGGAGACGAAGGCGATCGCCGACGGGCCCGCGAGCGCGTCGTCGAGGCCCGTCAGGCCGGCTTCCTTGGCCGCGATCGCGGTCAGCGTGTTCTTCACCACGGCGTAGGTTGCGTTGCCGCCGAGCGCGCGACGCAGCGTCTTGAGCTGCGCCACGGTGAGCCCGCGGTACTCGGTCAGCACGGCCGCGTTGGACGCACGGAACTTGTCCGCGATCTCCGCGACGGCGGCTGCCTTGTCCGGCCTCGCCATGGCAATCCTTCCGATGGTGGTGCCGGTCGGTCCCCCAGAACGACGAAGAGCCCCGCGCAGGCGCGGGGCTCGACAGGGCGGGGCGGACGAACCGCACCATCATGTGGAACTCTCACCTGCGCTGGCCTCCGCGAGCTGCGGGACTTCGGTCGCCCCGCGAACGGAGACGACGACCGGCGGTCTTGGGCCCCACGAGACTACGACAGCGACGCCCGTCGACCAAATCCGGCCGCCCTCGCCCCCCGGCACGTCGACGAGGGCCTCGTCACACCGGCGCTCCCAGGCACACGAGCGGCACCAGGCCGCCGCCACCGCGGTCGTGGTCCGCGCACGCCTGGGCCACCGCTGCCGCCACGGGCATCCCCGCGCGCATGCGCTCGTGCACGCCCGACATCACGTGCATCGCCGTCTCGTCGGGCAGCGGGGCGATCGCCGCGACCACGCACGGGACCCCCGTGCGCAGCAGCACGCTCGCGAGCCCCAGCGCCTCTCCCCCCGCGCGGATCGTCGCGCGGCCGACCTCGCACGACGACAGCAGGACCAGGTCCGGCACCTGGCCACCCGCGTCCAGCTCGTGCGCGAACAGCGGGCCGTCGGCGAGACGCAGCGACGAGAACAACGGGTTGTCCGGCTCGTGACGCCCGTGCGCCGCGAGGTGCACCACACCCGGCGACGCGAGCGCCTCGGCCACGTTCGCGACGCTCGCGTCGTCGTCGACCAGGACGCGCGCCCCCGGCCAGAGCGCCGCGACGTGCCGCGCCTCGTCCGCCGCGTGCACCAGGCCCGGCCCCGCCGCCGCGGTCAGCGGCGCCTGCGGCAGACCCGCACCCGCGTAGCGCATCCAGTGGTGCACCGACGGCGCGACGACCGTCGGGGCGCCGCGCCGCGACGGCAGCATCGACCACGGCAGCACCCCCAGCCACCCACCCGCGACGACGACGAGCTCGTCAGCACGGTCGAGCACGGGCCGCACGACCGCGTCGAGCCGCTCGAGCGCACCGCGCAGCGAGCGGTCCGCGACCGCCCGCAGCTCCGCGGGCACCAGCGGGTTCGCGACGACCTCCAGGTCCGCGTGCACGCGCCGGACGAGCTCCGCGGCGGGCGCGGCCTCGCCCAGGTCCGCCAGCTCGGCACCCTCGACGCCCATGCTCACCGCAAGCAGGCGGCCCTCGTGGTCGATCACGTCGAGCAGGAGCGTCTGCGGGCGCCGCGCCAGCACCGCACGCACCTCGTGCGCGCGGCCCTCCCGCTCGTCGCGGGCGCTGCGGCCCGGCTCGTGCCACGACCGCGCGAGGATCTCGAGCTTGAGCCGCTGCGCGTCGGCGATCAGCTTGCGGCGCTCCGGGTCCGCGGCGGGCCGACCCGTGACCGGGCGGCTGCCCTCCACGAGCCGGCGCAGCTGCGCCAGCAGCTCGGCCGTGCGCGGGTCGCTCGGCGGGTTGACCCGCGGCGCACCGCCCATGACCGCCCGGACCCGCTCCGCGGACTCGAGCACCCGCTCGGGGTGCCCGGTCGCGAGCGCGAGCCGCATGTCCAGCTCCGCGAGCGCCGTGCCGTGCACCGCGCCGGCCGTGCGCAGGTCCAGCGAGCCGAACCTGCTGCGGTGCATCGCGAGGTCCCGCTGCCCCGCGCGCACGTGGTGCGTGGCCCGGTCCGGGCGGCCCGCCGCCGCCGCGAGCAGCGCCCGGATCCGCCGGCCGTGCAGACGCAGCGTGAGCGGCTCGTCGGCGCGCACCGTCCCCAGACCGTCGAGCACGCGCTCCGGGTCGGGCCCCACGCCGCGGGCCAGGTCCGCCTCGATGCGCAGGTAGGACGCGGCGCGCTGCCACGCGGGTCGGCCCGTCGTCCGGCACAGCTCCTCGACCTCGGCGGCACGGCGCGCCACCCCCGCCCAGCCGCCGCGGGACGCGCGACCGTCCGGCCGACGCGCAAGCACGCCCGCGTCCGCCTGCAGCTCGAGCAGCGACGAGCGCACCACCCACGCCTCGTCGCCCCGCCGCGCGAACCGCCGCCGCGCGCTCGACGCCCACCGCCGCGCCGCGACCGGGTCGCCACGCAGCAGCGCGCACTCCGCGCGGCCCAGCTCGCACTCCGCGACCTCGCGCGGCAGCCGCTCGTCCGCGAACATCTGCGCGGCCTGCGCGAGCGTCGCGTCCGCGACCCCGACCAGGCCGGCCTCCAGCAGCACCTCGCTGCGGTCCCGCAGCGCCGTGGGCCGGACCGGACCCGGCAGGCTGCGCGCCGCCGCCTCCATCGTCGCGAGCGCCTCCGGCAGGCGCCCCTCACGGAAGTGCACGTACCCGAGGTTGTGCTCGGCCTTGAACACGAGCAGGTCGAACCCCGCCGCGCGGGCACGCACCGCGCACTGCGAGTAGTCCGCGCGCGCGGCCGCGGTGTCCCGGCGCTCGCTGTGCAACGTGCCCCGGTTGAGCAGCGCGCGGCAGCCGTCGACCGGGTCCGCGACGTCGAGCTGCTCGATCGCCGCGTCCAGCGCGACGAGCGCCTCGTCCTGCCGCCCCCCGCGCAGCGCGAGCAGACCGCGCACCCCGGCCGCCGCCGGGACGATCCCCGGCCACGCGTCCGCAGCCCCCGCCGCGACCAGCCCGTCGAGCTGCGCGAGCGCGGCCTGCGGCCCGCCGCGCGTCTCGAACTCGCACTTCGCGAGCTCCATCAGCGCGCGCGCCCGCACCCGCACGCGCACCGGGTCGGTCAGCTCGTCGTCGCCCGCGAGCCGGTCGAGGCGCCCGAGCGCCGCGACCAGCCGGCGCCGCGCCTGGTTCGGGTGGCCCTCGGCGTTGTCCGCCTCGGCCAGGGCGACGTCCACCGCCACCCGCTCGAGCGCGGCGCGGCGGGTGTCGCCGTCCGGCAGCGGCCCGGCGGCAGCCGGACCGGAGCGTTCGGTCATGGTTCCCGCTAGAGCTCGATCTGCGGGGTCACGACCGGCATCGTCGGGTCCGACGGCCGCCGCAGCACGAGCCGCGCCGCGCCGCGGTGCAGGTCGACGAACGCGAACCGGCCGTCCTCGTCCGAGGTCGTCGTCGTGAACCGGCCCGACTGGTGCAGCTCGACGGCGAGCACCCCCGCGGGAGCGGCCCACCCGTCCACGCGGACCAGGTCGTTCTCGTGGTGCACCGAGATCATCACGGTCAGCACGTCCGTCGTGAACGTGATCGTGCCGGCCTCGATGCTCGTCTCGTCGGTCCGCACCGCGAGCGCCGGCTCACCCACGAGGTGCAGCTCCGCGAGCTCCGCGTGCAGCGCCTCCATCGTGAGGGCGAGGCCGATGCTGTCGACCAGACCCTCGGGGACCGGGTCGGCAGCCTCCACGAGCGCGGCCAGGCGGCCGAGGATCTCGGTGTCGAGGTCGTCGACGGCGCCCCCGGCGAGCAGGGCGACGGTGACGTCGTCGGGCGTCATGACACGCTCCAGGAAGGGTCGGCGGCGAGGGCGGCGCGCAGCTTGGCGAGGCAGCGTCCCCGCGTGGGTCCGATGCTCCCCACCGGCATCCCCAGCGCCTGGGAGACGACGGCGTAGTCGGGTCGGTCGACCATCGCGACCAGGCCGAGGAGTCGGCGGCACCGCTCGGGCAGGGACCGGACGTTGTCCCACAGGACACGGTCCCGCTCGTCGCGCACCGCGCGGGCGTCCGGCAGCTCGTCCGCAGGCGCCGTGAGCCACTCGGTCGCGGCCTCGTCGGAGTCCGTGCGCGCCGCCTCCTCACGGGACCGGCGCACGGCCCGCCACGCCGCGCGCTTCGCGGTCACGAGCGTCCACTGCAACGTCGCCCGGGGGTCGCGGATCGTCTCGATCTCGCGCACCAGCGCGAGCCACACGTTCTGCACGATGTCCTGGGCCTGCTCGGTGCCGGCGCCCTGCGCCCGCACCGTGTGCCAGAGCAGCGGCGTCATCACCTGCACGAGCGCCGCGAGCGGCGCAGGGTCTCCGTCGCGGTACGCCAGCACAGCCCGGGCCGCCTGGTCGGCGAGCCCCTCCCCCTGGCCGCGGAGCGCGGTGTCCACCGGCTCCACCAGGTCGTCACTCATCATTGGCCCCTCACTCGACCGGTCCCGTCGGGCGGCCGTCCCACGACACTAGGACGGCCTGGACAAACCCGACAAGCACGTGCGCACGCGGGAAAGCCGGGTCGTCCTCGAGGAGCCCCCCGCGCCGCGCCTGATACGCGCGGTCCGGGAGCGGGTGAAGTTCACCCGCCCGGGTGACGAGCGGACTAGCGTTCCTCCCGGGGGGCGCCCGCGCCGGCGAGTGCCGGCGCACGCGACGACGAGGTCCGTGCAGATCAGCACGCGATCGGGCACGCGCGGGACGTATCTGGCCCGCGCCCGCGCGCTCCTGACCGGCGGCCCTCGCAGCCGTGGCCACCGTCACCCGTCATGAGGAGTGTCGCCCCGATGACCGAGCAGGACCCCCGCACCGACTCGACGCCCGAGCCCGGCACCACCGCGGCCCCGCCGGCGAGACCGCTCGACGAGCGCGCCCGGATCCGCCCCACGAAGCGCGGCGTCGAGGACGTCCTGCTCGCCCGCGCCGGCGTGGTCGGCGTCGACATCGCCGAGAAGTGGTCCCAGGGCCGCCCCACCGGGCAGCAGGCGATCGTCGTGCACGTCGAGCGCAAGCGGCCGCTCGACGAGCTCTCCGACGACGAGCGCATCCCCGCGGACGTCGACGGCGTCCCGACCGACGTCGTCTCCGGGCGGGTCTCGCCGCTGTCCGCCACGACCGGCACGGTCGGCACGGGCAGCGCGAGCAGCGGCGCCGCCGCCCACACCCGGCGCGTGCGACCCCTCGCCGGCGGACTGAGCATCGGCCCCGCCGACGCCGTGACCATCCCCGTCGACGGTCGCGCGCAGCTGCGCAGCGTCAACGGCACGCTCGGGGTCGTCGTGCGCGAGCGCCACACGGGCCGCGCGTTCGCCCTCACCAACTGGCACGTCGCCGCGGGCGACGGGCGCGAGGACGTCGGCTCCGCGTGGCTGCAGCCCGCAGTCGCCGACGGCGGACGCGACGGCGCGGACCGGTTCGGCGCGCTCGTGCGGGGCGCCGTCACCGACCGCATGGACGCCGCCATCGTCGCGCTCGCACCCGGCGCACCGTGGGTCCCGGGCGTCGTCGGGATCGGCGCCGTCACGGGGGCCGGCACCGCCGACGTCGGCTCCACCGTGCGCAAGTCCGGACGCACCACGGGCCTGACCCTCGGCACCGTGGTGTCCACCGACTACACCACCGCCGTCGACTTCGGCCCCGGCGTCGGGCTGCGCACGCTGCGCGACCAGATCCGCGTCGAGCCCGCCGAGGGCACCGAGCGGTTCTCCGCCGGGGGCGACTCCGGGTCCGTGCTCGTCGACGAGGACGGAGCCGTCGTCGGGCTCCTGTGGGCCGGCGAGGACGACGGGAGCTTCTCCGTGGCCAGCCCGATCGACGTCGTGCTCGACACGCTCGGGGTGTCCGTGGCCGCGGCGGCCCCCACGTGGCGCGACCGGCTGCGGTCCGGGGGCGACGGGCGTGCGGCTGCCCGGACCACCCCGGGTGCCGGCGGCTCCACCGCCGACGACTCCGACGACCGGGACGCGCAGGGGGCGTCCCGGCTCGCCGGGTCATCGACGCAGCCGTTCACCGAGCCGTTCACGGAGCCCTTCACGGAGCCCTTCACGGAACCGTTCACCGAGGCACTCGGCACCAACCCGTTCACCGAACCCTTCACCGAGCCCTTCACGGAGCCCTTCACGGAACCGTTCACGGAACCGTTCACCGAGGCACTCGGCACCAATCCGTTCACCGAACCCTTCACCGAGCCGTTCACCGAACCGTTCACCGAGCCGTTCACCGAACCCTTCACGGAACCGTTCACCGAACCGTTCACCGAGGCACTCGGCACCAACCCGTTCACCGAACCCTTCACCGAGCCGTTCACCGAACCCTTCACCGAGCCGTTCACCGAGCCGTTCACCGAGCCGTTCACCGAAGCACTCGGCACCAACCCGTTCACCGAACCCTTCACCGAACCGTTCACGGAGCCGTTCACCGAGGGCTCCGCGGGCACGCGGCAGTCGCGAGCGGCCTACGCGGCAGGGCGCCGGCTCGGGGCGGCACAGGCGCGCGCGGCCTACGCGGCGGGCGTCGGGGCCGGCCGTCGTGCGGCGGCCGCGTCGAGCGGGACGACGACGAGGCGCGTGGCGCACCAGGCGTACCGCGCCGGGTACGCAGCGGCGTACCGCGCCGCGGCCGCGGCGCTGGCCCGCAAGGCGTACGCCGCAGCACGGCGCAGCGTGGCCCGGTCCGCGTACGTGGCGGGCTTCCGCGCCGGTGCCCGCGCGGCGGAGGGGCCGGGGCGCGGGTCGCGGGGCTGACGGGACGCGACACCCGCCGCGACGACGAAGGGTCCGGCCCCCGCGGGGGCCGGACCCTTCGTGCTGGTGGACCGTCTCGGTCCAGGAGTCTTACCGCGGACTCAGTCCTCGTCCTCGGCGGTCAGGTTCCGGGTCTTGTTCTGGTCGAGCAGGATCCCGGGGCCGTTCGTGGTCGAGATGGTCGCCTTGGTGATGTAGCGGCCCTTCGACGCGGCGGGCTTGAGACGCAGGATCTCGTCGAGCGCCGCGGCGTAGTTCTCGACCAGCGAGACGTCGGAGAACGACGTCTTGCCGATGATGAAGTGCAGGTTGGCGTGACGGTCCACGCGGAACTCGATCTTGCCGCCCTTGATGTCCGCGACGGCCTTGGCCACGTCCATCGTCACGGTGCCGGTCTTCGGGTTCGGCATGAGACCACGCGGGCCCAGGACCTTGCCGAGTCGACCGACCTTGCCCATGAGGTCCGGGGTCGCGACCGCGGCGTCGAAGTCGGTCCAACCGCCGGCGACCTTCTCGATGAGCTCGTCGCCGCCGACCTCGTCCGCACCGGCGGCGCGGGCCTGCTCGGCACGCTCGCCGTTCGCGAACACGATCACGCGGGCGGTCTTACCGGTGCCGTGGGGCAGGTTGACCGTGCCGCGGACCATCTGGTCCGCCTTGCGCGGGTCGACACCGAGACGGAAGACGACCTCGACGGTCGCGTCGAACTTGGAGACGGAGGTCTCCTGCGCCAGACGGACGGCGGCGAGGGGGCTGTAGACCTTGCCTGCCTCGATCTTCTCGACGGCGGCGCGGTACGCCTTGCTGTGCTTGGGCATCTGCTTCTCCTTGGTGAGCAGTCGTGGTCGCACGGGCCGCACAGGGCCCTGCCACTGGGGTGGGGACGAGGGGTCAGCCCTCGACCTTGATACCCATCGACCGGGCGGTGCCGGCGATGATCTTCTCGGCCGCGTCGATGTCGTTCGCGTTGAGGTCCTCGAGCTTGGTGGACGCGATCTCGCGCACCTGCTCGCGGGTCAGCGTGGCGACCTTGACGGTGTGCGGCGTGGGCGAGCCCTTCGCGACACCCGCGGCCTTCTTGATGAGCTCGGCGGCCGGCGGCGTCTTCGTGATGAAGGTGAACGAGCGGTCCTCGTACACCGTGATCTCCACGGGGATGACGTTGCCGCGCTGCGACTCGGTCGCCGCGTTGTACGCCTTGCAGAACTCCATGATGTTCACGCCGTGCTGACCGAGCGCGGGGCCGATCGGCGGGGCGGGCGTGGCCGCACCGGCGTTGATCTGGAGCTTGATGAGGCCGGTGACCTTCTTCTTGGGGGGCATGACGCCACCTCTTTCGTGCTTGTGGGCCGACGCCGTGGGCGATGACCCGGTTGCAGGGCGTACCCGCGGCGCGGGCACGCGACGCCCCGAGGGGCGGTCCGGTCAGATCTTGGCGACCTGGCTGAACGACAGCTCGACCGGGGTCTCCCGGCCGAAGATGGAGACGAGCACCTTGAGCTTCTGCGCCTCGGCGTTGATCTCGGAGATCGTGGCGGGCAGCGTGTCGAAGGGGCCGTCGGTGACCGTGACGGACTCGCCGACCGTGAAGTCGACCTGGATCGCCGCGGCGGCCTTGGCAGCGGCGGCCGGAGCCGTCGGGGCCTTCGTCTCGAGCGTCGGTGCGAGCATCGAGAACACCTCGTCCAGCGTGAGCGGGACGGGCTGGTGCGTGTGGCCGACGAAGCCCGTGACGCCCGGCGTGTGACGCACGGCGCCCCACGACTCGTCGGTCAGGTCCATGCGGACGAGGACGTAGCCGGGGATCCGGACGCGGCGCACGACCTTGCGCTGCGCGTTCTTGATCTCCACGACCTCCTCCATGGGGACCTCCACCTGGTAGATGAAGTCCTCCATGTTGAGGCTCTGCGTGCGGTTCTCGAGGTTCGCCTTCACGCGGTTCTCGTAACCCGCGTAGGAGTGGATGACGAACCAGTCACCGGGCAGGCTGCGCAGGCGCGCCTTGAACGCGGCGACCGGGTCCTCGTCGGGGTCGACCTCGTCGGACGCAGCCTCGTCGGACTCGTCGGACTCAGCCTCGTCGGACGCAGCCTCGTCGGACGCGACCTCGTCGGACGTGACCTCGTCCGAGACGGCCTCGTCGCTCGGGACCTCGTCCGCGGCCGACGCCTCGACGGCCTCGACCGACTCCACGGCGTCCGAGAGCTCGACGTCGGCCGGGGTGGGCTCAGACGACTCGTGGGACACGTACGAACCTGCTTTCTTCCAGTGCGGAGGTGCGGCTCGACCGAGCCTGGCGGGCCACGTGGGCCGCGGGGGTCAGCCCCCGAAGACCCAGAACGTGACCTTGCCGATGCCCAGGTCGACCACGGTGACGAACGCCATGACGACGGCGACGAACACCAGCACGACCGACGTGTAGGTGATGAGGTCCTGCCGCGTGGGGCGGACCACCTTCTTGAGCTCGGCGACGACCTGGCGCACGAAAAGCGCGATGCGCGCGAACAAGCCGCGGCGCTCGCCGGACGGGGCCTGCGGCGCGGACTTGCGCGCCGAGCCCTCGGCGCCGGACGCCGCGGAGGCTGCGGTTTCGCTCACGTGTCGGCCTCTGCTGTCTCGTCGATGCTCGGACTGTCCCGCTGCACGAGGGTGCAGACAGGAGATTGCGCAGGGCAGACAGGACTCGAACCTGCAACCTGCGGTTTTGGAGACCGCTGCGCTACCAATTGCGCCACTGCCCTACGACGGCCTCGGTCCAGGACGACGAGGGCCTCACGGGCTCGGGAGCGAGCTCCCGGGTGCCGTGCGGGCACAGGTCATCTTGGCGAACGTCAACCGCCGGTGGACAACCATACGGGACGGAGCGCCCCGGGTCGAACCGCCCTCTCCACCGACGCCCGCGGGACCGATCCGCGCACCGGGACACCCACGCGCCGGGCACGTGACCTCTGCCACTATGACCCGGTGAGCCAGCAGACGTCGCAGCCCCGTTCCCGTGTCTCGAAGCGCCTCGCCGCGATCGCGCCGTCGGCGACGCTCGCGGTCGACGCCAAGGCGAAGGCCCTCAAGGCCGCCGGCCGGCCCGTCATCGGGTTCGGTGCGGGCGAGCCGGACTTCCCGACGCCGAGCGCGATCGTCGACGCCGCGGTGGCCGCGGTGCGCGACCCCGCGAACCACCGGTACACGCCCGCCGCCGGACTGCCCGCGCTGCGCGAGGCGATCGCCGCGAAGACCCTGCGCGACTCCGGGTACGACGTGGACCCGGCCGCCGTGCTGGTGACCAACGGCGGCAAGCAGGCCGTGTTCCAGGCGTTCGCGTCGGTCGTCGACCCGGGCGACGAGGTGCTGCTGCCCGCCCCGTACTGGACGACGTACCCCGAGGCGATCCGGCTCGCGGGCGGCGTGCCCGTCGAGGTGTTCGCCGGCGCCGACCAGGGCTACCTCGTGACGGTCGAGCAGCTGGAGGCCGCGCGGACCGAGCGCACCAAGGTGCTGCTGTTCTGCTCGCCGTCCAACCCGACGGGCGCGGTGTACTCGCCCGAGCAGACCGCCGAGATCGGCCGCTGGGCGCTCGAGCACGGGATCTGGGTGATCACCGACGAGATCTACGAGCACCTCACGTACGACCACGCGGTGTTCACGCCCATCCAGCGTGTCGTGCCCGAGCTCGCCGACACCTGCATCGTGCTCAACGGCGTCGCCAAGACGTACGCGATGACCGGCTGGCGCGTGGGCTGGATGATCGGCCCGTCCGACGTGATCAAGGCGGCGACGAACTTCCAGAGCCACCTCACGTCGAACGTCGCGAACGTCTCGCAGCGCGCCGCGATCGCCGCGCTCACCGGCGACCTCACGGCGGTCGAGGCGATGCGCGCGGCGTTCGACCGCCGGCGACGGACCATGGTCGAGATGCTCTCGGCGATCGACGGCGTCGTCGTCCCGGTGCCGCAGGGCGCGTTCTACGCGTACCCCTCGGTCGAGGGCGTGCTGGGGCGCTCGATCCGCGGCGTGACCCCGACGACCTCCGCCGAGCTCGCGGCGCTCATCCTCGAGCAGGTCGAGGTCGCGGTCGTGCCCGGTGAGGCGTTCGGCCCGTCGGGCTACCTGCGCCTGTCGTACGCGCTGGGCGACGACGACCTCGTCGAGGGCGTCTCGCGCATCCAGTCCCTGCTGGCCGAGGCGCGCTGACCTCGCCGGACGAGGGATGACGCCGGGGTCCACCGATCGGTGGACCCCGGGTCCCGTCCGACGGTGCTGTCGCGCGCACGCACGACGGGTCCAGTCTGGGGACATGACATCAGCACCAGCGGTCGAGGTCAGCGCGCTGCGCAAGGCCTACGGCGAGAAGCAGGCGGTCGACGGGCTGGACCTCGTCGTCGCCCGGGGTGAGATCGTCGCGGTGCTCGGGCCCAACGGCGCGGGCAAGACGACCACCGTGGAGATCCTCGAGGGGTTCCGCGAGCGCGACGGCGGGGACGTGCGCGTGCTCGGCGAGGACCCGGCCCGGGCCGGCCGCGCGTGGCGCTCCCGCCTCGGTGTCGTGCTGCAGAGCACCGACGACCTCGCGGAGGCGACCGTCGGCGAGCTCGTGCGCCACTTCGCCCGCTTCTACCCGCAGGCGCGGGACGCCGACGAGGTCATCGACGCGGTCGGGCTGCGCGAGAAGGTCCGCACGCGGGCCCGGCAGCTGTCCGGCGGGCAGCGCCGACGCCTCGACGTCGCGCTCGGCATCGTCGGGCGGCCCGAGCTGGTGTTCCTCGACGAGCCGACCACGGGGTTCGACCCGCAGGCCCGCCGCGACTTCTGGGACCTCGTCGCGGGGCTGCGCGAGGACGGCACGACGATCCTGCTCACGACGCACTACCTCGAGGAGGCCGAGCACCTGGCGGACCGCGTGGTCGTCGTGAACGCCGGCCGGGTGGTCGCGCAGGGTGCGCCCGCCGACCTGGGCGGGCGCACCGCACGCCAGGCGCTCGTGCGCTGGACCACGCCGGACGGTCCGCGCGAGGAGCGGACGGACACGCCGACCGCGCTCGTGCGCGACCTCGCCGGACGGTACGGCGAGGTGCCCGGGCTGCAGGTGCTGCGGCCCACGCTCGAGGACGTCTACCTGTCCCTGATCGGCGACGCGCCCGCGACGACGCCCGCCGCCCCCGTCGAGCCCGTGGAGGTGGCGCGATGAGCACGACCCACGCCGGGAGCACCCCGCGCACCCGCGCCGCGGTGCCGGGCACGCTCGCGCTCGGCCTGGCCCGCACGGGCTACGAGCTGCGCAGCTTCTTCCGCGAGCGCGACGCGGTCATCTTCATCTTCGCCTACCCCGTGATCATGCTCGCGATCTTCGCGACGGTGTTCGGGCAGGACGACGCGAGCATCGAGCTGCCCAGCGGGCAGGTCCCGTTCGCGCAGTACTTCCTGCCCGGGATGGTCGCCACGGGCGTCATGCTCACGAGCTTCCAGAACCTCGCGATCTCGATCGCGGTCGAGCGCGACGAGGGCGGGCTCAAGCGTCTGCGCGCCACTCCCCTGCCCGCCACGGCGTACTTCCTGGGCAAGATCGGGCAGGTCCTGGTCAACTGCACGCTGCAGATCGCCGTGCTGCTCGCCGTGGCCGCGGTGGTGTTCGACGTCCCCATGCCGCAGGACGCGGCCCACTGGGCCACGTTCGTGTGGGTCCTGCTGCTCGGCACCGCCAGCGGCGCGATCTGCGGCGTCGCGTTCTCCTCGCTGCCGCGCAGCGGCCGGTCCGCGAGCGCCGTGGTGACCCCCGTGGTGCTGGTCCTGCAGTTCATCTCCGGGGTGTTCTTCCAGTTCGACCAGCTCCCGTCGTGGATGCAGCAGGTCGCCTCCGTGTTCCCCCTGAAGTGGATGGCCCAGGGCATGCGCTCGGTGTTCCTGCCCGACGAGGCGGCGCAGCTCGAGGTGTCCGGGTCGTGGCAGCACGGGGCGATCGCGGCGGTCCTGCTGGCGTGGCTCGTCGTCGGGCTCGTCGTCGGCGTGCGCACGTTCCGGTGGCGCCGCCGGGACGACGGCTGACGCCGGGCCCATGGGTGCGCACCACGCGCGGACGGGCGGTGCCGGCGACGCGCCGGACCGCCCGTCGGCGCCCCGCCCCGCCGACCTGGCAGGCTTGCGCGACGTGGACGACCGCCGGGTGAGCCACCGCGACGAGTTCTGGCGACGCTCGATGCGGGCGTGGGACGTCGCGTTCTGGATCATGATCACGATCAGCGCGGCGTTCGCCGTGCCCGGCGCCCCGAGCGTCGCGCGGGCGCTCGGCACGCTCGCCGGCTTCGTCGTCATGGCGCTCGCGTACTACGGGCTCGGCCGACGAGGGGCGCGCCGCGGCGACGCGCGGCTGACGCAGGCGTACCTCGTCGTGGTCGTCCTGGTCATGACATACGAGACCTGGGCCGCCGAGCTCGGCATCGTGCTGCTGTTCGTCGCGTACTCCCACATCTGGTTCTTCGCGCTGTCGCGCCTGCAGGGCGTGGCGTGGACCGTGCTGCTCACCACGGGCGTCGTGGTCGCGACCGCGCTGCGGGTGCGCGCCGATCCGGTGGACCTGCCGTCCATCGCCGGTCAGGCGACGCTCGGCATGGTGTTCTCGATCGGCCTTGGCCTGTGGGTCACGTACGTCGCCGAGCAGAGCGAGGAGCGCGGCGCGCTGCTCGACGACCTGCGCGCCACGCAGGCCGCGCTCGCCGCGAGCCACCACGAGCAGGGCGTGCACGCGGAACGCGCTCGCCTCGCGCAGGAGATCCACGACACGCTCGCGCAGGGGTTCACGAGCGTGGTGATGCTCGCGCAGACCGCGTCGGCCGAGCTCGACACGGTCCTCGACACGGTGCTCGACGCGGCGCCCGGCGCCCCGGCGGACGCGGGACCCGGGCTCGGTGCCGAGCGCGTGCGCGAGCGGCTCACGCAGATCGAGTCGGTCGCGCGCGACAACCTGGCCGAGGCCCGCGCGCTCGTCGCGGCGTTCGCACCGCCCGCGCTCGACGACGGACTCGCGGCCGCGCTGCACCGGCTGGGCGACCAGCTGCACGCGCAGACGGGCCTGGACGTGCGTGTCGAGACGCAGGACGTCGGCGAGCTGACGCAGGAGACCGCCGTGACGCTCCTGCGCGCCGCGCAGGAGTCGCTGGCGAACGTGCGTCGGCACGCGGACGCCGCCGGCGTGACGGTCCGGCTGCGACGCTCGGGCGAGCTCGTGGAGCTGGAGGTCGCCGACGACGGCCGCGGTGTGCGCGACGACGACCGCGAGGGCAACGGGGTGCGCGGCATGCGCGAGCGCGCGCGCTCCGCCGGCGGCGACCTCCGGCTGACCGGGACGCCCGGTGCGGGCACGCGCGTCGTGCTGCGCCTGCCGTCGGCACCGGACGTGCGCACGGAGGCGATCGCATGAGCACGACGTCCGACGAGGCCGCGGGGACGGTGCTCCGGGTCCTCGTCGCGGACGACCACCCGGTGGTGCGCTCGGGCATCGCGGGGCTGCTGGGGGTCGAGCCCGACATCGACGTCGTCGGCGAGGCGGCCGACGGCGAAGAAGCGCTCGTGCTCGCGCACGCGCTGCACCCGGACCTGGTGCTCATGGACCTGCGGATGCCGCGGCTCGACGGTGCGGGCGCGACCGCGCGGGTCGTCGCCGAGCTCCCGGGCACGCACGTGCTCGTGCTGACGACCTACGAGACCGACGCCGACATCCTGCGTGCCGTCGAGGCCGGCGCCACCGGGTACCTGCTCAAGGACACCCCGCGCGCCGAGCTGGTCGCGGGCGTGCGGGCCGCCGCGCGGGGCGAGGCGGCGCTCTCGCCGTCGGTCGCGCGGCGGCTCGTGCAGCAGGTGCGCGGCACGGGCGAGCGCCTCACGGCACGCGAGACGCAGGTGCTCGCCGCCGTCGCGCGCGGGCTGTCGAACGCCGCCGTCGGAGCCGAGCTGTTCATCTCCGAGGCGACCGTCAAGACGCACCTGCTGCGGGTGTTCGCCAAGCTCGGCGTCGACGACCGCACGCACGCCGTCACGGTCGCGATGTCCCGCGGCATCCTGCCGTCCGCCTGACCGAGGTCACGCGGACGGCAGGCACCGCAGTCGCAGGCACCGGACGTCAGCCGCAGGCGCCCTCGACCGCACCGCCCTGCGGGGTGTACGACCACTGCGCACCACCGTCGAGCTCGAGCCCCACGCAGAAGTCCGTGCCGTCGTTCGAGCCCGGGTCGAACGTCACGCGCTCGGCGCCCGAGGTCACCTCCGAGACGTCCTTCGAGCCGTCGCCCGTCGTCAGGACGTACCGGCCGCCCTCGATCGACAGCGCGTTCGGCGTGAGCGGGCTCGCCGACGGGTCGACGTAGTACACCGAGACCTCGATGCCGAGCGAGTAGAGGTCGCTCTGCGCGGCCCAGGACGCCTCGTCCCAGTCCCAGGTCTCCTCGCCGTCGCCGGAGCCAGGGTCGGTACCGTCGCCGGAGCCGCCGCCCACGTCGATGTCGCCGTCCTCCTCCTCGTAGGTCCACTCGTCGTCGAGCGAGCCGCCCAGGTCGTCGAGGCCCTCGAGCTCGGGCACCGTGGCGAGACCGCCGAGCCCCCCGAGCGCCCCCATGCCGAGGCTCGAGGACAGGTCCCCGAAGTTCTCCTCGAGCCACTGCTGGTCCTCGAGCTTGCCGTCCTTCTGCAGGCGCACCAGGTTCTCGAGCATCGTGCCGTAGGCGTGCGCGACCGTCGCGAGGACGGACACGCGGTACCCGCCGTCCTCCTCGACCGCGACGAGGCCGAGGTCCTCCAGGCCCAGCTCGACGAGTCCCTGGTTGTCGGCGATGCAGCGCTTCTCGCCGTCGGCGTCGCCCCCGGTCGTCGTGGCGCACGTGCCCTCGACGACGACGGTCTCACCGTCGCCCGAGAGCGCGACCCGCCGGGGCTGCAGGAGCTGGCGACCCGAGCCGAGGTCGCGCGAGTCGAACGACGCCTCGTCGACCGTCACCACGGTGTCGGACGCCGACAGGTCACCGACCCACTGGGAGACGTACACGTCCATGAACCGGCGCTCGCCCTCCGCGAGCGTGCCGGACAGCGAGTCCATGTCGCCCGAGCTGATCCCGGCGAGCGCCTCGGTGAACGCGACACCCGCGTCCTTGGCCGAGGTCAGCGCGGCACCGTCGTCGGACGGCATCGCGCCGCGCGTGCCGCCCTGCGCGACCGTGACGTACTCGCCGATCGTCATGAGCGGGCTGACGTACCAGTCACCGCCCTCCTCGACCGCCATGAGGAACGGCAGCTGCTCCTCGCCCTGGGCGTCCCACGTCAGCTCGGCGGCGTCGAGCGACCACGGCAGCGCGTCGTCGATCTGCTGCACCGCCTCGTCGCGCTCGCCGCCCGTCGGCACCGGCTGGCCGTACGCCTCGAGCACCGGCGTGAGCGCCTCGATCGCGAGGTCCGTGAGCTCCGCCGCGTCGGCGTCGACCGTGAGCGTGCCGCCCGCGATCGAGACCTTCGCGAGGCCCTCGTCGACCTCCTCGACCTGGAGGTCCAGGCCCTCGATGTCGATCGCGAGCGCGTCCAGCGCGGCGCGCAGCTTCTCCGGGTCGACCGACCTGCCGTCGCCGGCCAGGTCGTCGAGCCCGTCGACGCCGTCGAACGCGTCGCGGAACGAGCCGACCTCCGACGGCGAGAGGACGCCGTACACGGCGACGCCGTCCTTGTCCGCGACGCCCTCGACGAGCTGCGTCACGGCTGCCTCGGGCGACGCGGCGCCGCCCAGCTTGCTCAGCACCGTCGCCCAGGCGGCGTAGCCACCGGCGCCGACGACCGCGACCGCCGCGACGGCCACCCCGACCCACAGGCCCGTGCGGCGTCGGCGCGGCTGCGCGCCGACCGGGGCGAACTCCGCGCCGGGCGCGTCGACGCCGTCCTGCGGGACGACGGGGGCGACCGGACCGGTGGGGCTCGGGAAGGCGTCCGGCGTGGCCGGCTGCACGGCCGGCTGCACGGTGGGCTGCACGGTGGGCTGCACGGTGGGCTGCGCGGCCTGCTGCGGGGCGTCCTGCTGCGAGGCCGCGCCGCGCGCCGCGACCGCGGCGGCGACCGCCGGGTCACCCTGCGCCGCGAGCCAGCCCAGCAGCTCGGGGTAGGCGGCGGGGTGCGCGGCGATCCGCGCGCGCAGGTCGGGTCGCTCGGCTGCGAGCCGCGCGAGCTCGGCGGGCGACGTCGACGGGTCGTCGAGAGCGGCGGCTGTCGGGTCGTGGGTCATGGCTCCCCCTGTCGGGCTCATGCGCCGCCGGCGGGCGACGAACAGGCAACTGTAGGGGGGACGAACCGGGCGCCGGGAGCGCTTTGACCCGCTCGCGCCAGAATTCACCTGGCAGGGTGGCAGACTGACCGCCGTGCGCGACCTGGCCCGGCTCCCCAAGGCGCACCTGCACCTGCACTTCACGGGCTCGATGCGGGTGAGCACGCTCGGCGAGCTCGCCGAGCAGCACGGCATCCGCCTGCCGGGCGCGCTGCTCGACTCCGACCCGCTGCACGTGCCGGCGACCGAGCGCGGCTGGTTCCGGTTCCAGCGCCTGTACGACGCGGCGCGCGCGTGCGTGCGCGGCGAGGCCGACATGCGGCGCGTGATCGCGGAGGCGGTCGCCGACGACGCTGCCGAGGGGTCGGGGCGACTCGAGATCCAGGTCGACCCGACGTCGTACGCGCCGTTCGTCGGCGGCATCACCCCCGCGCTCGAGATCGTGCTCGACGAGGCGCGCGCCGCGAGCGTGCGGCACGCCGTGTCCGTCGGCGTCGTCGTCGCCGCGTCCCGCATGCGGCACCCGCTCGAGGCCCGCACGCTCGCCCGGCTCGCCGCGCGGTACGCGGGCGACGGCTCGGGTGACGTGATCGGGTTCGGCCTGTCGAACGACGAGCGTCGCGGCGACACCGCCGAGTTCGCCGCGGCGTTCGCGATCGCGCGCCGCGCCGGGCTGGCCGCCGTGCCGCACGGCGGCGAGCTGCTGGGCCCCGCGCACGTGCACGACGTGGTGACGCACCTGCACCCGGACCGGCTGGGGCACGGGGTGCGCACGGGCGAGGACCCGCGCCTCCTGCACGACGTCGTCGAGCGCGGCATCGCGCTCGAGGTCTGTCCCGCGTCGAACGTGTCGCTCGGCGTCTACCCCGACGCGGGTGCGGTGCCGTTGGGCGCGCTCGTCGACGCGGGCGCGCAGGTGGCGCTCGGGGCGGACGACCCGCTGCTGTTCCGGTCGCGTCTCGTCGCGCAGTACGAGGTCGCGCGGGACGTGCACGGGTTCGACGACGACGCCCTCGCGGACCTGGCGCGCGCGTCGATCCGCGCGAGCCGCGCCGACGACGCCACCCGGGTGCGCCTGCTCGCGGGCGTGGACGCGTGGCTCGCCGCGCCGGCACCCGCCCCGGTCCTGACGGCCCGGGGCGGCGCGGACCGGAACCCCTGACCGTCCCGCTGCACCGTCCCGCCCGAGCCCGCGGCCGGTCCACCACCGCCCGCATCGTCCCCGAGAGGTCCTCATGTCACTCGTCCTGGTCACCGGCTCCACCGACGGCATCGGCCTGGAGTCCGCCCGCCGTCTCCTCGACGCGGGCCACCAGGTCGTCGCGCACGCCCGCGACGCGCAGCGTGCCGCGCACGTGCGTGCCGTCCTCCCGGGCCTGCGCGACGTCGTCGTCGGCGACCTCACCTCGCTCGCGCAGACGCGGGCCCTCGCGGACGCCGCGACGTCCGCCGCCGGGGGCGCGTACGACGCGGTGATCCACAACGCCGGTGTGGGCGGCGGTGCGCCGCGGACCCCGACCGCCGACGGCCTCGAGCGGATCGTCCAGGTGAACACGGTCGCGCCGTACGTCCTGACCGCGCTCATGCCCCGCCCGGGCCGCCTCGTGTACCTGACGTCGGGGCTCGAGTCGGACGGCCGCGCCGTGCTCGACGACCTGCTGTGGGAGTCGCGCCCGTGGGACGGCATGCAGGCGTACTCGGACTCCAAGCTCTACGACGTGATGCTCGCGTTCGCCGTCGCGCGCCTGTGGCCGGACGTCCTGTCGACCGCGGTGGACCCGGGCTGGATCAAGACCAAGCTGGGCGGCCCGGACGCGTGGGACGAGGTCGGGGACGGCGCGGCGACCCAGGTGTGGCTCGCGACCGCCGACGACGACGCCGCGCGCGTCACCGGCCGCTACCTCAAGCGGTTCGCCGTGCTCGACGCGAACCCGCAGGCCTCCGACGTCACGCTGCAGGACGAGCTGCTCGACCGGCTCGCCGCGCTCACCGGGGTCGTGCTCCCGCGCTGACGCCTCAGAGCGTCACGCCGACGAGCACGGGCTCGGGCTCGAGGGTCACGCCGAACGCGGCGCGCACCCCGTCGCGGACCTGACGCGCGAGCGCGACGACGTCCGCGGCGCCGGCACCCCCGCGGTTGGTGAGCGCGAGCGTGTGCTTGGTCGACAGCGCCGCCGGGCCGGGCATGCCGAACCCGCGCGCGAACCCGGCGTGCTCGATCAGCCATGCCGCGCTCGTCTTCACCACGCCGTCGCCCGCCGGGTAGCGGGGCGCCTCGGCGGGCAGCCGTGCGGCCGTGGCCTCGTCGAGGAGCGGGTTCGTGAAGAACGAGCCCGCGCTGCGGGTGTCCGCGTCCGCCGGGTCGAGCACCATGCCCTTGCGGCCGCGCAGCTCGAGCACCGCGGCGCGCACGTCCAGCAGCGGCGCACGCTCGCCGACCTCGACGCCGAGCGTGCGCGCGAGCTCGGCGTACGCGATCGGCGCGGAGAGCGTGCCCTGACGGAGCTGGAACGTCACGTCGAGCACCACGTAGCGCGGCGTCGGGCCCCAGGGCGCGCGCTCGTCGACCGGGTCGCGGGGGTCGCGCCGCGGGTCGTCGGCGGCGAGCAGGGAGCGCTTGAGCAGCGACGTGCGGTAGCCGAACCGCAGGTCGACGAGGGGCAGGGTCCGCACCCGCAGGCGCTCGCGGTCCCACACCCGCACGGTCGCGATGGTCTGCGCGACCTCCTGCCCGTACGCACCGACGTTCTGCACGGGCGTCGCGCCCGTCGAGCCCGGGATCCCCGACAGCGCCTCGATGCCGTAGAGGCGGTGCGAGGTCGCCTCGGCGACCACGTCGTCCCAGGGCGTGCCCGCGGGCACCGTGTACGTCACGCCCGCGCACGCCGAGTGGTCGGGCACGTCGATGCCCGTGCGCGTGTCCCGCACGACGAGGCCGTCGAACCCCTCGTCGGACACCAGGAGGTTCGAGCCGCCCCCGAGCACCAGGACGGGCTCGCCCGCCTCGTCGGCGGTGCGGACAGCGTCGATCAGCTCGTCCTCGCTCGTCGTCGCGACGAACCGGGCGACCGGCCCGCCGACGCCGAGGGTCGTCAGGTCAGCGAGACGGGGTGCGGTGCCGACGGTCATGCCTCCAGGCTACGGGCGGGTGCGGGACTCGTCGTCCGCGTCCGTCGTGACGTCGTCGGTGGCGGCACGCAGGTGTGCGGCCGCACCCGCGACGAGGATGCCGAGCGCGACGGGCACGAGGATCACCAGCAGCGCGTGCCGGTAGCCGACGTGCTGCGCGAGCAGGCCGAGCAGCGGCGGCCCGGCGAGGAACGCCGAGTAGCCGATCGTCGACACGACGCTCACGCGCGCGGCGGCACGCAGCGGGTCGTCGGCCGCCGCGCTCATGCCCACCGGGAAGCCGAGCGCGGCACCCGCACCCCACGCGACGATCCCGATGAGCGCGAGCCACATGGTCGGCGCGAGCCCGAACAGGGCCAGGCCGACGAGCGCGAGGACCGCGCACAGCCGCAGCACGAACACGCGCCCGTACCGGTCGAGCAGCGCGGTGCCGAACCAGCGCATGCCCGTCATCGACGCGAGGAACAGGCCCAGCGCGACCGCGCCGAGCGCGTGCGGGGTCTCGAACCCGTCGACCACCGCGAGGCTCACCCAGTCGTTCGCGGAACCCTCGGTGAGCGCGGCCGCCAGGACGACGAGGCCGATGAGCAGCGTGCGCGGCTCCAGCCACGCGGCGAACGCTCGTCGGGCCCGGCCGGACCCGGCCTGCGCGGCCTCGTGGTGCTCGACGACGACCTGCGCCTCGTGGTCCACCAGGAACAGCCGCACCGACCACACCACCGCGACCATCGACAGCGCCAGGACCACGGGAAGGTGCACGACGACCGGCACGTGCAGCCACGCCGCGACCGCGGCGATGCCCGCGGCCGCCACCGTGCCGAGCGAGAACCCCGCGTGGTAGCGCGGCATGACGGTGCGCCCGAGCCGCTGCTCGACGACCGCGCCCTCGACGTTCATGGCCGCGTCCCACACGCCCGTGCCCACGCCGTAGACCACGAGCCCGACCGCGGCGAGGACCACCGAGCCGGCCGCGACGCCCACCGCGGCGAGCGCGAGACCGCTCGCGTTGAGGAGCGCGGAGTACAGGACGGTCCGGCGCGCACCGAGGTGCTCGATGATCGTCCCGGACAGCGGGAGCGCGACGAGCGACCCCACGGACCCGACGAGCAGCAGCAGCCCCATGCGGCCCGCGGACAGCTCGAGGCCGTCGCGCACCGCGGGCAGGCGCGAGGCCCAGCTGGCGAAGTTGAAGCCGGACAGGAAGAACACGGCGAACACCGCGAACGACGCGGCACGCACCGGGTCGCGTCGGAACCCTGCGGTCACTGACCTGTCCTCCACCTCGTCGTGGCTTCGCGTGCTGCTCACGGTACGCGTACCTCCTGGTGCGTCGGGTCGTGCTGGTACAGGTCGTGCGGGTACGGGTCGTGCTGGTACGGGTCGTGCGGGGCGGACGTCGCAGCGGCGACGAGCACGGGGGCGGCGACGTCGTCGGACGGCGCGCGCGGCGCGGGGACGACGAGCGTGCCGGTGGCCGCGTCGTCGTCCGAGGCGCGGGTCGGTGTGTCGTCGTGCGTGGGCGGCGCGACCTGGTGCGCGAGGCACACGCTCGCGACCATCGCGACCGCGATGAGCGCGAGGGCCTGGCGCGCACCGATCGACTCCGCCGCGAGTCCCAGCAGCGGCGGGGCCGCGATCGAGGCGACCGACGAGAACGACGACACGACCGCCACGCGCCCGGCTGCGCGCAGCGGGTCGTCGGAGGCGGCCGCGATGCCGATGGGCACCGCGAGCGCGGCCCCGAACCCCCACAGTACGACGCCGACGGAGGCGAGCGCGAAGGACGGCGCGAACCCGAACAGCAGCAGGCCGACGATCGACACGACCCCGGACGCGCGCAGCACCGCGACTCGGCCGTGCCGGTCGATGAGCCGGGTGCCCGCGAGGCGGACGAGCGTCATCGCGGCGACGTACAGCGCGAGGACGACGCCACCGACGGCCTCGGTGCGGTCGAAGCCGTCGACGACGGCGATGGACAGCCAGTCGTTGGCGGCGCCCTCGGAGAGCGCGGCGGCCATGATGACGACCCCCACGAGGAGCGTGCGGGGCTCGCGCCACGCGTCCAGCGCCGTGCCGACCCGGCGACGGCCGCCGGACGGGGAAGCCGGCGCGGGGGTGACCGTGCGCGGCTGGTCACCCGTGCCGGCGGGGAGGACGACGCTGCGCAGCGAGGCGAGCCGCCACACGACGGCGACCGCGGCGACGGTGGTGAACTGCACCGGCAGCGGGACGCCCTGGCGCGAGGCGAGCGCACCGAGGCCCGAGCCGGCCACCGCGCCGATCGAGAACGCGGCGTGGAACTGCGGGATGACGGTCCGGCCCATCGCGCGCTCGACGCGCGCGGACTCGACGTTGACGGGGACGTTGCCGAGCGCGATCGACATCCCGTTGAGGAACACCCCGACCGACAGCAGCAGCACCGACCCGGCGCCCGGCCCGACGCCCATGAGCACGTACGCGACGGCGAGCAGCACGGTCGAGGCGAGGATCGCGGCCCGGCTCCCCCACCGCTGCACGACGATGCCGGCGAACGTGACCGTGACGAGCGCGCCGACGGAGCCGACGAGCAGCACCCCGCCGAGCGCGGAGGTCGACAGGTCGAGCTCCGCGCGGACGGTGGGCAGGCGGGCGAGCCAGCTCGAGAACACGATCCCGAGCAGCGCGAACAGTCCGAGCAGGTGCAGGCGGGCGCGCGCGACGACGGGAGCGACGGGGGCGGCGCTCGAGGCGGCGGGCCGCGTGGGCGCGCTCAGGGTCACGGTCTGCTCCGGGCGGGGACGGAAGGATGAGGTCGAATCGATTCGAGAGGAGCGCGGCACACAGATCGAATCGATTTGATGGGTGACGGCCATTCTGCGGGTACGCTGGCCGCTGCGTCAAACGAACCGTCAAGGTCACACGAACCGTCCAGGTCACACCCGTCCAGGTCGACCACTCGACGTCCCGCTCGTCACCGAGCCGCCCGCCGGAGGTGCCCGCTGTCGTCCCAGCGCCCGACGCTCGCCGACGTCGCCTCCGCGGCCGGGGTCTCCGTCTCCACCGCCTCGCTCGCCTTCTCCGGCGCGGGCCCCATCGCCTCGACCACGCGTGAGCGCGTGCTGTCCGCGGCCGCCGACCTCGGCTACCTGGGCCCCAACCCCCTCGGCCGCCAGCTGCGCAGCGGACGCTCCGGCATCGTCGGCGTGGTCGTCGGCGACGCGCTGCGCCGCTCGTTCCGCGACCCCGTCTCGATCCAGGTGCTCGACGGCCTCGTCGGCACCCTCGGCGAGATGAGCCTGGGCGTCCTGCTCATCCCCGGCCCCAGCGACCCCGCCGAGGCACCCGTCGACCCGCTCGTGCTGTCCGCCGCGATGGACGTCGCCGTCCTCCTGTGGGGCAGCGGCACCCAGGACCCCGTGCTCGACGCGCTGCGCCGCCGCGGCGTGCCCACCGTCGTCGTCGAGGGCGTCCCCGAGCCCGACGTCGCGACCGTCGGCATCGACGACCGCCGCGGCATGGCGGACGTCGTGCGCCACCTGCAGGACCTCGGGCACGAGCGGTTCGCGTGCGTGACCCTCGCGTTCGACCGGCAGCGCGGCGAGGGGTTCGTCGAGCCCGCCCGGTGGGACGAGGTCGTGTGGCAGGTGACCCGGCGTCGCCTCGACGGCGTGCGGGACGCCGGCGTCACCCCCGAGTCGGTCTACGAGACGCCCGCGTCGCTCGTCGAGCACGGCAAGGCCGCGGGCTTCGCGATCCTGTCCCGCGAGGACCGGCCCACCGCCGTGGTGTGCCAGTCGGACCTGCTGGCCTCGGGCGTCGTGCTCGCGGCGCGCGAGCTGGGGCTCGCGGTGCCCGGCGACGTGTCGGTCGCCGGGTTCGACGGGCTGGACCTGCCCTGGCTCGCGCCCGACGTGCTCACGTCCGTCGTGCAGCCGCTGGCCGAGAAGGGCGTCGTCGTCGGCCGCGCGGTCGCGTCGCTGCTCGCGGGCCAGATGCCCGAGCCCACCGTGCTGCCCGTGGCGCTGCGCCCCGGGACGACGACGGGCCCCGCCCCGCGCTGAGCGCGGAGGGGGCCCGTTCGACGAGGAGCGCTGACCGGCGGGTCAGGACAGGCGGACGACCGCCTGCGCCTTGCCGAGCACCCGCTGCCCGTCGACCGTCACCGTGAGGTCGATGCGCGCGGTGCCCGCGTCCCGGTCGATCGCACCGACGGCCCCGACCACCTCCACGGTCGCGTGCCCGGGGTCCGGCACCGGGACCGGGCGCGTGAACCGCACCTGGTAGTCGACGACCCGTCCGGGGTCCCCCACCCAGTCCACGACCGGACCGACCGCGGCGCCCATGGTCCACATCCCGTGCGCGATCACGCCGGGCAGACCCACCGACGACGCGACACGGTCGTTCCAGTGGATCGGGTTGAAGTCGCCCGACGCCGCCGCGTACCGCACGAGCCGCGCACGGTCGACGACGACCTCGCTGCGCGCGACCTCCTGGCCGACCTCGAGGTCCTGCAGACGCGGGGACATCAGGACTCCTCGGGTCGCACGGCGAGCGTGGACACGACGGTCGCGACGGCCTCGCCGTCCTCCGCCGTGATCTCGGCGCGCGTGGTGATCATCGCCAGACCGGCGCGCTCGACGATCGAGTCGACGTGCAGCACCGTGACCAGCCGGTCGCCCGCGTGCACGGGCCGGTGGTGCGTGAACCGCTCGTCGGCGTGCACGACCCTGCTGAAGTCGATGCCCGCGGCCGGGTCCTCGAACAGCTGGGCCTCGGCGCGCTGCGCGACCACGACCGCGAAGGTCGGGGGCGCGACCACGTCGGGGTACCCCAACGCACGCGCCGCCTCGACGTCCGTGTGGGCCGGGTGCTGCGCACCCACCGCGGCCGCGAACGACCGCAGGTGCTCGCGCCCGACCTCGTAGACCGCGTTCGGCGGGTAGACCCGCCCGGCATACCCGGTGTCGACCGGCATCGCCAGGGTCAGCGGGTCTCGCGGTGCAGCGTGTGGCGGTTGTCGCGCGGGCAGTACTTCTTCATCTCGAGACGGTCGGGGTCGTTCCGACGGTTCTTCTTCGTGATGTAGTTGCGCTCCTTGCACTCCGTGCATGCGAGCGTGATCTTCGGACGGACGTCCGAGCTCTTGCTGGCCATGGTCTTGCCACCTCTCGCGCCGTTCGGCGCATGCGATCTGTTCGGGCGCTGTCCAGCGACCGTTCCGTTCATGCTCGGCCTGACCTGCGCGACTCCCGCGCTCACCGGACGCCGCACCGACCGGGGTGACATCCGCGAGATGCCTCGCACCAGGATGCCATCCGCGCCGTCGACAGGCACCGCGCACAGACCGGGACTCAGGATACCGCACTGGGGAGGTCCCGTTCGCCGACGACGATCAGGGACGAACCGGCTCGTCCCCACCCGCGCCGAGGGCTCCCGCGACCACCGCGGCCGCCGCGGTCAGGAGGACGACCACCGCGAGCCCCGCGGCCGTCGTCATGTCGACGACGTACCGGCTCCCGAGCGCCAGGTAGCTCTGCTCGACGAGCAGAGCCGCACCGCCCCCGACGACGCCCGCCACGAGCATCGTGAGTGCTGCGCGCGTCGCCGCGAACCGGCGCACCGTGGCCCGGTCGGCGCCGAGTCGCCGCAGCCTGCGCTCGCTCGCGGCCGCCTCGGGCACGAGGGAGACCGCGAGTGCCGTCGCGATCACGCTCAGGATGCCGCCCGCTGTCGCGGACCGCGTGGTCAACGCCTGCGCGGCGGGCACGACCACCAGCAGGGACTGGTCCGCGGAGTCGAGCGTCATCGCCGCCGTCGGAGCCGCGCGCAGGAGCGCCGACTGCTGACGCAGCGGGTCGTCGAGCCGCGCGCCGAGATAGGCGCTCGCCGACCGCGGCACCTCCACCGGGACGGTGTGCGGGTCCACCGCGCGGACCAGCGCGGCCGCCCCGAAGATCGACGGCGGCTCGTCGAACGGCCCGCGTACCAGCTCACCCGGCTGGTACTCACGGCCGTCGACGCAGCCGGCCCCGTCCGGACCGCGCAGCGTCCCGAACGCCTCCGACAGCGCCTCGCACGTGCCCCAGACCGACGAGGCGTCCCCCTCGATCACCTCGAGGACCGCGTCCGGCCCGACCGCGTCGACGAGCGCACGCACGTCCGGGGCCGCAGAGCCCGAGACCGAGACCGTCCAGCGCGCCGACGACGAGCTCACGGGCTCGCCGAGTATCTCCAGGACGGCGAACGTCATCGCGAACACCGTGGCGACCGCCGTCATCGCGAGTGTCGCCAGCACGAGCGGGCGAGGCGTGTGCCCGAGCTGACGCCAGGCGAGCTGGCTCTCGACCCGCCCGGCCCGCGCACGCACCGACACCCAGCGAGCCAGCCGACCCGCACCGAGCGCGGCACCGGACACCAGCAGGCCCGCGCCCACGAGCATCGTGGCCGTGGCGGCGGCGCCGGGGACGCGCGGGTCGGCCGTGATCCACCGGACCGCGGACAGACCGACCAGCATGAAGGCGCCGGCCAGCGCGAGGACCGCCGGCCAGGCGCTCCCCGGTCCGCCTGACCCGCGCGCCGCGACGTACGCGCGCGCGGCGGCGCGCCGCGACGAGACCGACGCGCACACTCCGACCGTCGCGGTCACCATGCCCGCCGCGGCCGAGCCGACGACGACCGTCCCGACGAGACCGACCGGGAAGAACGCCACCCCGAGCGCTCCCGGACCCGAGAGCAGAAGGACGGCCACCGTCCCGACGAGCGCCCCGACACCTGCGGGGACGGCACTCGTCCGCAGCGCGAACGCGTGCACGTACTGGCGCACCTGGGCGCCGGACGCCCCGACGAGCCGGAGCCGGGCAGCCTGCCCGCGCACCGTGTCGACCACGCTCCGGCCGCACGCTGCGAGGACGATCAGCGACGGCAGCCCCCACAGGAGCACGAGCATCGTGCGGGTCTGAGCCACCGGCGGGAGCCCGAAGGTCTCGACGTCCCCGCTCCCCCACCCGGTGCCCGGGTACAGGTCTCCGGCGCCGTTCAGCGCGACGACCGCGCGCAGCTCGTCGGGTGCGACCAGCCCGTCCCGGCCGATCGTCCCGACGACCCGACCGGGAACCCTGCCCCCGAGCACCGGCCGGCGCTGCAGCACGTCCCGCAGCGCGGGCGAGACGACCGCCTCCCCGGCGGCGGGGAACCGCTCCAGGCCGGGCGGCACCGGGGCGTCGGCGGTCCCGTCCGCGTGCACGACGACCACCGTCAGTGCGGCACCGTCGACGACCGAGAAGACCTGGTTCCAGGCGAAGGTCGGTTCGGCGGCCACGTCGCGCGCCGGGCTCACCGAGAGCCACCGCGGCGCGAACCCGCCGACCGCGAGCAGGAGGTGCACCAGGACGACGAGCGCGAGAGCCGCCGCCCCCACGGCGACGCGGAGCGAGGCCTGACCTCTGCCGGAGGTGGCCCGCACGGTCGCGCGCGCGAGGCTCGTGGCCCAGGACGCGCTCACCATGCCGGCATCCGCCCGAGCTGCTCGGTCGCGGCGTCCCCGACGACGTCGTGGACCCTCCCGTCGTGCACCTCGACGACGCGGTCGGTGAGCGAGGCGAGCGACCTGTCGTGGGTGACCATCACGAGGCTCGCACCGACGTCGCGCGTGGCGGCCAGCAGGACCTGCATGACCCCGCGAGCGTTGTCGGTGTCGAGAGCGCCGGTCGGCTCGTCCGCGAAGACGACGGCCGGTTCGTGGACGACCGCCCGCGCGACGGCCGCGCGTTGCGCCTGACCGCCCGACACCTCGTCGGGCCGCCGCGTGCGGGCCTCGCCCACGCCGAGGTGGACGAGGAGACGCTCGGCGCGCTCCTGTGCGTCACGCCGCGGGATCCCGGCGAGCCGCAGCGGGAGCTCGACGTTCTCCGCGAGGCTCAGCTCCGGCATCAGGTCGCCTCCTTGGAAGACGAACCCGAACTCGCGCAGCCGGATCCGGGCCAGCTCATCGGGTCCCGCCGACGTCAGGTCGATGCCGTCGTACCGGACGATCCCCTCGTCCGGGCGCAGGAGTCCCGCGAGGCAGAGCAGGAGCGTCGACTTGCCCGCACCACTGGGGCCGATGAGCGCGACGGCCTCGCCCTCCGCGACGCGCACGCTCGCGCCGGACAGCGCGGCGGTGACCCCGAAGGTCACCGCCACGCCGTCGGCGATCAGGAGTTCGGTCACCGCTTGGCCACTGCAGAGTTCGCGCAGTTGTCAGGCAGAAGGCTGCCCCGGTCGCGGCACAGGTGCAGCTGACCCGTCTGCGCGGGGTCGCCTCCTGCGGTCGTCTTGTAGGAGAGGTACGTGCGCGTGTTTGCGCCGCCCTTCCAGTAGACCGAGTTCGACCACCCGTAGCCGTCGACCTTGGACTGGATCTTGACGTGGTTGCCGTCGTCCTTGGTGTCGGCGAGGTACCCGGACCAGTTCCAGCCGCTCCACTTTCCGTCCTTGCACGCGGAGGTGCAGGGCCACGGGTCGAAGTTGTGCTTGATGCTCGTGAAGCTGGCACCCGTCGTGGAGAAGTTCGGCAGGGTGCCGGCGAAGGCCGTGCTGGCCCCGCCTGCGATAAGCGCACCGGTCAGGATCGCGCCGACCATGATCTTCTTCATCGATATCCCGTCTGTCGTTCGAGTCGTCCTCTGCCAACCGAGCGCCGAGACGCGGCTGGGCACCAAGAGACAGACGGGATGGGCGAGCCATGCCGTCGACGACGAGTCGCCTCGTCGAGCCCCTGCTACCAGCCCGACCTCGACGTCGGGCCTTGCACGCCCTGAAGCGCGCGCGACATCCAACCAGAGCTGACCCAAACGGGGCAAACAACCCCACGTGCGACCTGTGGCCACCAGATGCACGAAGGCCCGCCGGTGACCGGCGGGCCCTCGATGTCTGTAGCGGGAGCGGGACTCGAACCCGCGGCCTCACGATTATGAGTCGTGCGCTCTCACCAACTGAGCTACCCCGCCTCGGGTGTGAGTCAGGGGTGCGGACCGAGCCGCACCCCTGGACACACCACAGAGCCCCGAAAGGGAATCGAACCCTTGACCTTCTCCTTACCATGGAGACGCTCTGCCGACTGAGCTATCGGGGCAGCGCGGAACAGGCTACACGGCGTACCGCCCGGCGCGAAATCCGCCCCACGGCCCCCTCACCCCTCTCACCACGCTCACCGCTGCCGCCCAGCGCACCCCCCCTCGCGCCGAGTGCTCCCGTCGCGGCCCGACTGCGCCCGCACGACGACTGCACTCGCCCCGGAACGTCCGCAGTCGGGGAGGGACGCGGCCCGGGCGGGGCAGGGACGACGAAGGGGCGTCCCGGTGTGGGACGCCCCTTCGGTGGTGGCGGGTGA
>NZ_BJLP01000045.1 GCF_006538705.1 Cellulomonas uda
CGGGCCGTCACCCGCCGTGCCGCGCGCACACGGGTGGCGGTCGGGACGTCCGGGCTCGCCCGACCGGGTGACGCACATCGGCGGAAGTCGGACGGTACGGGCGGTACCGGGGCAACTCGCGCCGGTCGACCGGGTGACCGCCCTGCACAGCGCCCCTGACCTGCGGGATTCTCACGCGAGCGAGGCAGATCTCGTCTCCAGCGACCGAAGGATCCGCATGACACAGGCCCGTACCCGCACGCGACTCGCCGTCGCGCTCGCCACCATCCCCGCGCTCGCCGCGGGTGCGCTGCTCGGCGCGTCCCCCGCGTCCGCCGCGACCGGCTCGATCCGGGGCACGGTCGTCGTGCCGTCCGGCGTCGAGGCTCCCTACACCATGGTCCTGGCGTGGGCGCCGGGCGCGAAGGGCGCCGACTTCGCCGAGTACAGCGAGGTCGACGAGTCCGGCAGCTTCGTGTTCGACGAGCTCGTCGCCGGGGCGTCCTACCAGATCAGCGTCATCGAGATGTCGGGCAGCCTCGCCGCGGGGTACTACGCGGGGTCGAAGTACGTGGCGACCTCGGCCGACGCGACGCTCGTCAAGACCGGCTCGCGGATCACGCTCCGTCCGGTCAAGGCCGCCGCGCCCACCGACGTGCGGGTCATCGCGCCGTCCTCGTCCGAGCCGCCGTCGTGGTGGGGCGACACGTCCGGCATGTACGTCGTCGAGCCGGGCACCTCGCGCATCGCGGCGTTCGCCGGCAGCTACGGCAGCGGACCGACGGCGGCGCGCGCGGCCGGCATCCTCGACGCGCCGGCCTCGGCGTCGGTGCTCGGGTCGTTCGACAAGCCCAGTGCCGCGGGCGACACGGTCCAGATGACCCTTCCGACGGCCGGCATGTTCCCGGGTGCGTCGTACACCGTGGCGCTGCCCGTCGGGTCGCCGGAGGAGCCCGCGGGCTTCCTCGACGCGTACTACTACGGCGGGACGAAGCGGGTCGTGACCAAGAAGCTCACGGCGGCGGGCACGTTCGCCGCGGGGGCCTCGACGGCGGACCTGTACGTCTACGGCGCCAAGGCCACCACGGCCGTCGCCGTCACGGGCACGGCCAAGGTCGGTGCGACCCTGCGCGTCAAGGCCGCGACATGGTCGCTCGCGGGCACGACCAGCTACCAGTGGCTGCGTGACGGCAAGGCGATCTCCGGCGCGACCGCCTCGTCGTACAAGCTCACGGCCGCGGACCTGCGCAAGGCGATCTCGGTCAAGGCCACGCACCGTCCCACCGTCGCGGGCAACGCGTACGGCTTCTCGACGTCCGCGAAGACCGCCGCCGTCATGGCGGGCTCCGCGCCCGTCGCCAAGGCCCTGCCGACCGTCACGGGTACGACGAAGGTCGGCAAGACGCTCACCGCGTCGCGCGGCACCTGGGACTCGTCCGGCCTGACGTACGGCTACCAGTGGCTGCGTGACGGCAAGGCGATCTCGGGCGCGACGAAGAACACTTACGTGCTCACGTCGTCCGACGCGGGCAAGAAGCTCTCGGTCAAGGTCACGGCCAAGCGTCCCGGCCACCTGGCCGGCACGGCGACGTCGAAGCAGACCGCCGCGATCGCGCGCTGACCGCACGCACCACGCCGGGGCCCGTCACCGCTGTCGCGGTGGCGGGCCTCGGCCGTCCCGACGGCCCCGGCCGGTTCGTCAGTCGCGCTCCGCGACGACCATCGCCGACGCGATGCCCGCGTCGTGCGAGATCGACAGGTGCCACCGCGTGACCCCGAGCTCGGCCGCGCGCGCGAGCACCGTGCCGGTCAGCTCGACCACCGGCTGCGCGCCGACCACCCGCCGCACGGTCGCGTCCTGCCAGGACATCCCCGGCGGCGCCCCCAGGGCCTTCGCGATGGCCTCCTTCGCGGCGAACCGCGCCGCGAGCGACGTCTCGGGCATCACACGCTCGTCGGGCGTGAACAGCCGCTCGCGCAGCGCCGGGACGCGGTGCAGCGTCGCGACGAACCGCGCGACGTCGACGACGTCGATGCCGACCCCGACGATCACGGCTGCGGCTCCAGGTCCTGCTCCTCGACCAGGTGCTTCCACCGCAGCCACTTGCGCTCGACCGCGTCGTCGAGGTCCACGCCGAGGCGGTGCGCAACGATCATGAGCATCCCCAGGACGTCCGCGACCTCGTCGCGGACCGCCGCCGCGAGCTCGGCCGGGTCGCCCTGGTGCCGCGAGCGCCCGGTGGCCGCGAGGTAGGCGCGCGTCAGCTCGCCGACCTCCTCGCCCAGCTTGAGCACCGCCCAGTCGTCGGTGCGCTCGATGCCGTGCAGCCGCGCGTAGACGCGGCTGATCGTCTCGACCTCACGCTGCGCGTCGGCGAGCTCCACCGCTCACTCGACCGTGACGGACTTGGCGAGGTTGCGCGGCTGGTCGACGTCGAGGCCCTTCGCGGTCGCGAGCTCGCACGCGAAGATCTGCAGCGGCACCACCGCGAGCAGCGGCGCGAGGAGCGTGGGCGACTGCGGGACGTAGAACACCTCGTCCGCGAACGGGCGGACCGCCTCGTCGCCGTCCTCGGCGATCACGAGCGTGCGCGCACCGCGCGCCCGGATCTCCTGGATGTTCGAGACGACCTTCGAGTGCAGCGAGTGCCGGCCGCGCGGCGAGGGCACCACGACGAACACGGGCTGGCCGGGCTCGATCAGCGCGATCGGGCCGTGCTTGAGCTCGCCCGCCGCGAAGCCCTCCGCGTGGATGTACGCGAGCTCCTTGAGCTTGAGCGCACCCTCCATCGCGACCGGGAAGCCCACGTGCCGGCCGAGGAACAGCACCGACTGCGTGTCCGCCATCCACCGTGCGATCTCCCGCACGCGGCCCGCCCGGTCGAGGACCTGCTGGATCTTGTCCGGGATGGCGCGCAGCTCGTCGAGGATGCGCGCGACCTCGTCGGCGTACATGTTGCCGCGCAGCTGCGCGAGGTACAGGCCCAGCAGGTACGCCGCGGTGATCTGCGACAGGAACGCCTTCGTCGAGGCGACCGCGATCTCCGGGCCGGCGTGCGTGTAGAGCACCGCGTCGGACTCGCGCGGGATCGTCGAGCCGTGGGTGTTGACGATCGCGAGCACCTTCGCGCCCTGCTCGCGCGCGTGCCGCACGGCCATCAGCGTGTCCATGGTCTCGCCGGACTGCGAGACGGCGACGACGAGCGTGCGCTCGTCCACCACGGGGTCGCGGTAGCGGAACTCGTGCGCGAGCTCGACCTCGACCGGGATCCGGCACCAGTGCTCGATCGCGTACTTGGCGACGTGCCCCGCGTACGCCGCCGTACCGCACGCGACGACGACGATCTTGTCGACCGCGCGCAGCACCGACTCCTCGATGCGCACCTCGTCGAGCACCAGGCGCCCGCTCACGTCGGTGCGGCCCAGGAGCGTGTCCGCGACCGCGTGCGGCTGGTCGTGGATCTCCTTGTCCATGAAGGAGCGGAAGCCGCCCTTCTCCGCTGCCGCCGCGTCCCAGTCGACCGTGTAGCGCCGCGCCTGCGCGGGCACGCCGTCGAAGTCGGTCACCCGCACCTCGTCGGGCGTGATCGTCACGACCTGGTCCTGGCCCAGCTCGAGCGCCTCGCGCGTGTGCGCGATGAACGCCGCGACGTCCGAGCCGAGGAAGTTCTCCCCCGTACCCAGCCCGACGACGAGCGGCGAGTCGTGCCGGGCGCCGACCACGGTGTCCGGCACCGCGGCGTGCACGGCCAGCAGCGTGAACGTGCCCTCGAGCGCGCGGGCCACGCGGCCCATCGCGGTCGTCAGGTCGCCCGTCTCGGTGTACGCCCGGGCGAGCAGGTGCGCGACGACCTCGGTGTCGGTCTCCGAGGCGAACTCGACACCGTCCGCCACGAGCTGGGCCTTGAGGACCGCGAAGTTCTCGACGATGCCGTTGTGGATGACCGCGAGGTCCCCCGCGACGTGCGGGTGCGCGTTGACGTCCGTCGGCCCGCCGTGCGTGGCCCAGCGGGTGTGGCCGATCGCCGCGGTCGCGTCCGGCAGCGGGTGCGCGTCGATCTCCTCGACCAGGTTCGCGAGCTTGCCGGCCTTCTTGGCGGTGGCGAGGACTCCCGACGGGCCGACCAGCGCGACGCCCGCGGAGTCGTACCCGCGGTACTCGAGCCGCCGCAGACCTTCGATGACGACCTCGAGGGGGCGGGCGCTGGCGACCGGGCTACCGACGTAGCCGACGATTCCACACATGAGGGCGAGTCTATCCGGCGCCCCGTGCGGGGCTCGCGGCGTGGCAGGTCGCCCCCGTCACGTGGCCAGCCGCCGCGTCCGGCACAATCGGGGGGTGCTCCCGTCGTCGTCGACGCCGTCCCTGGCCCCCGCCACCCCGTACGTCGACCTCGACCGGGAGGCGTGGCGGCGACTGTCGGCGTCCACCCCCCTGCCGCTCACCGACGCGGACGTCGAACGTCTCGCGGGCATCGGGGACCCGATCGACCTCGCCGAGGTCGACGCGATCTACCGCCCCATCTCGCGCCTGCTCGACCTGTACATCGAGGCCACCCGCGGTCTGCACGCCGCGTCGTCGACCTTCCTGCGCGAGGACATCACGCCCACGCCGTTCGTCATCGGGGTCGCCGGGTCCGTCGCGGTCGGCAAGTCGACCACCGCCCGCCTGCTGCGCGAGCTCCTGGCCCGCTGGCCCGCGACGCCGCGCGTCCAGCTGATCACGACCGACGGCTTCCTGTACCCGAACGCCGAGCTCGAGCGCCGCGGGCTGATGCAGCGCAAGGGGTTCCCCGAGTCGTACGACCGCCGCGCGCTGCTGCGGTTCGTGTCCAAGGTCAAGGCGGGCAAGCCCGAGGTCACGGCACCGGTGTACTCGCACCTGACGTACGACATCGTCCCCGGCGAGAACATCGTCGTGCGGCGGCCCGACGTGCTGATCGTCGAGGGGCTCAACGTGCTCCAGCCCGCGCGTCCCTCGGCCGAGGGCAGCTCCAGCCTCGCGGTCAGCGACTTCTTCGACTTCTCGATCTACGTCGACGCCAAGCCGCGCGACGTGCGGCAGTGGTACGTCGACCGGTTCCTCAGCCTGCGGCAGACCGCGTTCGCCGACCCGGCCTCGTACTTCCACCGGTACGCGTCGTTGTCGGACGACGAGGCGGTGGCGCGCGCCGAGTCGATCTGGGACTCCATCAACTCCCCGAACCTCGAGCAGAACATCCTGCCGACGCGCAGCCGCGCGACCCTCGTCCTCACCAAGGGCTCCGACCACAGCGTCCAGCGCGTGCGCCTGCGCAAGCTCTAGGACCGCCCGCCCCTACGGGTCACCGCGTGTGCGGGCCGTGGTGCTGCGGTGTGCGGACCTCGTCCGCGGGCGCCGGCGGCGCGTCGGTGGGGGCGGGCGACTCGTCCGCCTCGAGGATCGCGGCACCGTCCGGGTCCGCGCGCGACAGCCAGCGGCGCAGTGCCCAGTCGACGACGACGCCGATGACGACGCCCCCGACCACCCCGACGACGACGCCCCACAGCGGCGAGTGGTCACGGAACGCGGCACCCGCGCTCACGCCGATCACCGTCGAGTAGCACGCCCACGTCACGGCGGCGATCGCCGCGAGGAACGTGAACCGCCGGCGCGGGAACCCGACGGCACCCGCGGTCATGTTGACCGCCACGCGGCCCACCGGGATGTACCGCGCGGCGATGATGAACGACGCGCCGCGGCGCTCCAGCGCCCGCTCGGCCCACGCCAGCGCGGCCTGCCCACGGCCCGAGCGGAAGAGCCGCAACCGGTGCACGGGCACGCGGCGGCCGATGCTGAAGGCGATCTGGTCACCCGTGAACGCGCCGAGCGCGGCGACCGGGACGACGACCCACAGGTTCGGCTCGCCCCCGGGGCCCACCGCGAGCGCGGCGAGGGCGATCACGACGGACTCGCTCGGGATCGGGGGGAAGAAGCCGTCGATCGCCGCGAACAGGTACATGACCAGATAGATCCACGGCGACGCCGCGAGATCGAGCGCCCACTGCTCCAAGCCCATCTCGCTCCGTCCCTCCGCCGGTCCCCCTGCGGTCCGCTGACCACGGACCTTGGTCCACCGTACGGGCCCGTGGCTGGTCCTGGTATCCGTGACCGCCCCGGCTCACCCCTGACGGGCAGCGGCCGGCCTGCTCGCGTACCGGTCCTTCCTGCCCAACGCGTGGCACCGCCCCGGGGTTCCGGCGCCCGCGCCACGTCCCCGCTGGTCAGCTCGGCAGCGGGAAGCCCAGCGCTGCCGACGCGGCCTCCGGCCGCGGCTCGCTCGCCCAGCGCAGACCCAGCTCGTCGGCCGCCGCGAGCGAGCGCAGCTCCGCGCGGTCCAGGTAGAGCGTCCCGCGCAGGTGGTCGGTCTCGTGCTGCACGATGCGCGCGGGCCAGCCGGTCAGCACCTCGTCGAGCGCGGCGCCCGTCTCGTCCTGGCCCGTGAGCCGGACCCTGCGGTGCCGTGCGACGACGGCCTGGTAGCCGGGCACCGACAGGCAGCCCTCGTAGAACCCGGCGCGCTCGTCGTCGGCCGCCTCGTACGCGGGGTTCACGAGCACCCGCGCCTCGACTCGGACCCGCTCACGCACCTCCGCGACGCGCTCGTCGCTCACGCCCGGGTCCTCGACCACGGCGATCGCGAGCGGCAGGCCGATCTGCGGCGCCGCGAGCCCGACCCCGGGTGCGTGGCGCATGGTGCGGTGCATGACCGCGACGAGCGCCGCGAGCTCGTCGTCCGCGAGCTGGCCGTCGTACGCCTGCGCGGTCGCCCGCAGCGCCGGGTGACCCGCGCGGACGATCGGCGCGACGCCCTCGGCGGCCGCCTCGACGACCCGCAGGGTGAGGTCGCGCAGCCGGGCCGCGGGCGACGTCACAGCGCGAGCCGCTCGCGCACCACGTCCGCGAGCCCGGCCGCGACGTCGTCCGCCTCGTCTTGCGTCGCGGCCTCGACCATGACGCGCACGAGCGGCTCGGTGCCGCTGGGGCGCAGGAGCACCCGGCCCGTGCGGCCCAGCCGGACCTCCGCCGCCGCGACCGCGTCGAGCAGCGCCTCGTCGTGCGTGCGGTTCTTGTCGACGCCCGGCACGTTGACCAGCGTCTGCGGCAGCCGCCCGACGAGCGCCGCCAGCTCGTGCAGCGGCGTGCCGGTCGCCGCGACGCGCGACGCGAGGTGCAGCGCCGTCAGCACGCCGTCACCCGTGGTCGCGTGCTTCGACATGATGATGTGGCCCGACTGCTCGCCGCCGAGCGTGTACCCGCCCGCGCGCATCGCCTCGAGCACGTACCGGTCGCCCACCGCGGTGTCCAGCACCCGGATCCCGACCGACTCCATCGCGAGCTTGAGGCCCAGGTTGCTCATGACGGTCGCGACGAGCGTGTCCTGCGCGAGCTCGCCCGCGTCCCGCAGCGCGACCGCGAGAACGCCCATGATCTGGTCGCCGTCGACGAGCGTGCCTGAGCTGTCGACCGCGAGGCAGCGGTCCGCGTCACCGTCGAACGCGACGCCCAGGTCGGCGCCGGACGCCACGACGAACGCCTGGAGCTGCTCGGGGTGCGTCGAGCCGCACTTCTCGTTGATGTTGCGCCCGTCCGGCGAGGCGTTGATGACGACGACGTCGGCGCCGGCCTCGCGCAGCGCGGCGGGGCCGACCTCGCTCGCGGCGCCGTTCGCGCAGTCCACCGCGATGCGCAGACCGGTCAGCGGCGTGCCGATGCTGGCGACGAGGTGCTGCACGTACGCGTCCCCCGCACCGCCGGTGTCCACCCGGATGCGGCCGACCGCACCACCCGTAGGGCGCTGCCAGTCCTCGCCGATGCGCGCCTCGATCTGCGCCTCGAGGTCGTCGTCGAGCTTGTGCCCGCCCCGCGCGAGGAACTTGATGCCGTTGTCCGGCATGGGGTTGTGCGACGCGGACAGCACGACGCCGATGTCGACGCCCGTCGTCGCGGTCAGGTACGCCACCGCGGGCGTGGGCAGGACGCCCACGTTGTGCACGTCGACGCCCGCCGACGCGAGGCCGGCCGCGATCGCCGCGGTCAGGAACTCGCCCGACGCACGCGAGTCGCGCCCGACGACCGCCCGGGGCCGGTGGCCCTCGAACTCCCCGCGCGTGCCGAGCACGTGCGCCGCCGCGACCGCGAGGTCGAGCGCGAGCTCCGCCGTGACGTCCCGGTTCGCGAGCCCGCGCACCCCGTCGGTACCGAACAGCTGGCCCATGTCAGACCCCTTCGTCGTCGCGCTGCAACGTTACTGGTCCCGCGGGCAGGCCGCGGGCGGGCGTGCGCGTCCGGCGTGGACGCGGCCCGGACATGCCGATGGCCCCGACGGTCGAGCGACCGCGGGGCCATCGGGCCGCGCCGAGGATCAGCGCTTCGAGTACTGCGGCGCCTTGCGGGCCTTCTTGAGACCGGCCTTCTTGCGCTCGACCACACGCGCGTCACGCGTGAGGAAGCCGGCCTTCTTGAGGGCCGGGCGGTTCGACTCCGCGTCGATCGCGTTGAGCGCACGCGCGATGCCGAGTCGGACGGCGCCGGCCTGGCCGGACACGCCACCACCGGTCACGCGGACGATGACGTCGAAGCGACCCTCGACGTCCACGACCTTGAGCGGGGAGTTGACGAGCTGCTGGTGCACCTTGTTCGGGAAGTAGTCCTCGAGGGTGCGGCCGTTGATCTTCCACTCACCGGTGCCGGGGACGAGGCGCACACGCGCGATCGCCTCCTTGCGGCGGCCGAGCGCCTGGCCCGGCGCGGTGATGCTCTGGCCACGGCCGGTCGGGGCCGAGGTCTCGCTGGTGTAGCTGCTGGGCGCGTCGCCCTCGAGGTCGTAGTCGACCGTCGTCTCTGCCACGGGGATGTCCTGTCGTCTCTACTGTCGCGCCGGCCGTCAGGCCTGCTGCGCGACCTGGGTGATCTCGAACGGCTTCGGCTGCTGCGCCTGGTGCGGGTGCTCGGCACCCGCGTAGACCTTGAGCTTGCCGAGCTGCTGACGGCCGAGCGAGCTCTTGGGGAGCATGCCCCGCACAGCCTTCTCGATCGCACGCTCGGGGTGCTTGGCCAGGAGCTCCGAGTACGGGGTGGCACGCAGGCCGCCCGGGTAGCCGGAGTGGCGGTACGCGAGCTTGGCCTCGCGCTTGTTGCCGGTCAGGGCGACCTTGTCCGCGTTGATGACGATGACGAAGTCACCGCCGTCGACGTGCGGGGCGAAGGTGGCCTTGTGCTTGCCGCGCAGCAGCGTGGCCACGTGGGTGGCCAGACGGCCGAGGACGACGTCGGTCGCGTCGATGACGTACCAGTTCCGCTCGATCTCGCCCGGCTTCGGGGTGTACGTACGCACGGTCGTTGCCTTTGTCTCGTGTTGCGTCGTGTGGCGACCGTCCATCCGCGCGCGGGCGCGGCGGGGCGGTCGATGCTGTCGGTGGCGCATCCGCGACCGGCGAGTGGGAACGCACCGACCTACCATCGCCTCCGCGTGGTGAGAAGCCACGGGCGCACGACAGGGACGCACAACGACTCAACAGACTACCTGTGCCGGAGAACACGGGTCAAAACCACGTCCGTCACACCTCCCCCGACACCCCGCCCCCTCGCCCCCACACCCTGCCCCCTCGCCCCCACACCCACCGACCCCGCCATCGCTCCGGCTCTCCGAGCCGAGACCCGGAGCAACCACGGGGTCGACCGCCATCCCTCCCGACGAGACCGTCATCACTCCGGGAACGGACGACGAGAGCCGGAACAACCACCGGGTCGACGCACCACCACGCCACACCGCCATCGCTCCGGCTGTCAGGGCGGAAACCCGGAGCAACCACGGGGTCGACCGCCATCCCCCCGACGAGACCGTCGTTGCTCCGGGAAGGGAGGACGAGAACCGGAACAACCACGGGGTCGACGGTCGGTGCTCGACGGGAGCTGGGGGCGGCGGTGAGGGCGACGGGTGGTCGGTGGGTGGTCAGTGGGTGGTCGGTGGGGTCAGCGCAGGGACGTGGACGCGGCGCGGACGACCCGGGCCGTGAGGTCGTCGAGGGTCGGGGTGCGCAGGGACCAGTGCTGCCAGTACAGCGGGACGTCGAGCCACCGGCCGGGAGCGACGTCCACGAGCGCGCCGGTCGCGAGGGCGTCGGCGGCCGCCGCCTCGGACGCCATCCCCCAGCCGAGCCCCGCGGCGAGCAGCTCGAGGAACGCGGTGTTCGACGGCACGTGGTGCACGGGCGGCGCGACGTCCCGCCCGACGAGCGCGGCGGCGAACCTGTGCTGCAGCGTGTCCGCGCGGTTGAACGCGAGCACCGGTGCGCGCTCGAGCGCCGCGGCCGTCACACCGTCGGGGAACCAGCGGTCGCGCACCGCGGGTGCGACGAGCCCGAGGTACCGCATGGCCCCGAGCGGCCGGACGCGGCAGCCCTGGACCGCGTGCGCCTGGGCGGTGACGGCCGCGGTGACCGTCCCGTCGCGCAGCAGCTCGGCCGTGCGGTCCTGGTCCTCGCGCCGCAGGTCGACGACGACACCCTCCGGCAGGCCGACGAGCGCGGCGGGGAACCAGCTCGACAGCGAGTCGGCGTTCACCGCGACGGCGAGGCGCGTGGGCGCACCGGCGGCCTCGTCGTGGCCCGCCCCCGCGAGCTCGGCCGCCGCGTCCCGCTCGAGGAGTGCGACCTGGCCGGCGAGGCGCGCGAGCACGGCGCCGGGCTCGGTCGCACGGCAGGGCCGCGAGCGCACGACGAGCACCTGCCCGACCCGCTGCTCGAGCGCACGCACGCGCTGGCTCACGGCCGACGGGGTCACGTGCAGCCGGGCGGCGGCGGCCTCGAACGTGCCCTCCTCGAGCACGGCGGCGAGTGCTCGGAGCTGCTCGGCGTCGAGGTTCATGAAGCCAGGCTAATGCTCCCTCAGAAACCTGAGATGGACTCCCAGTCAGCGGGTCTCCTAGCGTCCTCGTCGTGCCTCCTGCCCTCGGTGCCCTCGCGGCCGGCTTCCTCGCGTGCCTCGGCCTGATCGTCGCGATCGGGGCGCAGAACGCGTTCGTGCTGCGCCAGGGCATCCGGCGTGAGCACGTGGCGGTCGTCGTCGCGCTGTGCACCGCGGGGGACCTCGTCCTCACCGCGGCGGGCATCGCGGGGCTGGGACCGCTGGTCGCGGCGCATCCCGCCGCGCTCACGGGCGTGCGGTGGTTCGGCGCCGCGTTCCTGGCCTGGCTCGCCGTCGCGGCGGTCCGCCGCGCGCGCCACCCCGAGCGTCTCGACCCCGCCGCGGCCGGGCCCGCCTCGAGGCGCAGCGTCGTGACGACGTGCCTGGCCCTGACGTTCCTCAACCCGCACGTCTACCTGGACACGGTGGTGCTGCTCGGCTCGCTCGCGCACACCCGGCCGCACCCGAGGGGGTTCGGCGTGGGCGTGGTGCTCGCGAGCGCGAGCTGGTTCAGCGCGCTGGGCTTCGGGGCCACGCGGCTCGCGCCGCTGTTCGCCCGCCCGCGCGCGTGGCAGGTGCTCGACCTCGTCGTCGCCGCCGTCATGGCGACGCTCGCGGTCACGCTCGTCGTCGCGTGACGCCTCAGGCCTCCGACGCGGCCGCCTTCCGGGCAATCTCCCCGCGGTATACGGGTACGGCTTGCTGCTGCTCCGGTCCGCAGTTCAGGTACATCACCGGGTTCTGCCCCTTGAGGTGCTTGACGCTCTTGTTCACGATGTCGGGGCGGTCGATCGCCTTGCCGAAGAAGCCCAGTCGAGGCTTCCCCAACGGTATGTAGTCACGGTCACCCTCCACACGCTCCCGCCAGTACGCGACCTCGTAGGCGGCCCGGACGACACCCTTCGACACCGCGAGCGCGGTGCGGGCGCGCCCGGCTGTCGTTCCGGACATGACCCACCAGCCCCTGGTCGCCTCGTAGAGCTCGCCGCTGGGCATCGCCGGCGTCCAGAGGCGCGGGATCTTGAGAAGGACGAGGCTCTCCTTCGTCTCGCCCAGAGGCGCTGCGTCGTAGATCGAGTTCACGACCTCGGCGTTCGCCCAACCGCGCAGAGCGACATGGTGACCCAGGACCTTGTTCGTCAGGGGGTGCCCAACAGCACGCAGGGCGTCGATCACGCTCGCTTCGACGACGAAGGCGTGCTTCTCGCTCTCGATTCCGTGCCGGACTACCTCCACCTGGACGTGCCCGTCTGAAGCGAGGATCGAACGGATTCGGTCCAGCTTGTCGCTCGGCGCCGCGTCGCCACCGAGAGCGTCCCGCGCATGGTCGAAGGCCCTGTTCCCGATCCCTTTGCCCACGTAGAAGACCGTGCCGTCCCGGCTGTCCCGGAGTAGGTACACGTAGTAGCGCATCGCCTCCTGGGCCAAGGTGCTGAACTCGCGAACTGGTGCCGCTGGCTCAGCCACGTCGGGCCGGGAGCCAGCCGTATCGTGCTGCAAGCCGACGACCGCCTCTCGGTCAGCGCTTGGTCCCATCGGGAGGTTACGAAGGTCGACCGACGTCCGACCGTCCGGGAGGAACAGTCGCCCGTCATCGGTGAGCACCACAACCGGACGACCGAAGGACGACCCGCTCCGTGGGACCCTGACCACCTTCCAGGACCGCACCGTCACCCCGGCCCGCCCCATCTGCATCAGATGCCGCGACGCGTGCTCGAACCCACGCTCGTCGGTCTCCGACCGCTGCTCCCACGGACGGGCGTCCCAGGCACCGTCGGTCGAGAGCGCAGTGAGAATGCTCGCGATCGCGGAATACGTCACTGCGCGCAGCGAAAGCTCCCGCGAGGGCAGAGCCAACCCGAGGCCTGCCAGCATCCGGTCCGCGAGCTGCCCGGACTCGATCTCGAACGCCTCGTCCCACTGCATCCACCCCGGGTGATCGGGCCAGAGATGCAACGCGCCGCCGCGATTCATCGAGACCTCCGCCCCCGAGGGGTCAACGAGCTGGACGTGGAGGTTGTCGTATGCGACACCCTGGGGGTGGTCGTCCCAGAAGACCTCTCGGCCACCGCGACGGACGAGTTCAGCCGCGATCAGCCAGGAACCCGCGTAGCGGTTGCGCCACCCTCCTGCGGCCATCTCAGAGCCGTTCCTCGAGACGTGCTCGTCCCCGCCCTCACGACACATGCGCCCTCCCGGCTGTACGCCCCCGTGCGAATCGGCGCCCGAGTCATGTCGCTCCGCGACATGTTCACCGAACCCTATCGACGCGCCCCTCGTCCCACACGGCGGTCGGTGTCTCGCGCACGCGGCCGTCCGCGCCGAACACCAGGTAGCGGTCGAACGTGCGGGTGAACCAGCGGTCGTGGGTCACCGCGAGGACCGTGCCGTCGAACGCGGCGAGCCCGTCCTCGAGCGCCTCGGCCGAGTGCAGGTCGAGGTTGTCGGTCGGCTCGTCGAGCAGCAGGAGCGTCGCGCCGCCGAGCTCGAGGAGCAGGATCTGGAACCGCGCCTGCTGACCGCCGGACAGCGTCTCGTAGCGCTGCTCGGCCTGCGCGACGAGCTCGTAGCGGTCGAGCGCGCGACTCGCCTGCTCGCGGCCGAGCCCGGCGCGTCGGCCGTCGCCGCGGTGCAGGATGTCGAGCAGCGTGCGCCCCTCGAGGTCGAGGTGCGTGCGGTTCTGCGCGAACCAGCCGGGCCGCACGCGCGAGCCGAGCACCACCGTGCCGGTGTGCGCGACCGGCTCGACCACGGCGTCGTCGGCCGGCTCGTGCTCGGGCCCGGGGTCGGAGCCGCCGCGCGCGAGCAGACGCAGGAAGTGGGACTTGCCCGAGCCGTTGGAGCCGAGCACCGCGACCCGCTCGCCGTAGAACACCTCGAGGTCGAACGGCTCCATCAGCCCGGTGAGCTCGAGGTGCCGCGCGACGACGGCGCGCTTGGCGGTGCGCCCGCCGCGCAACCGCATCGTCACCGACTGCTCACGCACGCGCACGGCCGGCGGCCCGGCCTCCTCGAACTTGCGCAGACGCGTCTGCGCGGCCTGGTAGCGCGACGACATGCCGTCGTTGTAGGCGGCCTTCTGCTTGAGCGTCGTGACGAGCGTGCGGAGCTTGGCGTGCTCCTCCTCCCAGCGCCGCAGCAGCTCGTCGGCCCGGCTCATGCGCTCCTCACGCGCCTCGTGGTAGGTCGTGAAGCTGCCGCCGTGCACCCAGACCGAGGCGCCCGCGGGCGAGGGCTCGAGCGTCGCGACGTGGGTCGCCACGCGCGAGAGCAGCTCGCGGTCGTGGCTGACGAGCAGCACGGTCTTGCCCGCGGCGACGAGGCGCTCCTCGAGCCAGCGCTTGGTGGGCACGTCGAGCGCGTTGTCGGGCTCGTCGAGCAGCAGCACCTCGTCGGGACCGCGCAGCAGCGCCTCGAGGACGAGCCGCTTCTGCTCGCCGCCGGACAGCGTGCGGACCTCGCGGTACTGCGCGCGCTCGAACGGCACGGACAGCACCGCGTCGGTCACCTGGTCCCAGCCGGCCTCCGCCTCGTAGCCGCCGACGTCCGCCCAGTCGACGAGCGCCTGCGCGTACCGCAGCTGGGCGGGCTCGTCGTCGACCTGCATCATCGCGAGCTCGGCGGCGGCGAGCTCGGCGGCCGTGTCCCGCACCGCGGCGGGGGCCAACGACGCGAGCAGGTCACGGACGCTGCGGTCGTCGTCGATGCGCCCCACGTCCTGACGCATGACGCCCAGCCCGCCGGAGCGCGCGACCGAGCCCGCGTGCGGCTGCTCGTCGCCCGTGACGATCCGCAGGAGCGTGGACTTGCCGACGCCGTTGGGGCCGACGAGCGCGACGCGCGCGCCGTCGCCCACCCGGAACGTCACGTCGTCCAGCAGCGGCCGCCCGTCGGGCAGCACGTACCCGACACCCATGACGTCGAGGTGTCCCATGCCCGCCAGTGTGCGGTGCGACCCGCCCGCCGGCCAAAGCCATTGCCGGTGGCGGGCGCCCGGCGGCGGTGCGAAGGTCGACTCATGAGCGAGACACCTGCCAGCAGCACCGACCCCGCCCTCGGCTCGGAGGGTGACACCGACCAGCTCCCTCGCGAGGACACGCTGATCGACCGCGGCGTCGACGACCTGCTCGACGAGGGCTACTCCCCGCCCGAGCGGGACAACCGCTCGCACTACGGCGAGACGGCATGGGAGGAGAAGCACCGCGAGACGATCGACCAGCGCGTCACGCAGGAGGAGCCCGAGATCTGGGAGCAGGCGCCGCGGGTCACCGGTGACCGTGAGGAGAACCGCGCGGGTCGCCTCGTGGAGGACGACGACGCGGTCGCGGCCGGGGGCACGGACGCGTTCGCGGTCGACTCGGGTGTCGCAGGAGGCGCCGCGAGCGCCGAGGAGGCCGCGGTGCACGTGGTCGAGGAGGTCTACGTCGACGAGGCGTACCGCGACGAGGACTGAGCGCTCGATCGGGCGTACCGCGCCGTCGGCCCTCCCCGATCAGGTCACGATCCGATAACGTCCGGTTCGTGCCGGTTCCCCCGCCCTCCCCCGGACGTCGCGCCACGGGTCCCGACCCCGCCGTGCGACGCGACCCGCGTCGCCGTGACCTGCGCCGACGGTCCGCCCGGCGGCAGGCACGGCGGCAGCGTCGGCGCCGCCTGACGCACGCCGCACTGACCCTCGTCGTGCTCGGGGCCCTCGCGCTCGTCGTCCCGGCGGTGCTCGCCCCGGACGCGCACGAGGCGGCGGGCCCGGTCGTCGAGGTCCCCGCCGGGCCGACCGCCCCGACCGCCGACCCGCGCGACAGCGTGCGCGAACCCGCGAGCCGTTCGGCGCAGCGGAGCGCCTCGGCCACACCCACCACGACGCCCCCGCCCACACCCACGACGGCGACGACGACGCGGCCCGGGCAGGACGAGCGCACGGCTCCGTCCCCCTCCGGGCGTCCCTCCTCCCCCCGCGCGACGAGCGCCCCCTCCTCGGCGGCCCCCTCGTCCGCGCCGCCGGAGGCCGCACCCACGCCCGCCGACGAGATCGTCGCCCTCACCAACGAGGCGCGGCGCGACGCCGGGCTGGACCCCCTCGAGGTGTCGACGTGCGCGACGGACCAGGCGGCCGCGCGCGCCGCTGTGCTCGCCGCGGAGGACCGCTTCGAGCACGACCCGCTCGAGCCCGTGCTCCAGGCGTGCGACGCGCGTTCCGTCGGCGAGAACCTCGCGCTCGGCTACCCCACGGCGCGCGCGACCGTCGACGGCTGGCTCGACTCGCCCGGGCACCGCGCCAACCTGCTGGGGGACTTCACGTCGATCGGCGTCGGGTGCGCGGACACCGACCGCGGACCGCTGTGCGCGCAGGTGTTCCTGGCCTGAGCGTCAGTCCCGCCGCGTCAGTCCCGCAGCGTCAGTCCCGCAGCGTCCGGCGCGTCAGCGCCTTGGCCACCTCGATCACGAGGAACACCATCACGGCGCCGAGCGCGGTGATGCCCCACTCACGCGCGCCGATCGCGGTCGAGCCGAACCAGTCGTGCATGAACGGCGCGTACGTGAACACGAGCTGCAGCACCAGCAGCGCCCCGGCCGCGACCCACACGAGCCGGTTCCCGACGAGCACGCGCCACGTGAGGCTCGTCGAGCCCAGGAACCGGCAGTTGAGCAGGTAGGCGAGCTGGCCCAGCGCGAGCATGAGGACCGCGGAGGTCTGGGCGTACTCGTCGGACACCCCCAGCTGGTCCTTCTCGACGAGGAACACCGCGAGCGTGGCCGCACCGATCACGGCGGACGCCACGAGGATCAGGGTGAGCGAGCGCGCGGTGATGACGTGCGCGTCGGGCGAGCGCGGCGGGCGGGTCATGATGTCCGGCTCGGCGGGCTCACCCGCGAGCGCGAGCGACAGCGTCACCGCGGTGATGAGGTTGACCCACAGGATCTGCACGGGCGTGAGCGGCAGCGCGAGCCCGGCGAGCACCGCGACGAGGATGACGAGCGACTGCGCGCCGTTGGTCGGCAGCAGGAACGCCACGGACTTGCGGATGTTGTCGTAGATCCGCCGCCCCTCCTCGACCGCACGCTCGATGGTCGCGAAGTTGTCGTCGGCGAGGACGATGTCTGCGGCCTCCTTGGTGGCCTCGGTGCCCTTGATGCCCATCGCGATGCCCACGTCGGCCCGCGTGAGCGCGGGGGCGTCGTTGACGCCGTCGCCCGTCATCGCGACGACCTCGCGGTGCGACTGCAGCGCACGCACGATGCGGATCTTGTGCTCGGGCGACGTGCGCGCGAACACGTCGACGCCGCGCACGCGCCGGCGCAGCTGCTCGTTGGACATGGCCTCGAGCTCGGCGCCCGTGATGACCTCGGCGTCGTCGTTCGGCTCACCCGCCTCGCCTGCCACGCGTCCGCCGACGATGCCGAGCTCACGCGCGATCGCGAGCGCGGTGCCCGCGTGGTCGCCCGTGATCATCTTGACCCGGATGCCCGCGCGGTGGCAGTCGGCGATCGCCGCGACCGCCTCGGGGCGCGGCGGGTCCACGATGCCGAACAGACCCAGGAGCTCGAGCTCGGTGCCCACGTCGTCGCCGGTCAGCCCGGTCTCGCCCGTCGCGTCGCGCCGGGCGGCCGCGAGCACGCGCAGGCCCTGCGCGCCGAGCTCGTCGATCTGCCGTTCCCAGTACGCGGTGTCCAGCGGTGCGGAGCCGTAGTCGTCGCGCTGCGTGGTGCACCGGTCGAGCAGGCGGTCGGGCGCACCGAGGAGGTGCACGACGCGCGTGTCGTCGCCCAGGTCGTCGAGCGTCGCGGCGAACTTCGTCGACGACTCGAACGGCACCTGCGCGAGCCGCTCGCCGACCTCCCGGTAGCCGAGCTTGTCGCCCAGCACGACGACCGCGCCCTCGGTGGGCTGCCCGACGATCCCCCAGCGCCCGTCGGTCTGCACGGCGCGCGCGTCGTTGCACCGGACCCCGGCGCCGACGAGCGCGGCGAGGTCCGCCCGGGCGTCGAGCTCGACCAGGTCACCTGGCCCGTCGTCGTCGTGCAGGCGCACCGCACCCACGGGCTCGTACCCGAGGCCCTCGACGTCGTACGTCGCCTCGGGCGTGACGACGGTGCGCACCGTCATCTCGTTGCGCGTGAGCGTGCCGGTCTTGTCGGAGCAGATCGTCGTGACGGACCCGAGGCCCTCCACGGACGTGAGCTTGCGGGTGATCGCGTGGCGCCTCGCCATCTGCTGCACACCCAGCGCGAGCGTCACGGTGACGAGCGCCGGCAGCCCCTCGGGGACGGCGGCGACCGCGAACCCGATCGCCGCGGACACGAGCTCGTCGAGCGCGAAGTCGTGGATCACGCGGCCGATGACGAGCATCGCGGCGGCCATGAGCAGGATCAGCAGGCTGAGCTGCTTCCCGAGCCGCGCGAGCTGGCGCGTGAGCGGGGTGTCGAGGTGGTCGACCTCCGCGACGAGCTGCTGGATCCGTCCGATCTCCGTGGCACCCGCGGTCGCGGTGACGACCGCGACCCCGCGCCCGGCCGTGACGATCGTGCCGGAGAACAGCATCGAGGACCGGTCCCCCACGCCCGCATCCGCGCCGACCGGCTCCACGTCCTTGCTCGCGGGCACCGACTCGCCCGTGAGCGCGGCCTCGTCGACCTGCAAGGTCGTCGCCTCGACGAGCCGCGCGTCCGCGGGCACGCGGTCGCCGGACCGCACCCGCACCACGTCACCCGGCACCAGGTCGTCGGCCGCGACCGTGCGCCACTGCCCGTCGCGCCGCGCGTCCGCCTCGAGCGACAGCATCGTCGCGATGCCCGCGAGCGCCTTATCCGCGCGCCCCTCCTGCACGAACCCGACGACCGCGTTGGCGACCGCGACCGCGAGGATCACCGCGAAGTCGACCCAGTCGCTCAGGATCGCCTTGAGCACCGCCGCGGCGAGCAGGATGTAGATGAGCACGTCGTCGAAGTGCTCGAGGAACCGCAGCACGACGTTCTTGCGCGGCGGCTCGGGCAGCCGGTTCGGGCCGACCTCGGCGAGCCTACGTGCGGCCTCGGACTCAGTGAGGCCGTCCGGCGTGCTGGCGAGGGTCGCGAGCACCGCATCGGGTGTCTCGGCGTGGGCGACGAGCTCCGGCGCGACCGTCATGGCGAGGCCTCTCGACGTGCGGGCAGCGGTCCGCCCCCAGGCTCTCGCGACCCTCGCCGCCCGACGTGGGACGACCGGCTCAGCTGCGCCCGAAGGCGACGCATGCCTCATCCTGGCCGGGTCCGCCGCCGCGCGCACCCGCCGCGCGTTCAGCAGCAGTCGACCGCCGGGCGCACCTCGTGCTCGCCGCGCCGCGCGCGCGTCTGCTCCGCGCGTGCCTCCAGCTCCTCGTCCGCCGGGTACTCCACGGCCTCCAGCGTCAACCCGTGCGCGGCGACCACGTGCGCGGCCGCGTCCCGCCGCCGCGCGGCGAGGACCTCCCCCGGCCACGACACCGCGCGCCGCCCCTCGCCCACGGCCAGGCTCGCGCCGACGAGCGAGCGCACCATCGAGTGGCAGAACGCGTCGGCCTGCACAGTCGCGACGACGAGCCCGGCATCGGCACCCTCCGTCGGTCGGGTCCACTCGAAGCGCTCGAGCGTGCGGATGGTCGTCGCGTCCGGTCGCGGCTTGCAGTACGCCGCGAAGTCGTGCAGCCCGACGAGCGCCGCGGCGGCCTCGTGCATCGCCGCCACGTCCAGCGCCCGCGCGTGCCACAGCACGTGGCTGCGCGTGAGCGGGTCGCGCGCCGCCGCGTCGTCGCACACCCGGTAGGAGTACCGGCGGCGCAGCGCCGAGAACCGCGCGTCGAACCCCGGCGGCGCGAGCGTCACACGGTGCACGACGAGGTCCGGCGGCAGCACCCCTGCCAGCCGCGTGACCACCGCGTCGAGCGGGTCACGCTCGCTACGCCCCTGTGCCGCCGCGAGCGCCTCGTCGTCCACGTCCACGTGCGCGACCTGCCCACGTGCGTGCACCCCGGCGTCGGTACGCCCTGCGACGACGAGCCGCGGCGCGGGCACCCCGCGCGGACCCGTGCGCAGGATCGTCGCGAGCCCGTCCTCGAGCGTCCCCTGCACGGTCCGCAGCGCGGGCTGACGCGCCCACCCGGCGAAGTCGCTCCCGTCGTACGCGAGATCCAGACGCAGGCGCACGGCATTCACGCCGCCACGCTACCGGCCCAGCCGACCTGCTCCGCCCCGGACCGGCGACGACCCGCACGCACGGTTGTCCACAGCCCGCGCTGAAGCTCTTGTCGCGGGCCCGACTCGCTGGCAGGGTGCTCGACGACGTACGCACTCGTCCTCGGCGCGGTCGTCGTCCCGGCGCTCGTCGCCTGGATCGCTCACCGGGGCAGCCGATGGACCCGCCCGACGTCAGGCGCGCTCCGCTGGGCCATCCACAGGGCGCGTCCGCTGCGCCGGGCCGCAGCCGGGTGGTGGACCGCGAACGTCGGCCGCGTCGTCCCCGCGTTCAGCCGAATCCCTACTGCGTGGGACGCTGCGGCGCCGAACCTCGGGAGGCGGTTCGTGCGCATCGAGACTGCCTCCGGCACGTTCGTCGGCGGCTGGTTCGGCGAGAACAGCTTCGTGAGCACCTACCCGGAGCCGCACCGAATTGGCCACCGCACCATCGACTGGAGGAGCCACCCGTGGTGACTAGCGAACCGCACGCACATCGACGCGCGGCCGACGGCTCCCCGCGCCCGCTGCGGATGCTCATCCAGGAGGGCCAGCGCGGCGCAACACCGGTCGCCACGCGGCTCCCCGCGTCGACAGCGCCCAAGACACCACCCCCCGGCAGCGCCGGCTCGTCCACCGCTGCGAAGAAGCTCAACGCGCAGCCCTGAAGGACCCGTGCCGCGGCACACGGTTGGCCGCAAGTCCGACACCCTCGATGCCGAGAACGCCGCACGAGCCGTTCTGGCCGGCTTCGCGACTGCCACTCCCGTGAGCGCCGACGGTGCCGCAGAGATGATTCGGCAGCTGAAGATCGCCCACGACCAGGCCGTCGAGCGCCGATCTGCAGCCATGGTGACGATGAAGGCGATGCTCGTGCACGCACCCGACGAACTGCGTCGAGAGACCGCACTCAAGACCCCGGATGCGCGGCCGAGACATCGATGCGCGGCCGATTGACCCGGCTTGTCCCGGGACCTTCGTCTCGGTGGTCAGTCGGGGCGGCTTGTCGCGCTCCACGTGGGCGCGGGGCGTCCTCTAGCGTGGCGGTGTGCCTGAGGTGGAGCCGTACACGCTCGCCGTGGACTGCGGCGGGGGTGGCATCAAGGCGTCGGTGCTCGACGCGGCCGGCACGTTGCACGCGCCCGCGGTGCGGGTGCCCACGCCGTACCCGTTGCCGCCGCAGCGGTTGGTGGAGACGATCGCGGGGATCGCGGCGGACCTGCCGCGCGCGGACCGGCTGACGGTCGGGATGCCGGGGATGATCCGGCACGGCGTGGTCGTCGCGACCCCGCACTACGTGACGAAGCACGGGCCGCGGACGGCGGTCGACCCGGACCTCGTCGTGGCGTGGGCGGGGTGCGACATCCGCGCGGCGCTCGAGGCCGGGCTGGGGCTGGCGACGATCGTGCTGAACGACGCCGAGGTGCACGGGGCGGGCGTGGTCTCGGGGACGGGGCTGGAGCTGGTGCTGACGCTCGGCACGGGGCTCGGGTCGGCGCTGTTCGACGGCGGGGCGATCGCGCCGCACCTGGAGCTGTCGCACGCGCCGGTGCGCCGCGCGGTGACGTACGACGAGTACATCGGGCAGCCTGAGCGGCGTCGGCTGGGCAACGCGCTGTGGTCGCGGCGCGTGCAGCGCGTGGTCGAGGGGTTCCGGCCGGTGTTCCACTGGGACCGCCTCTACCTGGGCGGGGGCAACGCGCGGCACGTGACACCGACGGTCCGGGAGCGGCTCGGTGACGACGTCGTCGTCGTGCCGAACCAGGCCGGGATCGTCGGCGGCGTGCGGGCATGGACGTTGACGCGCGCGCGCTGATGCCGTGTCGGCTCGCCGGCGCCGTTACCGTGTCCCGCCATGGGCTGGTTCTCCCGACGACCTGACGACGACCCGACGACGGCCGCTGCGACCGGTGGGGACGCCTTCGCCGACGACGGGCTCGCGCCGCTCGGCCGCGCGGACGCGGACTGGCTGCGGTCCGCCGCGCTCGCGGGGTTCACGCGCATCGGAGTCCCGGGGGTCGAGGCACGCGCCGACCACCTGGTCGACGCGGCGGGCAAGCGGTACGGGCTGACGAACCTCGCAGCGCTGCTCGCGCAGCAGGACCGCGCGCAGTGGCAGGGGGTCGTGGACACGCACGTGAGCTCGCTCGCGCTCGCGCTGCGGCGGGCGGAGTCGACGTACGACGAGGTCGCGCACCTCCTGGTCGCGCGCGTCATGGTCGAGGCGGACCTGCCGGTGCTGCCGCCGGACGCCGGTCCGTCGCTCGGCGGCGGGCTGTGCGTGCGCGCGGCGATCGACTACCCCGAGTCGGTGTCGGTGCTGTACGACGACCGGCTGGGCGGCTGGGAGGTCACCGGGGACGCGGCGCTCGCGGGTCTGCGCCGCCTGCCGGCGCCCGCGCACGAGACGTTCGAGCACGACGTGCACCTGTTCGAGGCGGCGGACTTCTTCGGTGCATCGCGCGTGCTGGTGCACGACGAGCTGCTCGACTCGGTCGGTCTCACCGACCGGCCGTACGGCACGCTCGTCGTGCTGCCCGCGCGTGCGCTGCTCGGCGTGCACGTGCTGCGCGACGCCACCGTGGTCCACGCGCTGCACCTCATGGCGCAGCTCGCGCGCGCCGGGCAGTCGCAGCCGGGCGCCATGAGCCCGCACGTGTACTTCCGCACGCCCGACGGCACGCTGCAGCAGGTCACGCGGTACTCGGACGAGAAGATCGACGTCCTCGTGGAGGGTGCGTTCGCGGACGCGATGCGGGCCGCGCGGCTCGTCGACTGACCCGCGCCGGGCGCTCGGTACAGTCGGGGCACCATGTCGAGCGAGACCCCGAGCCCCGAGCAGCCGCAGACCCCCGTCGTCGTCCCCCTGCCGGACGGCTCGTCCGCGACGCTGCGCGTGGGCGAGGCTCCCACGGTCGACGAGACGGTGCTGGCGGCACTGCGCGCCCTGCCCGCACCTGAGCACCAGGTCGCGTCGTTCGCGGTGCACGCGTTCTCGGGGGACTCGCTCACGGCCGGCCGCGTGCTCGCCGTCGAGGACCTGCTGGCGACGGTCGACGACGAGCCCGCACCGCACGGTCTGCTGGTCGCGGTGCCCGACGCGCGCTCGCTGCTGGTGCACGCGGTGCGCGACGAGCACGTGCTGCGCGCCGCGCACCTCATGGCGACCATCGCGCGGCTGCGGCAGGGCGAGGCGGACGCGATCGACGCCGACGTGTTCTACCGCGCCCCGGACGGGACGCCGCAGCGCATCACGGCGCACGCCGACGCCGAGGTCGAGGTGCACGTCGAGGGCGCGTTCGCCGACACGCTCGCGGCGATGGGCCTGATCGACCGCAGCCGCCGGGCGCGCCGCGCGGCGAAGCGCGCGAAGCGCTGACGAGATCCGCGCCGACGAGGTTCGCGCTGCCGCTGGCGTCCACCGCGGGCACGATGGCTCGATGACGAGCGAGCCCACCCTGTGGACCGTCGGGCACTCGACGCGCCCGTTCGACGAGCTGCGCGCGATGCTCGACGACGCGGGGGTGACGTGCCTGGTGGACGTGCGCCGGTTCGCCGGCTCGCGCCGCAACCCGCAGTACTCCCCGGACGCGCTGCGCGAGCAGCTCGGTGACGCGTACCTCCCGCTGCCCGCCCTGGGTGGTCGTCGGACGCCCGCACCGGACTCCCCGAACGACGCGTGGCGCGTCGCGGCGTTCCGCGGCTACGCCGACCACCTCGCGTCCGACGAGTACACCGGCGCCCGCGCGCTGCTCATGGCCCGCGCGCACGCCGAGCGGTGCGCCGTGATGTGCGCCGAGGCCGTGTGGTGGCGGTGCCACCGGCGGCTGATCGCCGACGACCTCACGGCACGCGGCTGGCTCGTCCGGCACCTCATGGGCCCGGGCACGACGGTGACGCACCCGCTCAACCCCGCGGCACGGCTCGTCGACGGGACGCTGCGCTACCCCGCGGAGGGGACGGGCTGACGACGCCGCGGGTCACCCGTGACCTCGTCGTACGCCTCCAGCACGGCACGCGTGAACCGGACGGGCGCCACGACGCTCACGAGGTGCGTGGCACCGGGCACGACCACGAGCCGGCCGTCGTGGCACGCGGCGAGGAACGCGCGCTCGTCGGCGCGGAAGTGGTCGTAGCGCCCGTTGACGAGCCAGACCGGCGCGGTCACGCGCGTGAGGTCCGCGACGGGGTCGAGCCCGCCGACCTCACGCAGCACGTCGGCCATCACGTCGAGCGCGAACCCGCCCGCGCCCAGGTCCGCGCCGGCGTCCGGCGGGAGCATGAGCCGCACGAACCCGTCGTTGAGCCCTGCCCCACGGTCGGGCAGCCGGGCGATCAGCGCCGCGAGCGCGGCCCACCCGCCGACCAGGACGCGGCGCGGGCGTGTGCAGCACCCGGCGGCGAGCAGCCCGGCGACCTGCTCGGGGTGCCGAGCGGCGTGCGCGACCGCCACGTACGCGCCCAGCGACAGCCCGACGACGAGGGCGCGGCCGCCGAGACCGTCCACCGCGTCCGCGATCGTCGTCACCGCACCGTCGGCCGTGAACCGCTCCGCGGCACGCGTACCGTGCCCGGGCAGGTCGACCGCGGTCGTCGGGATCCCGGCGCGCGCCAGCGCGTCCGTCTGCGGGCGCCACATGGTGCGTGACGTGCGCACGCCGTGCACCAGCACGATCCCGGTGTCCCCCACGAGGTGACCGTACCTCGGACACCCTCCGCTCCGGTCACCCGATCGGACCCCGTACGAACCGGGGCGTTCCGGTCGCGCCGCCGCCGGGACCACCCGCCAGGTGCCGGCGTTCCCTACGGTCGTGCGGACCGTCTCCAGCCGGGCCACCGATCATCGAGGACACATGCGCCTGACCGCCCCCTTGCGACGCGCCACCGCCGCGCTCGCCACCGCCTCTCTCGCGCTCGCCGCCCTCGCCACGGGCCTCGTCGCCCCGGCGGCCGCCGCGGGCGTCGGGTTCGTCGTCGACGACTTCGCCGGCACCTCGATGGGCCCGCGCGAGCTGCTCACGCCGGGCGAGTTCGAGTGCGGGCCGACGCGCAACACGACCCTCACCCCGGGCGCAGGGACCCTCAAGGTCGACGTGCGGGTGCCCGACTCGCTGGGCTGCACGTACGGCGACGCTCGGATCCGGTGGACCGCCGCGGGGACGGTGGACCTGCAGGCGGGCGGCGCGGACCGCATCGAGATGCGCTACCGCGACGTGCTGCCCAACCAGCCGTCGGCCGTGACGTTCGGTCTCCAGGCGGTCGACGTCAACGGCAAGGTCGCGTCGGTGGGCGGCCTGTCCCGCAACGGCGGCGCCGCGTCGGACTGGCTGACGGTCCGCTACACGCCCGCGTACGTGGGCGACGTCGCCGTCCTGTCGTTCCCGTCCGGGTTCGACCGCACGCGGGTCAAGTCGATCGTGCTGCTCGTCTCGGCGACCACGTCGTACCAGAACGTCTCCGTGACGCTCGAGGGGATCGGCGCCGGCAACGGCGAACCGACCTACCAGGCGCCGTCGTTCGGCGCGACGACCCCGCTGGTCTTCCCGCCGTCGACGAGCACGTCGCGCACGGTCACCGTGACGGGCAACCCCGCCCCCGACGTGAGCGTGACGTCCGGCAAGCCGGCGTGGATGACGGTCTCGACGAGCAAGTCGGGCAGCACCACGACCGTGACGCTGTCCGGCAACCCCGCCACGTCGTACACGGACACGACCATGACGCTGCGCGCGAACGTCGCAGGCTCGCTCACGGCCGACGCGACCATCCCTGTCGTCGTGCCGTCCCCCGTCGTGGTCGGGTACTCCTCGGACCTCGCGACGGTCGACGTCCCGGGGCCGACCCTGCTCGGCACGGCGACCTCAACCCCGGGCTCCCGGGTCCTCGGCCCGACCACCGGCCTGCCGCCGGGCACCGCGCTCACGGTGTCGGGATCGGACGTGCTGCTGACCGGCACGCCCACCGCGACGGGGACGTACGCCATCTCGACGACGGTCGGGAACGACTACCGCACGGCGCCGTTCGGCCGGACCCTCGTCGTCGGGCAGAAGCCGACGTTCGGAACGCTCGCCACCCAGACCCTCGTCCTCGACGAGCCCGTCTCGATCCCACTGCCGATGACCGGGTACCCCGCACCCGTCGTCGCGGTCGCGGGGCTGCCCGCAGGCCTGACGTACGCCAACGGCGCGATCACGGGGACGCCGATCGAGGCCGTGGCGCGGACGGTGTCCGTGACCGCCGCGAACGCGTGGGGCTCGACCCTGGCGAGCTTCTCCGTCGTCGTGGGTCCGCGGCCCACCGTCACGGCCCCCACCACCACGACCCTGACCGCAGGCGTGCCCGTCTCGCTCCCGCTGTCGCCGACCGGCGACCCGTACGACGTGACGGCGACCGGCCTGCCGGCCGGGCTGAGCGTCGGCGGGAGCGGGTCCGGCGCCGTCATCTCGGGCACACCGGTGCGCCCGACGACCGCTGCGCAGACCAGCGGGACCGCCACGATCACCGTGGACAACGGCTTCGCGACCGGCACGGCGACGTGGTCCTGGCGCGTCGAGGCGCCGCCCGTGCTCACCGGTCCGACGAGCGTGTCAACGAGCGTGGGCACCCCCTTCACCGGCGTGCAGGTCGTGGCGGCGGGCTTCCCGACCCCCACGATCTCCGTGTCGAACGCCGGTGACCTGCCTCCGGGCGTCTCGCTCGACCTGTCCACCCCGGGCACGGTCGCGGTCGTCGGGACGCCGACCGCGTCCGGCACGGCGGTCCTCGAGCTGACCGCGGACAACGGCACGGGAGCCCCGGTCGTGCGCACGCTCACGGTGAGCGCCCTCGTCGGGCCCTCGTTCTCCGACGCCGCACCGCGGCTGACGGTGGCCGCGGGCTCCAGCGACCAGCTCACCCTCGACTGGAGCGGCTACACGCGGCCGACCCTGAGCCTCGGCTCCACGCTGCCGTCCTGGCTCACGTTCTCCGCGGCCGACGGCACGTTCACGGCGGCGCCCGGCGCGGCGGTGCACGGTGTGTTCGGGCCGTACCAGGTTACCGCCACCAACGCGGCCGGGACCGCGGTCGCGAACGTGACGGTCGAGGTCACCGCGCCCCCGACGATCACCCGCCAGTACCTCGGGTACACCGGTCCGGTCGACGCCCCGATGGGCACCTGGACGGTCGCGACGTACACCGGGCAGCCCGCGCCCACCGTGACGGTCACCGGGCTCCCGGCGGGCATCACGGCGACGACGACGGGCGGCCAGGTCACGTTCTCCGGGACGCCCACCGAGAGCGGCTCGCACGTCGCGACGATCGGTGCGACCAACGACCGCGGGTCGGTCTCCACGACGTTCGAGTTCGACATCACGGCGCCGCCGAGCCTGGCGGCCCCGGCGACCGTGACGATCCCCCGAGGCGTCGCCGCGACGATCCCCCTGACCATCGGGGGCCACCCGCGGCCCACGGTCGTCGCCACCGGCCTGCCGGCCGGGCTGGCGCTCGACGCCGTGGCCGGCACCATCCAGGGGACGCCCACGACGGCCGGCGCCTTCGACGTCCAGCTGTCGCTGACCGTCGGCGGGGCACCCGTCGCGGGGTCGGCGCGGACCATGACGGTCCACGTCACCGCCGCCCCGACGTTCGCGACGGCGCCCACCGGCACGACGCTGCGGCGCGGGACGGCCGCGGACGTCGCCGCGTTCGTCGTCGCGGGCCACCCGACGCCCACGGCCACGGCCGACGGCCTGCCCGCGGGCCTGTCGCTGTCCCAGACCGGGACGGCGGTGCGCCTCGTCGGCACACCGACCCAGTCCGGCACGTTCGAGGTGGAGGTCGAGCTGAGCAGCACGGTCGGCACCGAGACCGCCGGGTGGACCGTCGTCGTGCAGGAGCCCGCGGGCGTCGCCGCACCGGCGGCCGTCACGGTCGACGCGGACGAGGCGATCACCCCGATCACCGTCACCTCGTCCGGCTACCCGGCCCCGACCGTCACCGCGGCGGGCCTGCCCGACGGGCTCGCGCTCGTCACGGACGGCGACGGGACGCGCATCACCGGCACCCCCACGCAGGACGGCCCGCACACGGTGACCCTCACGGCGACGAACGGCGTGGGCGACCCCGCCACGGCGACCGTCTCGCTCGAGGTGCACTCCGTCCCGAGCCTCGGCGCGGACCGCACCGAGACGTTCCCGGCGGGCGGCACGCGCGTCGCCGTGCTGACGCCGACGGGCTACCCCGCACCGACGCTCACGACGTCGGCGCTGCCGTCCTGGCTGACGTTCGACGCCGCGACCGCGACGTTCGAGGGCACGCCGACCGGCGCCGACCAGGGCGCCGACCAGAGCGTCGAGGTGACCGCGACCAACGCCGCGGGCACCGCCACGGTGCAGGTCGCGCTCGTCGTCACGGCCGCCCCGGACGTCGCGGACCGCGACGGCACGACGACGGTGCGTTCCGGCGCCACGGTCGACGTGCCGCTCACCACCGTGACCGGCTACCCCCTCCCCACGCTCACGACGTCCGGGCTGCCGGTCGGCCTCGACGTCACGCTGGCGTCGGGCGGGCTGCGGCTCACGGGCAGCACCACCGACGTCGGCACGCACGCGGTCGAGCTGACGCTCGCGAACGGCGCCGGGGCGGAGCTGCGGGTCCCGTGGACGGTCGTCGTCGAGGCGCCCGCCGCCCTGACCGGACCGACCACGGTGCGGGTCACGCACGGCGACGGCGTCGACGAGACGTTCGGCGCGACCGGTTACCCCGTGCCCACCGTGACCGCGGCGGGCCTGCCCGCCGGGCTCGCGTGGATCCCCGCCACGGGCGGCGGGCGCCTCGTCGGCACCCCGCAGGACCCGGGCACGTCGACGATCACGCTCACGGCGCACAACGGCGTCGACGCGGACGCGGTGCACGAGGTCACGCTGACCGTCGACCTGCGCGACGTGGTGGTGTCCCTCTCGGCCGCGAAGGTCCGCGCCGGCCAGGCCCTGCAGGTGCGCGCGAGCGGCCTGCAGGACGGTGAGGCCGTCGAGGTCTGGCTGCACTCCACGCCGCAGCTCCTCGCGCGGGCGACCGCCGACGTGGCGGGCGAGCTGGACCTGTCCGTCACCGTCCCCGCCGGCACGCCGGTCGGGGCGCACACGGTGGTCGTCGAGGCCGCGTCGGGTGCGACCGGCACCGCGGCGGTCACGGTCCTCGCGGCGGCGACGCCCACGCCGACGCCCACCGCCGGCACCCCGGAGCCGAGCACGGGGACGACGCCGAGCCCGACCGCGACGTCCGACACCGGCACCGCCACCCCGGCGGACCCGGACCTCGCGACGACGGGCGGTGACGTCGCGGGCCTGCTCGCGGCGGGCCTCCTCGCGCTGGTCGCGGGTGGCGTGGTCCTGCTGGTCCGGCGGCGCCGGCCCTGACACGACGACGAGGGGCGGGCGCCACCACGGTGCCCGCCCCTCGTCGCGTCCGGGCCCGGCGTAGCGTGGGCGCACGCCCGGCACCCCAGGAGGACGCATGGACCGTCCCGCGCTCCGGCTCACGTCCGTGACCATCGGCACCGACGAGCCCGCACGCCTCGCCGCGTTCTACGCGCGCCTCCTCGGCGGCGAGGTCACGGCCGCCGACCCGCCCTCCCCCGACGGCCCCGGCTGGGCGCAGGTCCGGGTCCCGGACGGGCCGACGCTCAACCTCGAGGGCGAGGTCCGGTTCCGCCGCCCGGTGTGGCCCGCCGTGCCGGGCGGTCAGAACGCCACCCAGCACCTCGACATCCAGGTCCAGGACCTCGCGGCCGCCACCGCGTGGGCGCTGGAGGCCGGCGCGACCCTCGCCGCGGTCCAGCCCCAGAGCGACGTGCGGGTGCTCCTCGACCCGTCGGGGCACCCGTTCTGCCTGTTCCTCTGACGTCGGCCGCCCCGGTCCCACGCGCCGGACACCCCGCACGCACGAGGGCCCGGACACCGTGGCGGTGTCCGGGCCCTCGTCAGTGCTGCGGAGCTCAGGCCTTGTCGTCGGCCTTGTCCTCGGCGGGAGCCTCGTCGGCGACGGGCGCGTCCTCGACGACGTCCTCGGCCACGGTCTCCTCGACCTTCGCGTCCTCGACCTTCTCGGCCTTCGGCGCGGCCTTCGCGGTGGCCTTGGTGGCCTCCTTGACGACCGCCTGCTTCGGCGAGAGCGGCTCACGCACGATCTCGATCACGGCGAGGGGCGCGTTGTCACCCTTGCGCGGACCGATCTTCGTGATGCGCGTGTAGCCACCGTTGCGCTCGGCGAGAGCCGGGGCGATCTCGGTGAACAGCGTGTGCACGACGCTCTTGTCCTTGACGACCGTCAGGACGCGACGACGCGCGTGCAGGTCACCGCGCTTGGCGAACGTGATGAGGCGCTCGGCGAGGGGGCGCAGGCGCTTGGCCTTGGCCTCCGTCGTCGTGATGCGGCCGTGCTCGAACAGCGACGTCGCGAGGTTCGCGAGGATCAGCCGCTCGTGCGCCGGTCCGCCACCGAGCCGGGGACCCTTGGTGGGCGTAGGCATGGTCAAATCTCCTTGAAGTTCTTCGTCAAGTACCGAGTCAGTGGTCCCGAGTCAGTACTGCCAACCGGTGCTGAGGTCAGTACTGCTCGTCCTCGACGAAGTCGCCCTCGTCGTCGCCGTAGTACGCCGACGCGGACGGGTCGAAGTCGAGCGGGCTGTCCTTGAGGGGTCGAGCGGGCTGTCCTTGAGGGACAGGCCGAGCTCGGCGAGCTTCTCCTTGACCTCCGTGATCGACTTCGCGCCGAAGTTGCGGATGCCCAGGAGGTCGGCCTCCGAACGGGCGACGAGCTCGCCGACCGTGTGGATGCCCTCACGCTTGAGGCAGTTGTACGAGCGGATCGTCAGCTGCAGGTCCTCGATCGGCAGCGCCAGGTCCGCGGCCAGGGCCGCGTCCGTCGGCGACGGGCCGATCTCGATGCCCTCGGCCTCGATGTTGAGCTCGCGCGCCAGGCCGAACAGCTCGACGAGCGTCTTGCCGGCCGACGCGAGCGCGTCGCGCGGGCTGATCGCCGCCTTCGTCTCGACGTCGACGATGAGCTTGTCGAAGTCCGTGCGCTGCTCGACACGCGTCGCCTCGACCTTGTAGGTCACCTTGAGGACCGGCGAGTAGATCGAGTCGACCGGGATACGGCCGATCTCGGCGTCGAACGTCTTGTTCTGCGCGGCCGACACGTAGCCACGCCCACGCTCGACGGTGAGCTCGATCTCGAGCTTGCCCTTGTCGTTGAGGGTCGCGAGGTGCAGGTCGGGGTTGTGCACCTCGACGCCCGCCGGCGGCACGATGTCCGCGGCGGTGACCTCACCCGGGCCCTGCTTGCGCAGGTACATCACGACGGGCTCGTCGTTCTCCGACGAGACCACGAGGTTCTTGATGTTGAGGATGACCTCGGTGACGTCCTCCTTGACCCCCGGCACGGTCGAGAACTCGTGCAGCACGCCGTCGATACGGATCGACGTGACGGCGGCACCGGGGATGGAGGACAGCAGCGTCCGGCGGAGCGAGTTGCCGAGCGTGTAGCCGAAGCCCGGCTCGAGCGGCTCGATGGAGAACCGCGAACGGTTCTCCGAGATGACCTCTTCGGCCAGGGTGGGGCGCTGTGCGATCAGCACGGTGTGATTCCTCTCAGCGGACGTCCGCCATATGACGCCACGCAGGTGTTGCTATCCCGGTCATGCCTCGGTCCGCATCCCGGGGGACGGCTGGACGACCTACGCTCGCGCCGGGCCGAGCAGGGGCACGGCCCGGCGCGAGCGAGGGGTCAGACGCGGCGGCGCTTCGGCGGACGGCAGCCGTTGTGCGCCTGCGGCGTCACGTCCTGGATCGAACCGACCTCGAGGCCGGCGGCCTGCAGCGACCGGATCGCGGTCTCGCGGCCCGAACCCGGGCCCTTGACGAAGACGTCGACCTTGCGCATGCCGTGCTCCTGCGCACGACGGGCGGCGGCCTCGGCGGCGAGCTGCGCGGCGAACGGCGTCGACTTGCGCGAACCCTTGAAACCGACCTGGCCGGACGACGCCGACGAGATCACGGCGCCCGAGGGGTCGGTGATCGAGATGATCGTGTTGTTGAACGTGCTCTTGATGTGCGCCTGGCCGTGGGAGACGTTCTTCTTCTCCTTGCGGCGCGGCTTGCGCACGGCGGTACGGGACTTGGGAGGCATCTGCTCTTCTTCTCTCTACGGATCGGGCTGCCGGAAGCGGCGGGCGGTTACTTGCGCCCGGCCTTCTTCTTGCCGGCGACGGTGCGCTTCGGGCCCTTGCGGGTGCGCGCGTTGGTCTTCGTGCGCTGGCCGCGCACCGGAAGGCCGCGGCGGTGACGCAGGCCCTCGTAGCAGCCGATCTCGACCTTGCGGCGGATGTCCGCGGCGACCTCACGGCGGAGGTCACCCTCGAGCTTGTAGCTGCCCTCGAGGTAGTCACGGAGCGCGACGAGCTCGTTGTCGCCGAGCTCCTTCACGCGCAGGTCGCCGGAGATGCCGGTGGCCGCGAGGGTCTCCTTGGCGCGCGTGCGGCCGACCCCGTAGATGTAGGTGAGCGCGATCTCCAGCCGCTTCTCGCGGGGGAGGTCGACGCCGATGAGACGTGCCATGTGCCTGGTGGCTCCTGTTACTGCTCGGAGGTCTTCCGCACCGCCCTCCCGCTGTCCTGCGGGCCCCGGCCTCCGAGCCGAGGGTTCAACGGTCCCGGCTGAGCCGGACCCGAGGTGGTGGTGCGCTGGGTGCCCCGAGGGGCAGGTGATGCGTGGGCGTCAGCCCTGACGCTGCTTGTGGCGCAGGTTCTCGCAGATCACCTGGACGCGACCGTGCCGGCGGATCACCTTGCACTTGTCGCAGATCTTCTTGACGCTGGGCTTGACCTTCATCGCGTGTTTCCTCCGCCGCCGCGTGCCCGCTCAGGGACCGGCGGCGATGTCGTGGTGATTACTTGTAGCGGTAGACGATGCGACCGCGGGACAGGTCGTACGGGCTCAGCTCGACGACCACCCGGTCCTCGGGGAGGATCCGGATGTAGTGCTGCCGCATCTTGCCCGAGATGTGAGCGAGCACCTTGTGGCCGTTGGTGAGCTCCACGCGGAACATCGCGTTCGGCAGCGCCTCGACGACACTGCCCTCGATCTCGATGACGCCGTCCTTCTTCGCCATGTCCTCCGCTAACTGTCGGTCGTGTCGAGCACCACGAGTTCCACGCGAACCGGCATGGCGCCGGGACGTCGTCGAGTTCGTGGAAGGGAGCGGGTGCTGCCCCGGTGCCGTCCGGCCGGTCTCCCGGTCGTCGCGACGAACAGAGCGCACACACCCAACGGGCTACTTTACGCCATGCCACCCATTCGACGAAACCGCTCCGGTGACCCCGAGACGTGACGTCCGACTCCCCCGCCGCGTGCTCAAGGGCGTCGGAGCCCGTGCCGGGCCGCGGTGGCCGTCTCGCGGCGGCGCAGCACCAGGAGCACCGCACCGGTGAGCGCGAGAGTCAGCGCGACGCCGAGCGTCGTCCACGCGTCGGCGCCCGTCGTCGCGAGCGCGCCGCCCTCGTCGCCGGAGCCGTCACCCGCGCCGGGCGCGCTCGAGTCGCCACCGCCGTCGTCGTCACCGCGCGGTGCCGTCCCGTCGTCGCCACCGTCGTCGTCCCCGCCGTCGTCCCCGCCGCCACCGGTGCCGGGGCCGGTCGGGTCGTCGGCGTCGAACGTGTTGGTCAGCGTCACGCGCGTGAGCTGACCGTCCGCGGTGATCTCGACCGTCGCCGGCGCGAACGCCGCGGCCACCCAGTCGCCACCCGCCACGCGCGCGGGCGTCACCTCGTCGAACGTCACGACCGTGCCCAGCGGCAGGTTCGT
>NZ_BJLP01000046.1 GCF_006538705.1 Cellulomonas uda
CCCCCCCCCCGGGCACATGGAGGCTCAGGCGTCCTCCGCACCGGTCAGCACCGAGCGCCAGCGGCGCGCGACCTCGGACTCTCGATACGCGTCTGCGATTCCGGCCTGCCCTTGCTTGAGGTCGGCGAGCTCACGAGGATCCGTGGCCAGCCTCCGCAGCCTCCGCACGACGCCCTCGGTGTCGTCCTCGCTGAACAGCCCCGGCACCCGAGCCTCACCGAGGATCGTCCGCGGTCCGATGTGGTCTGAGGTGAGGACTCCCATGCCGGCTGCGATCGCCTCGACGATCACGATGCCGAAGAGCTCCTCCCAGCCCTCGCGCCGTTGGGACAGGAGCACGAGTACGTCGTGCTCCGCCATCAGGCGCGCGAGCACAGCCCTCTCGCGAACCCGACCGAGATAGCGGACACGATCGTCGGTGGACGCTGCCTCGGCGCATGCTTCGCGCAGGGGGCCGTCGCCCACGATCGTCAGCTGGACAGGGACATCGGTCAGCGTCCTCACGATGCCGAGCAGCCGGTCGACGCCCTTGTCCTCCGAGAGGGAGCCGACGTAGAGGAGCCGCAGCGGCCCGTCAGACCGTGCGTCCACCCGACTGTCGAAGAAGACGTCAGGCACTGCGTGCGGGATCACCACTGCGCCCACGCCGTAGCGCTCGAGGAGCTCGCGCCGAGTCGCGTCGATGATGCAGACCGTCTCGACCTTCGGCGAGCGGAGCCACGCTACCCACACCCGCTGGAGAAGGGGCGTGAGCGGCCCGTACCTGCGCGGGACGTTGTCGCCTCTCCAGTAGGGCCACGACGTGTGGTAGACGACGCGGTTGCGAAGCGCCAAGGGCCCGAGCAGGAGGATCCGGATGTCCCACGGGGGGAAGCCGGCTACCACGACCTCGTCATGGAGGAACGGCAGGCGAAGGCGAAGCCCGAGGTCGGCGAGGGACATCCGCGTCCGGTCCCAGAACGGTCGCCGGTCCCGGATCCAGGAGCGAAGCCAACCGCGCGCGACGCTGTACCGATGTTGGCCGACGATCTCGATCTCTCCCCCACGCTCCAGGCCGTAGACCGCCGGGAAGTACTTGTGAGGGTTCGTCTCGTGGATCAGGCGTACACGCTGCTTCTGGTTCACCGGGGCGAGCCTCCCTTCGCTCGTGTTCTCGTCGTCCGTACCCCGCCGACCCGTGTCGGTGCGCGGGGAGCGCGAGCGGTCGGTCTCGTGATCAGGTCCCCTGACGGACCTTCCATCGGGCTCTCGTCGGACGAACCCGGAGACGAACGCCCCCACGGTCCGCCTCCTCGCGAGCAGCGCCGCTCCGAAGATGAGAACCATGACGGCGAAGGCGAGTCCTTGCGGCAGGAAGCGCACGCTCGCGCCGAAGACCAGCGTCATCACCAGGGGCCAGGCCAAGCCCGTCCCGCTTCGCACGGACAGCGCGCGCGTGACGATCCTGTCAGCGACAACGCACTTGCCGATGGCCGCCAACGCCGGCCCGAGCAGGACCAGCGTGAGGTTGTGGGCCGCGAGCCCGGCGAGCGCGAACGTTGCGGAGACCGCCAGCGCACCGGAGTTAAGGGCGAGGAGGGTGCGTTCGCGACGAGCGACCTTGAAGTAGGTGGCGTACAGGACCTGGCTCGCGCCGTCGAACACGCACAGTGGCATGAGCGCGGCGGCCAGGCGGAGCGCGTCTGCGTAGTCCGGGAGCCACCACCCGAGCACGGCGCAGGCCGGGAAGTAGACGAGGTAGGCGACCGGCAGCCCGAAGTACACGATCCGACGCAGGCGCGCGACCACCTGCACGACCCTCTCCGGGGTGAGCTGCCTGAGGGCGGGGAAGAGGACGATGGACGCCTGAGCGAGCACGGTGAGGACCATCGTGACCACGGTCACGGCGAGCGAGATCGCACCGAAGGTCTCGATGTCCCACCCGTGGTCGATAGCGAGTCGCGCGAACGCCAGCGAGAGGGTCCCGGTGAAGTTTCCGACCAGCAGCGGGATCCCTGCCCGCATGGTCACGCCCGACTCACGGAGCACGGCGCGAGGGCGAAGCCCCCGCCAGCTCACCAGCCCCCGGGAACGAGTCAGGCAGTAGGCGAGGGCCGCGACCTGGACCGCGAGATATGCCACGACGTACAGCCGGATGTTCTCGACCCTGAGCGCGAGGAGGGCGCCGACGGCGACGACGAGGCCTGCGCACTCGACCAGGACCGAAGCGCTGAACAGCTTGGTCTCGTTGATCGCCTGGAACACGAAGCCGAAGAAGCGCTTGACGCTGAAGACGGGCAGGAGCACGCCGAGTGCGATCCAGATCCAACCGCGGTCGGGGTCTACGCTCGTCGACCCGATCACCACGAGGCACACGGCGACCAGCGCCTGGAGCAGGGCCAGGACGACGAGCTGGCCCGCGACGAGACTGCCGTCGATCCTGCGCCGGGGGATTCCGCCGATGCGCAGGTAGATGCCGTCGCTCAGTCCCAGCTGCGCGAACCCGAGGAACCCGACGTAGAAGAGGAAGAGCTGCCAGTACCCGAAGTCGGTGCCGGCGACGACCCTCGGGACGAGGAAGGCCGACACGCCGCTCGCCACGAACGCCACGAGCTGCACTCCGAGCGCGACGTACAGGTTTGCCGCGACTGCTCGGCCGCTCGTCTGCTCGACCTCCTCGGCTTGTGTCATCGCTCGGACCACATCGACTCGTACGGCACCACCGCGTACCACTCAGGCCGCCACAGCGAGAGGACCAGGAAGAAGACCGTCGACGCAGCGATCAGGCCGCCGAGCACCATCTGGCGCGTCTTCCTGTCCGACACGAAGCTCGCCGCTACCGGGACGCCCACGATCATGAACGGAACGAAGTAGTTCACCAGTCGCAGGTAGGTGTTCGACGCAAACGCGAGCGCGAGCATCGGGAGGACGAGCCACGAGGCGTGCAGCAGGAACGTCGCGGCAGACGTCGCGCCCGCCCGCAGCGGTCCGTCCTGGAGCGCGCAGACAGTCATCGCCACGAGCACGGCGCCGTAGAAGCCCGCCATCAGCGCGACACCCGTCTTGCCGCCGCTGGTCTCGAAGGCCGCGAGGTAGTCGGAGTACTGGTCGGCGTTCGATGCTGTCAGCCTGAGCAGCGGACCCGCGACGAGGAAGAGCACCCCGGCCCCGGCGACGTTGAGCAGGACCGTTCGAGCGCCGAAGCGGATCCTCACGAGGGGGATGAGGACGAGAAGCACGATCGCCGTCGCGTGGAACTGCGTCGCCAGGAGAACGCCGAGGACGAACCACACGTACTTGCGCTTCAGCAGCAGGGGTACGAACAGCAGCACGATCGCGAGGGCGATCGACTGCCTCATCGCCGTCACCGTCTGCGCGAAGACCTGCAGCAGGACCAGGAGCAGGAAGCTCACCACGACGTCGCGCGACATCCGGTAGATGAACCAGGACATCACCGAGAGCGTGAACGCGCTGGTCACCACGATCAGCAAGCGGGGGTCGTCCGAGACCGCGAACAGCACCTTGTTGAGCAGGAAGTAGCCGGACTCGTACCGCAGCTCCGACCGGTTGGCCCACGGGATCGAGCCGATCACCGGGTAGTACCGGACGTACTGGAGGGTGTCGGCTCCGACCGACACCGACCGCACCGCGGCGATCACGACCAACAACCCGCCGACAGCGATGGTGTACCCGATGCGTCCACCTCGCGAGGAGTTCGGACGGATCACCGCGGCCAGGAACAACATGGCAGCGAGCAGCGCCAGGTAGACCGTCACAGGCTCAGCTCCCCTTCTCGGTGCGCGACCGACCCCGCCGGCGTGCGTCGTGCGCGGTGCCGACTCCCGCGTCAGGCCGCAACGGAGCCGCCGGCCGCGATGGCCTCGTCGTAGATGGGAAGCAGGTTGTCGACGTACGCGGTGAGCGAGTGCCGGGCGGTGGTCTCGCCCCGCCGACTCTCGATGTTCCGCCGCATGCGGAGGTGGACCTCCGGGTCGGACAGCGTCCGGAGGCATCGGGCGAGGTCCTCGGAGTCGCCCGACCTGAAGTGCAGACCGGTAACCCCGTCCTCGACCGAGTCCCGGGCCGCGCACGCGTCCGAGACGATGCACGGCAGGGCGGCTGCCAGCTGCGCCTCCACAGGCGTCAGCGGCGCCGCCTCGAACCACCGCGACGGGAAGACGAGCGCGCGGCTGCGGAGCATGTCCTCGCGCAGCTCGCCCGCCGAACGCCAGCCAAGGAAGGGGATGCCGGGAAACCGAGTGCTCAGGTCGTCGCGCAGCGTGCCGTCGCCGACCACGGCGCCCGGGACACCGGAGGTCGCAAGCGCCTCGCAGAAGACGTCGGCGCCCTTCTCGGCCTCGAGCCGGCCCGCGAACAGAAAGGGCCCCGCCTCTCCCTGGTAGGACCCGGACGCCCCCGGGGCTTCGATCGGGTTGCTGACGACGTACGAGCGGTGCTCGAACGAGAGGAAATGGTCGACACGGGCACGCTGGAAGTCGGAGACGTAGACGACTGTCGGCCGAAGTCCGTCGAGCGCGGACCGCTGCGCCACGTAACGGCCGAGCCTGACGGTCTTCGCAGCGCGCGATGCGCGATCGCAGTTCTCCGCGACGCATCGAAGGCTCCCGGGCGCGATGTCGCAGGACTCCTGGAGCGGGAACTTGTACCGACACGCGTTGGGGCACCCCAGGAGGTAGTCGTGAGCGGTGATGACCGTCCCGAACCCAGCGCGCCGCGCCGGCGAGAACACGGCGGGCGAGAGTCGTGAGCCCCAGGAGTGGAAATGGACCACGGTGCTCGCGGGGGAGTATCGCGCCAGCACACGCTCGAACCTCGCACGCGCGTCAGCGTTCCGGATGCCACGGATCGCCTTGCCGACCGTCCGCCTCCCGTCCCCGAGCGCAGACGCCCCGGTCAGAGTGACGCGGGCCTCCGTCGCCAGCTCGTCGTCGGCCTCCGTGCCGCCCGCGAAGAACTCGACGTCGAGCCCCCGGCGCGCCATGGCCTTGGCCGTGTCGATCGCGACCTTCGCCGCACCGCCGTCGATCCGCGCGCTGTCGGACACGACGAGCACAGACTTCACGTTCACGACCGATCCCCTTGTCCGACTTCGACTCGCGCTCCGAGCCGTTCTCCTCGCCTGCGACAGGTCATCGAGCGACCTTCGTCCAGATCCCGTCCGCGCTCGTGCTCGTCCGCGTCCGACGAAGGCCCCGCGCCAGCGTCCGGGACAAGCCGAACACGGGAGCGGCCTGCAGGCCGCAGATCGCGGCGACGGGTCGAAGCGCCCGAGGCAGCGGCACGCGCCCAGCGTAGGAGGCGACCGCGTAGACCACTGCACCCAGCACGGCGACGGACAGCGGGAGCGCGACGAGCGACGCTCCCAGCACGGCGGCCCAGAACCCCAGGCAGCCGAGCGTCACCCGCGCGAGCTTGTGGGCGACGAAGACACGGCCCACCGGAATCCGCACCAGCTCGCGGGCACGAGGCAGCGCCTCGCGGAAGAGACCGTTCGCGATGCGCACTCGCCGCTCCCACTGGTCCGTGGGTTCTGCAGCCGGCTCGGTCGTCCGGATGCGTGGCGTCGCAGTCACCGAGAGCCCGCGCAGGGCGAAGTCCATGGCGAGGTCCAGGTCGTCGAGGATGACGCCGCGCCGCAGGGGCTCGACGTCGCGCCTCCGCGCGGCCACGAACTCTCCGGCGACCGCGAGGGTGCCCGTGGAGTCGTGGCTGCTGAGCTTGACGGCGCGCTCGAACTTCCAGAAGGCGCCCTCGCTCCCGCCCTCCTCGCTCTTCATACCCGACACGAGGTGCCAGGTGGTCAGGGCCTCGAGGAGATGGCGCGTCCACTCCTTCCTCGGCAGGATCTCGCAGTTGGCGTCTGTGAAGACCACGACATCGGCATCGCTCCGGTCGAGACCCGCGTTGCAGGCCATCGCCTTGCCGTTGCGTCCGGTCAGGATCCGAAGGTCGGCGGCCTCCGCTGCGTCGTACGTCGCCTGGTCGCTCGCGACGACGACGACCCTGCCGCGGCCGGGGTAGGAGTCGAGATCCTCGTGCAGCGCGCGGATCTTGTCCGCCACGACGCCGGCCTCGAGGAAGGCCGGGACGATCACGTCGATCGACGGGGCGTCGGGCAGCGGGTCTGCCGCGGCTCGCCGGGTGACCTGCTTCGGGAGCAGGGCCACCACGATTGGGAGCAGTGCAGCAACCACGAACAGGACCGCGCCTCCTGCGAGGAGCAGCACTCCGAGATCCGAGATGCGCTCGAGCGTCATCCGTCGTTCGCCCCCCGGACAGCCGAGCGCCGTGACAGTCGCGTCGGTGTCGTCGAGCGACCGCGCCGAGGCGTGCGATCGCGGTCGAGCCGGTTCGTGCTGCCCTGCGGGCCGGTCGCCCGGCGCGTCCACCACGTCCGCTCGACGATCGAGCTGCAACCCACTAGCGCGCCCCCTCGCCTGCCACGACAGCCTTGGCGGTGCGCATGAGGATCGTGAGGTCACCGAAGCCGGACCAGTTCTCGACGTAGCGAACGTCGAGGCGGATGGACTCCTCGGGGCTCAGGTCGGAGCGGCCCGAGACCTGCCAGAGGCCGGTGAGGCCGGGCTTGACGCGCAGGCGCCGGTGGGCGGCGCGGTCGTAGAGGTCGACCTCGGCCTGGATCTGGGGGCGCGGGCCGACGAGGCTCATCTCGCCGCGCAGGACGTTGAACAGCTGCGGGAGCTCGTCGATGGAGTAGCGGCGGATGAACCGGCCGATCGGCGTGACGCGCGGGTCGTTGACGGGCTTGTAGAACATGCCGACCTCGCGGCCCTCGGCGGCGAGCACCTCGGCGAGGCGCTTGTCGGCGTCGACGACCATGGAGCGGAACTTGAGCATCGGGAACGGCTTGCCGTCCTTGCCGATGCGCTCCTGGCGGTAGAGCACGGGTCCGGGGCTGGTGACCTTGATGACGGCGGCGACGCCGAGCAGCACGGGCGACAGGAGCAGGGTGATGAGGCCGGTGCCGAGGAAGTCGAAGACGTTCTTGAGGACGTAGCGCCACCCGGTGAACCGGGGCTCGTCGACGAACGCCCACTGCAGGCCGCTGACGGGCTGGACGGTCATGCGAGGGCCGGCGACGTCGACGAGCGCGAGGGACAGGGCGAGGTCGATGCCAGTGCCCTCGAGGTCCCATCCGATCTGGCGGACGGTCTGGGAGGTGACGGCGTCGGAGCCGAGCACCAGGACCATGCGCGCGCCGGTGGTCTCGGCGACGAGGCGCACGTCGTCGAGGCCGCCGAGCACGGGCACGCCGGCGACGTCCTCGTCGGGCTCGACGGCGCCGTGCGGGACGCACGCGGCGACGACGCGGTACCCGCTGGCGGCGCCGTCACCGAGCATCTGGGGGAAGTGGGCGACCTTCTCGCGGGGGCCGACGACGACGACGTCCTGCAGGCCACGGCCCTGGGCGCGCACCCGGTGCAGGTAGCGGCGGGCGACGGCGCGCCACGTGAGCAGGAGCGCGAGGCCGAGGGGCGCGGCGATGGCGAGGTAGGTGCGGGCGACGTCGGCGTGCACGAGGAACGCGACGACGGCGACGACGGCGAACACGCGCCACGTGGCGCTCCACACGCGCTGGTACTCCGCGGCGCCCTGGCCGAGCACGCGGCGGTCGCGGGAGCGGCCGACGGCGAGCGCGGCGGTCCAGGCGCCGGCGATCAGGAGCGACGCGGTCAGGTAGGACACGTCGAGGTCGCCGGACACGCTCTGGTCGCCCTCGAAGCCGATCCGCAGCGCCCACGCGGTGACGACGGCGGCGATCACGCAGACGACGTCACCGCCGATGAGCGCGCGGTGCAGGCGGAGCCCGAGGCCGACGGACCTGACCTGCGCGGACGGGCGGGCGGAGCCGTGCGTGGACGCGTGGGTGGACGGGTGGGCCGCGGGTCCTGTCCGGACCTCGGACGGCCGCGCGCGGTTGGTCTCGATCGACATGCTTCCCCCTGCAGAACTGTCGCGCTGGATTGACTCGGGCATCGGCATGAACCGCCGCCAAGTTGAGGAGGAATCCGGAACTTCGGACGTGATGCGCGCCACGCCGTGCGCTCACCAGGCGCGATGCGCACCGCGCCACGGACGGGTGATATGGGTCATACGCCGGAAGACGGATGTCCGATTCGCTCAAGCCCGCCACCCGATCGGACGATAGGAGACCAGATCCCCGCCGCCCCCGCCCGTACCACCGGTGCGACAATCGAGCGCATACCCAGACGACATCTCGGGAGAAACCCCCAGTGGAACTGCACGACTACCTCGGCATCCTGCGCAAGCGGTGGCTCTCGATCCTGCTCATCACCGTCGTCGCCGCCGGCGCGGCGCTCGGGCTCTCGCTCGCGACGACCCCGCGGTACACCGCGTCCACGCAGCTGTACGTGTCCGTGCAGGGCGGGGCGACGAGCAGCGACCTGCTCCAGGGCTCGAACTACTCCCGCCAGCAGGTGACGTCCTACACGCAGCTCGTGAAGAGCCCGCTGGTCCTGGGTCCCGCGATCGACGAGCTGGGGCTCGACGTGACGCCGGCGGACCTGGCGACGCGCGTGAGCGCCAACTCCCCCCTGAACACCTCGCTCATCAACATCCAGGTCACGGACGTGGAGCCGGCGGTCGCGGCCGCGATCGCGGACACGGTCGCCACGGAGTTCTCCGCGGTGATCGACGAGCTGGAGACCCCGTCCGACGGCGGCGTGTCGTCGGTGAAGGTCTCGACCGTCCGGCCGGCCGCGGCGCCTCAGTCCCCGTCGTCGCCGAACCTCAAGCTGAACGTCGCGCTCGGCCTGCTCGTGGGGCTGGCGATCGGTGTGGGCGTCGCGGTGCTGCGCGCGGTGCTCGACACGCGCATCCGCACGGCGCAGGACGTCGCGCAGGTCACGGACGCCGCGGTGATCGCGACGATCGGGTTCGACGACGACGCCGACGCGCACCCGCTGATCGTGCACAGCTCGCCGCAGTCGGAGCGTGCCGAGGCGCTGCGCCGCCTGCGCACCAACCTGCAGTTCCTCGACCTCGCGGACCGGCCGCGCTCGATCGTCCTGACCTCGTCGGTCCCGGGTGAGGGCAAGTCCACCACCGCGATCAACCTCGCGATCACGCTCGCGGACGCCGGTGCGCGGGTCGCGCTCGTGGACGCGGACCTGCGCCGCCCGTCGGTCGCGAAGTACATGGGTCTCGAGGGCGCGGCGGGGCTGACGACGGTGCTGATCGGCCAGGCCGACGTCGCCGACGTCGTCCAGCCGTGGGGTGTGGCCGACCTGCACGTGCTGACGTCCGGCATGGTCCCGCCGAATCCGTCGGAGCTGCTGGGCTCCGCGGCGATGGCACGTCTGCTCGACGAGCTCACGGCGCAGTACGACCACGTGATCATCGACGCTCCCCCGCTGCTGCCCGTCACGGACGCCGCGATCCTCGCGAAGATCTCGGGCGGTGCGCTCGTCATCGCCGGTGCGCAGAAGATCCACCGCGACCAGCTGCGCGAGTCGATGGGCTCGCTCGAGACGGTCGGTGCGCGCGTGCTGGGCGTGGTGGTCAACGGCCAGAAGCGCGCGGTCGGTGACGCGTACTCGTACTACCACTACCGCTCGGACCACTCGTCGGTCAGCCCGCTGCCGACCGCGGGCCGCGACGAGGCCCCGGCGGGCGTGCAGCGCGTGGACGACGAGGCGGGCGCGGCGCGCGCGAAGCACTCGGCCTGACCTCGGTACGCACCGGCGCCGCCGTCCCCTCCCGGGGCGGCGGCGTCAGTCGTCGAGAGCGACGTCCAGCGTGACCTCCGCGGCGCGCTCGTCGTCGACGAGCACCGCCTCCACCGCGTAGCGCAGGTCCCAGCGGCCCGCGGCCTGCGCGAGCGCCGCCGCGAGCCCGGCGAGCGTGGTGGCGTGCACCCGCACCTCGTCGCCCGCGGTGTCGACCCACCACGCGACGCTCACGTGGTCGACGCGCAGGTCCTCGTGCTCGCACCAGTGCTCGGGCGCGCCCGGCAGGACGTCCCGCACGGCGCGGGGGACGCGCGCCCGCAGCCCGTCGTCACGGGTCACGACGCCCGCCGCGAGCTCGGACACGCGCGGCAGGTCGAGCGCGCGGGACAGCCGCAGCGCGTCGGCGTCGTCACGCGCCGGGACGAGGGCCGCGACGTCGGTCCGCTGACGCCACATGGGGCTCGGTGCGACGGCCGCGTCGTGCGCCGCGACGACGAGCACGCGCCCCGGTCCGACGACCGCCGGGACCCGCTCGGGCGGCTCGTCGGGCTCCGCGTGCCGCCACACGAGCGCCGCGGCACGCGCCGGGACCTGCGCACCCACGGCCCACGCGTCCAGCACGTCAGCCCACGCGGCGGGCGTGACGTCCCGCGGGTCGCTCACACCGCCGAGCGCGCGCTGCACCGCCACGTCGAGGTGCGCCACGGCGGGCGGCGCCGCGGGCAGCAGCGCCCGCAGCGGGCCGTCGCCGACGACGAACGGTCCCTCGACCCCGAGCGGCCCCCGCTCGCGCAGCCACCACGCGGTGTAGGACGCGGCGCTCGCGCCGTGCTCGCCGCGCACCGGCTCCAGCACCGCGCGGCGCAGGTCCGGCTCCTCGCACAGCTGCGCGAGCACCTGCGGCCACGCCTCGGTGGCCACCGCGTCGAGGTCCGCCACCGCCGTCACGTCGCCCACGTACGCGCCGGGGCCCAGCACGTCCGTGAGGTGCTCGAGGTACTGCGGCCAGGCGTCGAGCGCCTGCGCCGTGAGCGCGCCCGGCGCGTCCGGCACGGGCTCCTCGTCGGTCACGACGTCCGGCACCCGCACCGTCACGAGCCCCTCGCGCACCCCCGCCGCGACCAGCGTCATGGCACCCCAGCGCTCGACCTGCTCGCTCGCCACCGGCGCCAGGACACGCGCGTCGAGCACCCGGTGCGCGGGCGAGCCCGGCAGCACCAGCCCGTCCGCGGGCGCCGGCTCCCCGCTCGCGGCGGTCAGGGGCAGCAGCGCGAGCCACTCCCGCACGTCGTCGGGCAGCGCGCCCGCGGCACCCGTCGTGGCCGACCAGCGCGCCGGGTCGCGCGGCGGGAGGTGCGCCGCGACGAGCGTGAGCACGGTCGTCGTGAGGTCCGGCTCGTCGGGGTCGTCGTCCTCGTCCCACGCGAGCACCGCGGCGCGCACGGGCGGCAGCCGCAGGAGCCCGACCGCGTCGGGGCACTGCGCGCCGAGCCGCTCGAGCAGCGGGTGCGCCACGGCCGGGTCGACCACGCGCACGCCCCACCGCGCGAGCGTGCCGAGCACGGGCGTCACGGCCTCGGTGAGCGGCCCCGCGAGCACCAGCGCGCCCCGCACGCCGCGCACCACGCGCCCGTCCGCGAGCGGCACCGGCAGGTTCGCGAGCGCCTCGACCCCCGCCGGGTCACCCGCCGCGAGCTCGCCGAGCGCCGTGTACAGCCCGCGCCAGTCGTCGTCCGCCGCCGGGAGCTCCTCCACCACGTCCGCGAGCGTGCGGACCTCGACGCCCACCGCGCGCGCCTGCGTGTGCCGTCCCGCGGGCACGACGACGAGCGCACCCACGCGCCGCCCCACCGCGGCGAGCGCCTCGGGCGGGCCGGCCCCCACCACGGCCACGGCGTGCCGCGGCGCGACGCGCTCCGGCGAGCCGGCCGCGGTCAGCACCGGTGCGGCGGCCAGCGCGTCGAGCAGCAGCGGACGCAGCACCGCGTCCAGCGGGCCCGCGGGCAACGCCGTGGGCACCAGCGTGAGCGGGTCGACGCCGTGCTCCGCGAGCTCGAGCGCCAGGTCCGCGTACACGTCCGCGGCGTGCCGCAGCACCCGGTCCGTGAGCGGGCCGGTGGCGACGTGCCGCCGCGTCGGGTCGAGCGGGAGAGTCGCGACGAGCAGCGCCGGCACGTCGAGCGGCTCGTCCGTGGGCGTGGGCGCGTGCACCGTCCGGGGCCCCGCCGCGCGCGCGGCCGCGACCGCGAACGGGTCCGCGCCCTCGCGCGGCACCGCCGCCGAGCGCGGCAGCGCCCACGTCACGCGCCAGCGCGTCGCGTCACGCTCCTCGACCGGCCGGCCCGCGAGCACGTCCCGCGGCACGTCCCCCTCCGCCGCCGCGACGAACCACCGTGCCGCGACGTCCGCGATCCGCCGGGGCCCGCCGTCGGACGTCTCGTCCTCGACGACGACCTCCGTGAGGCCGGGCAGCGCGAGCAGCAACGCGTCGTCCACGGCGTGCAGCAGCGCGCGCACCTCGTCCGCCGCGACCTCGTCGCGCAGCAGCAGCACCACCGCCGTGTCGAAGCCCTCGGGCGGGCGTCCCTGCGCCGCGAACGGCAGCCGCAGCGCCGGCAGCGACCCGTCGCGCCGCACGAGCTCCTGCGCCAGCGCCGGGACCTCCGCCGCGAGCGTCGCCAGCTCGGTGGCCGCGTCCTGCAGCGAGAACCGCACCGCGCCCGACGACGAGAGCACCGAGATCTCGTCGGACACCGCGCGCACCGCCGCGAACCCGACCCCGAACCGTCCGACGACCCCCGCGTGGCCACGCTTCGCGGACGCGCGCATCGACGCGAGCGCCGCGACGCCCTCCTCGTCGAGAGGTGCGCCCGTGTTCGCCGCGACGAGCGTGGTGCCCTCGTCCGTGCGGGTCAGCCGCAGCAGCAGCCGCCCGGGCACGCCCGCGCGCACCGCCGCGTCGGCCGCGTTCTGGGCGAGCTCGACGACCACGCGGTCGCGGTAGTAGCCGCGCGCGTGGTCCTCCTCGACGTTCGCGTCCTCGCGCAGCCGCGCCGGGGACGTGCGCCACGCGGTCAGGACCGCCGCACGCAGCGCGGCGGTGCCGAACGCGTCCGGGCTCACCGCTCCAGTTCGGGCTGGTCGGCCGTCACCGGCTGGTCCGGCTGGTCCGGGTGGTCCGGCACCGGCTCGGTCGCGTCGGCCCCCTCGACGACGACCTGCGGCTCGTCGGGGGTCGCCGCCTCGTCCGCCTCGGGCGGCGCGGCCGCCGGGACGAGCTCGACGCGCATCTCGTCGATCAGCGGGTCCGGTGCGGGCCAGTCGCTCGCGACGGGCTCGACGTCGGTCTCCGAGTGCGCACCGCACCCGTGGTCGAGCGAGACGACCTTGCCGTCGTCGGGCGACCACGCGTTCGCGCACACCCCGAACACGGTGCCCAGCGCACCCTGCAGCGGCACCAGGAACCCGCACGACCAGCACGCGCCCGACGACGCGAGGGAACCCGCGCTCGTCGGACCGCGCGACCCGCGGTACCAGCGCTCGGCCGCCTCGTCACGGCCCTGCGGCGAGAGCACCCGCACACGCGCGAGCGCCAGCTCGTCGATCGCGACCTCGTCGAGCTCCGGGTCGCCCGAGGGCGTCCAGCCGGGCTCGAGGCGCGGGTCGTCCGCACGGAACGGCAGCACGTCACCCGGGCCGATGTCCCCCGGGCGCAGCCGCTGGGACCACGGGACCCACGGCTGGCCGAGGATCGCGTCCGGCCCCGGCAGCAGCTCCGCCTCGCAGACCGTCGCGGTGCGGCCGCGCGGCACACGCGCGACCGTGACCGTCCACTCCCACCCGCGGTAGCCGCGCGCGAGGCACGCGAACCGGTGCGAGACGAGGCGCTCGCCCTCGACGACCACGCCCAGGTGCTCACCCACGTCCGACGCGTCGGACGCGATCTCGACCGCGACCTCGCGCGCGAGGTCCACCGCCGAGCCGAGCACGGCGTCACGGGTCCTCGTGGCGGTCGCCACCCTCAGCCCTCGAGCTCGTCGGCGACGGCGCGCAGCGCCTGCGCGTACGCCTTGCCGCGCGACGGGTCCGGGTACCGACCGCGCCGCAGGTCGCCACCGACCCGGTCGAGCACCTTGATGAGGTCCTCGACCACGACCACCATCTCGTCGGGCTTGCGACGCTGCACCTTGGCGACCGACGGGATCGGGTCCAGGAGCTTGACGGACAGCGCCTGCGGGCCGCGCTTGCCGTCGGCCACGCCGAAGTCCACCTTGGCGCCCGGCTTGGGCGCGGTCACGCCCGCGGGCAGCGCCGACGCGTGCAGGAAGACCTCGCCGCCGTCGTCGGACGCGATGAAGCCGAACCCTCGCTCGGTGTCGAACCACTTGACCTTGCCGGTAGGCACGGCAGACCCCTGTCGTGAGAAGAACTACGTCGAGGCAAGGCTACCGGGCCGGGCACGTCCTTTCGTGCCGGGCCACCGTCCGCCGTGCGACGATCGCCGGGATGAGCCGGCAGACACCGACCCGACCCGGGCTCGCCGTGCTCGTCGCGGCCGTCCTGGTCGCGGCGCTGCTCGCGGGGGCCGCGGTGCTCGTCGCACGCCGCGACACCGGTCCGGCCGCGCCGTCGTCGGACCCCGCCCCCTCGCGTCCCGCCCCCTCGTCGTACGCGGACGTGGACCCCGACGCCTACGCCGCCGAGCTGCTCGCGGCGGCGCGCGCCGCGCACGTCGCGGCCGGGCTGCCCGCGTGGCAGGACGCGCCGTGCGTCGGCGACCTCGCCCGCGACCGGGCACGCGCGCTCGTCGGCGCCGAGCTCACGCACGCCCCGCTCAAGGACGTGCTCACCGCGTGCGCGCCGCTCACCACCGCCGCCGAGAACCTCAGCCGCGGAGCGGCACCCGCCGCCGACGTCGTCGCCGCGTGGGACCGCTCGCCCGGCCACCGCGCCAACCTCGAGGACCCCGCCCTCACCGGCGCCCGCGCCGGGTGCGTGCACGACGGCGACCAACTCGTCTGCTCGCTCGTGCTCGTCGGCCCCTGACCTGCACCGACGCCACCCACGAGGGACGTCGGGCGCGAGCAGTCGCCTTGTCAGTTGCCCCCTGCTACGTTCGGCATTCACCGGGACGAGTGGCAGCCACACGGGGGGATGGCCCATGACGTCGACGACACACCCATCTGTCCGTGGCCGCCGTCCGACGCTCACGGCGACCAGCCCGCCGGGCGCGCTCACCGCCTGGAGCGGCCCGTACGCGCGGCGCATCGCCACCACCGACGCGCTCGCGATCGTCACCGCCGTGGCCGTCGCCTACGCCCTGCAGTTCCCGCTGCGCTCGTCGGTCGCCGTGTCCGGCGAGTACTCGCCCAGCTACCTCGCCGTCTCGGCCGTGCTGTGCGCCGCCTGGTTCACGCTCCTGACCATCGGCCGCACGCGCGACCGCCGCCTCCTCGGCTCCGGGTCCGAGGAGCTCGCGCGCGTGTGCGTCGTGACGTGGCACCTGTTCGCGGGCATCGCGATCATCGGCTTCCTCGCACGCATGGACCTCGGACGCGGGTTCCTCGCCATCGTCGCGCCCCTCGGGCTCGCGCTGCTCCTGACGTCCCGGCTCGTCTGGCGGCGCGCCCTGCACCGGCGCCGCGACGCGGGGCTCGACGTGAGCCCCGTGCTCGTCGTCGGACCGCGGCACAAGGTCGCGACCCTCGTCGAGGAGTTCCACCGCAACCCGCGCGCCGGCTACCGCGTGATCGGCGCGTGCCTGTCCGAGACGGACACGGCCGCACCCGAGGTCGCAGGCGTCCGCGTGCTCGGCACCCACGCGCAGGCCGCGACCATCGCGCGCCGCGAGCGCGTCGCCGCGGTCGCGGTCGCGGGCGCCGACGTCATGACGGCCGACGCGGTGCGCCGACTCGGCTGGGACCTCGAGGGCACCGGGATCGACCTCGCCCTGACGCTCGCACTCACCGACGTCGCCGGCCCGCGCGTGCTCATGCGCCCCGTCAACGGCCTGCCGCTCATGTACGTCGACGAGCCGCGGTTCAGCGGCTCGCGGTACGCCGTGAAGTCGTCGTTCGACTGGTGCACCGCGCTGGTGCTGACCGTCCTGCTCGCGCCGCTCCTGCTCGCGCTCGCCCTGGCCGTCAAGCTCAGCAGCCCCGGCCCCGTGCTGTACGCGCAGGAACGCATCGGCAAGGACGGCGAGCGGTTCCGCATGCTCAAGTTCCGCTCGATGCGCGTGGGCGCGCACGACGAGCTCGCCGCGGTCCTCGCCGCGCAGGGGGTCGACGGCGTCGGGGCGTTCTACAAGCCGCGCGACGACCCGCGCGTCACTCGCGTGGGCCGCGTCCTGCGCCGGTTCTCGCTCGACGAGCTCCCGCAGCTCGTCAACGTGCTGCGCGGCGACATGAGCCTCGTCGGGCCGCGCCCGCAGATCGAGGCGGAGGTCGCGACGTACGACCGCGTCGCCCACCGGCGGCTGCTGGTACGGCCCGGCCTGACCGGGCTGTGGCAGGTCTCCGGCCGCTCGAGCCTCGACCCGCGCACCGCCATGCGCCTCGACGTCGCGTACGTCGAGAACTGGACGCTCGTGGGGGACGTGCTGATCCTCGCGCGGACCGTGCGCGCGGTGCTCGCCCGCGAGGGCGCGTTCTGACGCACCCGGCCCCGGCGCACCCGCCGGACCTGCGGGCACGGCGAGGGGGAGGGTCCGCCGGGACCCTCCCCCTCGTGTGACGCCTCAGCCGTGCGCGTGCTGGCGACGCCGCGCGTAGACCACCGCACCGCTCCCCAGCACCAGGACCGCGCCCGCGCCGAGCGCGAGCGGCAGGACCTCCGAGCCCGTGGACGACAGGTTGCCGCCCGGCGCCTCGGCGATGCTGCCCGCGACCTGGAACGTCTGCGTGCTGAGCACCTCACCCGACTCCGTGTCCGTCACGACCGCCGTGAACGTGCCCGCCTGGTTCAACGTCACGGTGAACACCGCCACCCCGGACGCGTCCGTCGTGCGCGTGAGCGACTTGGTCCCGGCGATCTGGATGGCGGAGTCCGGGATGTTCGCGCTCGACGTGATGGTCAGCGTGACGCCGGCACCCGCCGGGCCCACGACCCTGATGGTGAAGCTCTGCCCCGGGGCGGGCGTCGTGGTCGACGCCGTCCCCGTGTCCGTGTAGTCCTCCGCGCCGTACCCGAAGGCCACGGACGGGGACAGCACGAGCGCCCCCACGATGGCGGCCGATGCGACCGCGCGACGCACTCTCATGACATCTCCCCCCTGATGACTGACTGGCCCGCGATCCGTCGCCTAGGGCGACGACCGGTCGCAATCAGGACACTAACCCCGATCCCGGCAGGAGGAAACCGCAGAAACCCGGTCGAACCCGGAGGCGAGCGGCGTCCCGCGCACCAGCACCGGCCCGGGCGCACCCGGGCCCGTCACCACCTCCACCTCGAGCGACCGCCGCTCTCCGGGCTCGAACGTCCAGGTCAGCGCGCCGACCGGCAGACCGTCGTGCACCTGCGCGTGGACCTGCGCGGGGCGGCCGTCGACCGTCAGCCGCGCCATGCGCGCACCGGCCGGAAGGTAGAGCAAGAAGTTGGTCCGCAGCAGCCCGGGCTCGACCACGCTGCCGTCCCCGACGACGTACCAGGGCAGCCCCGCCACACCATCGGGTGGCCCGAACGTGTACGTCGCGCGCACGACGAACCGCTGCGCGCCGCCCGCCAGGCACGCGCCGTGGTCCACCGCCACGTCCGCGTCGAGGTAGTACCCGACCTTGGCCTGCGTCCCGTCGTTGAGGTAGAGCCCGACGACCGGGCGGTCCCCCACCCGACCCGCGAGCTCGCCGGACAGCACCGTGCCGCCGAGCAGCGCCTGCTCCTCGTCGTGCGCCGACCACACCATGAGGCGGCCCCGGCGTGCCGCCTCGGCGAGCGCGTCCACGACACCGGCGGCGTCGGACGAGCCCGCGTCCGACGAGGCTGCGTCCGACGAACCTGCGACCACGCGGTCGAACACCGCCGCCGCGGTCTGCGCGAAGAACGCGTCCTGGTCGCGCGGGTCGGTCAGGCGCACGTACACGTCGTTGAGGAGCACTCGCACCGCGTCCTGCCCCGTGAGCGTGGTCCCGTCCGGGAGCGCCACCGGCCCCGTGGCCCGCAGCACCAGCGCGAGCGTCTCGGGGTCCACCGACAGCACCCCGTCGACCTGCTCCCCGGTGTCGCGAGCCCAGATCGCGCGGGCCAGCTGCGCCGAGCGCGGGAAGTCCGGCGTGAACGTCACATCACGCATGTCGGTCCCGAGCAGCGGCCCGAACAGGTCCTGCTCCACGGGTGTCAGCGCGAGGGCGGGCTCGTCGGCGCCGGACAGGTCCCCGCCGCACCGCTGCTCGAGCACCTCCACGTGCCCGTCGTCGGCCCGCAGCCGCAGCACCGCACCCGGGATGCCCCCGGTCGCGCGTGGCTCCGCCTCGTTCTGCACCAGCACCAGGTACTCGCGCGGCCCGTCCGTACCGAGCATGGGCGGCAGGAGCGCCGCCGCACGCGCCGCCGTGCCGGTGTCCGCGGCGACCCGTGCGAGCTCGTCGCGCAACCGCCGGACCGCGTCCGCGACCGGGGCGACCAGACCGTCCGTCCGTACGGCCGCGACGCGCCGGTACGCGGACCGCACCGCGTCGTCCGCGTCCGCGACCTGCGCCGCGACCGCCGCCAACGGCGCGACGTCCACCCGCCCGTCGACCGGCGCGAGCGCCGCCGGGTCGACGACGCGCGTCGCCTCGACGAGCGGTGGCAGCGCGCGGTGCGTGACCTCGTCGACCGCACGCGCGAGCTCCTGCACCGCGCGCGCGTCCGCCCCGAGCCACGGCAACCGACCGGCGAGCGCCCACAGCGGACCGTCGGTGTGGTCGCGTGCCGCGCGCGCGTGGCGCTGCGCGGACGCGAGCGTCACCCCCGCGTCGGGCGACGACGGGTCGGTGACCTGCTCGCGGAGCCGCACCACGTCCGCCGCGGTCGCCTCGAACGCGTCCCGCGCCCGGACGGCGTCGACCGCCAGCACCCCGGCGGCGACGACGAGCACCAGCAGCAGCCCGCCCGCGACCGCGAGCACGCGGCGACGGCGCGAGCGCCGCGCGTCCCGGCGGCCCTGCCTGCCATGCCTCGGCTGCACCGCGCCCCCACGCTCGCCGTCGTGGCCGGCACCACCGGCCCCCGGCGATGCTAACCGGGACGCATCGGGCAGGCTCGGCGCACGCCCGCGCGGGCGCGGGCCGCACGGGCGTATGCGGCGCGCGCCTGCGGCATCATGGCCGGGTGACCTCGCCCGACGGACCCGCGCTCGTGCTCGCCGTCTGCACCGGCAACATCTGCCGCTCGCCGGCGGTCGAACGCCTGCTCGCCGCCCGGCTCGCGGGCACCGACGTCGTCGTCGCGTCCGCCGGGACCCGCGGCGTCGTCGGCGCACCCGTGAGCGCACCGATGGTGCCGCTCGTCGAGGCCGCCGGGGCGAGCGCGGACGGATTCGTCGCGCGCCGGCTCACCGCGGGCGTCGCGCGCGATGCGGACCTGGTGCTCGCCCTCACGCGCAGTCACCGGGCCGCGGTCGTGGAGACCGTGCCCGCGCTCGTGCGCCGCACGTTCACGCTGCTCGAGCTCGCGCGGCTGCTCGAGCACGTCGACCCCGACGAGCTGCGCGCGGCGGGTGACACCGTCGGCGCGCGCGTGCGCGCCCTGCCGCGGCTCGTCACCGCCGTGCGGCACCTGGCGGGCCGGGGCGAGGACGACGTCGTCGACCCCTACGGCGGCTCCGCGGCGCTCTACCGCGAGTCCTTCGGCCAGCTCGCCCCCGCGGTCGAGTCGGTCGCCGCGGCCCTGCGCGCCTGACGGCGCACGACGCCGGCGTCAGCCCTCGGCGAGCCGGTCCAGGGCGAGGCCGGCGAGCAGCGCGGCGCTGCGGGCGAGCGCGGCGTCCTCGAAGCGCGCCTGCGGCGAGTGGTTGTAGGGCGCGGTCGCGGGGTCCTCGCCGGGCAGGATCGCGCTGACGAACACGAACGCGCCGGGCACCTCCCGCAGCACGTAGGAGAAGTCCTCGCCGCCCGCCAGCGGGTGGGGCATCTCGAGCCACGCGTCGTCGCCGAACAGCGTGCGCGTCAGCCGGGCGGTGCGCCCGAGCTCGTGCGCGTCGTTGACCGTGACCGGGTAGCCGCGCCGGTACTCGACCGTGGCCGTCATGCCGTGCGCGGCGGCGACGTGCTCGCACACCTCGCGCAGCCGCTCGGGCGCCGCGGTCCACGTGTCCTGCGAGAACGTGCGGACCGTGATCTCGAGCGTCGCCGTCGACGGGATGACGTTGTTCGCGGTCCCGGAGTGGATCGACCCGACCGTCACGACCACCGGGTCGAACACGTCGAACCGGCGCGTGACCATCGCCTGCAGCGCGAGCACGATCTCGGCCGCGACGGGCACGGGGTCGGCCGCGCGGTGCGGCGCCGAGCCGTGCCCGCCCGCACCGTGCACCGTGACCGTCACGTCGTCGGGCGCGGCCATCGCGGTGCCGGCGCGCCCGGCGACCACGCCGTACGGCAGCAGCCCGCCCGAGACGTGCACGCCGTACGCGGCCACGACGCGCTCGCCCGCGGCGTCGAGCACGCCCTCGCGGATCATGTACTCCGCGCCGCCGTCGCCCTCCTCGCCGGGCTGGAACATGAGCACCACGGATCCGGCGATCTCGTCGCGCCGCGCGGCGAGCAGCCTCGCGGCGCCCACGAGTCCCGCGACGTGCATGTCGTGACCGCACGCGTGCATGTGGCCCGGGTGCTCGGACGTGAACGGCTCGCCGGTGTCCTCCGTGACGGGCAGCGCGTCCATGTCGCCGCGCAGCAGCACCGCCGGGCCGGGGCGCGCGCCGCGCAGGACCGCGACGACCGAGCTGAGCGACTCACCGGTCGTGACCTCCAGGCCGAGCTCGTCGAGCGCCTCGAGCACCAGGGCCTGCGTGCGCGGCAGGTGCAGCCCGAGCTCGGGGACCCGGTGCAGCGCGTGCCGCAGCCGGGCGAGCTCCGGCAGCATCGACTGCGCGTCGTCGTACAGGCCGGTCGGCTCTCCCACGGCGTCCTCCGCTCGCGTGCTCGTCGGTCCCGACGCTACCCCGCCGCGCACCGGCGCCGCCGATCGGCGCTGCGTGCCCGCCGGTGGCCCACGTATCGTGGTGCGGATGCCCACGTTCACCGCGTTCCTGCGCTCGTCGTCCGACGAGCAGCTCGCAGGTCTGCTCACGCGGCGTCCGGACCTCGCCTCGCCGTTCCCCGGGAACCTGACGTCGCTCGCGGTGCGGGCCACGGGGCGCGCGAGCCTGGAGCGCGCGCTCGCGGGCGTCGACGCGGTCGTCGTGCAGGTGCTCGAGGCCGTGGCCGCGCTGGGTGGCGCGGCGCGGCCGGCGATCCAGGACGCGGTGGCCGGCGGCCCGCACGACGAGGTCGCGCGCGCGACCGACGAGGCGCTCGCGCTCGCGCTGCTGCACCCGGACGACGAGGGTGCGCTGACGCTCGCGCCGGGCGTCGCGGAGCTGCTGGGCGCGCACCCCGCGGGCCTCGCGCTCGAGGTCACGGGTCCCGCGGACCCCACAGCACTGCCGTCCGACGACGACCCGCTCGCCGCCCCCGCGCGCGCCGTGCTGGACGCGCTCACGTGGGGTCCGCCCGTGGGCCTCGCGCCCGCGCCGGGCTCACCCGCGGGGGACGCCGTCGCGATGCTCGTCGCGCGCCGCCTGCTGGTGCGCGGCGCGGGACGGCACGTGCTGCTGCCGGCGTCGGTCGCGCTCGTGCTGCGCGGCGGGCGCACGCACCGGGGCGTCGCGACGCCCCCGGACCTCACGCAGGTCCCGCACCGCTCCGCCGCGACGGTGGCCGCCGAGTCCGCGAGCGCCGGTGAGCGGTGCGTGCGGCTCGTCGTACGGCTGCTGCGTGCGTGGGAGCAGGGCCCGCCGGGCGTGCTGCGCGCGGGCGGGCTCGCGGTGCGCGAGCTGCGGCGCACGGCGCAGACCCTCGAGGTCGACGAGCGTGAGGCGGCGTTCGTCGTCGAGCTCGCGTCCGCGGCCGGGCTGCTGGCGGTGGACGACGACGAGCCCGCGGTGTTCGCGCCGACGACCGAGACCGACGCGTGGTCGGCGCTCGACCTGCCGCAGCGGTGGGTCACGCTCGCGTCGGCGTGGCTCGCGACGACGCGCACCCCGTGGCTCGTGGGCTCGCGCGACGAGCGCGGGTCGCTGATCGCGGCACTCGACCCCGAGCTGTCGCGCCCGTGGGCGCCGCGCCTGCGCCGCTCGGTGCTGGGCGTCCTGGCGCGAGAGCCCGGGGGCGCGCCGGCCGCGGACGACGTGGTGGCGGCGCTCGAGTGGTCGACCCCGCGCACCGTCCCGCCGCGCGGCGCCGTCGACGCGGTGCTCGCGGAGGCGACCACGCTGGGCGTCCTGGGCGCGGGTGCGCTGAGTGACGCCGCGCGCGTGCTGCTCGAGCCTGCGTCGCACGCCGCGACGCCCGCGGACGCACGCCCCGATGCCGCGGCGGCGTTCGCCGCGGGGCTGTCGCCCGAGGTGGGTGACCTGCTGCTGCAGGGCGACCTCACCGGCATCGTCCCCGGGCGGCCCAGCGCGGCGCTCGAGTCGCTGCTCGAGCGGGCCGCCGTCGTCGAGAGCCGCGGCGGCGCGGTCACCGTGCGGTTCACGCCCGACTCGGTACGGCGCGCGCTCGACGACGGGCTGACGGCCGACGAGCTCGTCGAGCGCCTGACGACGTTCGCGCGCGGCGGCCTCCCGCAGGCGCTGGACTACCTGGTGCGGGACGCCGCGCGGCGGCACGGGCGGCTGCGCGCGGGTGCCGCCTCGTCGTACCTGCGGGCCGACGACCCCGCGCTCCTGGCCGGGCTCGCCGACGACCCGCGGTTCGCGGACCTCGGCCTGCTGCAGCTCGCGCCGACCGTGCTCGCGGCGCAGGCCTCGACGCACGAGCTGGTGGAGGCGCTGCGCGCGCACGGGCTCGCGCCCGTCGCGGAGACACCCGACGGCCAGGTGCTGCACCTGGAGCGCACCGTCCGGCGCGCCCGCCGCCGCGGCGCACGGCGCACCGCGTCCCCCGTGGTCACGCGCACCACCGACGCCGCCGCCCTGGTGCGCCGGCTGCGCTCGTCGGACCAGCGCCGCACGGCCGAGGTGCCCGACGACGGCGACCCGCCGAGCCGGACCCCCGGCGGCCCGCCCGCCGCAGGAACAGACGACCCGGCCGCCGCGTTGGCACTCCTGCGTGAGGCGGCCACCGCACGCGAGAACGTGTGGGTCGAGCTCGTCGGACCCAGCGGGCGGCCCGAACGCAGGCTGCTGCGTCCGCTGCGCGTCGAGGGCGGGCGGCTGCGAGCCGCCGACCCCGTGCGCGAGTCCGAGCTGACGGTCGCCGTGCACCGGATCGGCGCGGTGCGGCGCGCGGCCGACGACGAGCCCGACCAGGACCAGGACCAGGAGGTCACGTGAGCGGACCGCTCATCGTCCAGAGCGACAAGACGCTGCTGCTCGAGATCGACCACGACCAGGCCGACGCGTGCCGGCGCGCGATCGCGCCGTTCGCGGAGCTCGAGCGCGCGCCCGAGCACGTGCACACCTACCGCCTCACGCCGCTGGGCCTGTGGAACGCGCGGGCCGCGGGTCACGACGCGGAGCAGGTCGTCGACGTGCTGCTCGAGTACTCGCGCTACCCCGTGCCGCACGCGCTGCTCGTCGACGTCGCCGAGACGATGGCCCGCTACGGGCGCCTGCAGCTCGTCCAGGACCCCGTGCACGGGCTGGTGCTGCACGCGCTCGACCCGGCCGTGCTCGCCGAGGTCACGCGGTCCAAGCGCACCGCGGGTCTGCTGGGCGCGCGGCTGGATGCCACCGACGTCGTCGTGCACCCCTCCGAGCGGGGGCACCTCAAGCAGGTGCTGCTCAAGCTCGGCTGGCCGGCCGAGGACCTCGCGGGCTACGTCGACGGCGAGGCGCACCCCATCTCCCTGGAGACCGACGGTTGGGCCATGCGCCCGTACCAGGAGCAGGCCGTCGAGGGGTTCTGGCACGGCGGCTCGGGCGTCGTGGTGCTGCCCTGCGGCGCCGGCAAGACGATCGTCGGCGCGGGTGCCATGGCGAAGTCGTCGACGACGACGCTCATCCTCGTCACCAACACCGTGTCCGCGCGCCAGTGGCGCGACGAGCTCGTGCGCCGCACCTCGCTGACCGAGGAGGAGATCGGGGAGTACTCCGGCGCACGCAAGGAGATCCGGCCCGTCACGATCGCCACCTACCAGGTGCTCACGACCAAGCGGAAGGGCGTCTACTCGCACCTCGAGCTGCTCGACGCGCGCGACTGGGGCCTGGTCCTGTACGACGAGGTGCACCTGCTGCCCGCGCCGATCTTCCGGATGACGGCGGACCTGCAGGCCCGGCGCCGGCTCGGGCTGACCGCGACGCTCGTGCGCGAGGACGGCCGTGAGGACGAGGTGTTCTCGCTCATCGGCCCCAAGCGGTTCGACGCGCCGTGGAAGGACATCGAGGCGCAGGGCTACATCGCGCCCGCGGAATGCATCGAGGTGCGCCTGACGCTGCCCGACGCCGACCGCATGGCGTACGCGACGGCCGAGCCCGAGGAGAAGTACCGGCTCGCCGCGACCGCGTCCGGCAAGAACCGCGTGGTCGAGCGGCTCGTCGCGCAGCACGAGGGCGAGCCGACGCTCGTCATCGGGCAGTACCTGGACCAGCTCCACGAGCTCGCCGAGCACATCGGCGCGGACCTCATCACGGGCGAGACGACGGTGCGTGAGCGCCAGCGCCTGTTCGACGCGTTCCGCTCCGGGGAGATCTCCAAGCTCGTCGTGTCGAAGGTCGCGAACTTCTCGATCGACCTGCCCGAGGCGTCCGTGGCCATCCAGGTGTCCGGCTCGTTCGGGTCCCGGCAGGAGGAGGCGCAGCGGCTCGGCCGCATCATGCGGCCCAAGGCCAGCGGGCGGACCGCGCACTTCTACACGGTGGTCGCACGCGACACCGTGGACCAGGAGTTCGCCGCGCACCGTCAGCGCTTCCTGGCCGAGCAGGGCTACGCGTACACGATCAAGGACGCCGAGGACCTGGGCGTCGCCTGACCGTCGTCGTCCCCTCGTCGTCCCCCTGACCCCTCGCCCGCGACCCCGTCATTCCTCCGGGTATCCGACGTCGGAGCCGGAGCAACCGCGGGGTCGCGGCCGGCCTTTCGCACGAGACCGTCGTTGCTCCGGGTCTGGGACGACGAAGCCGGAGCAACCGCGGGGTCGTCGGGGAGGGTCGTCGGGGAGGGTCGTCGGGTCGACGACGAGCGCGGGCGGGTCAGGCGCGGACGGGGTACCAGCGGGAGCCGAAGCGGCGGGTGAGCGTGCGGCCCTCGATCTCGGCGCGCTCGTCGAGGTGGTGCAGCACCGCCCAGCCGGCCTGGCGCGCGGACGTGTCGTCGTCGGCCTGGTAGCGGATGGTGACGCGCGCCCGTCGGCGCACGACCTCCACGTCCCAGGCCTCGACCGTCACCAGCGTGCGCGCGAAGTCCACCGCCTCGGGCAGCAGCTCGGGCGCGGACGTGCCGGGCCGCAGCGTGCCGACGAACGCGCGCACGCGGTACGACAGCACGCGCGCCGCTCAGGCGGAGACGGGTGCGTCCGCCGCCTCGCGGACCACGTCGAGGAACGAGGTGGCCAGGAGCTCGCCGGTCGCGACGAGCTCGTCCTCACGCGCGGTGTAGTCCGCGAGGATCGCGTCCGCGTCGGCCGTCTCGTGACCCTCGGCCCAGCCGCGCAGCGTCGGCCCGGACACCTCGGGGTGGAACTGCACGCCCCACGCGGAGCCGACCCGGAACGCCTGGTACGGGTACTGGTTGGACGACGCGAGCCACACGGCACCCGGCGGCAGGTCGACCACCGCGTCGGAGTGCAGGGTGGGCTGCGCGCTGACCTTGCGCTCGGCGTGGCCGGGCAGGCCCGCGACGAGCGGGCCGAACAGCGCGTCGGCGCCCGCCTCGGGGCGCCACCAGATGTCGACCACGCCGGCCTCGGGTCCGGGCGGCGCGGCGACCTGCACGCGGCCGCCGGTCGCGGCGGCGAGGAGCTGCGCGCCCAGGCAGATGCCGAGCGTCGGGACGCGGGAGGCGACGGCGTCGGCGAGCAGCGCGCGCAGCGCGGGCAGCCAGGGCGAGCCGGCGTCGTCGTAGGCGTTCATGAGGCCGCCGAGGACGACGAGCCCGTCGCCCACGCGGTCGGCCGTCGGGAGGGTGTCGCCCTGGTCGGGGCGCACCACGGTCAGCTCGACGTCGCTCCACCAGCCGGCGAGGCGGTCGAGCGGGGCCTCGGGCGAGCTCTGCACCACGGTCAGTCGAACGGTCACGTCCGCCGACGGTACCCGCTACTGGTCGTCGGTCCGAAACGCGCTGTTCAGCCCGCTCGTCGGACGAACCGATTCGGACGAGACCACCCGTACGGGCGCCGAATGTGCCGCGCCGACCCGCCGCCATCCAGGCGTTTCCCAGGCAACCCCCAGCCTGCGGCGAGAGGATCAGTCCATGAGCACCCACGCGTCGGAGGTCGAGGCCCGTCTGCTCGTCGTCGACGACGAGCCGAACATCCGCGAGCTGCTGGCCACGAGCCTGCGGTTCGCGGGGTTCGAGGTGCACGCCGCCGCGGACGGCGGCTCCGCGCTGCGCCTGGCCCGCGACCTGGAACCGGACCTGCTGGTGCTCGACGTCATGCTCCCCGACATGGACGGCTTCACCGTGACCCGCCGCCTGCGCGAGAAGGGCCAGCACATGCCCGTGCTGTTCCTCACGGCGCGCGACGACACGCAGGACAAGGTGCAGGGCCTCACCGTCGGCGGCGACGACTACGTGACCAAGCCGTTCAGCCTCGAGGAGGTCGTCGCGCGCATCCGCGCGATCCTGCGCCGCACGTCCCCCGCGGAGGAGCTCGACGCCAACGTCATCCGGTACGCCGACCTCGAGCTCGACGAGGACTCGCACGAGGTGCGGCGCGCGGGCCAGGAGATCGACCTGTCCCCCACCGAGTTCAAGCTGCTGCGCTACCTCATGCTCAACGCCGGGCGCGTGCTGTCGAAGTCGCAGATCCTCGACCACGTGTGGCAGTACGACTGGGGCGGCGACGCGAACATCGTCGAGTCCTACATCTCCTACCTGCGCCGCAAGGTCGACTCCCTCACCGGCCCGGACGGTGAGAAGCTCCCGCCCCTGATCCACACCAAGCGCGGGGTCGGCTACCTCCTGCGCTCGATGTCGTGACCCTGCGCGACCCGGGTCCCGTCCCGCCCCCGCCTCCCCGCGGCGGCGGTGCGGTCCCGACGACGAGCGCGGTCCCGACGAGCGAGCCCGTCCCGCCGACGACGAGCACGACCGACCCGGTCACCGACGAGCCGACCGCCGAGGAGCAGGCCGACGCCACGACCGGCGGGCTGCACTGGTGGCGGGGCACGCCGCTGTCGGGCCGGCTCGTCGCGATCTCCACGGTGCTGCTGCTCGTCGGACTGGTCCTCGCGGGGGTCACCGCGACCGCGCTGCTGCAGCGCACGCTCGTCGGACAGGTCGACGACAAGCTCCGCACCGAGGGGATCGCCCAGGTCAACGCGACGAGCACCCCGTGGGAGGGTTCCGGGCCGCCCACCGACTACCTCGGCGTGTACGTCAAGGACGGCCGGTTCGGCACGCTGTTCGCGCCGCGCACGCCCGTGCTGCGCGAGCGCGGCCTGCCGGACCTGCCGGCGCTGACCGTCGCGCAGGCGCGGGCGCGGGAGGGCCAGCCGTTCACGGTGTCGTCGGACACGGGCTCGAAGTGGCGGGCGGTCGCGTACCTGGGGACCGAGAACTCCACGGGTGAGACGGTGGCGATCATCATCGCGCTGCCGCTCGAAGACGTGTCCGCCACGGTGCGGTCGATGATCGCGGTGCTGGCGGTGTCCGGCGCCGTGATCCTGCTGCTCGGCGGGCTCGCGGGCTGGTGGGCGGTGCGGCGGTCGCTGCGGCCGCTGCGGCAGATCGAGCACACCGCCGCCGCGTTCGCGGCAGGCGACTTCTCCCAGCGCGTCCCGGCGGCCCCCACGACCACCGAGGTCGGGCGGCTGGGTGCCGCGCTGAACGGGATGCTCGCGCAGATCGAGCAGGCGTTCGCGGCGCGCACGGCGTCCGAGCAGCGGATGCGGCGGTTCGTGTCCGACGCGTCGCACGAGCTCCGCACCCCGCTCGCCGCCATCCGCGGCTACGGCGAGCTGTACCGGATGGGCGCCCTCACGACGAAGGAGCAGGTCGACGACACGTTCGGCCGCATCGAGGGCTCCGCGACCCGGATGGGCACCCTCGTCGAGGACCTTCTGTCCCTCGCGCGGCTCGACGAGCGACGCGAAGCCCGCCGCGACCCCGTCGACCTGACCGTGGTCGCCGCCGACGCGGTCAGCGACCTGCGCGCGCTCGACCCGACGCGCACCACGCGCATCGTCCCGCTCACCTCGGGCGGCACCACGGGTCCCGTCGTCGTCCAGGGCGACGAGGCGCACCTGCGGCAGGTGGTCGCCAACCTCGTCGGGAACGTCGTGCAGCACACCCCCGCCGGCACACCCGTCGAGATCGCCGTCGGCCTCGCGCAGCGCGCACCTGGTCCCGACGAGCCCGCGGGCCCCGCGTTTCCTGTGGGCGTGATCGAGGTCCGCGACCACGGACCCGGCATCGACCCCGAGCACGCCGCCCGCGTGTTCGAGCGGTTCTACCGCGTCGACGCCTCCCGCGGCCGCGACTCCGGCGGCTCAGGACTCGGCATGGCCATCGTCGCCGCGATCGTCACCGCCCACCACGGCCACGTCGACCTCACCCAGACCCCGGGCGGCGGAACCACGGTCCGCGTCGAGCTCCCGCTCCTGGGAGCCTGACCCGCTACAACACCCACCGCCGCCACTCCTGGTGCGGCTACCTGTCCCCGACCGCCTACGGGGCCCGCCAGGCCGCTACGCTACCGACCGCCGCGCAATCACACCCCCGTGCCCAAGAACCGGGGATAAGGCCCGTCCCCCTCCAAGATTGCGGGCCGCCCTCCTGCAGGCGCGCCGGGACGCCTCAATCAATTATGCGCGGACGGGCCTCCGCAAATGAGCCTCACTGTTCGGCGTCACTCCGCCTGCGCCATCTGACCCGACGACGCGAACCGGGCCGCGTAGCTCAAGAGTTCGCGTCAGGCGTTTCCGTTCCATGGACCCTGCCGAACATCTGTCGGAATCGCAGTTCCTTCAGACGCTCAAGTGACGCCCTAGACTCAGACCACGCTCCAGGGACAAACCGCCCCTCGATCTCAGACATATGGTCACAAAGAAAATCCGAGTAACTCTCGTCCAGCAAGGACGAGGTCTCCGGAACGCCCGTCAATAGCCGCCGGATCAGGTCGATCGAGTACCACTCGACTCCACTCGCAGAAACAGGCTGCAAATCGAGGAGCAACTGTCCTCGATCACGCACGAATCTCATCCGGAGTACTTTCGACTCGACCACGAGCAAGGCGTCTCCACCATTAGAGACGCTCACCTCCGAGTCGACGATCTTGAATTTGGCGCTCTCCCACAAGAAGGCCATTCGACTGACGATAAACGCTAGGATCTGATGCACGCTAACCTCCAGGACGCAGGGTATAGAAGTCAACCCAAACATAGCCGTTATCGACCAGATGTCCGACCTCCCGCGCAAGGAATGTCTCGAGTTGGATAGCATCCCCGGGAATGGAAAGCCGCACTGTGTCGCCTGCCGCTATCCTGGCTCTTCGCCGTTTCGGTGGGGACTGTGTGATCAGCCCGCCGGCAGCCAGGAGCATGCGTAGCCGGTAGTTGTCGCGGTTGCGGTAGCCGCGGGCCAGGCGCCGGTGCAGTTCGATGATGCCGTTGATCGCTTCGGTCCCGCCGTTGTTCGCGCGGTCGGTGTCGAAGTAGGCCAGGAACGCGTCGCGCCAGCGACGCAGGGTCCGTCCCAGGCGGGCGACCTCGGGGATCGGGCAGGTGTGGAACGAGGCCAGGATCTTCTCCGCGCGGGCGCGGCCCGCGTCGGTCTGCTTGGCCCGGTAGGCCGCTCGGAGGTCTTGGGCGCAGCGCCAGGCGACGTAGACCTCGTCGTGGGCCTCGTCGGCTCGATCGCATTCTCGAGGCGAGCAAGCTGGCGGTCGGTGAGGTTCTCGGCGCCGGCGCGCAGGATGGTCTGGATCCCGAACAGGGGGTCGCCCTTGCGGCCGCGGTGCCCGGTCGTGTCCTGCTGGACGCGGCGGCGCACCTCGTCGACGACCTGGGTGCCGAGCTTGACGACGTGGAACACGTCCAGGACCGCGGTCGCGTCGGCGAGCTCGGCGCCGATCGCGGACTTGTAGCCGCCGAACGGGTCCAGGGCAGCGATCTCGATCCCGTCGCGGAACGGGGCGCCGCGCTCGACCAGCCAGTCGGCGTAGGCCTTCTTCGAGCGGCCCGGGACCAGGTCGAGCAGCCGGGCGTGGACGCGTCCTTGCTGGTCACGGGTCAGGTCGACCATCCCGGTCAGCTCCTTCGGGCCGCGCTCTCGCACGTCGCCGTGGTGCCAGATGTGCTCGTCAACGCCCAGCGAGGTGATGCCCGCGAACCTCGTCGGGTCGGCGGCGAGGCGTTCGAGCTCGGGTGCCAGTGCGCGCCACAGGGTCGCCCATCCGACTGCGAGCCGGCGGGCGAGCCGGCGATCGTGGCATGCTCGCGGCGCAGCTGACCGACCGCCCACCTCACCGACCTGCGGGTCAAAACCCCGCGCGTGGCGACCAGAGCCGGGACCTGCTCGGTGAACGTCCCGCGCGGGCACCTCGCCTCGGGGCAGCGCCAGCGTCGTTGCCGCGATGCGACCTGGACGCGCACGTCGCCGTGCGGCACGTCGCGCAGCAACCGCACCCGCCGACCCCGGCCGACCGCGACGACCCCGCAGTCCGGGCAGCCCTCCAGGTGCGCGGGCGTCGAGACCGTCACCCGCATCACCGCCACGCCTCGCGTCACGGACTCAACCCGGACCCCGTCCAGGCCGAGCAGAACGTCACAGCGAGCACAGGGATCGGTCGTTGGGCGCACGTCGGCGCACCCCGTAGCGTGAGACACGTCGAGGTCCTCGAGATGGATCGGGTTGCTTGGTCGCTCCTGATCCTCGGGGACCTCGACCCCTACCCGCCGCTCAACCCGCCGAACCCGTCGCTCCCCACCGGAACGGCGAGAATCCGGAAAACCGACCTCCGTCGCGAGGCCGAGACCGCGCACGTGCAAGTCCTCTTCGGCCGCCGCCCTCCCAAATGACGCCGAGGCGGGATCGTCCGGGGGATATATCGAGTCCCGCCCGTTCGCCCACTCATACAGTCGCGGGCACAGCCCGGATGGCAGTTCCAGCGGTTCGGGCGGAGCGTTCTTGGGATATTCGGCGTCGAGATCCCTGTGGCCAGCCCAGCGCCGCGACTCGAAACCACAACGGTCCGACCCGGATTAGCAGTTTCCCTCCCCAATCGAAGATCCTCTTCCACGTATTCACCTGGCAATGCGATTTAGCCATTGTCCACGATGATCAATGCCGCCCTCCCTAGCGCGCCACCTCATGCACTGGGCGGGCCCCCGGCGACGGCCCGCTACAAGCGCAATCGGACCGGGTCGACTGATCCCGCATCCCACAGAACACCATCACCGTCTAGGAGCCACACCCGCTCATCGACTACATCAGCAATCGCCGACAGCGCCCGGGCAACCAGTTCGGGCCAACGGGATTCAAACGGAAAAGCGGCCAGATCGTCGCACTTTAGGGACGGCAACCGTCTCCCTGAAGGGGTGGGCGGCTCTTGAAATACCTCCCATTCCACCCCTTTGGGAACTGCGTCGAATACCGTGAACAGGCGCCCGTGCTCGTCGGAAAGTTGCACCACGGTTCCCTGGGAACCGCTCACCTGGAGAACTTCGCCTAGTCCTGCAAGGGCGCCGGCGAACCGGTCGAATACGGCCTTGTCGTCCGTCAGCACGTATCCACCCCTCACAGGAACTCCCGCAGATAGATCAGCACTTCCTCTGGCGTCCTGAGAATCGCAATGCCTTGCTCGGCTGCGGAGTACACCGTCGCATCGGACACGCCAGGAGCGTACCCAACGGTACGCACGCCCGTGGAAGCTTGCGTACTCGCGATCTGCGCTGCGATTCCTCGCGCTCTACCTCGGCGGTGTCAATCCGTGGAAGCAACGAGGAGTCGTTCGAAGGCTTCGCGGGGTGTGAGGAAGCCGAGCGCGGCGCGGGGGCGTTCGTTGAGCTCTTCGGCGATCGAGGTCAGGGCGGTGTCATAGCGACGTAGCAACGGTCCAGGTCAGGGGGTTGCTCGGGTGCGGCGGATGGTGACGGTCGATGACAGGGTCGAGATCCTTGCGGGGCTGCGGGCCGGTGAGTCGTTGCGGTCGATCGCCAGGCGGATCGGGCGGGACGTCTCGGTGGTGTCCCGGGAGGTCGCGCGGAATTCGTTGAAGACTCGCGGGTACCAGCTGGTCCACGCGGACAACACCGCCGCGGGCCGTCGCAGGCGCCCGCAGGTCGGCAAGATCGCCGCCGACGAGGTGTTGTCCGCGCGGGTCCTGGCGGACCTGAAGCACTCGCGCACCCCGCGCCAGATCGCCGGACGCTTGCGCCGCGAGGCCGATGACGACACGGTGAGCCTGATGAACGGTTCGGTGCCCGCGCACGGCAAGGTCGTGTCCCACGAGGCGATCTACCGGTACATCTACGCCCTGCCCAAGGGCGAGCTCGCCCGGCACGGGATCATGCTGCGCACAAAGCGCACCCGGCGCCGCCCGCGTCGTGACCTGGGCGAACGCGGCGCTCCGATCGTGGGGATGACCAGCATCGAGGCTCCTCCACGACAACGCCGTCCCACGAAGTAGCGGCGGCCCGAGCTGGTGGATACCGCTCCTCGTCACCGTCGTCACCCGCTGCCGGAACGACGACGATGATCCGTTCACGGCATCTCGCGCAACGCAGCCTTGCGGCGCTCGATGCTCGCGACGATAAAGCGCACTGCTCCGTCGCTGAACTCCTCGTCGCGGCCCGCCCACTCGAGGAGCAGTCGATCGAACGCATCGATCTCCAGTAAGTCGATGTCGACGAACTCCTCCTTCTTCACAAGGGCGCGAGGCTCGCCCTCGATCCGCATGCGCAGTCCGATGTCGAACCTCAGCTCGACGATCCGCGGCCCGCTCGTGCACTCCGTCAGCCGCATGGCCACGTCCCCGGGCCGCCCGCCGAACGCCCCACTCGGCAGCTCGAGAATCGCGCGGTCGAAGCGCGCGAAGAACTCCGACACAGCCTGACCGAAATCCGTGCTGCTCACTGCGCCGCCTTCCACTTCTCCAGCACCGCTCGGATGCACACCTGACTCGTACCTCCCGGAGGCGATGCATCAGCCAACTGGCGCACGCGGAGACGAGAGCGGTGATCCACAGCGGCACGGACCGTTGATCCGCGTCTCGTAGCCCGCGAGCCATTCTTGACCTACCGCCGCGTCCTGGGCGTCAGCGAGCCCCTCGAGCGAGCTTGACACCAGAAACCAGCGCTCGGGGCACGCCCGGTGACTCAGGAGTTGAGCTGACCGCTTACGCAGCAGTACGTCTGAAACGCCGACATGGTCCCCGACCCGGACGACCAGCTCGCCACCGAGGACGCCGGCGTCAGACCAGATCCAGAACTCGATCCGACCGTGGTCCTCACGCACCGAGACCTTTGACACCGTCTCTCGCTCGACGACCAGGCGCTCCTCGTCGGCCTCCGTCCAACGCACTTGGACAGACCCAGCGATCTCGTCCCACGTAACCGTGACGACCGAACCATCGTTGGCCCAGCTCGTCACGCTAACGACGCCCGGCTCCTCTGAGCTGACGACTTCCACGGGGAGACCGTCGAGATC
>NZ_BJLP01000047.1 GCF_006538705.1 Cellulomonas uda
GGCGGCGGGGCGCCCTCCAGCAGGCGCCCCGCCGCCCGCCCGGTCAGGATGACCGAGAGGCCTCGCGGCTCAGCCGCGCGCAGCCGTCCGGCTGCATGAGGGAAGGAACGACCATGGCACCGAGCGGACCCCTCGCACGGCTCACCGGGGCGGGAGTCGCCGTCTGGCTCGACGACCTGTCGCGCGAGCGCCTGCGGTCCGGCAACCTCGCCGCTCTCGTCGAGCGCGGCGTGGTGGGCGTGACGACGAACCCCACGATCTTCGCCGCCGCGATCAGCCAGGGCGACGCGTACGACGAGCAGCTGCGTGCGCTCGCCGCGCAGGGCGCGGACGTCGACCAGGCCGTCTTCGCGATCACCACGGACGACGTGCGGGCCGCGGCCGACGTGCTGCGCCCGGTGTACGACGCCACCGGCGGCCAGGACGGGCGCGTCTCGATCGAGGTCGACCCCCGGCTCGCGCACGACACGGCGGCCACGGTCGCGTCCGCGAAGGCGCTGTGGGCCGCCGTGGACCGGCCGAACGTCTTCATCAAGATCCCCGCCACGCTCGAGGGGCTGCCGGCGATCACCGCCGTGCTCGCCGAGGGCATCAGCGTCAACGTCACGCTGATCTTCTCGCTGCAGCGCTACGCCGCGGTCCTCGACGCGTTCCAGGACGGGCTCGAGCAGGCGCGCGCGAACGGGCACGACCTCGCGCCGGTCGCCTCGGTCGCGTCGTTCTTCGTCTCGCGCGTCGACGCCGCGGTGGATCCGCGCCTCGACGCGCTCGGCACCCCCGAGGCCGCCGAGCTGCGCGGCAAGGCGGCGATCGCGAACGCGCGGCTCGCCTACGGCATCTACGAGGAGGTCGTCGCGTCCGACCGGTGGCAGGCGCTCGCCGCGGCCGGCGCGCACCCGCAGCGCCCGCTGTGGGCGTCGACCGGCGTCAAGGACCCGGCCTACCCCGACACGCTGTACGTCGACGAGCTCGTGGTCGCGGGCGTCGTCAACACCATGCCGGAGAAGACGCTGGACGCCGTGGCCGACCACGGCGGCGACGGCCACGACACCGTGACCGGCACGCAGGCCGACGCGGCCGCGCTGCTCGACCGGCTCGTCGCGCTCGGCATCGACATCGACGACGTCGCGCACGAGCTCGAGGTCGAGGGTGTCGCCAAGTTCGAGGCGAGCTGGGAGCAGCTCCTCGCGAAGGTCGCCGAGGGTCTCGGCCAGGCTGCCGACCGCGCGGCGGACGCCTCGTGAGCCTCGCGAAGGTCGCGCAGGGGACGAACCCGCTGCGCGACCCGCGTGACCGCCGCCTGCCGCGCATCGCGGGCCCGTGCGGCCTCGTGATCTTCGGTGTCACGGGCGACCTGGCGCGCAAGAAGCTCATGCCGGCGGTGTACGACCTGACGAACCGCGGCCTGCTCCCCCCGGGGTTCGCGCTCACGGGCTTCGCCCGCCGCGACTGGGAGACGCAGGACTTCGCGCAGATCGTGCACGACTCGGTCAAGGAGCACGCGCGCACCCCGTTCCGTGAGGCGACGTGGCGCCAGCTCTCCGAGGGCATCCGGTTCGTGCAGGGCACGTTCGACGACGCCGCCGCGTTCGACCGTCTGCGGACCACCGTCGAGGAGCTCGACGTGTCCCGCGGCACGGGTGGCAACCACGCGTTCTACCTGTCGGTGCCGCCGTCCTCGTTCCCGATCGTGTGCGAGCAGCTGTCGCGGTCCGGCCTGTCGCAGCCGCAGGAGGGCCGCTGGCGCCGCGTCGTGATCGAGAAGCCGTTCGGGCACGACCTCGCCAGCGCACGCGAGCTGCAGGAGATCGTCTCGTCGGTGTTCCGACCGGACGACATCTTCCGGATCGACCACTACCTCGGCAAGGAGACGGTCCAGAACCTGCTGGCGCTGCGCTTCGCGAACCAGCTGTTCGAGCCGATCTGGAACGCGAACTACGTCGACCACGTGCAGATCACGATGGCCGAGGACATCGGCATCGGCGGACGCGCGGGCTACTACGACGGCATCGGGGCCGCTCGCGACGTCATCCAGAACCACCTGCTGCAGCTCCTCGCGCTCACCGCGATGGAGGAGCCCGTCTCGTTCGACGCGACCGCGCTGCGGGCCGAGAAGGAGAAGGTGCTCTCGGCCGTGCGCGTGCCCCGCGACATCGGCCGGCACACGGCCCGCGGTCAGTACACCGCGGGCTGGCAGGGCGGCGAGCAGGTCGTCGGCTTCCTCGAGGAGGAGGGCTTCAACCCGCACTCGACGACGGAGACGTACGCCGCGATCCGCGTCGACATCGACACCCGTCGCTGGGCGGGCGTGCCGTTCTACCTGCGCACCGGCAAGCGGCTCGGCAAGCGCGTCACGGAGATCGCGGTCGTCTTCAAGAAGGCGCCGCACCTGCCGTTCGAGTCGACCGCCACCGAGGAGCTCGGCAAGAACGCCCTGGTCATCCGCGTGCAGCCCGACGAGGGTGTCACGCTGCGGTTCGGTGCCAAGGTCCCGGGCACGCAGATGGAGGTCCGTGACGTCACGATGGACTTCGGCTACGGGCACGCGTTCACCGAGGCGTCGCCCGAGGCGTACGAGCGGCTGATCCTCGACGTCCTGCTGGGCGACCCGCCGCTGTTCCCGCAGAACACCGAGGTCGAGCTCTCCTGGAAGATCCTCGACCCGATCATCGAGTACTGGGCGCGCCACGGGAAGCCGGACGGCTACCGGGCGGGCACGTGGGGACCGGCCTCGGCCGACGAGATGATGGCGCGCGACGGGCGCCAGTGGAGGCTGCCGTGATCATCGACATGCCGGGCACGACGACGCGCGCGGTCGCCAAGCGTCTGCTCACCGAGCGCGACGAAGGCGGTGCGGTCGCCCTCGGGCGCGTGCTGACGCTCGTCGTGGACACGGGCGACCACGACCCCGAGCACGCGATCGCCGCCGCGAACGACGCGAGCCGCGAGCACCCCTGCCGCGTCATCCTCATCACGTCGCAGCGTGCGGGCGCCGCGCCGTCCGAGGTGGGCCTCGACGCCCAGATCCGCCTCGGCGGCGACGCGGGTGCGAGCGAGGTCATCATCCTGCGGCCGACGGGCGAGGTCGCCGAGCACCTCGACACGCTCGTCATGCCGCTGCTGCTGCCGGACGCGCCCATCGTCGCCTGGTGGCCGTACGAGCCGCCCGAGGTGCCCTCCGAGCACCCGCTCGGGCGCATGGCTCAGCGGCGCATCACCGACTCCGTCCGCTCGTCGGACCCCGGTCGGTGGCTGCGGACGCTCGCGGACTCCTACCGCGAGGGCGACACCGACCTCGCGTGGACGCGCGCGACCCTGTGGCGCGGTCTCATCGCCGCGACGCTCGAGCAGCCGCCGTTCGAGCCGGTGCGTCGCGCGGTCGTCTCGGGGCAGACGACGCACACGTCGGTCGACATGGTCGCGGCCTGGCTCGCGCACGCGCTGCGCTGCCCGGTCGAGGTCGAGCGGATCGACGACGCCCCCGCGATCATCCAGGTCCGGCTGGAGCGGGCGTCCGGGGACATCGTGCTCGACCGGCCCGACGGCAAGACGGCCGCGCTGCGACAGCCCGAGCAGCCCGAGCACCGCATCGCGCTGCCGATCCGTCACCTGCGCGAGTGCCTCGCGGAGGAGCTGCGCCGTCTCGACCCCGACGAGGTCTACGGCGACGTGCTCACCAAGGGCCTGCCGAAGATCCCGGCCGCATGACCACGCCACGCGAGGTCGTCGTCCACCCCGACGCGGAGGTGCTCGCGCAGGCCACCGCGGCACGGCTGCTCGTCGCTCTCGTCGACGCCCAGTCGCACCGCGCTCCCCTGCACGTCGTGCTCACCGGCGGGACCGTGGGGATCCGCACGCTCGCCGCCGCGGCCTCCTCCCCCGTGCGCGACGCCGTCGACTGGTCGCAGGTGCACGTCTGGTGGGGGGACGAGCGGTTCCTGCCCGAGGGCGACGGCGACCGCAACGAGACGCAGGCGCGCGACGCGCTGCTGACCGCCCTCGCCGACGCGCTGCCGGCTGAGAACGTCCACGCCGTCCCCGCCCTCGACACGCTCGTGACCACGCCCGAGGCGGCCGCGGAGGCGTACGCGACCGAGCTCGCGCGGTTCGCGTCCGACCACGCGGACGTCCCGGCGTTCGACGTGCTGCTCCTCGGCATGGGTCCCGACGGGCACGTCGCGTCCCTGTTCCCCGGCCACCCGGCGCTCGGGGCGCGCGGCGCGACGACCGGGGTGCACGGGTCACCCAAGCCGCCGCCGCTGCGGGTCTCGCTCACGTTCGACGCCATCCGCACGGCCCGCCAGGTGTGGGTCGTCGCCGCGGGCTCCGAGAAGGCGGACGCCGTCGCGTCCGCGCTCGCGTCGGCCCCCGTCGAGACCACCCCGGCCGCAGGTGCGCTCGGCACCGAGCGCACGCTGTGGCTCGTCGACGCGGCAGCCGCCGCCGGGCGGCCCGGGGGCGCGACCACCGCCTGACCGCACGAGGGAGCGCACATGACCGGCCGACCGACCCAGGACGTCCCACAAGGCCAGGAGGCGCTGTGGTCCCGTGTCGACGAGTACTTCGCCGTGCTGACGCCGGAGGACGACGCGCTCGTGGACACGCGGACCAGGGCGGAGGCGGCCGGTCTGCCGGACATCGCGGTCGCGCCCAACCAGGGCAAGCTGCTGCATCTGCTCGCGACGCTCACGGGCGCCCGCCGGGTGCTGGAGATCGGCACTCTCGGTGGGTACAGCACGCTCTGGCTCGCGCGGGCGCTGCCGCCCGACGGCCGGGTCGTCACGCTCGAGCTCGAGCAGCACCACGCCGACGTCGCGCGGTCGTCGCTGGACGCCGCGGGCGTCGGTGAGCAGGTCGAGATCCTCGTCGGCCCGGCCGCCGACGCACTGGTCGCCCTCGCGGCACGCGGCGTCGAGCCGTTCGACCTCGTGTTCGTCGACGCGGACAAGCAGCAGCTCGCGCTCTACCTCGAGCGCACCCTGCCCCTGGTCCGGCCCGGCGCGCTCGTCGTGGTCGACAACGTCGTGCGTCTCGGTGCCGTCGTGGACCCGGACCACCCCGACGACCGCGTGCAAGGGGTCCGGCGCATGGTCGACCTGCTCGCCGACCACCCGCGGTTCGACGCGACCGTCGTCCAGACGGTCGGGGTCAAGGGGTACGACGGCTTCGCGCTCCTGCGCGTGCTGCCCTGAGCGCGTGCTGCCCTGAGAGCGTTCGGGCTCAGCCGCCGCGCCGGGCTCGCAGCGCGGCCAGCGCCTCGTCGAGGATGGCGGCGCCGTCCTCGTCGGACCGACGCTCCTTCACGTACGCGAGGTGCGTCTTGTAGGGCTCGTTGCGGACCGGGGCCGGCGGGTTCTCCTGGTCCTGCCCGGCGGGGAAACCGCAGCGCGGGCAGTCCCACGTGACGGGGGCCTCCTCGGCCGCCTCCTCCGCGAAGCTCGGGCGGGTCTCGTGCCCGTTCGCGCACCAGTAGGAGATCCAGATGCGCGGAGCCGCGTCCCCGCGCTCCGCCTCGCCCATCGGGCCGGCGCCGACGCGGGAGCCCCGGATCGCGTTACCGCTCGCCATGGTCGCCCGCCTCAGCCGTCGTAGCGCTCGATGAGGCCCAGCACCACGATGACCGCGGTCCACACGAGCGCGACCCCGATGGTGATCCGGTTGAGGTTGCGCTCGGCCACACCGGAGCTGCCGGCGCTGGACGTGATGCCGCCGCCGAACATGTCGGACAGGCCACCGCCCTTGCCCTTGTGGAGGAGCACCAGCGGAACGAGGAGCAGGCTGGTCAGGACCAGCAGCGCCTGCATCGAGATCTTCAGGGCGGTCACGTCGGTGTCGATCCTCACTAGCGGTCCGGTCGCCCGCGCCAGGAGTGCGGGCCGGGGTACAGGGTAGGCGACGAGTCGCCCGGGAAGCCACATCCGACGCCCCGGTGCGCGCGTCCGTGAGACGGCTGCACCGGGGCGTCGTGCGGGTCAGGTCAGAGACCGACCGCGTGGGACTGGTAGCGCACGATCTTCGCGAACTCCTCCGGGTCGAGGCTCGCACCACCGACGAGCGCGCCGTCGACGTCCGGCTTCGCCATGATCGAGGCGACGTTCGACGACTTCACCGAACCGCCGTAGAGCACGCGGACGGCCTCGGCCGTCTCCGCGTCGTACAGCTCGGCGACCCGACGGCGGATCGCCCCGGCCAGCTCCTGCGCGTCCTCGGGGGTCGCGGTCTCGCCGGTGCCGATGGCCCAGACGGGCTCGTACGCCACGACGACCTCGCGCACCTGCTCGGCGGTCAGACCCTCGAGACCGCCGTCGAGCTGCGCGAGCGTCACCTGGACGTGCTCACCGGCCTTGCGCGACTCGAGCTTCTCGCCGACGCACAGGATCGGCTTGAGGCCGCCGGCCAGGGCGTTCTTGACCTTCGCGTTGACGAGCGCGTCGTCCTCCGCGTGGTACTCGCGACGCTCCGAGTGGCCGATCACCGCGTAGGTGACGCCCAGCTTCGTGAGGAACGCGGGCGCGATCTCGCCCGTGTACGCGCCCGAGGTGTGCGCCGACACGTCCTGCGCGCCGTACACGATCTCGAGCTTGTCCGCGTCGACGAGCGTCTGCACGCTGCGCAGGTCGGTGAACGGCGGGATGACCGCGACCTCGACCGTGGCGTAGTCGTGCTTGCCGTCCTTGAGCGTCCACGCGAGCTTCTGGAGCGTGTGGACCGCCTCGTGGTGGTCCAGGTTCATCTTCCAGTTGCCCGCCATGAGCGGGGTGCGCTGAGCCATGCGTCAGTCCTCCAGGACGGCGATGCCGGGGAGGGTCTTGCCCTCCAGGAACTCCAGGCTCGCGCCGCCACCGGTGGAGATGTGGCCGAACCCGGACTCGTCGAAGCCGAGCGTGCGCACGGCCGCGGCCGAGTCGCCGCCGCCGACGATGGTGAACGCGCCTGCCGTGCCGGCGTCGATGAGCGCCTGTGCGACGGCCTTGGTGCCGCCGGCGAACGCCTCGAACTCGAACACGCCCGCAGGGCCGTTCCAGACGACCGTCTTGGCGTCGACGATCTTCGACGCGAACAGCTTCTCCGACTCGGGGCCGATGTCGAGGCCGATCTTGCCGTCGGGGATCTGGTCCGCCGGGACGACCGCGACCGGGGTGTCCGCGGCGAACGAGTCGCCCACGCGGATGTCGACCGGCAGGACGATCTCGACGCCGTCCTTCTCGGCCTGCGCGAGGTAGCCCTTGACCGTGTCGATCTGGTCGGCCTCGAGCAGCGACGACCCCACCGAGTAGCCCTTGGCCGCGAGGAACGTGAACAGCATGCCGCCACCGATCACGAGGCGGTCGGCCTTGCCGAGCAGGTTCGAGATGACGCCGAGCTTGTCCGACACCTTCGAGCCGCCGAGCACGACGACGTAGGGGCGCGCCGGGTCGTCGGTCGCCTTGCGCAGCGACGAGACCTCGTTGAGCACGAGGTTGCCAACCGCGTGCGGCAGCTTGAGCGCGACGTCGTACACCGACGCCTGCTTGCGGTGCACCACGCCGAAGCCGTCCGAGACGAACGCGTCGGCCAGGGCGGCGAGGTCGTCGGCGAGCGCCGCGCGCTCCGCGTCGTCCTTGCTCGTCTCGCGCGGGTCGAAGCGGATGTTCTCGAGCAGGGCGATCTCGCCGTCCTGCAGCGCCGCGACGGTCGCCCGGGCGGACTCGCCGACGGTGTCCTCGGCGAGGGCGACGGGCTTGCCGAGCAGCTCGCCGAGGCGCGCCGCGACGGGCGCGAGCGAGTACTTGGCCTCGGGCGCGCCCTTCGGGCGGCCCAGGTGCGCGGTCACGACGACGCGCGCACCGGCGTCGAGCAGCGCCGTCAGCGTGGGCAGCGCGGCCCGGATGCGGCCGTCGTCGGTGATGGTCGTGCCGTCGAGCGGCACGTTGAAGTCGGAACGGACGAGCACGCGCTTGCCGCGCAGGTCGCCGAGGTCCTCGATGGTCTTCATGGCTCCTACCAGGGGTACCGGGTGGACAGGGGTCACAACGACAGCGTCCGCGTGCGCCGAGGCCGTGGCCGGGGCGCACGCGGACGCATGTGCTGTGGTGCTACGGGTGCCGCAGGGGCGTCAGAGACGCTCGCCCACGTACGACGTCAGCGCGACGAGCGAGTTGGAGTAGCCCCACTCGTTGTCGTACCAGGAGACGACCTTGACCAGGTCGCCCGACACCTTGGTGAGCTTCGAGTCGAAGATGCTCTGGTGCGGGTCGGTGACGATGTCGCTCGAGACGATCTCGTCCTCGACGTAGGACAGCACGCCCTTGAGGGGGCCCTCGGCGGCGGCCTTGACCGCGGCGTTGACCTCCTCGACCGTGACCTCGCGCGAGGCGGTGAAGGTCAGGTCCGTGGCCGAGCCGGTGATCGTCGGCACGCGCAGCGCGTAGCCGTCGAGCTTGCCCTTGAGCTCCGGGAGCACGAGGGCGACGGCCTTGGCCGCACCGGTCGAGGTCGGGACGATGTTCTGCGCGGCGGCGCGAGCGCGACGCAGGTCGCGGTGCGGGCCGTCCTGCAGGTTCTGGTCACCCGTGTAGGCGTGGATCGTGGTCATGAGGCCACGCTCGATGCCGATCGAGTCGTTGAGCGCCTTCGCCAGCGGGGCGAGGCAGTTCGTCGTGCACGACGCGTTCGAGATGATGTGCTGCGTCGCCGGGTCGTACAGCTCGTGGTTCACGCCGACGACGAACGTGCCGTCCTCGTTCTTGGCGGGAGCCGAGATGATGACCTTCTTGGCGCCGGCGTCGATGTGCGCCTTGGCCTTGGTCGCGTCGGTGAAGAAGCCCGTCGACTCGATGACGATGTCCGCACCCAGCTCGCCCCAGGGGAGGTCGGCGGGGTTGCGCTCGGCGAGCGCACGGATCTTCTTGCCGTCGACGATGATGTTGTCGTCGTCGAAGTCCACGCTCAGGGGGAAGCGGCCGAGCACCGTGTCGTACTTCAGCAGGTGCGCGAGCGTCTTGTTGTCCGTGAGGTCGTTGACACCCACGATCTCGATGTCCGCGCCGGACGCGATGATGGCCCGGTAGAAGTTCCGACCGATGCGGCCGAAGCCGTTGATGCCGACCTTGATGGTCACGTGCCCTCCTCGGCAGCGCCGACGGGGTCGGCGCACAATGTGGTGGTGGGTTCCCGCACGCCGATGTGCGTGCCTCACGCCCGCGACCGCCGCGATACCGGGCGAAGGTCTTGACCAGACCGGTTCATGCCCAGCGCGTGACGACCGTGTGACGATCGGATGTCCCGAGCCTATACCCCCGGGCCCGAGGAGCACGCAGCGAAGGTCCCAGACCGGCCCGCTGTCCACGTGCTGGGATCCGCCGCGACCTGCGCGGACGGGCGCCGTGCGGACGCGCTGCCGACTCCGCTCAGAGGTCGAGCAGGTCGGGCGACAGACCCGCCTCGGTGTCCGGGATGCCGAGCTCGGCGGCCCGCTTGTCGGCCGTCGCGAGCAGCCGCCGGATCCGACCGGCGACCGCGTCCTTCGTGAGCGGCGGGTCGGCCAGCTTGCCCAGTTCCTCGAGCGACGCGTCCTTGTGCGCGAGCCGCAGCTGACCCGCCTCCCGCAGGTGCTCCGGCAGGTCCTCGGCCAGGATCTCGAACGCGCGCTCGACGCGCGCCCCGGCCGCGACCGCGGCCCGGGCCGACCGACGCAGGTTCGCGTCGTCGAAGTTCGCGAGCCGGTTCGCGGTCCCCCGCACCTCGCGGCGCACGCGCCGCTCCTCCCACACGAGCATCGCCTCGTGCGCCCCGATCCGGGTGAGCATCGCCCCGATCGCGTCGCCGTCGCGGATCACCACGCGGTCGACGCCGCGCACCTCGCGCGCCTTGGCGGGGATGTTCATGCGCCGTGCCGCGCCGACGAGCGCGAGCGCCGCCTCGGGCCCCGGGCACGTGATCTCGAGCGACGACGACCGGCCCGGCTCGGTGAGCGAGCCGTGCGCGAGGAACGCACCGCGCCACGCCGCCTCGGCCTCCGCGATCCCGCCCGCGACGACCTGCGGGGGCAGGCCGCGCACCGGACGGCCCCGGTTGTCGAGCAGCCCCGTCTGGCGTGCGAGCGACTCGCCGTCCTTGACGACCCGCACCACGTAGTGGCTCCCGCGGCGCAGACCGCCACCGGACACGACGATGATCTCGCTCTCGTGGCCGTAGACCTCCGAGACGGCCTGGCGGAGCCGGCGCGCGGCGATCGCGGTGTCGAGCTCGGCCTCGATGACGATCCGGCCCGAGATGATGTGCAGGCCGCCCGCGAACCTGAGGGTCGCGGCGACCTCGGCCTTGCGGCAGGAGGTCTTGTCCACCTGGAGTCGGGCGAGCTCGTCCTTCACCTGTGCCGTCAACGCCATGGGCGTCATCCTGCCAGTTGCACGGGGCGCCGGTGGACGGTTGACGTCACCGCCGCGGACGGCCCGCTCCCGTGTGCACGTCGCCGAGCACGCCCTCGACCACGTCACGCAGTGCCGCGGCCAGCCGCAACGGGTCGTGCCGGGCCGTGCCGTCCGACCGGCCCACCTGCCGCAGCAGGAGACGAGCGTCACGAGCCTCGCAGTGCGCCGCGAGGCGGGACACGTCCTCGACCGCACGCGGGTCGGCGATGACCGCGTCGACCGCGAGCTCGGGAGCGTGGTCGTGCAGCACCGACAGGTAGTCCTCCGCGCGCAGGCCCGCCGTCTCGCCGTGCTCCTCCGGCGAGAGGTTCAGCACGACGACGACCCGGGCCGGCGAGCGGTGCAGCGCGGCCCGCAGGTCGGGCACGAGCAGGTGCGGCAGCACGGACGTGTACCAGGAGCCGGGCCCCAGCACGACCCACTGCGCACGCTCGACCGCCTCGACCGCCTGCGGGCACGCGGGCGGGTCCGACGGCACCAGGCGCACGTGCACGATCGGATCCGTCGTGCGGGCCACCGCGCTCTGGCCGCGCACCGTCTCCAGCACGCCGGACGGTCGACGCACGTCCGCCTCGATGAGCAGCGGGACCTCGGTCATCGGCAGCACCCGCCCGCGCGCGCCCAGGAGCCTGCCCACCCAGTCCAGACCCGCGACCGGGTCCCCGAGCAGCTCCCACAGCGTCACGATCAGCAGGTTGCCGAGCGCGTGCTGGTCGAGCGGGCCGTCCGTCGCGAACCGGTGCTGCAGCACGTCACGCCACGTGCGCCCCCAGTCGGAGTCGTCGCACAGCGCCGCCAGCGCCATCCGCAGGTCGCCCGGGGGCAGCACCGCGAGCTCGTCGCGCAGCCGACCGGACGAGCCCCCGTCGTCCGCCACCGTCACGACCGCGGTGATCTGGTCCGTCATCAGCCGCAGCGCCGAGAGCGTCGCCGAGACGCCGTGCCCGCCGCCGCACGCCACCACCGCCGGGCCGTGGTGCGACGAGCGGGCGCCCGGGACCGGCCCCACGCCGCTCGCCGGTGTGGGCGCCCCGCGGACCTCGGCGCTCACCGGACCGCCCCGCGGCCTCGTCGTCCTCCCGTGGTCGGGCGCCCGGCCCGGGTGACCGACCCGTTCACTCCTTGCCCAGGTCACGCGCGGCGACCGTGACACGGTGCCCCGCGTCACGCAGCCGCGCGGCGATGGCCTCGCTGATCGCGACCGACCGGTGCTTGCCGCCCGTGCAGCCCACCGCGATGGTCACGTAGCGCTTCTCCTCGTTGAGGTAGCCGGCCAGCACCGGCTCGAGCGCCTCGACGTACCGGTCGACGAACTGCGTCGCCCCCGGTAGCCCCAGCACGTAGTCGCGCACCGGGCCGTCACGCCCCGTGAGATGCCGCAGCTCCGTCACCCAGTACGGGTTCGCGAGGAACCGCACGTCGACGACGTGGTCGGCGTCGAGCGGGATGCCGTACTTGAACCCGAACGACGTCACGTTGACGCGCAGGTGGTCGTCCGCGTCCCCCGCGACGAGCGATCGGACCTGCCGCGCGAGGTCGTGCACGTTGAGCTCGGACGTGTCGATCACGTTGTCCGCGCGCTCGCGGATGTCCGACAGCACCGCGCGCTCCTCGCGGATCCCGTCGAGCAGCGTGCCCGTACCCTGCAGCGGGTGCGGCCGGCGCACCTGCTCGTAGCGGCGCACGAGCACCTCGTCCGACGCGTCGAGGAACAGGATCCGGTACTCGACACCCGCCGCGCGCAACCCGCCGAGGACCTCGGCGAGGTCGTCGAAGAACCCGCGCCCGCGCACGTCGATGACCGCGGCGACGCGGTGGGCGCGCGTCTCGGGCGGGCCGCTGGTGAGCATCCCGACGAGGTGAGTGAGCATCTGCGCGGGCAGGTTGTCGACGACATACCAGTCCAGGTCCTCGAGCACCGCGGCCGCCCGCGTGCGCCCCGCACCCGACATGCCCGTGATGACGAGAACCTGGGGCTGGTGGAGCCGGGGGTGCTCGGTCGCGGCGTCGATCGCCGGGATCCCGGCCGGGACCGTGATGGGCGAGGGCTCGGTCATGTCCCCAGCATGCCAGCGGACGGGGCGAGAGCCTCGGTGGGCGCGGCGGTGTCGTCCGGCGCGAGCGCGGCGACGACCGCGGCGGCCGTCCGCTCCCCCATGCCGGGGACCGAAGCGATCTCCTCGACGCTCGCCGCCCGCAGGCGCTTGACCGAGCCGAAGTGCCGCAGCAGCGCCTTCTGCCGCGCCGGTCCCAGCCCGGGGACGTCGTCGAGCACCGACACCGTCATGCCCTTGCTGCGTCGCTTGCGGTGCGCCGTGATCGCGAACCGGTGCGCCTCGTCGCGCACGCGCTGCAGCAGGTACAGGCCCTCCGAGCTGCGCTGCAGGATCACCGGGTAGTCGTCGCCCGGCACCCACACCTCCTCGAGCCGCTTCGCGAGGCCGCACAGCGCCACGTCGTCGATCCCGAGCTCCTCGAGCGCCCGCGCGGCCGCGGCGACCTGCGGGGGGCCGCCGTCGACGACGACGAGGTTCGGCGGGTACGCGAACCGACGCGGCCGCCCCGTCGTCTCGTCGATCGGGCCCGAGACCAACCGCTCACCGTCCTCCGCGTCCGCGTCACCGAGCTCGACGTCGCCCGACTCGGAGCGCTCCGCCAGGTAACGGCGGAACCGGCGCGTGATCACCTCGTGCATGGCCTCGGTGTCGTCGGCCGCGCCCTCGCCGTGCCGTCCACGCACCGAGAACAGGCGGTACTCGCTCTTGCGGGCGAGGCCGTCCTCGAACACGACCATCGACGCCGACTGGTACGTCCCCTGGTTGTGCGAGACGTCGTAGCACTCGATCCGCAGCGGCGCGGTGTCCAGGCCCAGCGCCTCCTGGATCTCGCGCAGCGCCTGGCTGCGCGACGTCAGGTCGCCCGCGCGCCGGGTGCGGTGCAGGTTCAGCGCGTGCTCGGCGTTGCGGTGCACCGTCGCCGCCAGCTCGCGCTTGTCCCCGCGCTGGGGCACGCGGACCCGTACCCGCGAGCCGCGCAGCCCCGTGAGCCACGACTCGACCTGGTCGACGTCGGTCGGCAGCACCGGCACCAGCACCTCGCGCGGCACCGCGGTGCCGTCCGCCTCGTCCGTGCCGTAGACCTGCTGCAGCAGGTGCTCCACCAGGCCCGCGTCGTCGACGTCCTCGACCTTCTCGACGACCCAGCCACGCTGGCCCCGGATCCGACCGTCGCGCACGTGGAACACCTGCACCGCGGCCTCGAGGTCGTCGCCCGCGAGGCCGAACACGTCCGCCTCGGTGCCGTCCGGGAGCACCACGGCGTTGCGCTCCGTCGCGCGGCGCAGCGTCTGGATGTCGTCGCGCAGGCGTGCGGCGCGCTCGTAGTCGAGCTCCGCGGCCGCCTCCTGCATGCGGCGGGTCAGCCGCTTCTCGAACCGGGTGGTGTCCCCGGCCATGAAGTCGCAGAAGTCCTGCGCGAGCCGGTGGTGGTCCTCGGGCGAGATCCGTCCCACGCACGGGGCGGAGCACTTGTCGATGTAGCCGAGGAGGCACGGGCGTCCCTGCTGGTGCGCGCGCTTGAACACCCCCGCCGAGCAGGTGCGCACGGGGAACACGCGCAGCAGCAGGTCGACCGTCTCGCGGATCGCCCACGCGTGCGCGTAGGGGCCGAAGTACCGCGTCCCCTTGCGCTTGGCGCCGCGCATCACCTGCACGCGCGGGAACTCGTCCGCGAGCGTGACCGCCAGGTAGGGGTACGACTTGTCGTCGCGGTACTTCACGTTGAACCGCGGGTCGAACTCCTTGATCCACGAGTACTCGAGCGCGAGCGCCTCGACCTCGGTGCCCACGACCGTCCACTGCACCGACGCCGCCGTGGTCACCATCGTCTGCGTGCGCGGGTGCAGCCCCGCCACGTCCTGGAAGTAGCTGTTGAGCCGCTGCCGCAGGCTCTTGGCCTTGCCGACGTAGATGACGCGGCCGTCACCGTCGCGGAACCGGTACACGCCCGGCGAGTCGGGGATCTCCCCCGGTGCCGGTCGGTAGGTCGCGGGATCAGCCATGGTCCGAGCCTAGTTCGCACCGCGGACACACCCCAGGGTGCCCCGGGCCGTCGAGGGCTCGACCGGCCGGCCGCCACGCCGGACGACGGCACGGCCCGCGCCCGGCACCGGGTGCCGCTAGCGTGTCGACATGGCGCAGCTGCTGCACTCCTACTCGGTGGACCTGACCTGGACCGGAGCGGGCGAGGCGGGGACGTCGACGTACACGTCGTACGGTCGCGACCACGAGCTCACGTCGGGCGACAAGCTGCCCCTGCCGGGCACCTCGGACCCGGGCTTCCGGGGAGACCCGTCGCGGTGGTCGCCGGAGGACCTCGTCGTGGGCGCGCTCGCCCAGTGCCACATGCTCTGGTTCCTGCACCTCGCGGCGGCAGCGGGCGTGGTCGTCGTCGGTTACGCCGACGCCGCGTCCGGGACCATGCGGATCGAGGCGGCCGGGCACGGGCAGTTCACCGAGGTCGTCCTGCGCCCGCGCGTGGTCGTCCGCACCCGGGTGCTGGCCGACGGGCAGCCTGTGACCGACGGCGTCCTGGCCGACCTGCACCACCGCGCTCACGAGCACTGCTTCGTCGCGCGCTCGGTCAACTTCACCGTGCGGCACGAGCCCGTCCCCGTGGCGTTCGAGCGGGTCTGAGGAGCGCACCGGCAGGACCGCACCGACGCGCGCGGCGCGGCGGTCGGCGGGGGCCATGCGCACGCTCAGGCCGAGACCGCCGCGGGCTCGAGTTCCAGCACCTCGGCGAGGAAACGGCCCGTGTGGCTCGCGGACACTCCCGCGACGTGCTCGGGCGTCCCCTCCGCGACGACCGTGCCGCCGCCCGAGCCCCCCTCGGGACCCATGTCGATCACCCAGTCGGCGTTCTTGATGACGTCGAGGTTGTGCTCGATGACGATCACGGTGTTGCCCTTGTCGACGAGCGACTGCAGCACCCCGAGCAGCTTGCGGATGTCCTCGAAGTGCAGTCCGGTGGTGGGCTCGTCGAGCACGTACGCGGTGCGGCCCGTCGAGCGCCGCTGGAGCTCGGAGGCGAGCTTGACGCGCTGCGCCTCACCGCCCGACAGCGTCGGCGCGGGCTGGCCCAGGCGCACGTACCCCAGACCGACGTCGACGAGCGTCCGCAGGTGCCGGCTGATCGCGGGGACCGCGCTGAAGAACTCGGCGGCCTCCTCGATCGGCATGTCGAGCACGTCCGCGACCGTCTTGCCCTTGAAGTGCACCTCGAGCGTCTCGCGGTTGTACCGCGCGCCGTGGCAGACCTCGCACGGGACGTACACGTCCGGCAGGAAGTTCATCTCGATCTTGAGCGTGCCGTCGCCCGAGCACGCCTCGCAGCGCCCGCCCTTCACGTTGAACGAGAACCGCCCCGGCGTGTAGCCGCGGACCTTCGCCTCGGTCGTCTCCGCGAACAGCTTGCGGATGCTGTCCCACACGCCCGTGTACGTCGCGGGGTTCGAGCGCGGCGTGCGGCCGATCGGGCCCTGGTCGACGTGCACGACCTTGTCGAGCTGGTCGAGCCCCGTGACGCGCTTGTGCCGGCCGGCGACCTGGCGCGCGCCGTTGAGCTCGTTCGCCATCACCGTGTACAGGATCGAGTTCACGAGCGTCGACTTGCCGGAGCCCGACACGCCCGTGACGGCCGTCAGGACCCCCAGCGGGAACGACACGTCGATGCCGCGCAGGTTGTGCTCCCGCGCGCCCTGCACGGTCACGAGCCGCGACCGGTCGACCGGGCGCCGGTCGGCCGGCATCGGGATCTGCCGACGTCCCGACAGGTACGCGCCGGTCACTGACTCGTTCGAGGCGAGCAGCCCCGCGAGGTCGCCCGAGTGCACGACGCGACCACCGTGCTCTCCCGCGCCCGGGCCGATGTCCACGATCCAGTCGGCCATCCGGATGGTGTCCTCGTCGTGCTCGACGACGATGAGCGTGTTGCCCAGGTCGCGCAGACGCGTGAGCGTGTCGATCAGGCGTCGGTTGTCCCGCTGGTGCAGGCCGATCGAGGGCTCGTCGAGCACGTAGAGGACGCCCACCAGGCCGGAGCCGATCTGCGTCGCGAGCCGGATGCGCTGGGCCTCGCCGCCCGAGAGCGTCGCCGCCGGGCGCATCAGCGACAGGTAGTCCAGGCCCACGTCGAGCAGGAAGCCCAGGCGCGCCTGGATCTCCTTGAGCACCTGCGCCGCGATCTGCCGCTCACGCTCGCCGAGCGCGAGGGTGTCGAGGAAGTCGCGTGCCTCCCGGATCGGCAGCTCGCAGACCTCCGCGATCGACCGCCCGCCGACCTTGACGGCGAGCACCTCGGGCTTGAGCCGCTGGCCCTGGCACGTCGGGCACGGGACCTCACGCATGAAGCCCTCGTACTTGTCCTTGCTCCACTCCGACTCGGTCTCGGCGTGCCGGCGCTCGAGGAACGTGATCACGCCCTCGAACCCGGTGGAGTACTGGCGCTCGCGACCCCACCGGTTCCGGTAGCGGACCTGCACCTTGTGGTTGCGGCCGTGCAGGATCGCGTCCTTCGCGCGCTGCGGCAGCGCGCGCCACGGCACGTCCATGGCGAAGCCCATCTCGTCGGCGAGAGCCGACATGACGCGCTCGAAGTACTCCGAGGAGGTCTGCGCCCACGGGGCGACCGCGCCCTGCGCGAGGCTGAGCTCCTCGTCGGGCACGACGAGCTCCGGGTCGACCTCGAGACGCGAGCCGATGCCGGTGCACTCCGGGCACGCCCCGTACGGCGCGTTGAACGAGAACGTGCGCGGCTCGACCTCCTCGAGCGTGAGCACGTGGTCGTTCGGGCACGCCCGCTGCTCGGAGAACCGGCGCTCCTTGTCCGGGTCCTCGGCGTCGCGGTCCACCAGGTCGATCACGAGCAGCCCGCCGGACAGCCCGAGCGCGGTCTCCACCGAGTCGGTGAGGCGGCGCTGCACGCCCTCGCGCGCGACCAGCCGGTCGACCACGACCTCGATGTCGTGCTTGAGCTTCTTCTCGAGCGTCGGCGGTGCCGTGAGCTGCACGACCTCCCCGTCGACGCGCGCGCGAGAGAAGCCCTTCGCCTGCAGCTCTCCGAACAGGTCCGTGTACTCGCCCTTGCGGCCGCGGACGACGGGCGCGAGCACCTGGTACCGCGTGCCCTCGGGCAGCTCGAGCAGCCGGTCGACGATCTGCTGCGGCGTCTGCGCGGTGACGCGCTCGCCGCAGACGGGGCAGTACTGCGTCCCGGCGCGCGCGAACAGCAGGCGCAGGTAGTCGTACACCTCGGTGATCGTGCCGACCGTCGAGCGCGGGTTGCGGTTCGTCGACTTCTGGTCGATCGAGACGGCGGGCGACAGCCCCTCGATGAAGTCGACGTCGGGCTTGTCCATCTGCCCGAGGAACTGGCGCGCGTACGCCGAGAGCGACTCCACGTACCGCCGCTGCCCCTCGGCGAAGATCGTGTCGAAGGCCAGCGACGACTTCCCCGACCCGGACAGGCCGGTGAAGACGATCAGCTGGTCCCGAGGCAGGTCCAGGTCGACGTTGCGGAGGTTGTGCTCGCGGGCACCCTGCACCACCAGACGGTCGTTCACGGCGTGCAGTCTACGTTCCACCGCTGACAATCGCACACCCGTTCGATCCTCCTGGTGAGCAGCCACGCCACCCGCGGCCGCCCCGGCGCCGTCGTCGTGCCGAGCGTGCCCGATCACCCCATGCTGGGACGCACCATGACGACAGAACCGACCACGACCGGCGACCCGACGGTGACCGACGAACCGACAGCGACCGACGAACCGACAGTGACCGACGAACCGACCGTCGCCGCCGATCCGCCCACGGGCCCCACCGCGTCGATCGCGTCCACCGGACCCGAGCCCCTGCCCGTCCCCGTCGCCGAGTACGCGGTCGTCGGCGACGGGCGCACGACCGCGCTCGTCTCCCGCCGCGGCTCGATCGACTGGCTGTGCCTGCCGCACGTCGACTCGGCGGCGTGCTTCGCACGACTGCTCGGCACGGAGGACAACGGCCGCTGGCTGCTGACCGTCCCCGACGCGCACGAGGTCACGCGTCGCTACCTCGACGACTCGTTCGTCCTCGAGACGACGTATCGCTCCCCCACCGGCACCGCCGTCGTCACCGACTCGATGCCCATCTCCGACGGACGGGCGGACCTCGTGCGGCACGTGCGGTGCACGCGGGGCACGGTGCGCGTCGAGCACGAGTGGGTGGTGCGCTTCGGCTACGGCGGCATCGAGCCGTGGGTCACGCGCACCGGCGGCCCCGACGCGCGGATCCGCGCGGTGGCCGGACCGGACGCGCTCGTCCTGCGCGGGACGCGCCTGCCGCACGCCGACGACCACCGGCACCGCGACGCGTTCGAGCTGCGGGAGGGCGAGGAGCTCGAGCTCGACCTCACGTGGTCACGCTCGTGGGAGCCGGTGCCACCGCCCCTGGCGGCGGCGACCCGGGTCGACACGACGCGCGTCGCGTGGGGGCTGTGGGCGCGCGGCGCACGGTACGCGGGGCCGCACCGCGAGGCCGTCGTGCGCTCGCTGCTCGTGCTGCGGCTCCTCACCGACTTCGAGACGGGCGGCATCGCCGCCGCGGCGACGACGAGCCTGCCCGAGGACTTCGGCGGCGCACGCAACTGGGACTACCGCTACTGCTGGCTGCGCGACGCCGCGATGACGCTCGAGGCGCTCCTCGAGCAGGGGTTCCGCGACGAGGCGACCCAGTGGCGCGACTGGCTGCTGCGCGCCGTCGCCGGCGACCCCACCGACCTGCAGATCATGTACCGCGTCGACGGCGGGCGTGACCTGCCCGAGCGTGAGCTCGGACACCTGCCGGGCTACGCCGGCTCCCGCCCGGTGCGGCTCGGCAACGCCGCGGTCGGCCAGGTCCAGAACGACGTGCTGGGCGAGGTCATGTGCGCGCTGCACGAGGCACGCCGTGCCGGGATCACCGAGTCCGCGGACTCGTGGTCGCTCCAGCGCCACCTCCTCGAGGCGCTGCTGCGGCACTGGCGCGACCCGGACCGCGGGATCTGGGAGGTGCGCGGCGACCCCCGGCACTTCGTGCACTCGAAGGTCATGGCCTGGGCCGCGGTCGACCGCGCGGTGCGCGCCGTCGAGGAGCACGGCCTGTCCGGGCCGGTCGACCGCTGGCGCGCGGCGCGTGCGGAGATCCATGCGGACGTGCTGGCCCACGGCTGGGACGCGGACCGCGGGACGTTCGTGCAGCACTACGGCGCGACGCACACCGACGCCTCGCTCCTGCAGATCCTCCAGGTCGGTTTCCTGCCGCCCGACGACCCTCGCGTCCTCGGCACGCTCGCCGCGGTGCGCGCCGAGCTGGAGGTCGCCCCGGGGCTGCTGCGCCGCTACCGCACCGAACGGACCGACGACGGTGTGCCCGGCGGCGAGCACGCCTTCCTCGCGTGCTCGTTCTGGCTCGCGGAGGCGCTCGCCCGCACGGGGCAGGTCGACGAGGCGTGCGAGGTGCTGGACGGGCTCGTCGGGCTGACGAACGACGTCGGTCTCCTCGCCGAGCAGTACGACCCGGTCGGGCGCCGGATGGCCGGCAACGTGCCCCAGGCGCTGTCGCACCTCGCGCTCGTGCGTGCGGCCCACGCCGTCGGGCTGGCCACGGGCGCCTCGGAGGGACCCGCATGAGCACGGCACCCTGGACCGGTCACGTGACGCCCGGCGGCCCGACCGCGGTGCGGGTGCTCGACGAGGTCGAGCTCCGCAAGGCGTCGGTCGGGCCGATGGACAACAACGCCTACCTGCTGACGTGCCGCCGCGACGGCGCGCAGCTGCTCGTCGACGCCGCCGCCGACCCGGACCGCCTGCTCGCGCTGGTGCGCGAGGGCGACGCGAGCGCCCGGCTCGACCTGGTCGTCACGACGCACCGGCACCGCGACCATGTCGGAGCGCTCGCGTCGGTCGTCGCGGTGACGGGTGCGCGGACGGCCGCCGGCGCCGACGACGCGGACGCGATCACCGAGGCGACGGGCGTGCCGGTCGGGCGGCGCCTGCACGACGGCGACCTGCTGGTCGTCGGGCACGTCACGCTCGAGGTGGTCGCGCTGCGCGGCCACACGCCCGGGTCGGTCGCGCTCGCCTACCGCGAGCCCGAGCACACGCACGTCCCGGGCGCGGCGCCCGGCCGGGTGCACCTGCTGACGGGCGACTCGCTGTTCCCCGGTGGGGTCGGCCGCACCACGACCCCGCAGGACTTCACGTCGCTGTACGACGACGTCGTCGCCCGAGTCTTCGACCGGTTCGACGATGAGACGTGGGTGTACCCCGGTCACGGGCGCGACACGACGCTCGGGGCGGAACGTCCGCACCTCGCGCAGTGGCGCGCCCGGGGCTGGTGACGGCGCTCGCGCGCCGTAGGCGCGTCAGGCCTCCGGCGGGCCGAGCACGGACGTGGCCACCGTCGCGTGCGCGGACTCGTCGTCGGACGGGTGGAAGATCCCCGCGAGCACGTCTCGGTAGAGCCGGCCCAGCTCGTTGCCGCTGAAGTACGACCCGCCGCCCGACGCGCGCAGCGCGAGCTCGACGACCTGGCGCGCCGACTCCGTCGCGCGGACCTTGAGCCCCACGAGCTGGGCGAACCAGCGCGCGCCGTGGTCCACCCGCTCGTCGACGTCGCGCGCGAGCGCGAACACCTGCAGCTCGGCGCCGTCCTGCAGCAGCGCGGCGTCGGCGATGCGCCACCGGATGTCGGGGTCCTGCGCATACGCTCGCCCTCCGTTCTTGAGCGAGGTCCGACGACGAGCGGCCGCGACCGCGAGCTCGACCGCGCGGCGCCCGATGCCCGTGTAGACCGCGCCGAGCAGGATCTCGAACACGGAGAACAACGCGAACATGAACGAGTCGGCGGACGGCCCGGCGGGCAGGCTGCGGTACACACGCCCGGGCGGCGCGTAGGCGCCGTCCAGCACGGTCGTCGTCGACTGCGTGGCACGCATACCCAGCGTGTCCCAGTCGTCCTTGGCCGTGACGCCCTCCCGCCCGACGACGCCGTGGACGAGGCGCGGGTCGGCCGGGTCCGAGTCGTCGAGACCGAACGTCGCGAGCCGCGTCCACACGGGCGACAGGGACGTGAAGATCTTGGTGCCGAAGAACCTGTAGCCCCCGTCCGCCTGGCGCTCGGCGCGGGTCCGCGAGCCGAACATCACCAGGTCGTTGCCGGCCTCCGAGTTGCCGAACGCGAACACCTCACCGTCCGCCGCGTCCTGCAGGACGAACTCGAACGCCTCGTCCCCGCGCTCGACGAGCTGCGCCGCCAGGCCGGTCACGACGAGGTGCATGTTCACGGCCAGCGCCGTCGCGGGCGCCGCGGCGGCGAGCCGGACCTGCTCGCGTGCGACCTCCTCCAGGGTGAGCCCTGAACCACCGAGCCGCCGCGGCACGAACGCCCGCAGGTAGCCGGCCTCCGCGAGCTCCGCGAGGTCGTCGTGCGGGAACGTGTTCTCGCGGTCGTGAGCCGCGGCGCGCTCGTGCACACGGGTCAGCAGGTCGTCGGTGAGGAGTGTGCGCAGCTCGCGCGCCATGGTCGCCTCGTCTCGTGCTCGGGTCGGTCGGTGATCGGGTGCCGCGGGGTCAGCTCACGAGGTCCGGGTGGGAGCCGGAGCGCTCACCGCGGTCGAGCGCCGCGATCCGCTGGTGGTCCCGCGGGGTCAGCTCGAGGTCCGCCCCGGCGAGGTTCTCGCGGATGCGCGCGGGCGTCACCGACTTCGGGACGACCGCGACACCCAGGTCGAGGTGCCAACGCAGGACCACCTGCGCGACGCTCGCGCCGTGCTCACGCGCGATGTCGAGCAGGACGGGATCCTCCAGGACGGCGCCCCGGCCCAGCGGCGACCACGCCTGCGTCACGATGCCGAGCTCGGAGTGCAGCGCGCGCAGCTCGCGCTGCTGCAGGTACGGGTGCAGCTCGACCTGGTTCACCACGGGCACCTCACCCGAGTCCTCCACGATGCGCTCCAGGTGGTCGGGCTGGAAGTTCGAGACGCCCACCGACCGCACGCGGCCCTCGTCGCGCAGCCGCAGCAACGTGCGCCACGTCGGCACGTACTGCTCCCGCGCCGGAGCGGGCCAGTGGATCAGGTACAGGTCCGGCGCGCCGAGCCCCAGGCGCCCGACCGACTCCTCGAACGCCGCCTCGGCGCGGTCGCCCTGCGCGTCGTTCCACAGCTTCGTCGTGACGAAGACGTCGTCCCGGTCGAGGCCGCTGGCGCGCACCGCGCGCCCCACCGCGGCCTCGTTGCGGTACAGCGTCGCCGTGTCGACGAGCCGGTACCCCGCCGTCAGCGCCTCGGCCACCGCGGGCTGCGCGGCCTCGTCGGACACCTTGTAGACCCCGAAGCCGAGGACCGGCATGCGCATGCCGTCGGCGAGCGTCACGCGAGTCGTCATCCCGCCACTCTGCCACCCGACCAGGCCCGACGCGTGCCGGTGGCCGGTCGGTGTGCGCCATCCCACGTCGCGTTCGGGCAGGATGTCGCCATGGCCACCTTCGCCGTCCGCTACACCTACGACGAGCGCACCGACGCTCGCGACCACTTCCGCCCCGAGCACCGCGCCTACCTCGCGGGCCTCGCCGACGTGGGCGCGCTCAAGGGCTCCGGACCGTGGACGGACGGCGCGCCCGGCGCGCTGCTCGTCCTCGTCGCGGACGACGAGGAGCGCCTGCGGGCGATGCTCGCGGACGACCCGTTCCAGCGCGAGGGCCTCGTCGCCGAGACCGAGGTGCGCGGCTGGGACGTCGTGCTCGGTCCCTGGGCCTCCTGACCCCGCCGCACCGGCACGGCACCGGCACGGCACCGGCACGGCATCGGCACCGCACCGACCCCGCGTGCCGCTCAGGGCGTGAGCGCCGCCCGGGCGTCGCGCGCGGACTTCACCAGGCTCACGGCCGCCGTCGTCCCGAGGATCACGACGATCGCGACCAGCGACAGCCAGATCGGGATCTCCGGCGCCCACGCCACGGGCTCACCGCCGTTGATGACCGGCAGCTCGTTCTCGTGCAACGCCTCGAGCACGAGCTTCACGCCGATGAAGCCGAGCAGCACCGCGAGCCCGTAGTTCAGGTAGACCAGGCGCGCGAGCAGGTCACCGAGCAGGAAGTACAGCTGGCGCAGCCCCATGAGCGCGAACAGGTTCGCCATCATGATGAGGTACGGCTCGCTCGTCAGCCCGAACAGCGCGGGGATGGAGTCGAACGCGAACAGCAGGTCCGTCGCGCCCAGCGCGACCAGGACGATCAGCATCGGCGTGATGAGGCGCCGCCCGTTCTCGACGACCGTCAGGTGCACGCCGTGGTACTGCGTGGTCGACGGGAACCAGCGCTGCACGAGGCGCAGCAGCAGGGGCGGGTGGAACTCGTCGGGGCCGTCGTCCGACCCCTCACGTGCGACCTTCCACGCCGTCCACACGAGGAACGCACCGAACAGGTAGAACACCCAGCTGAACGTGCTGACGATCGCCGACCCGAGCAGGATGAACACGGTCCGGAACACCAGCGCCAGCACGATCCCGACGAGCAGCGCCGTCTGCTGGTACTGCCGCGGCACGGCGAACCGACCCATGATGAGCATGAAGACGAACAGGTTGTCGACCGACAGCGAGTACTCGGTGAGCCAGCCCGCGTAGAACTCACCCGCGTACTGGCCCCCCGACGTGACGAGCACTCCGAGCCCGAACAGCACCGCGAGGCCGACGTACAGCCCGAGGTGCCGCAGGCACTCCGCGGTGCTCGGCACGTGCGGCCGGCGCCCCACGATCACCACGTCGACGACCAGCAGGGCGGTCACGATCCCGAGCGAGACCGCCCACACCAGCAGCGAGACGTCCACGTCACTCCTGTCCGGCAGCGACGCGTCGGTCGCTGCGTGTCTTGAGAAGGCTGGCGACCGTCGCGACCGCGAGGGTCCCCAGGATCACCGTGAGCGAGAGCCAGATGGGGATCTCCGGCGCCCACTCGATGTGCTCGCCCCCGTTGATGAACGGCAGCTCGTTGGTGTGCATCGCGTGCAGCAGGAGCTTCACCCCGATGAAGCCGAGGATCACCGCGAGGCCCTGCGAGAGGTACACGAGACGCTCGAGCAGCCCGCCGATGAGGAAGTACAGCTGACGCAGCCCGAGCAGCGCGAACGCGTTCGCGGTGAACACGATGTACGGCTCCTCGGTCAGACCGTAGATCGCGGGGATCGAGTCGAGCGCGAACAGGATGTCCGTCGAGCCGATCGCGACCATGACGAGGAGCATCGGCGTGAGCAGCCGCTTGCCGTCGACCACTGTCGTGAGCCGGTCGCCGTCGTACTCCGTCGTCGTCGGGAAGACGCGACGCACCGCCCGCACGAGGAACCCGTCGCCGACCTCCTTCTCGTCGGACCCGTCGTGGTCCTCCCGCGCGAGCTTGACGCCGGTGTACACGAGGAACGCACCGAACAGGTAGAAGACCCACGACCACCGCTCGATCGCCGCCGCGCCCACGAGGATGAACACGGTGCGCAGCACCAGCGCGATCGCCACACCGACCAGCAGCACCTTCTGCTGGAACGCCCTGGGGACGGCGAACCTCGTCATGATGATCAGGAACACGAACAGGTTGTCGACCGACAAGCTCTTCTCGGTCACGTACCCCGCGAAGTACTCCGCGCCGTGGTCCCAGCCCCAGAACGCGCCGACCGCCACACCGAACAGCAGCGCGAGGACGATGTAGACCGACGACCACCAGGCCGACTCGCGGAACGTCGGCTCGTGCGGCGTGCGCACGTGCGCGAAGAAGTCGAAGACGAGCAGACCGACGACGCCGGCGGCCGTGAGCAGCCAGACGAGGCTCGAGACATCCATGGACAGACCTCCGGTACGAGTTGTGCGTGAGTACCGAAGGTCTCCCCCGCCCGCGATGCGGGCCGACCGCACCGGGCTCCGTCGGTCGCCACCACGGCGGATCGCCGGGCTGGACCGGCGGCGTCCGTGATGACGACGCGGCCGATTGTGGGGTACTCCCCTTCACCGTCCGCCATCGTAGGTGACGGATGCCCCACGCGCCGCACGTGTCCACGGCCGCGCGCGTCGGGCCGCTACTGGACGCAGAACTCGTTGCCCTCGGGGTCCTGCATCGTCACCCAGAAGCTGCCGAGCTCCTCCTTCTCGTACAGCCGCCGCGCGCCGAGCCCCTCGAGCTCGCTCGCCCGGGCACGCACCGCGTCCGGACGCTCCTCGCGCGGGAGGTCCGGCCGGACCGTCACGTCGAGGTGCACGCGGTTCTTGCCCGACTTCTCCTCGGGGACCTTCTGGAACCACAGGCGCGGGCCGGCTCCGTCCGGGTCGACCACGGCGTACGCGGAGTCGCGCTGCTCGACCGGGACGCCCATCGCGTCGAGCGCCTCGTCCCACGTCGAGAACGGCGGCGGGGGCGCGTCCTCCACGTAGCCGAGCACCTGCGCCCAGAACCGGCCCAGCGTGGGCGGGCTCGCGGCGTCGAACGTGACCTGGATCCGTGCTGCCATGCTCACTCCTCGTCGTCCTGCGGGTGGGCGGGTGGCGCGTGGGTGGACGCGTCGTGCCGTCAGGCGGTCGCGGCCTGCATCTGCCGCAGTTCCTTCTTCAGGCCCGAGATCTCGTCACGCAGCCGCGCGGCGAGCTCGAACTGCAGCTCACCGGCCGCCGCGTGCATCTGGTCCGTGAGCTCCTGGATCAGCGTCGCGAGCTCACCCGCGGCAGCGCCGGTGAGCCGGGTCCGCTCGTCGGACGGCGCCGCCTTCGAGCCGAACCCGGGGACCGGCGCCTTGCCGCGGCTCGTCTGACGGCCGCCACCGCCCAGCAGCTCGGCGGTGTCCGCGTCCTCACGCGCGAGCATGTCGGTGATGTCGCCGATCTTCTTGCGCAACGGCTGCGGGTCGATCCCGTGCTCGAGGTTGTAGGCGACCTGCTTCTCGCGGCGCCGGCTGGTCTCCTCGATCGCGAGCTGCATCGCCGGCGTGACCTTGTCCGCGTACATGTGGACCTGGCCGGACACGTTGCGCGCCGCGCGGCCGATGGTCTGGATGAGCGACTTGCCCGAGCGCAGGAAGCCCTCCTTGTCCGCGTCGAGGATCGCGACGAGCGACACCTCCGGCAGGTCCAGGCCCTCGCGCAGCAGGTTGATCCCGACCAGCACGTCGTACTCGCCGAGCCGGAGCTCGCGCAGCAGCTCGACGCGGCGCAGCGTGTCGACCTCGGAGTGCAGGTACCGCACCCGCACGCCCTTCTCGAGAAGGTAGTCCGTGAGGTCCTCGGCCATCTTCTTGGTCAGCGTCGTGACGAGCACGCGCTCGTCGCGGTCCACCCGGTCGCGGATCTCGCCGAGCAGGTCGTCGATCTGACCCTTCGTCGGCTTGACGACGACCTCCGGGTCGACGAGGCCCGTCGGGCGGATGATCTGCTCGACGACACCGTCGGACATCGACAGCTCGTAGTCGCCCGGCGTGGCGGAGAGGTAGACCGTCTGCCCGATGCGCTCGACGAACTCCTCCCACCGCAGGGGGCGGTTGTCGACGGCGCTCGGCAGGCGGAAGCCGTGCTCGACGAGCGAACGCTTGCGTGACATGTCGCCCTCGAACATCGCGCCGATCTGCGGCACGGTCACGTGCGACTCGTCGATGACCAGCAGGAAGTCCTCGGGGAAGAAGTCCAGCAGCGTGTTGGGCGCCGACCCGGCCGCGCGTCCGTCGATGTGCCGCGAGTAGTTCTCGATGCCGGAGCACGAGCCCACCTGCCGCATCAGCTCGATGTCGTACGTCGTGCGCATCCGCAGGCGCTGCGCCTCGAGCAGCTTGTTCTGCCGCTCGAGCTCCGCGAGCCGCTCCTCGAGCTCGGCCTCGATGCCGTGGATCGCGCGTTCCATGCGCTCCGGCCCCGCCACGTAGTGCGTCGCCGGGAAGATCATCATCTCGTCCTCGGCGCGGACCACCTCACCGGTGAGCGGGTGCAGCGTCGCGATCGCCTCGATCTCGTCCCCGAAGAACTCGATCCGGACGGCCAGCTCCTCGTACATCGGGATGATCTCGACCGTGTCGCCACGCACCCGGAACGTGCCGCGCGTGAACGCCATGTCGTTGCGCGAGTACTGCATCTGCACGAACCGGCGCAGCAGCTGGTCGCGGTCCACCTGGTCGCCGACGCGCAGCGTGACCATGCGGTCCACGTACTCCTGCGGGGTACCCAGACCGTAGATGCAGGAGACCGACGCGACGACGACCACGTCACGGCGTGTGAGCAGCGAGGACGTCGCCGAGTGCCGCAGACGCTCGACCTCGTCGTTGATCGACGAGTCCTTCTCGATGTAGGTGTCCGTCTGCGCGATGTACGCCTCGGGCTGGTAGTAGTCGTAGTACGAGACGAAGTACTCGACCGCGTTGTTGGGCAACAGCTCGCGGAACTCGGTCGCGAGCTGCGCGGCCAGCGTCTTGTTCGGCGCCATGACGAGCGTCGGACGCTGCACCTGCTCGATCAGCCAGGCGGTCGTCGCAGACTTGCCGGTACCCGTCGCGCCCAGCAGCACGACGTCCTTCTCGCCGGCCTGCAGCCGACGCGTGAGCTGGGCGATCGCCTGAGGCTGGTCGCCGGACGGCGTGTAGTCCGACACGACCTCGAAGGGCGCGACGGTCCGCTGGAGCTCCGTGACTGGACGCATGGCACCACGGTACGTCGGACCACCGACACACCCGTCGCCGGCGTCAATCGCCGGCCACGGGGCTCAGTCCTTGCCGTCGACCAGGGTGACGATCGCGTTCGGGTCCTCGCGCACCACCGCGGCGACGTACCAGTCCATGAAGATCTCGTACGCGCTGAAGCCGAGGAGCTTGCGCTTCGCCATCGGGATGAGCGCGTTGACGCCGCCGTCCTTGGTGCGGAAGAACGTGATCGCGGTCCGGGCCGTGGTGCGGCCCACCGCACGGTCGGTGCGCACCTCGAAGCGGATCAGCTCCGCACCCTCGATGTGGTCACGCAGCGACACCGTCGTCGAGTGCGGGGTGCGTGCCTCGACGCGGAACCGGCCCACGTCCGAGTCGCCGGACATCGCCGCCTTCTCCGCGAGCTCGAGCATGCGACCCTCGGACAGCGCCGACGACGCGACCGACACCGACGCGCGCGTCTGGACGGGCTTGACCATCCGCTCGTACCTCCTTGTTGCGGCGACCTCTTCGGCACCGGATGTGTCGTCTATCGGTCGTCCGACCGTCGAAGTTGAGCCCCCACCAGGCACAAGGCACTTTCGTCCCCGGTCTGGCGGGACCATAGCGGCTCGCGCGGACGGGCGGAACGGCCGTTCCCAGATCGTGACCGAGAGTGCCTCGGACGCCGCATCCGCTCACACCGCCGTGTGACGGCGGGCGGCTCAGCCGTGCCGCGCGTCGGTCTCCTCGGCGGCCCGCTCCTGCGTCCGCTCCGTGCACAGCCGGTCCCACAGCTCGTCCACCTGCGCGCGCAGGTCCGCGTCGGTCCCCGACCCGTCCAGGACCACGTCCGCCACCGCCACGCGCTCGTCGTCGCCGGCCTGCGCCGCGACCCGCGCCTCGGCGTCCTCGCGTGACATGCCGCGCAGCCGCACGAGGCGCTCGACGCGCAGCACCGCCGGCGCGTGGACGACGACGACGAGGTGGAACGAGCCGGCCTGACCTGTCTCGACGAGCAGCGGGATGTCGTGGACGACGACCGCGCCCGGGTCGGCCGTCGCGGCGGCGGCCTCACGCTCGGCCGACAGGCGCCGCACCGCGGGGTGCACGATCGCCTCGAGGGTCCGCCGACGCTCGTCGTCGCCGAACACCACTGACGCGAGCGCGGCGCGGTCGAGCGAGCCGTCGGGTGCGAGCACCTCCGCACCGAACGCCTCGACCACCGCGTCGAGCCCGGCCGTCCCCGGCGCCACCGCCTCGCGCGCGAGCGCGTCGGCGTCCACGACGACGGCGCCTCGCTCGGCCAGGCGGCGCGCCGCCACGGACTTGCCGGCCGCGATCCCACCCGTCAACCCGATGCGCTGCATGGGCCCCATCCTGCCCGCACGGGCCGTCCCGCGCCCGCGGCAGGTCGAGGCCGGCCCGGCACACGCCGACGGGCCGGCCACCCGTAGGTGACCGGCCCGTCGTGGAGCGTGCCGCGGGATGAGGCCCGCGGTGCGTTCAGCTGCTCAGTTGCCGGTGAGCTTCTCGCGCAGAGCGGCGAGCGCCTCGTCGGACGCGAGCGTCCCCGTGGCCTCGTCGGTCGACGACGAGTAGGTCGACGGCGCAGGAGCGCTGCTGCCCTCGGGCGTCTGCGCCTCGGCGTCGGCCTTCTGCGCGTCCGCGACCTGCTTGCGGTGCGCCTCCCAGCGCTCGTGCGCGGCCGCGTACTGGGCCTCCCACGCCTCGCGCTGCGTCTCGAAGCCCTCGAGCCACTCGTTCGTCGTCGGGTCGAAGCCCTCCGGGTACTTGTAGTTGCCCTGCTCGTCGTACTCGGCCGCCATGCCGTACAGCGCGGGGTCGAAGTCCTCCGACTCGGGGTCGAAGCCCTCGTTCGCCTGCTTCAGCGACAGCGAGATGCGGCGACGCTCGAGGTCGATGTCGATGACCTTGACGAACACGTCGTCGCCGACCTGCACGACCTGCTCCGGGATCTCGACGTGGCGCACGGCCAGCTCCGAGATGTGCACGAGGCCCTCGATGCCGTCCTCGACGCGCACGAACGCGCCGAACGGGACGAGCTTGGTGACCTTGCCGGGGACGACCTGGCCGATGGCGTGCGTCCGGGCGAAGGCCTGCCACGGGTCCTCCTGCGTCGCCTTCAGCGACAGGGAGACACGCTCGCGGTCGAAGTCGACGTCGAGGACCTCGACCGTGACCTCCTGGCCGACCTCGACGACCTCGGACGGGTGGTCGATGTGCTTCCAGGACAGCTCGGAGACGTGCACGAGGCCGTCCACGCCACCCAGGTCGACGAACGCGCCGAAGTTGACGATCGAGGAGACGACACCGGGGCGCACCTGGCCCTTCTGCAGCGTCTGCAGGAAGGTGGAGCGGACCTCGGACTGCGTCTGCTCGAGCCACGCGCGGCGCGACAGGACCACGTTGTTGCGGTTCTTGTCGAGCTCGATGATCTTGGCCTCGATCTCCTTGCCCACGTAGGGGCCGAGGTCGCGGACACGACGCATCTCGACGAGCGACGCGGGAAGGAAGCCGCGCAGACCGATGTCGAGGATGAGGCCGCCCTTGACGACCTCGATGACGGTGCCGGTGACGACGCCGTCCTCCTCCTTGATCTTCTCGATCGTGCCCCACGCGCGCTCGTACTGCGCCCGCTTCTTGGACAGGATCAGCCGGCCTTCCTTGTCCTCCTTCTGGAGGACCAGGGCCTCGACCTCGTCGCCGACCTTGACGACCTCGCCGGGGTCCACGTCGTGCTTGATGGACAGCTCACGGGAGGGGATGACGCCCTCGGTCTTGTAACCGATGTCCAGCAGGACCTCGTCACGGTCGACCTTGACGACGACGCCCTCGACGATGTCGCCGTCGTTGAAGTACTTGATGGTGGCGTCGATCGCGGCGAGGAGGTCCTCGGCCGTGCCGATGTCGTTGATCGCGACCTGCGGCGTGCCGGACTTCGCGGGGGTGGAGATGCTCATGTAGTGGTGGGCTCCGATGCGGACAGGAAGTAGTTCGGACGTGGACGGCGGGCACGGCTCGACGACGGGATCACGTGGATGTGTTCTCGAGGCCCCCGACGGCCCGTCGCGGCTCCCGACGAACGGGAGATCACGCGGGCTCGCGAGAAGAAGGCGCGCGGCACCGCCGTCCACCCTATCGGTGGATGGCGGGACCGGTCAAAGCGTCCCCGGGGAGGTCAGGCGAGCGCGCTGGCCACCGCGAGCAGCTCCGCGGGCACGTGCTTGACCTTGCCCGCGACCTCCTCGAGGGGCACGAGCTCGACCCGGTCGCCGCGCAGCGCGGTCATGACGTTCGAGCGCCCCTGGGACACCGCGTCGATCGCCGCGACGCCGAACCGGCTGCCGAGGATCCGGTCGGTCGGCGTCGGCGTCCCGCCACGCTGCACGTGGCCCAGCACGGTCACGCGCGTGTCGAACCCCGTGCGCTGCTCGATCTCGGCCTTGAGCCGCTCGCCGATCGCGCCGGCGACGATCTCGCCGAACTTGCCGACCTGCGTCTCGTAGTGCATCGCCGTGCCCTCGGCCGGGACCGCACCCTCCGCGACGACGATGATCGAGAAGCTCGCGTGCGCGCGGTGCCGGTGCTTGAGGAACCGCTCGATGCGCTCGATGTCGAACGGCGCCTCGGGCGCCAGCACGATCTCCGCACCACCGGCGATGCCCGCGGTCGTCGCGATCCACCCGGCGTGCCGGCCCATGACCTCGACGATCATGACGCGGTTGTGGCTCTCCGCGGTGGTGTGGATGCGGTCCACCGCGTCGGTCGCGACCGTCACGGCCGTGTCGAAGCCGATGGACTGGTCCGTGCCCCACACGTCGTTGTCGATGGTCTTGGGGATCGCGACGATGTTCACACCCGCCTCCGCCATCTTGCTCGCGGCGTGCAGGGTCCCGTCGCCCCCGATGCAGATGAGCGCCTCGAGGCGCTCGGCCTCGAGAGTCGCGAGCACGGCGTCGATCCCGCCGTCGGACGCGTGCGGGTGGAACCGCGCGGTACCCAGCAGCGTGCCGCCCACGGGCAGGACGTTGCGGATGTCCTTGCGCGTGAGGGGCTGGACGTCGCCGTCGACGACGCCGCGCCACCCGTTGCGGAAGCCGACGATCTGGTGGCCGTACTCCCCCTCGCCTCGCTTGACCACGGCCCGGATGGCTGCGTTCAGCCCCGGGACGTCGCCACCTCCGGTGAGCAGACCGACTCGCACGCGTGCGCTCCTTCGTCGACAACAGGTGGGGGAACAGCGGTCCGCGCGTCGTCGGGCGTCCGTGTGCACGTCAGCCTAACGGCGCGCGGCGCGAGCAGCGCAGACCTTCCGTCCCAGGGATGTCGGCGACACTGGTGGCATGCCCTCCGCCGCGCACGACGACGACCGCCCGGACGAGCTCGCGGAGGTGGCGTTCCGCCACGTCGCGGACGACGGCTCCGCGGGGCGCCGCTGGTGGGACGCGAACGCCGACGACTACCTCGACGAGCACGGCGCGTTCCTCGGGCCGGCCGACTTCGTCTGGTGCCCCGAGGGGCTGCGCGAGGCCGACGCCCGGCTGCTCGGCGAGATCACGCCCGCGACGCGCGTCCTCGAGGTCGGGGCGGGCGCCGCGCAGTGCAGCCGCTGGCTCGCCGCGCAGGGCGCCTCGGTGCTCGCGACCGACGTCTCGCGCTCGATGCTCGCCGCGGGCCGCCGGTACGACGAGGCGGCCGGCGTGCGGGTGCCCGCGGTGGTCGCCGACGCGCGTCGGCTGCCGTTGCCGGACGCGTGCGTGGACGTCGCGTTCACCGCGTTCGGCGCCATCCCGTTCGTCCCGGACGCGCGCGCCGTGCACGTCGAGGCCGCCCGCGTGCTGCGCCCGGGCGGGCGGTGGGTGTTCGCGGTGACGCACCCGCTGCGGTGGGCGTTCCCCGACGACCCCGAGGGCCTGACGGCGATCCGCTCCTACTTCGACCGGCGCCCGTACGTGGAGCTCGGCGCGTCGGGGGCCGTGCTGTACGCCGAGTACCACCGCACGCTCGGCGACCACGTCGCGGACGTCGTCGGCGCGGGCCTGGTGCTGGACCGGGTGGTCGAGCCCGAGTGGCCCGCGGGGCACGACCGCACGTGGGGCGGCTGGGGCCCGGTCCGGGGCGCGCTGCTGCCCGGTACCGCGATCTTCGTGACGCACCGCCCCTGACCCCGCAGGGGCGTGACGGCGGGCGGCCCGGCCCGCGGGCCGCCCGCC
>NZ_BJLP01000048.1 GCF_006538705.1 Cellulomonas uda
GTGCGGCGACGCCGGTGGTGCGCCGGCCGGTCGGCCGGCTCGGTCGGCTCGGTCGCGTGCGTCGGCGCATGCTCACACCTTCGTGTAGCGGCTCAGGGTCACGAGCGACGAGATCGCGGCCAGCAGGATGCCGGCAACCACCAGGAGCGGCGCGACCGTGAGGACGTCGGCTGTGGTCACGTACGGGATCCAGGAGACCGTACCGCCCAACCAGTCCGTGACCAGGTACTCCACGCCGAGCCAGAGCCCACCGACCGCCATGAGCGAGCCGATCGTCGCCGCGATTGCGCCCTCGAGCATGAACGGGAGCTGGATGAACCACGTGGACGCACCGACGAGCCGCATGATCCCGGTCTCGCGCCGTCGCGACATCGCCGACAGGCGGATCGTCGTGGTGATGAGCAGCACCGCCGCGACGAGCATGACGGCCGCGAGGCCACCCGTGAGCAGCGTCGCGCGGTCGATCACCAGGAACAGGCGGTCGAACAGCCGCCGCTGGTCCTGCACCGACTCCACGCCCTGCTTGCCCGAGACCACGTCGGCCACGACCTCGTACTGCGAGGGGTCCGTGAGCTTGATGCGGAACGAGGAGTTCATGTCGTCGACGGTCGCGACCGACGCCCACGACTGGTCGCCGAACTGCTTCTTGAACGAGTCGAAGGCCTGCTGCTTCGTCTCGAAGAAGACCTCCTCGACGAGCGGCTTGATCTCCGGCTCGTCGAGCGCCGCGGTGATCGCGTCCTTCTGCTCGTCGGTGACCTCACCGCCCGCGCACGTGGGCTCGGGCGACGTCGCCGGGCACAGGAAGACCGAGACCTCGACCTTGTCGTACCAGTCGTCCTTCATCTTGCCGATCTGCAGCTGCAGCAGCGCGGCGGAGCCGACGAACGTCAGCGAGACGAACGTGACGAGGACGACCGAGATCGTCATGGACAGGTTCCGACGAAGGCCGATGCCGATCTCGGAGAGGATGAACCGCAGTCGCATGTCGCCCTCGCCTCAGCGGTCCGAGCCGTAGACGCCGCGCGACTGGTCGCGCACGAGCTCACCGGTGGCGAGCTCGACGACGCGCTTGCGCATCTGGTCCACGATCTCGTCGTCGTGCGTGGCCATGACCACGGTCGTTCCGGTGCGGTTGATGCGGTCGAGCAGGCGCATGATCCCCAGGGACGTCGTCGGGTCGAGGTTGCCGGTGGGCTCGTCGCACAGCAGGATCTGCGGCCGGTTGACGAACGCGCGCGCGATCGCGACGCGCTGCTGCTCACCACCGGACAGCTCGTGCGGGCGGCGCTTCTCCTTGCCCGCCAGCCCGACCATCTCGAGCACGTCCGGGACGGTCGTCAGGATCTGGTGCCGCGGCTTGCCGATGACCTGCAGCGCGAACGCGACGTTCTCGAACACCGTCTTGTTGGGCAGCAGGCGGAAGTCCTGGAACACCGCGCCGATCTGGCGGCGCAGCTGCGGGACCTTCCACGACGACAGCGAGCCGAGCTCCTTGCCGGCGACGAACACCTTCCCGGCGGACGCCCGCTCCTCGCGCAGCACGAGCCGCAGGAACGTCGACTTCCCCGAGCCGGACGCGCCGACGAGGAAGACGAACTCACCGCGCTCGACCTCGAGCGTGATGCGGTCCAGCGCGGGGCGTGCGCCGCGCGCGTAGACCTTGGTGACGTTCTCGAACTTGATCACGCTGCTCGCTCGGGTTGCTCGCTGCGGCGGGTCCCGCACCACCGGACCGGGCGGGCCCGGTCACCGGACGGGTGCCCGGCGCGTCGAGACTAGGCACCGCCGCCGTGGGCCCGGTCCGACGACACGCCGAGCGCGCGGGGAGGTCCGGTGAAGGTCGCCGGGCCGGGCCGCAGCGATCGGGACGAACCGGCGCGAACAGGGCGGCGAACCGGCCTGGTGCGCGGCCGGGGCCGGTCAGCGCAGCGCGTGCAGCCGAGGCTGGCGGCGCACCGTCGCGCCGGTGATCGCCGCGAGGACCTCCTCGTGGCTCGTCGTCGCCGCGTCGAACGTGCCGTTGTTGCGGCCGTGGCGCAGCACGACGATGCGGTCGGACACCGCACGCACGTCGGTCATGTTGTGGCTGATGAGGATCACCGCGAGCCCCAGCTCGCGCAGCCGCTCGATGTGCGTGAGCACCTCGGCCGTCTGCGCCACCGACAGCGCGGCGGTCGGCTCGTCGAGCACGACGATGCGCGGCTCGCCGATCAGCGTCCGCGCGATCGCCACGGACTGCCGCTGCCCCGCCGACAGGGTCGACAGCGGCGTGCGGACGGACGGGATGCGCGAGTTGAGCTTGTCGAGCACGCGCCGCGCGGTGGCCTCCATGTACCCGTCGTCCAGCAGCCCGCCCGTGCGCACCTCGCGCCCCAGGAACAGGTTGGACGTGACGTCGAGGTTGTCGCACAGCGCGAAGTCCTGGAACACCGTCGCGACGCCGAGCTGGTGCGCGGCCGCGGGCGTCGGGATCGTCGTGGGCTCCCCCGCGATCTCGATCAGGCCCGCGTCCGGGGTGTACGCGCCCGCGACGACCTTGGCGAGCGTCGACTTGCCCGCGCCGTTGTCGCCGACGAGCGCGACGACCTCGTGCGCGAACACGTCCAGGTCGACGCCCGCGAGGGCCTCGACCGCACCGAAGTTCTTGCTGATGCCGCGCATGGACAGCAGAGGCACCGATGCCGCGCTCATGTGCTCACCTGCTTCACGTCGATGTGTTGCGGTCAGTGAAGTCTCCCACTCCTGCGTCGTCAACGGTCCTCCACCGACGTCACCCCAAGCCCTCGACGTCGACGGTCTCGTCGACGCTCAGAGGCACGTCGGTCGACTGGACCGCGAGTGCCAGCGCCCCCACCATCTCCGCGCGCGTGCCGAGGCTCGCGCGCACCACCTCGAGCGGCGCGATCCGGTTCGGCAGCGCGTGCCGCGCGAGTGACGAGCGCAGCGGCGCGACGAGCGTCTCGCCCGTCTCCGCGAGCTCACCGCCCACGACGACGACCTGCGGGTTCACCGCCAGCACCAGCCCGGCGAGCGCCGCACCGATCACCGCGCCGGCCTCCGCGATCGCGTCGCCGCAACGCTCGTCGCCCTGGTTGGCGCGCTGCACGACGTCACGCAGGCTCGCGATCCCCGGCACCGGTCCGACCGCGTCGAGCAACGCACCCGCGCCGACGACCGTGTCGAGGCACCCCCGCCGGCCGCACCGGCACGGCTGACCGTCCGGGCGGACCGTGAGGTGGCCGATCTCCCCGGCCGTGCCCGCGAACCCGCGCAGCACCTGCCCACCGAGCACGATCCCGGCCCCCACGCCGTACGACGCGCGCAGGAACAGGCTGTCGGCCCGGTCCCGTGCGGCACCCACGGTCGACTCCGCGAAGGCCGCCAGGTTCGCGTCGTTGTCCACGTACACCGGCAGCTCGAGCCGCTTGGACAGGACCTGTCCGAGGTGGACGTCGTCCCAGCCGGGCATGATCCCCTCGACCGAGATCATCCCCGTCGCCGAGTCGACCGGTGCGGGCACGCCCACCCCCATGCCGACCACGTCGCCGAGCGACGCCCCGACCCGCTCGAGCAGGTCGATCACCAGCAGCGCGACGCGGTCCAGCGTCGTGTCGACCCGGTGCTCGACCGGCAGCGGGAGCGTCTGCTCGGCGAGGATCTCGTGCGAGAAGTCACCGAGCGCGACACGCAGGTGACGGTGCCCGATCTGGACGCCGGCCGCCAGACCCACGCGGCGGGCGAGCGTGACCATCTGGGCACGCCGCCCGCTGCGCGTGGTCGCGACGGTGTCGACGACCCCCGCGGCGTACAGCTCGCGGACGATCGTCGACACCGTCGCCTGGGACAGACCGGTGGCCTCGGCGAGCTCGACCTGCGTCAGGCCGCCGTACCGCTTGACCGTCTCGACGACGAGCTGGCGGTTGGCCTCGCGCAGGGACGACTGGGAGCCGGCCGTGCTCGCTCGCCTGCTCACGCTCGCACCTTAGTGTCCGTCGGGCCGGGAGCCGGCCAACTGGGTCGGGTCAGCTGCTCGTGCCGGCCCGACGCTTGTTGATCAGGTCGAACGCCACCGCGAACAGCAGCACCAGACCCTTGATGGCCTGCTGCCACGACGGGTCGACCGACATGATCGACAGACCCATGTTCAGGACGCCCATGATGAGCGCACCGACGATGGCGCCCGAGATCCGGCCGATGCCGCCCGTGACCGCCGCACCACCGATGAAGCAGGCCGCGATCGCGTCGAGCTCGAAGTTCTGGCCCGCGGCCGCGACGGCCGCGCCACCGCGCGCCGTGGTGATGATCGCCGCGACACCGGCGAGCGCGCCGATGTTGACGAAGATCATGAAGTCGACGCGCTTGGTGCGCACACCCGACAGGCTTGCCGCGGGACGGTTGCCACCGACCGCGTAGATGTGCCGGCCGAACACCGTGCGACCCATGAGGAACGTGTACGCGACGATCAGGACGCCGACGATCACGAGGATCACGGGCATGCCGCCCGCCGACAGCGACAGCAGCACCGCGAGGATGCCCACGGCGATCGCGACGCCGACGATCTTCGCGATGAACGCGGCCATCGACTCCACGTGCAGGTCGTGCTTGCGCAACTGCATCCGGGCGCGGAGCTGCGTGAACGCGAAGGCCGCGATCGTGAGCGCGCCGATCAGGAGCGTGACGACGTCCATGTCTCCGCTGAAGCCGAGGAAGTTCGGCAGCGAGCCGGAGACGATCGAGTTGAACGACGTGTCGTTCACGCGGATGGTCTGGCTGACGACGACGAGCGCGAGCCCTCGGAAGATCAGCATGCCGGCGAGTGTCACGATGAACGCCGGGATGCCGATGTACGCGATCCAGAAGCCCTGCCACGCGCCGACCGCCGCACCGATCGCGATGCCGATGAGCACCGCGAGCCACCACGGCAGCCCCCAGTCGGTGATGGTGACCGCGACGACGCCGCCGACGAACGCGACCACCGACCCGACCGACAGGTCGATGTGCCCGGCGACGATCACCATGACCATGCCGATGGCGAGCACCATGACGTACGCGTTCTGCTGGAACAGCGAGACCACGTTGTCCGGCTTGAGGAGCCGGCCGTCCGTGAGCCCCTGGAAGAGCAGGACGATCAGGACGAGCGCCGCGAAGATGCCGTACTGGCGCGCGTTGCCGCCGAGGCCCGACAGGCGCTGGCTCAGCGGGACGCGGGCCTGCTCACCGGGGGGCATCGCGGGGGCGAGGTTGGTGTCGGTGCTCATCGGGGAGTCACGTCCTTCTCCATGGTCATGTACTGCATGAGTCGCTCCTGGGTCGCGTCCTGCCGGGCGACCTCGCCCGTGATGCGCCCCTGGGACAGGGTGTAGATGCGGTCGCAGATGCCGAGCAGCTCGGGCAGCTCCGACGAGATGACGATGACGCCCTTGCCCGCGTCAGCCAGCCTGTTGATGATCGTGTAGATCTCGTACTTCGCGCCCACGTCGATGCCGCGCGTCGGCTCGTCGAGGATCAGCACGTCCGGGTCGGAGAAGATCCACTTGCTCAGCACGACCTTCTGCTGGTTGCCGCCGGACAGCTTGCCGACGAGCGCCTCGACGGTCGGCGTCCGGATGCCGAGGTCCTTGCGGAACCGCTCGGCGACCTTGAGCTCCTCGTTGCGGTCGATCACACCGCGCGAGGCGACCTTGTGGATCGCCGCACCCGAGATGTTGTCGCGGATGGTCGAGATCAGGTTCAGCCCGTAGTGCTTGCGGTCCTCGGTCGCGTACGCGATGCCCGCGTTGATCGCCGCGCTCACGCTGTGGAGCTGGACCTGCTGGCCGTCCTTGTACACCCGCCCCGAGATGTGCGAGCCGTACGAGCGGCCGAACACCGACATCGCGAGCTCGGTGCGGCCGGCGCCCATGAGCCCGGCGATGCCGACGATCTCGCCGCGCCGCACGTTGAGCGAGGCGCCGTCGACGACCTTGCGCGCCTGGTCGAGCGGGTGGTGCACGGTCCAGTCCTCGATGCGCAGCACCTCGTCGCCGATGGACGACGTGTGCTCCGGGAACCGGTTGTCGAGCGGTCGGCCGACCATCCCGCGGATGATCCGCTCCTCGGTGACCCCGTCGCTGCGCATGTCCAGCGTCTCGATGGTCTGACCGTCGCGGATGATCGTCGTGGTGTCGGCGATCGACTCGATCTCGTTCAGCTTGTGGCTGATGATGATCGAGGTGATGCCCAGGTCGCGCAGGCCGCTGATCAGCCCGAGCAGGTGCGCGCTGTCCTCGTCGTTCAGGGCCGCGGTGGGCTCGTCGAGGATGAGCAGCTTCACCTCCTTGGAGAGCGCCTTGGCGATCTCCACGAGCTGCTGCTTGCCGACCCCGATGTCGATGATCTTCGTGTCGGGGCGCTCGTCCAGGCCGACGCGGGCGAGCAGCTTCGCGGCCTCGGAGTTGGTGTGGTTCCAGTCGATGACGCCGCGCGCCGCGCGCTCGTTGCCGAGGAAGATGTTCTCGGCGATCGACAGGAACGGCGACAGCGCCAGCTCCTGGTGGATGATGACGATCCCCACGTGCTCCGAGTCGCGCGTGCTGCGGAACTCGGCGGGGGTGCCCTCGAAGACGATGTCGCCCTCGTAGGAGCCGTGGGGGTAGACCCCCGAGAGCACCTTCATGAGGGTCGACTTGCCCGCGCCGTTCTCGCCGCAGATCGCGTGGATCTCGCCGCGTCGGACGGACAGGTTCACGTCCGAGAGCGCGAGCACGCCGGGGAAACGCTTGGTGATGCCCCGCATCTCGAGGATGTAGTCGGGTGTTGCTGTGGTGTCCATCTGGTCCTCGGTCCTTGCCCGGTCACGACCGGTCCGCTGCGTCGCGGACCCTGGCGGTGCCGCCCTGCCTCGGGCGGCGGGCCTGGCCGGCCGCCGACGCACCGCGAAGGGTGCGCCGGCGGCCCCTGGTCAGGCTCGGGTCACAGACCCAGGTCGGACGCCGTGTAGAAGCCGGAGTCCACCAGGTCCTTCTTGACCGTGTCGGGCGTGACGACCTGCGGGTCGAGCAGCAGGGTCGGGACGACCTTCACGTTGTTGTTGTAGGTCTCGGTGTCGTTGACCGTCACGTCGGAGCCGGAGACGACCTCCTCGACCATCTTGGCGACCGCGTCACCCAGCGCACGCGTGTCCTTCCAGACCGTCATGGACTGCTTGCCCGCGAGCATGTTGAGCACGTTCGCCTTGTCCGCGTCCTGACCGGTCAGGACGGGCCAGCCGTCACCGGCCTTGTAGCCGGCGCCGGTGAGCGCCTGCGAGATACCGAGCGCGAGCGAGTCGTTCGGGGACAGCACGACCTGGACCTTGGTGTCGCCGCCGTAGAACGAGTTGAGGCGGTTCTCCATCTCGGCCTGGGCGTCGTCCGAGCCCCAGCCGAGGATGCCGATGTTCGTCCACTGGTCGTCCGTCTTGGGCGCCTTGCCCGACGGCACGACGAGCTTCCCGTTCTCGACGTACTGCTTGAGGATGTCCCAGGCGCCCTGGAAGAAGAACTTGGCGTTGTTGTCGTCGGGCGAGCCGGCGAACGGCTCGAAGTTGAACGGGCCCTTGCCGTCCTTCAGGCCGAGGGTCTCCTCGATGAACTGGCCCTGCATCTGGCCGACCTTGTAGTTGTCGAACGTCGCGTAGTAGTCGACGTTCGGCGTCTCGTTGATCAGGCGGTCGTACGCGATGACCTTGACGTCCTTCGCGGCGGCCTGCTCGAGCACCGGGCCGAGCGTGGTGCCGTCGATCGAGGCGATGACGAGCACCTTGGCGCCGTCGTTGATCATGTTCTCGATCTGGCTGATCTGCTGGTCGGTCTTGTTGTCCGCGTACTGCAGGCTCGTCTCGAAGCCCGCGTCCTCCAGCAGCTCCACGAGGTGGGCACCGTCACGGTTCCACCGCTCGAGGGACTTCGTCGGCATCGCGATGCCGATGAGGCCACCGCCCTCGGACGCGCCGGTCGTCGCACCCGGCGTCGCCTTCGTGTCGCTGTCGCTGTCGCGCTCGCTGCTGCACGCGGCGAGGGAGGCGGTGAGCAGGCCGACGGTCGCGATCGCGACCGACAGCTTCTTCCAGGTCTGGGACATCGTCGTCTACTCCTCTGGCACACCGTCCGGGGCGCGGCGGTGCGGCTGCGGCCGCTCCGTCCGTGCGTGGAGCCGTCTTTGACCCACCGCCCCGGAGTGATGGCTTGAATTCAAGACTCAAAGCCATCGAGAACGCAAGCGCTGTTACCAAAGCGTGTCCTGACTGTCGAGAGGCCGGTGCGGTTCGGCCGCTTTGCCTTCGCTTCGTAACCCGAAGTCATCCTATGTGCTCTGCGTCACACTCGGTGGTTTCGGGGCCCGCGCGGCCCCGTGACGCTTCCCGGACCGGGACAATCGACGCGTGGCTGTGACCATCCGCGACGTCGCGCAACGCGCCGGTGTCAGCAAGACCACCGTCTCGCGCGTCCTCAACGGACGCGACGAGCTCGACGCGAGGACCGCCGCACGCGTCCGAGCCGTCATCGACGAGCTCGGCTACGTCCCCAACGCCCGCGCCGTCGCGTTCGCGCGCGGCACCACGCACGTCGTCGCGATGCTCCTGCCGTCGCTGACCTGGCCGTGGATCGGCGAGGTCGTGCAGGCCGCCATCGAGGCCATCGAGGACGAGGGCTACGGCATGCTCGTCTTCACCACCACGCAGGGCGAGGAGTCGATGCGCCGGTTCACGGAGCACGTCTCCGCGCGCGCGTTCGACGGCCTGCTCGTCGTCGAGCCCGAGGGCACGCTCGACTACATCACGCGCCTGCACGACGAGGGCCTGCCGGTCGTGCTCATCGACGACCGCGGGCACGAGCCGCGCTTCGGGTCGGTCGCCACGACCAACCGGCTCGGCGCGCTCGCCGCGGCCCACCACCTGCTCGGCATCGGCCGTCGCGCCCCGCTCGTCATCTCCGGCGACCCGCGCTTCGGGTGCGTGCAGGACCGGCTCGCGGGCTTCGCCGAGGGCTTCGCCGCCGCCGGCCGCACGCTCGACCCCCTGCACGTCGTCGAGGGCGACTTCAGCTACGAGTCCGGCCAGGCCGCGGTCCACCGCGCCCTCGAGGCAGGGCTCGAGTTCGACTCGCTGTTCGTGCACAACGACACGATGGCGATGGCCGCGATGACGGAGCTGCGCCGGGCGGGGCTGCGCATCCCCGACGACGTCGCGGTCGTCGGCTTCGACGACCTGCCGTTCGCCGCGCAGACCGACCCGCCGCTCACGACCGTGCACCAGCCCATCCGCGAGATGGGTCAGGTCGCGGCGCGTGCGCTGCTCGCGAGCTTCCGCGGCACGCCCGTGCCGAACGAGCCGATCGTCCTGCCCACGTCGTTCACCGTGCGGGCCTCCACGGTCGGCTGACTCAGGAGGTCTGCGACTCCTGCGCGCGGCGCCAGCGGATGCCCGCCTCGATGAAGTCGTCGATGTCGCCGTCGAACACCGCGGCCGGGTTGCCGACCTCGTGCTCCGTGCGCAGGTCCTTGACCATCTGGTACGGCTGCAGGACGTACGAGCGCATCTGGTCGCCCCAGCTCGCCTTGATGTCGCCCGCGAGCTCCTTCTTCGCGGCGCGCTCCTCCTCCTGACGCTGCAGGAGCAGGCGCGACTGCAGGACGCGCAGCGCCGCCGCCCGGTTCTGGATCTGCGACTTCTCGTTCTGCATCGAGACGACGATGCCCGTCGGGATGTGCGTCATGCGCACCGCCGAGTCCGTCGTGTTGACCGACTGCCCACCCGGACCCGACGAGCGGAACACGTCGACCTTGATCTCCGACTCCGGGATCTCGATGCTGTCCGTCTGCTCGATCAGCGGGATCACCTCGACCGCCGCGAACGACGTCTGCCGGCGGCCCTGGTTGTCGAACGGCGAGATCCGCACCAGGCGGTGTGTGCCCGCCTCGACCGACAGGTGCCCGTACGCGTACGGCGCCTTGACCTCGAACGTCGCCGACTTCAGGCCCGCCTCCTCCGCGTACGACGTGTCGAGCACCGCCGTCGAGTAGCCGTGGCGCTCGGCCCAGCGCAGGTACATGCGCAGCAGCATCTCCGCGAAGTCCGCCGCATCCACGCCACCGGCACCCGCGCGGATCGTCACGACCGCCTCGCGCTGGTCGTACTCCCCCGCGAGCAGCGTGCGGACCTCGAGCTGGTCGAGGTCCTTGCGGATCTTGACCAGCTCCGTCTCCGCCTCGGCGAGCGTGTCCTCGTCCTCCATCTCCTGGCCCAGCTCGACCAGGGTCTCGAGGTCGTCGATCCGACCGCGCAGCTTGTCGACGCGCTCCAGCTCGCTCTGCGTCGCCGACAGCGCGCTCGTGACCTTCTGCGCCGACTCCGGGTCGTCCCACAGGTCGGGCGCCGACGCCTGCTCGGACAGGCGCGCGATCTTCTCCCGGAGTGCGGTCGGGTCGCTCACCGACTGGATGGACTCCAGGGTGGTGCGCAGCTCGCGGATCTCAGCGGGAAAGTCGGTGGTGGCCACGACCGTCCAGGTTACCCGCAACCTCATCCGACTCTCGCCGCGGCCCAACGCCGCCTCGGCCGCCCGTCGTCATCGAAGTACAACCGCCGCCGTCATTGCCTTTCATTGGCGGTGCTTGCTGGCGATTGCCGCTGCTGTCGACATGTGCTTTAATGGTCCCAACGGAACCTCAGCACCGAGGAGATCTGATGTCGAACGATCTGCACTTCCACATCCCGCAGGGCTTCACTGGGACGATCACCGTTGGCCAGGACGGCCAGGTCACCGTGACCAGTGCCGCCCCCGAGCCGGCCGGCGCGTCGCACGCCTGGCCCGACCTCGCCGCAGAAACGGCCGAGAAGCTGGAGGAGATGCTCCAGCGCCAGAAGGACTACGACCCGTCGACTCGTTCGCGAGATGTCGCCAAGGTGCTCCTGGACCGAGGCTGGTCGCTCTACTCCGTGAACCTGAAGGGCGGCTACGTCCTGTTCACCTACGCGGGTGACGAACACGGAGTGTCGCTGTACCTCAGCTCGCTGGACCTCAACAACACCAAGGCGTCACAGCGCGAGTTCATGATGAGCCTCCCCGGGGTGGATGTGCACAAGTCCGACGTCCGGGTGCCCATCAACGGCAAGCACTTCGACCAGGCCCTCGACAGCATCGCCGCGATCGAGAAGTGGGCCGACGGATAGCGGAGGCCTGCATGGGCGCTCTTCCAACCCCGTGGGCGGAGGCGACACCGGCACCGCGCACCGTCGCTGGCACGCGGAAGTCGAGTCGTCTCCCGTCGACGATTGGTCGGGGACTCGGCTCAGCCAGGACAGACCTCGCGCAGCATCAGTCCGCGGTGGCGCTGGCCTCCGCGTGGATCGTGATGCCGTCCGTCCAGGCGCTCAGGACCCATGCCGTCGACGACGGACGGACGCGCGCGACGAGCCCGACCCGCGCCGTGCGAGGGCCGGCGGCGACGGCCTCGCTCACGGCGAACTGGCGCCAACCGGCGGTCTCGTCGGGGTGCGCGGCGAGGTAGTCGTCGACCGCGCCGCGCACCGAGCCGTCCGTCAGCGCCAGGCGCGCCTTGCCCTCGTGGCCGTAGTAGACGTTCTCGCCGATCGAGTCGGAGGCGTCGAGCGCCAGCATGTCCGCGAGCGCGACCAGCCGCTTGTGCTCGAGGTGCAGCTGCGCGGCCGACGCCACGACGAGGATGAGCATCGACGCGAAGACCACGACCCCGAACGTCAGGACGATGACCTGGCCGTCGTCGGCTCCGCCCGCGCGGTGCAGGCGACCGCGCAGCGCCCGCCAGACCCGGCTCACCTGATGCTCCGGTACTCGTCGACGACCGCGACGTGGCTCGACGACACGGGGATCTCGAGCGGGACGACGTCACGCACCATGTCGGGCACGAACGGCAGCGGGACGACGACCTGCACGCGTGCCTCGACGTGCGCGTCGGGCTGCAGGCACGGCGACTGCTCGCACGTCACGACGAGTGCCTCGGCCGGCTCGTCGTCGAAGCCCTGGTCCTGGAGAGCGACCCCGGTGACGGCCGCGGCTCGGGCGGCCGCCGACGTGGCGTCGTCCGCCGCGACGTACACGCGGGCCGCCTCGCGCGCGGCCGACTCGACCGCGTAGCTCGCGGCCTCGAGCCGCGCGAGGACCATCACGAGGTACACGAGCGGCAGCAGCAGGACGAACGCGAGGCCGAGGAACTCGACGATCGCGCTCCCGTCGTCGCGCGCGTCGCCGTGGCGGACCCGCGCCGCGAGGCGCGCGACGAGCAGGCGGAGGGCCGGCGGCACGGGCGTTCCGCCGCTCACGGCAGGTCGTCCTCGGCGATCGCGTGGCCCGTCACCGTGAGCCGGCCCGCAGGGCCGATCAGGCCGATCACCGGAAGCGGCGCGCGCACCTCGACCTCGATCATCTCCACGCCGTCGACCACGACGCGCCGCGCGGTCACGTCGGACGCGTAGCCGTCGGCCAGCGAGCCGGCGACCAGCTCCCGCGTGCGTCGTGCGGCGTCGCTCGTCGAGCGGCCGTCGAGCGCGCCGTACCGGGCGCCCGCGGACGCGCTGTCGACCAGCGTGTTGCGCACGTGCAGCCCGAGCGTGAGCTGCACGATGCCGAGGGCGATCACGACGATCAGGCCGCCGATCAGCACGAAGTCGACGACCGCCGCACCGTCGTCCGCACCCCCGGCGGCGCGGCGCGTCAGGTGTTGTTCACCTCGTCGACCGCGTTGCTGAACAGGTTCTGCAGGAGCGGGCGGGCGAGCGTCAGCAGCGCGACGACGAGCGCCGCGGTCATGAGCGTCACGAGCACCCAGCCGGGCACGTCTCCCCGGTCCCGCCCCGCGGCCCGCAGCCGCCCCGTGAACCAGCCGTGCGTGCGCACCGCCAGAGTGAGCGTCGAGTCCTGCACGCGGTCCCGCACCCGGGCCACCCGCGCGCTCCCGTGCCGCAGCGTCGTCATCCGTACCTCCTCGTGAGACCCCGCCGTGCGGCGGGATGCCGATGGTCGCGACGCGCGGCCGGGCCGGCCGCGGCGTCGTGGTCTGGTCGTGCGTGTCCGTCGTGCCGGCGTTCGTCGTGCCGGTGCTCGTCATGCCGGTGCTCGTGGTGCTCGTCGGGCGGTTCACAGGCCCACCTGCAGCACGACGGCACTGGGGAAGACCGCGAACAGGACGGTCACGGGGAGGATGAGGAAGACCACCGGGATCATCATCAGGACCTCCTTGCGACCGCCCGTCTCCATGAGGAGGCGGCGACCCTCCTCGCGCACGTCCTGCGCCTGGGCGCGCAGCACGTCGGCGAGCGGCGCACCGCGCTCGACCGCGACCGCGACGCCCTCGGCGAACCGCGTGAGGGCGGGCACACCGGTCCGGTCCGCGAGGCCGTCCAGCGCCTGCACGAGCGGCAAGCCGGCGCGCGCGTCGGCGAGCGTGCGCTCGAGCTCGACGCTCAGCTCGCCGTGCGTGCTGCGCGTGACGCGTTCGAGCGCGCCGAGCGCGCCCTCGCCCGCGCCCACGGCGAGCGCGAGCAGCTCGGCGATCGTCGGCAGCTCGGCGACGATGCGCGACTCGCGCTCGCGGACGCTGCGGCCGAGCATCCAGTCGGGCGTCAGCACACCGACGAAACCGCAGACCCCGACCAGCACGACGAGCGCGGCCGTCTGCGAGCCGCGCGTCGCGGCGAGCACCAGGGCGAGCGCGAGGCCGGCCGCGAGCCCGAGCGCGCCCGCGACCACCTGGCCCGCGCGGAACTGCTCGACGGACTCCGCGCGGCCCGCGCGCTGCAGGCGGCGCGCCAGCTCGGTCGTCGGTGAGCCGATGCGCGTCACGAGCCGCACGCCGTCGGCGAGCACGGGGGCCAGCAGCCGCTCGAGCACCGGCACCGGGCCGCGCACGGACGGCAGCCCGAGCAGTCCGGAGCCGGCGCGCCGCGGTCGCAGGTACGGGGCGAGACGTTGGTCGAGCGTGATCCGGCGGCCGCGCAGCCGCGCCACCACCACGAGCACACCGCACGCGGCGAGCAGGCCCGCGAGACCGCCCTGCACCGTCGGGCTCATCGCAGCACCCGCGGGTCCTCGGGCAGCCGCGCGACGCGGAGCATCAGCGTGTACGCGACGACCGTGCAGGTGGCGCCGGTGAGCAGCACCGCGAAGCCGGCGGGGCTGTCGTACGCGCCGGCCGCCTCGGTGCGCGTCGCGAGCAGCGCGAGGACGATCCACGGTGCCGCGACCGCGAGGCGCGCGGCGTACACGGTCCAGCTCTGGCGCGCCTCGAGCTCGCCGCGCGTGCGCACGTCGTCGCGCAGGAACCCGGACAGGGTGCGCAGCAGCCGGCCCAGGTCCGTGCCGCCGACGTCCCGGGTGATCCGCAGCGCCTCGATCACCCGGTCGGCCACGGGGTCGGCGAGCCGCGCCTTGAGCAGGTCGAGGCTCTCGGCGAACCGACCGGTCGCGCGGTAGTCCTCCCCGAAGGCGCGGAACGGTGCGCGCAGCTCCTCGGGTCCGCGCTCGCCGACCTGGGCCACGGCTTCGGGGAGCGCGAGGCCAGCACGGATACCGGAGGCGAGGTGGTCCACCACCTCGGGCCACAGCTGGCGCAGCCGCGACCGCCGGCGCCGGGCGCGCCCTCGCACGACCGCGAGCGGTGCCACCGCGGCGAACGCCGCGAAGAACAGCGCGACGGTGGGCACGCGCGTGAGCCCGATCGCGAGGACGAGCGTCACGATCCCGAGCACCGTGCTCGCGACCGCGAGCCCGCCGGGCGTCACGCCCTGGACCCCGGCCTGCACGAGGTCGTCCTGCAGTCGCGCACGCCACCGCCCGGAGCGGCCCTCACCCGAGGTCACCTGCGGCCAGAACGACCACCACACGCACCCGACGCCCGCGCCCAGCACGAGCCCCACGACCACGTCCACGCTCAGCCCCTCGCCCGCAGGAGGGCGGCGAGGTCGATCCCGAGCCGTGCGAAGCGCTCGGTGTGCGGCGGGAAGCCGTCGCCCCGCACGAGCCGGTCGTCACGCCACGCGAAGATCTCGGCGGTCTCGACGACGCCCTGCTCGGTGCGCCCCGGGATGCCGACGATCTCGCGCACACGCCGCCGCCCGCGCGAGTCGTGCCCCAGGTGCACGACGAGGTCCACGCACGACGCGACGGTCGGCACCACGAACCGGTCGGACACGTTCTCGCCCGCGAGCAGCGGCAGCGTGCAGAGCTTGGTGACGGCCTCGCGCGCCGAGTTGGCGTGGATCGTGCACATCGCGGGGACGCCCGCGTTGAGCGCGATGAGCAGGTCCAGCGCCTCGGCCTCGCGCACCTCGCCGACGAGCAGCCGGTCGGGGCGCATGCGCAGCGCCTCCTTGACGAGCCGCCGCAGCGGGATCTCGCCCGTGCCCTCGAGGTTGGGCTGGCGGCACTGCATCGCGACCCAGTCGCGTGCCGCGAGGCGCAGCTCGAAGACCTCCTCGCACGAGATGATCCGCTCGCGCACCGGCACGGCACCCGACAGCGCGTTGAGCATCGTCGTCTTGCCCGCCTGGGTGGCGCCCGAGACGAGCACGTTGAGGCCCGCGCGCACGGCGGCCGCGAGGAACGCCGCGGCGTCGGGCGGCAGCGAGCCGAGCACCACGAGGTCCTCGAGGTGGTCCGCGCGCACGACGTACTTGCGGATGTTGACCACCCAGTCCTTGCGGGTGATGTCCGGGATCACGGCGTGCAGCCGCTCCCCGCCCGGCAGGGTCGCGTCGACGAACGGGCTGGACAGGTCCAGCCGCCGCCCGGACACCTTGAGCATGCGCTCGACCAGCTCGCGGACCTCGACCGCCGTGAGGATCGTCGTCGTCAGCTCCGGCTCACCGCGCCGCGCGACGAACACCTGCTGGGGGTTGTTGATCCAGATCTCCTCGACCTCCGGGTCGTCGAGGTAGCGCTGCAGCGGCCCGAACCCGGCCACCGCGTCGAGCACGGCCTTGTGCGCGGCGGCGCCGTCGACGAGCGGCGGCACGACCCCGAGCACCGAGCGCGCGTCGTAGTCCGCGATCGCGTCCTGCACGAGCGACGTGATCCCCGGGCGGTCGCGCACCGGGTCGATGCCACGCCGACGGATCAGCTCGCGCACCTCGCGCTCGAGGATCCCGAGCCCTTCCATGCTTCCCCCTGCGTCGTCGCCCGTTCCCGCTCGCCGGTCCTCACCCGGCCGACATGGCGACCGCAGCCGCCGTTTCGCCCGACATGTCCGGTCCGTCAGGGCATGCGCACCCTACGGGAGACGCCTCGCTCCCCGCAGTCGGTTGTCCACAGTGCGGGTGCGCACCACCCGATCGGGCGCCGAGCCCCGGCTCCCGGTGCCGCGCGCCGGCCGTTGCGCGGGCCCGTGCGGGCCACCGGTCCCGGACGTGGTCCCCGGGTACGGCTACGGTGTGCACGTGACCAGCGCTGCCGACGACGTCCGCACCACTCCTTCCCCCTCGGGCACCCAGCACACCCTGCGGCACGGCGACCAGGTCGCCGTCGTCGCGGCGGTCGGCGCGAGCCTGCGCGAGTACCGCGTGGGCTCACGCGACGTGGTGCTCCCGTACTCCGAGGACGAGATCGCCCCCGCCTTCTCGGGCGCGGTGCTCGCCCCGTGGCCGAACCGCCTCGCGGACGGCCTGTACGGCTACGCCGGCGGGACGTACCAGGTACCGATCACCGAGCCGGACCGCCTGAACTCGCTGCACGGGCTCGTCGGCTTCACGCCGTTCACCCCGGCGCAGGAGCCCACGGACGATGCCGTCACGCTCACCACGACGATCGTCCCGAACCCCGGCTACCCGTGGCCCGTCCGCATCGACGTGACGTACGCCCTGGCCGACGACGGCCTGACGGTCACGACGCGCGCGACGAACCTGGGCACGACGAGCGCGCCCTACGGGCTCGGTTTCCACCCGTGGCTGTCCCCGGGCGACGCGAGCGTCGACGAGTGCACGCTGCAGGTGGGAGCGGACCGCCACGTGACGGTGGACGAGCGTCTGCTGCCCACGGGTACCGAGGAGCTCGAGGGTCACTTCGACCTGCGGGAGCCGCGGGTGCTGCGCGGTGTCGACCTGGACGACGCGTGGCTCGCCCCCGTGCGCGACGACGCGGGCCGCACCTGGGCGCGCCTGACGACCCCCGACGGCCGCACGACCGCGATGTGGGCCGACGAGGCGTTCACCGCGTGGCAGGTGTGCACGGGCGACCACGTGCCCGGCATCCGACGCCGCGGCGTCGCGGTCGAGCCGATGACCTGCATCGCCGACGCGTTCCGCACGGGCGACCTGCTGGTCGAGCTCGCGCCCGGCGCGCACCACGAGGCGCGCTGGGGGCTGCGCCTCGAGCAGGACTGACCTGCGGGTCCCTCGCGGCGGCGCGTCAGTCGCCCGCGAGGGGCCTTGCTAGGGCCCTCCGCATCGACCGCGCAGCGGGCCTTCGGGTGGCGTCAGCCGTAGTACTCGCCGTCGGCCTGGACGCCCTTGGTGTACTCCCAGTGCCAGCGCTCGAACGGGCCGGAACCGCCCGGGCGCGCCCACGCGGGGTTCTCGAACCCGTAGGTCCCGGCGTTCTCGTTGAGCCACGCCCAGCGCGTGCCGGTGGTCATCTGGCTGCAGAAGTCGATCGCCAGGCCCCAGCCGTGGTTGCTCTTGCCGGGGGCGGCGGCGAGACCGCCGCGCTTCGCCTTGACGGCGTACTGCTCCTGCAGCGTGCGGTAGCCGGACGCGATGCACATGTCGGCACCGAACCGTGCGACGTACACGGCGTTCAGCTCGGCCAGCGCGGACGCCGCGTCCGCGCGCATCTGCGTGTGGCCGTCCCACAGCGTGCACAGGTCCTTGCGGGCGAGCAGGCCGTTGGAGCCCGCCGCACGGGCCGACGAGTCGCACCCGGGGATCGGCTCGCGCGTCCAGTCACGGCTCGCGAGCTCGGCGCCGCGGGCCTCGAGGATCGCGGAGTCGACGGTCGACAGCGAGGCCGGGGGCGAGTCGGACGACGACTGGCCGGTGAGCGCGAGGACCGTGCTCGGCAGCGTGCCGTGGTCGCTCGGGAGGCCCGAGAGCACGTCGGTGCTGCCGAACGTCCCGCGCCCGAGCGGAACGGCGACGGTCACGGCCGCGAGCGCGCCGACCACGCCGAAGCGGACCGCGTGACGCGCGCTGCGGTTGAGCGCACGTGCGCCGGTGTGGACGCGCACGACACGGTCCGGTGCCGGGCGCTGGGCCGAGCGGGACGCGGAGCGGGAGTCGGCGGGGCGGGAGTCGGCCAGGCGGGAGTCGGCCAGGCGGGAGTCGGCGGGCCGGGTCTTCGCAGCGCGGCTCTCGACGACCGGCTCGGTGGCCTGCTCCGCGCCCGCGGCGCGCGCCGGGCTCTCCTCGGCGGGGGCCGCGGGTGCTGCGATGAACGCCCACGACGGTCCGATCGGGGCCGCGGGCACCGCGGGGCCGGACGCGGCCGGGACGGACCGGTAGTCGGGCTCGTCGAGGTCGTCGAGGATCGGCGGGGCCATCACGACCGTCTCGTCGAGCATCCGCGGCGCGGGGTTCGACGGGACGTGGTCCGCGGCGGGACGTGCGGGGCGCTCGGCCTCGGCGACCCGCACGACGCGGGCCGCGGGCGCGTGCTGCAGCGCGGTGGCGACGGGCTCGCGGGTGCCGACCTCGTGCGCGGCGGCGACGAGCGCCTGCACGGGGACCGCGCGGGACGTGCCCGCCACGGCGGGGCCCGTGTGCGCCGGCGCCGAGGATGCAGGACCGGAGGGTGCAGGTCCGGAGGGTGCGGGACGTGCCGCGGCCGGTCGCGTCGTCGGGATCGCGGACGTGGCGGCGGCACGCGAGGCGGGCGGTGCGGGGCGTGCGACCGGGCGGTGGTCCGTGGGGACCCAGCTGGGTGTCTGCGCGCCTCCGGCGTCGGGCCCGGAGCCGGGCTCCGAGTGGCCGGGGGACGCGCCGCGCGGGTCCCAGGCCGAGTGCGCGACGCGCGCAGCGGGGGCGGTGGTCGGAGCCGACCGCTGGGCGGACTGCTCGCGCTCCGCACGCTCGGCTGCGGCCCGCTCGGCCTCACGGATCTGCCGCCGCGTCAGGGGTGCCGCGGCGGCGGCGTGAGACTCGACCACAGCACCTCCCGAGGACGTCCGGGGCGCCCGGAGGGCACCGCTTGCACGACTGTCGCCGGCTGCAGGTCTGCCCCGTGCCCTGCGACGTTGCCGGCGATCACGAAACCATAACGGCTCACCCGCGCCCGTCCAAGCCCCTGGACGCCCGTCCAGTCGATCGGACGAACGCGCTCCCACGCCCCCGTCCGCGACACGCCGCGCGACACGCCGTCGAGGGGCGCATCGCGCGGCGGCCATGTCGGAAAGGGGCCGCCAAAGACGGACATACCTCGCAGGATCCGGCCACGTGTGAAGGTTCCGTGCGCGTCAGGAGACCGACCGCTGCCGCAGCGCACCGCGCTGCATCGCGTCCCGGACCTCCCCGACGAGCTCCTCGAGGATGTCCTCCAGGAAGACGACGCCGACGGCACGCCCGTCGTCGTCGACCCGCGCCAGGTGCGCGCCCGTGCGCTGCATCGCCGCGAGCGTCTCCTCGACCTCGTCGTCCGGCGCCACGACCGCGAGCGCGCGCACGCGCCACCGCGGCACGGGCACGTCGCGGTCGTCGTCCTCGGCGTACAGGACGTCCTTGAGGTGCAGGTACCCGACGAGCGTGCCGTCGTCGAGCACCGGGAACCGCGAGAAGCCGGTGCGCGCGACCAGGTGCTCGATATGCGCGGGCGTCGCGTCGGGATCGACGGTGACGAGCGCGTCGTGCGCGACCATGACCTCCTGCGCGGTGCGCCCCGAGAACTCGATCGCCCCCGCGAGCAGGCCCTGCTCGTCCTCCAGGAGGCCCTCGGCCTGGGAGCGCTCGACGATCGACTGGACCTCCTGCGCGGTGAACGCGGAGGACACCTCGTCCTTGGGCTCGACCCCGAAGAGGCGCAGCACGTGGTTGGCGAGCCAGTTGAGCGCGCCGATCAGCGGCCGCACGACGCGCGCGACCATGACGAGCGGCGGGCCGAACCACAGCACCGCCCGGTCGGGGCCGGAGACCGCGAGGTTCTTGGGCACCATCTCGCCGAGCACGACGTGCAGGTACACGACGACGAGCAGCGCGAGGACGAACGCGACGGGGTGCGTCCACGCGGACGAGACGCCCATGGCGTGCAGCGGGTCCTCGATGAGGTGCGCGATCGCGGGCTCCGCGACCACGCCGAGGCTCGTCGAGCACACGGTGATGCCGAGCTGCGCGCACGCGAGCATGAGCGACACGTTCTCCATCGCCCACAGCACGGTGCGCGCGCGCCGGTCGCCGGCCTGCGCACGCGGCTCGATCGACGAGCGCCGCGCGGAGATGATGGCGAACTCGGCGCCGACGAAGAACGCGTTCGCGGCGAGCAGCAGGACGGCGACGACGAGTGCGAGGGTGCTGTTCATCGCGCACCCCGTCCCGCGGTGCCGGCGGCGCCGGGCTCGTCGGCGTCGTCGTCGGGCTCCGTCCACACGTGCACGCGCTCCACGCGCCGCCCGGCCATCCGCTCGACCTCGAGGCGCACGTGCCCGACGGCGACGACGTCCCCGACCTCCGGGATGCGGCCCAGCCGCGCCATCATGAGCCCGCCGAGCGTCTCGTACGGTCCCTCGTCGGGGACGACGAGGCCGGTGCGCTCCGTCAGCTCGTCGGGCCGGGTGACACCGGGCAGGTGCCAGGACCCGTCGGCCGAGCGCGCCACCCCGGCGCGCGTGCGGTCGTGCTCGTCGGCGACCTCACCGACGAGCTCCTCGACGACGTCCTCGAGCGTCACGACGCCCGACGTGCCGCCGTACTCGTCGACGACGACGGCCATCTGCATGCCGTGGCCGCGCAGCTCGACGAGCAGCGGACCGAGGTGCACGGTCTCGGGCACGCTCGGCGCGTCGTCCATGAGCGCCGCGGCGGGTACCTCGCCGCGACGCTCGAACGGCACCCCGACGGCGCGGCGCAGGTGCACGAGCCCGACGATGTCGTCGCTGCCCTCCCCCAGCACCGGGAACCGCGAGTGACCGGTGCGACGCGCGAGGGCGACGACGTCGAGCGCCGAGTCCTCGCGCCGCACCGCGACCATGCGCTGACGGTCGGTCATGACGTCGACGGCGGTGAGCGTCTCGAACTCCAGCGAGTTGGTCAGCAACCGCGCGGTCGACTGCTCGAGCGTGCCGACCTCGGCGGAGCGGCGCACCAGGGCCGCGAGCTCCTGCGGCGAGCGACCGCCGGAGAGCTCCTCGCGGGGCTCCACGCCCATGCGGCGCAGCAGCCAGTTGGCGCTGCCGTTGAAGAACGCGATGACGGGCCGCAGCGCGCGCGTGAACCCGCGCTGCAGCGGCGCGACCGCCCGCGCGGTCGCGAGCGGGTTGGCGATCGCGAAGTTCTTGGGGATGAGCTCGCCGACCAGCATCGAGAACCCGTTGACGAGGATCACGGCCGCCACGACCGCGACCGCGGTCGCGGCCGTCGCGCTCAGCACACCGTCGCCGAGCCAGCCGGAGAACAGGCGTTGCACCGCGGGCTGCGTCGTGTAGCCGAGCAGCACCGTGGTCGCGGTGATGCCGACCTGCGCGCCGGACAGCTCGGTCGACAGGCCGCGCAGCGCCTTGAGGACGGACTGCCCGCGCCGGTCGTCGGGCCGCGTCTGCTTCGCGACGACGCCCGGGTCGAGCGTGACGAGCGAGAACTCGCCCGCGACGAACAGCGCGGTGCCGAGCGTGAGCACGACGCCGAGCACGACCAGGAGCCACTCGGTCAGCACGGGCACCCCCGCCGGGGTGCGCGCCGTCGCGGGCCCCGGCAGCCGCCGGGCGCGTGGACGTGGTGGGGGTGGCGCCCGCGGGCGGCACCGGGTCTCAGGTGGGGGCCGGCATCGTCGGACCCGTCCGCCGCCTGCTCCGCGGGTGCGGTCTGCCGGTGCTGGACCGGTGCAGGGGTGAGGGTGGGACGCCGGCAGCTACTTGAGCTGCTCATAGTGGCGACATCATACGGGTGCGTCCCGCCGCGTGCCGAGGCCACGGCCGGGGGTGCTGTGCCACTCTGGGCACATGACGACGCTGGGGAGTGCGAGCAGCGCGGCGGTGAAGGCCGCACCGACGAAGGTGCTGGTCGTCGAGGACGAGCCGGCGATCGCGCAGGCGATCGTGCGACGCCTGTCGGCCGAGGGCTGGAGCGTCGAGGCCGTCGGTGACGGCCTCGCGGGCGTGGAGGCCGCGGCACGGCTGGTGCCCGACGTCATCGTGCTCGACGTGATGCTGCCGGGCATCGACGGGCTCGAGGTGTGCCGCCGCGTGCAGGCCGCACGTCCGGTCCCCGTCCTCATGCTGACGGCACGCGACGACGAGACGGACATGCTCATCGGGCTCGGCGTCGGCGCCGACGACTACATGACGAAGCCGTTCTCGATGCGCGAGCTCGTGGCCCGCACGAAGGCGCTGCTGCGGCGCACCGAGCGCGCGGCGCGCGTGGTGGAGCTGCAGGCGGCCGACGCCCCCGCTCCCCCGCTCGTGATCGGCGACGTCACGGTCGACAAGGCTCAGCGGCGCGTGCTGCGCCACGGCGACGAGGTCCACCTCACGCCCACCGAGTTCGACCTGCTCGTCGCGCTCGCCTCGTCGCCGCGCACGGTGCTGACGCGCGAGCGGCTGCTCGCGGAGGTGTGGGACTGGGTCGACGCGAGCGGCACCCGCACGGTCGACTCGCACGTCAAGGCGCTGCGTCGCAAGCTCGGCGCGGACCTCATCCGCACGGTGCACGGCGTGGGCTACGCGTTCGAGCCCGCGGACGGCGCGCAGGCCGGTGCGTCCGAGGGCGCCGGCGCCTGACACGATGAGCAGCGCGCGCGCCGCGGCGCGACCCCACCCCCGGCACGGCCGCGGGGCCGCCGTGCGGTCCCGCCTGCCCGACGTGCGCCCGCTGGACCGGTTCCGGTCGATCAAGATCAAGCTGGGCGTGCTCGTCGCGGCGACCGTCACGATGGCGTCGTTCATCACCTGGATCGGGCTGTCCTACGAGCTGGGCCCGTCGCGCACGTTCCCGCTCGCGATCGTCATCTCGCTCGCGCTCACCCAGCTCCTGGCGCGCGGGATGACGTCGCCGCTGCGCGAGATGACGCACGCCGCCCGGGCGATGGCGGCGGGCGACTACACGCAGCGCGTGCGCGCGACGAGCGCCGACGAGGTGGGCCAGCTCGCCGAGGCGTTCAACACGATGGCCGACGACCTGCAGCAGTCGGACACGTTCCGCCGCGAGCTCGTCGCGAACGTGTCGCACGAGCTGCGCACGCCGGTGACCGCGCTGCAGGCCGAGCTGGAGAACATCGTCGACGGCGTGACGCCCGCCGACCCGGCGACGATGGAGGCGGCGCTCGCGCAGACCGAGCGCCTGGGCCGGCTCGTGGCGAACCTGCTGGACCTGTCCCGGCTCGAGGCGGGCGATGCGCCGCTGCAGCTGACGCGCCTGCGCCTGCAGGACTTCCTGCGCGAGGCGGCGGACGCGGCCGCGCTCGTCGGGGCGTCGAAGAACCTGCGGTTCGTGGTCGACGTCGAGCCCGAGGACCTCACGGTCGACGGTGACCCCGAGCGCCTGCACCAGGTGGTCGCGAACCTGCTGCACAACGCGGTGCGCCACTCGCCGCGCGACGACGAGGTGCGGCTCGTCGCCCGCCGGGTCGGCCCGGACGTGCGGATCGACGTCGTGGACCACGGGCCGGGGATCGCACGAGCGGAGCGCGCGCACGTGTTCGAGCGGTTCGTGCGGGGCAACACGCCGGCGACCGGTCAGGTGTCGACGGGCGGCACGGGCCTGGGTCTGGCGATCGTGCGCTGGGCGGTCGAGCTGCACGGCGGCACCATCGAGGTCGCGGACGTGGCCGACGGGTGCACGATGCGCGTCACGCTGCCGGGCGGGCGCCCCGCCACGGGAAACGCTTTGTTCTACCGCAACTAGAACTGTAGGTTGGACGACATGCAGCCTGGCCCCACCAGCACACCGACGAGCACCTCGACGCCGGACGACGACCGCACGGTCCGCGTCGAGCACCTCACCAAGACGTTCGGCTCGGGTCCCCACGCCGTGCGCGCGGTCGACGACCTCAACTTCGAGGTGCGCCCGGGCCGCGTCACCGGCTTCCTGGGCCCCAACGGCGCCGGCAAGACCACGACCCTGCGCATGCTGCTCGGCCTCGTGTCCCCGACCAGCGGCACCGCGACGGTCGGCGGCCGCCGGTACGCCGAGATCGCCCGCCCCGCGCACGTCGTCGGCGCGGCGCTCGAGGCCGCGAGCTTCCACCCCGGCCGCACGGCCCGCGACCACCTGCGCGTGTTCGCACCTCAGGTCGGCGTGCCCGACACGCGCGCCGACGAGGTCCTCGCGCTCGTCGGCCTGTCCGCGGTCGCGCAGCGCCGGGTCGGCGGGTTCTCGCTCGGCATGCGCCAGCGGCTCGCGCTCGCGACCACGCTCCTGGGCGACCCGCCCGTGCTCCTGCTCGACGAGCCCGCGAACGGCCTCGACCCCGAGGGCATCGCGTGGCTGCGCGGCTTCCTGCGCGCGCTCGCGCACGAGGGCCGCACCGTGCTGGTGTCGAGCCACGTGCTGTCCGAGGTCGAGCAGACCGTCGACGACGTCGTGATCATCGCCCGAGGGCGGCTCGTGCACGCGTCGCCGCTGGGCGAGCTCGCGCGCCTCGCGCGCCGGCGCGTCGAGGTGGCCTCGCCCGACGCGGCGGCGCTCGACGCGCTCGTCGCGGCCGGCGGGTGGGCGGTCGACGACGTCCGGCGCGGCCCGGACGGCGCGACGTACGTCCTGCTCGACGTGGACACGCCCGCGGTCGGCGCGGCCGCGTTCGGCGCGGGTGTCGAGCTGCACCGTCTCCAGGCCCGCGACGTCGGGCTCGAGGACGTGTTCCTCCAGCTCACCGCCCCGCCACCCGGCGCGGAGCAGCCACCCGCCGGCGCACCGGCGCCCGCTCGCCTGGACGGGGCCGCCTGATGCGCGCCGCGGTGGTGGCCGAGTACCGCAAGCTCGTCACGACGCGCCTGTGGTGGATCCTCCTGCTCACGATGGTCGTCTACATGGCGTTCATCGCCGGTGCGATGGGCTGGGTGCTGAGCCAGGGCCAGGCGACGAGCGGCACGGGCGACGAGGTCACGCTCTCGCCCCAGGAGGTCGTGCGCACGGTCTACACGATCGCCGTCTCGCTCGGGTACGTGTTCCCGCTCGTCGTCGGCGGCCTGTCGTACCCCTCCGAGGTGCGGCACAGCACGCTCACCCCGACCTACCTGTCCGAGCCGCGCCGCGGTGTGGTCCTCGGCGCGAAGCTCCTCTCGGGCGGCGCGCTGGGACTCGTGTACGGCCTGGCCGGCACGCTCGCGTGCGTCGCGGCGGGCGGTGGCGTGCTGGCGCTGCTCGGCGAGCCGACGTTCCTCGGCGAGGCGAGCACGTGGCGCACCCTGGGCCTGTCGACGCTCGCGCTCGCGCTGTGGGCGCTGCTCGGCGTGGCGGTCGGGACGGTCGTCACCAGCCAGGTCGCGGTGGTCGTCGGCGCGCTGGCGTTCACGCAGTTCGTCGAGCCGATCGCGCGCGTCGCGCTGGGCCAGACCTCGTGGGGCGGAGACGTCGCGGCGTACCTGCCGGGCGCTGCGGGCGAGGCGATCTCGGGCGGGTCATTCTACGCCTCGGCCGGCATGACCGGGGGCCTGCTCACGGCGTGGCAGGGGCTGCTCGTGATGCTCGCGTACGTCGCGGTCCTGTCGCTGGTCGGGCGCGCGACGACGCTGCGCCGCGACATCACCTGACGGCGCGCGCGACGGCGGCCGGGTGCACATCGGACGCCCGTCCACATCGTGAGATGAGCGGGCGTGGACGTGTCGCGGTTCACCCGGACGGACCACGGTCGGCGACGTGACCTGCAGCAGGCAGGTTCCTACCGGTGCGAGGGCCGTGCACGGCGCTCCTTCGCCTCCGGGAGGAGCGGCCTTGCCCTGCACGACGGCGCGCCATTGCCCGTCGTTGACCCGCACCCCGGGCCGCCGTCCGCGCGGGGTCCGACGAGGGCCCACGGCGGCGGGCCACCATCGGGCCGAAGGTCCCGGAACACGTAATGTTGTCATCGACAGAACCGGCGTCGACGCGGTCCTGCGGGGCCGCAGCGGAAGTGGGCGATCCTCGCGTGTCCCAGAAGGCGGAGCCTGACTCGATCCGTGCCGTATTCGGCGCGAACGAGTGGCTCGTGGACGAGCTGTACGAGCAGTACCTCCAGGACAAGAACGCGGTGGACCCCGCGTGGTGGGACTTCTTCGAGGGGTACAAGCCCGACGAGAGGTCGGACGACCGGGCGGCGAACGGGGTGACGAGCAACGGCGGGACCGCCGCCGCGGCACCGCCCGCCGACCGGACGCCCCAGCCGGCGGCACCGGCCCCCGCGGCCCCACCCGCCCAGTCGTCGGCACAGACGCCGGCACAGGCGTCGGCACAGCCGTCCGCGCAGGCCGCCGCGCAGGCGTCGGCACAGGTGGCCGCGCAGGCCGCGGCCCGTGCGGTCCCCGCGCAGGCCGCCACGGCGGACGGGGCCTCCCCCGTCGCGACCGCGCAGCCCGCGACCGCGCCGTACGCGTCGGTCGCGCAGAAGCCGTCGCGCGCCGAGGGCCCCGAGGCGACGGACGACGTGCAGAAGCTGCGCGGCCCCGCCGCGCGCGTCGTCACCAACATGGAGTCGTCGCTCGAGGTCCCGACCGCCACGTCGGTGCGCGCCGTCCCGGCCAAACTGATGGTCGACAACCGCATCGTCGTGAACAACCACCTGCAGCGCGGGCGCGGCGGCAAGATCTCGTTCACGCACCTCATCGGGTTCGCCCTCGTCGAGGCGCTCAAGGACATGCCGGCGATGAACGCGGCGTACACGCTCGTCGACGGCAAGCCCGGCGTCACGCAGCCCGCGCACGTCAACCTGGGTCTCGCGATCGACCTCGCCAAGCCGGACGGCACGCGCCAGCTCCTGGTGCCCTCGATCAAGAAGGCCGAGACCCTCGACTTCGCGCAGTTCTGGAGCGCGTACGAGGACGTCGTGCGGCGCGCCCGCGCGGGCAAGCTCACGGTCGACGACTTCGCGGGCACGACGATCTCGCTCACCAACCCCGGCACCATCGGCACGGTCCACTCCGTGCCGCGCCTCATGCAGGGGCAGGGCGCCATCATCGGCGTCGGCGCGATGGAGTACCCGGCGGAGTTCCAGGGGACGTCCGACGACCGGCTCAACGCGCTCGGCGTCTCGCGCGTGCTCACGATCACCAGCACGTACGACCACCGCATCATCCAGGGCGCGCAGTCGGGCGACTTCCTGCGCATCCTGTCGCGCAAGCTCCTCGGCGAGGACGGCTTCTACGACCGCGTGTTCGCGGCGCTGCGGGTCCCCTACGAGCCCGTGCGCTGGGTGCGCGACACCCCGAGCGACCCGGACGCCGAGGCCGCCAAGCCCGCGCGCATCGCGGAGCTCATCCACGCGTACCGCTCCCGCGGCCACCTCATGGCCGACACCGACCCGCTCGCCTACCGCCAGCGCAAGCACCCGGACCTGGACATCCAGAACCACGGGCTCACGCTGTGGGACCTGGACCGCACGTTCCCCACGGGCGGCTTCACGGGCCGGTCGCGCGAGACGCTGCGCAACATCCTGGGGCTGCTGCGCGACTCGTACTGCCGCACCACGGGCGTCGAGTACATGCACCTGCAGGACCCGCGGCAGCGCCGCTGGCTGCAGGAGCGGCTCGAGTCGGGCTGGGCCCGCACGCCGCGCGAGGACCAGCTGCGCGTCCTGCGCCGCCTCAACGCGGCCGAGGCGTTCGAGACCTTCCTGCAGACGAAGTACGTGGGCCAGAAGCGGTTCTCGCTCGAGGGCGGCGAGTCGGTGATCCCGCTGCTCGACGCGATCCTGTCGCGCGCGGCCGACTCGGGCCTCGACGAGGTCGCGATCGGCATGGCGCACCGCGGCCGCCTCAACGTGCTCGCGAACATCGCCGGCAAGTCGTACGCGCAGATCTTCAGCGAGTTCGAGGGCAACCAGGACCCGAAGTCGGTGCAGGGCTCGGGCGACGTGAAGTACCACCTCGGCACCGAGGGCGTCTTCACGGCGGAGTCGGGTGCGACGACCAAGGTGTACCTCGCGGCGAACCCGTCGCACCTCGAGGCGGTCGACCCGGTGCTCGAGGGCATCGTGCGCGCCAAGCAGGACCGGATCGACCTCGGTGGCGACGGCTTCTCCGTGCTGCCGATCCTGGTCCACGGCGACGCGGCGTTCGCGGGTCAGGGCGTGGTGTTCGAGACGCTCAACCTCGCGCAGCTGCGCGGGTACCGCACGGGCGGCACCATCCACGTCATCATCAACAACCAGGTCGGGTTCACCACCGGCCCGTCGTCGTCGCGCTCCTCGCAGTACGCGACCGACGTGGTCAAGGGCCTGCAGGTCCCGGTGTTCCACGTGAACGGCGACGACCCCGAGGCCGTGGTGCGTGCCGCGGAGCTCGCGTTCGAGTACCGCGAGCAGTTCGACCGCGACGTGGTGATCGACATGCTGTGCTACCGCCGCCGCGGGCACAACGAGGGCGACGACCCGTCGATGACGCAGCCGCTCATGTACAACCTCATCGAGGCGAAGCGCTCGGTGCGCAAGCTGTACACCGAGACGCTGGTGGCGCGCGGCGACATCACGATCGACGAGGCGGAGCAGGCCCTGCGCGACTACCAGTCGCAGCTCGAGCGCGTGTTCGCCGAGACGCGCGAGGACGGCTGGGCGGCCGCGGCGCCCACCGCCGAGGCCGTCGCCGGCCTCGAGCGTCCCGAGTCGCAGCTCGAGGACGCGGGCGTCATGGTCGGCTGGCAGACGGCCGTCCCGGCGTCGGTGCTCGAGCGGATCGGTCAGGCGCACGTGCGCCCGCCCGAGGGCTTCACCGTCCACCCCAAGCTCCAGCAGCTGCTCGAGAAGCGCGAGGCCATGTCGCGCGAGGGCGGGATCGACTGGGGCTTCGGCGAGATCCTCGCGTTCGGCTCGCTGCTCGTCGAGGGCACGCCCGTGCGCCTCGCGGGGCAGGACTCGCGCCGCGGCACGTTCGTGCAGCGGCACGCGGTGCTGCACGACCGTGAGACGGGTGCGGAGTGGACGCCGCTGCTGTACCTGTCGGGCGACCAGGCCAAGTTCTGGGTGTACGACTCGTCGCTCTCGGAGTACGCGTGCCTCGGCTTCGAGTACGGCTACTCGGTCGAGCGCCCCGACGCGCTCGTGCTGTGGGAGGCGCAGTTCGGCGACTTCGTGAACGGCGCGCAGACCGTGATCGACGAGTTCATCTCGTCGGCCGAGCAGAAGTGGGCGCAGCGCTCGTCCGTCGTGCTGCTGCTCCCCCACGGCTACGAGGGCCAGGGACCGGACCACTCGTCGGCGCGCATCGAGCGCTTCCTGCAGCTCGCGGCGCAGGAGAACATGGTCATCGCGCAACCGTCGACCCCCGCGTCGTACTTCCACCTGCTGCGCCGCCAGGCGTACGCACGGCCGCGCAAGCCGCTGGTGGTGTTCACGCCGAAGTCCATGCTCCGGCTGAAGTCGGCGTCCTCGCCGGTCGCGGACTTCACGACCGGCACGTGGCGGCCCGCGATCCGCGACGAGCTCGCGGAGGCCAAGGCCGGGCAGGTCACGCGCGTCCTGCTGTGCTCGGGCAAGGTGTACTGGGACCTGCTCGCGCACCGCGTGAAGTCCGGCGACGAGCAGACGGCGATCGTCCGCCTCGAGCAGCTCTACCCGCTCGACGAGGCGTCGATCTCCACGGCGCTCGCGCCGTTCGACGGCGCGGAGCTCGTGTGGGTGCAGGACGAGCCGCACAACCAGGGCCCGTGGCCGTACCTGTCGATGCACCTCCCGCAGCTGCTGGGCCGCCCGCTGCGTGCGGTGTCGCGGCCGGAGTCGGCGTCGCCGGCGACCGGCACCGCCAAGAAGCACCAGGCGCAGCAGGCGACGCTCGTCGAGGAGGCGTTCGCGCGCTGAGCCCGGCGCGAGCCGCGTCCACGGACGACGAGAGCCCCGACCCTGCGTGCCGGGGCGGGGCTCTCGTCGCGGTGGGTCAGGAGACGTCCTCGTGGCGCTCAGGTCGTGGTCGACGACGAGCCCGAACGCACCGCTGCTCCTGCTGGTGGCGCTGGCCGTCTGGACGGCGTTCCGCCTCGCGTTCCTGCTCCGCCGCGACGGCCTCGGCTCGCGGCGACCCCCGGCGTCCCGGACCTCCTGGTCGGACACCGCACACGGCCTGCCCAGCCACCCGTTCTGACCCGGTTCGCCGCCGGGCGCTCCCCACGGGTCCGCGACTCGCCCGTCGTTCTCGCCGTGCCACGCCTCCCGCGCTGGGAGGATGAGCGCCGGCACGACGGACAGGAGGACCCGTGGGAGAGCTACGGCTCGTGATGGTCGGCGACGAGCTCGTCGCGGGCGCCGGCGACCCCAAGGCGCTCGGCTGGGTCGGGCGCGTCGCCGCCCGCACCCGTACGGACGACCGGCTCACGGTCCTGACGCTCGCCGTCCCGGGCGAGACGACGACCGAGCTCGGTCACCGCTGGGAGGACGAGGTCGCGCGCCGGCTCACGCCCGACGTCGACACGCGCCTGGTCATCGGCCTCGGCCGCCACGACCTGGCCGCGGGCCTCTCGCTCGCCCGCAGCCGCCTCAACCTGGCCAACGTCCTGGACGTCGCCGAGCAGCGGCGGCTGCCCGCGTTCGTCGTCGGACCGCCGCCGGGCGCGGCTACGGACGGCGACCGGCTCGCGGAGCTGTCGGCCGCGTTCGGCGACGTCGCGACCCGCCGCCGGGTGCCCTACGTCGACACCTACGCGCCGCTGGCCGCGCACGAGCAGTGGCTCGCCGACCTGGCCTCCGGCGACGGGCTCCTGCCCGGGCAGGCCGGGTACGGGCTCATGGCCTGGCTCGTCCTGCACACGGGCTGGCACACCTGGCTCGGGCTCCCGGACGACGCGGCCTGACGCGAGCACCGCGAGCGACAGCAGGAGCAGCGGTGCGGGCCGCCGGCCCGCGGGCAGCACGGCCGCACCTCACCGCAGGGTCGAGCGCACCGCGGCCAACGCGGTGTCGAGCACGGTCCGCAGCGTGTCGACCGTGAGCCGCTCGACCTGCCCCGCCGCGTCCGCGCGCCGCAGCTCGGCGCGCACCTCGTCCCGGAACCGCGAGAGGAGCTGCTCGGCCTCGACCCGGTGCACGTGCGACGACGCGTGCTGGTCGGCGTGCGGCGCCTGGCCCGCCTGGTCGCGCGCCTGCTGCGCCGCCGCGGCGAGGTCGGCCCGCAGGCCGTGCATCGTGCCGCGCACGTCCTCGCGGACCTGCGACGCGCGCTCGCGCACCGTCTCGGCGATGCCCTGCTCGAGGTCGGCCAGGTCCCCGCGCCGCGCCTGGAGCTCGGCATACCCGGCCTCCGTGAGCGCGTAGGTGCTCTTGCGCTCCTCGTCGTACCGGGTGACCAGCCCCTCCTCTTCGAGGCGGGCGAGACGCGGGTAGATCGTGCCCGCGCTCGGGCGGTACGTGCCCCCGAACCGGTCAGAGAGCGCCGTGATGAGCTCGTAGCCGTGCTTGGGCCCCGACTCGAGCAGCGAGAGCAGGTACAGGCGCAGCTGGCCGTGCGCGAACACCGGCGCCATCATCGGGCCACCTCGCCGCGCAGCACCGTCACGTGGCCGCTCACCGTGCTCGCCGAGACGTAGCACGCGCCGTCGCCGGTCGCGAGGTCCACGCGGCGCTGCCCGGCGCTCGAGCCCTTGTGCTCCTCGCCGTCGACGACGAGGCGGCCCGAGATCGAGTGCGCCTTGACGTGCAGGCCCTTGCCCTCCGGCAGCCGGACCGTGACGTCGCCCGAGACCGTCGTGGCGGTGACCGACGACGAGCCCGTCGTCACGTCGAGCGACAGCGCGCCCGAGACCGTGTTGGCCTGGACGAGCGACAGCTCGCCGGACGCCGCGAGCTCACCCGAGACGGAGTTGAGCTTGATCGGCCCGCCGTGGTCGCGCACGACGACCTCGCCCGAGACGGTGTTGGCGGACAGGCGGCCGCGCGTGCCGTCGGTGACGAGCGAGCCGGAGACCGTCGAGACCGACGAGTCCTCGAGCACGCCCACGAGCAGGCCGTCGGCGCTGACCGTGCCGAGCTTCGTGGCGACCGACCGCGGGATCGCGATGTGCACGTCGGCACGGTCCTTGTCCCGGAAGTTGCGGAACTTCTCGAGGAAGCCGTCCCACCCGGTGAGCGTGAAGCTGTAGCCCAGACGCAGCTCGCCGTCGGCCAGCCCGATCTCGAGCGGGCGGCCGTCGACGGAGTGCACCTCGATGCGCGCGCCCGGCTCGTCGTGCGCGACGACGTCGACGCGTCCTCCGACGAGCTGCACCCGCAGCGACGTGACGTTCTCGACCTCGATGATCTGCGGGCCGGCGACGACCCAGGACTCGGTGGCCATGAGAGCACTCCTCTTCGCGATATATCTTGTCGAACAATCACGCTATATCGCGTTGCAGGGACGGTCAAGACATATCGCGTCTCGTCGACCCTCGGCCTCGCACGGACACGGCGCCGTCATCGCAGCATCACCGCGAGCGCCTCCCCTACGAGCGCGTCGTGCGTCTCGTGCAGCCCGAGCTTCACCAGTCCGCCGCGCGCCTCGAGCACGGCGAGCCCGTGCAGGACCGCCCAGACGGTCCGCGCGAGGCTGGGCACGGACACCTCGCGCGACAGCGCGCCCGCGCGCTGCGCTGCGGCCACCGCCTCGACGAGCGGCTCGAACGTCGGCAGACCCGCGAGCGCGGG
>NZ_BJLP01000049.1 GCF_006538705.1 Cellulomonas uda
GGGCGGCGACGTCGTCGAGCACGCGCAGCGCGACGACGGGCCGCTCGCGCAGCACCGCACGGAAGTCGTCCTGCCCGATGCGCAACGCGCACGTGTCGACGAGCGCCGTGGCGGTCTGCAGGTGGACCGGCTCACCGAGCGTGCCCATGGCGCCGAACAGCTCGCCCGGCACGAGCACGTCGGTGAGCGTCGGCGCGCCGTCCTCGGTGACGTGGGCGAGCGACACGGCACCCTGCGCGACGACGTACAGCGCGTCCGCGGGCTCGCCCGCGACGTACACGTGCTCGTGCGCGCGCACCGTCCGCGCGCGCATGCGCCGGTCGATGCCGTCGAGCGCGTCCGGGTCGAGCCCGGCGAAGTACGGGGTGCGGGACAGCACGTCCATCCGCACGGGCCGTGGGCACTGGTGCGGCAGGACGACCTCCCGCAGCGGGATGGTGCGCCGCTCACCGCCGGGTGCCATGGCTCCACGCCCTCCGCGGGTCTCGTCGGGACTGCTCGCGAGCAGTATCCCGCAGGCGCACCGGACGGGTCTGCGGACAACTGACGTGCGTCATGGAGGTGCGCGCGGCCGCTGCCTAGCGTGCTGGTCAGGTCGAGAGGGGCTCGACCACGAGACCAGTGAGGACGTCCGCCATGACGAGCACCACCACCACCCGTTCGGTGTTCCGCGCCGAGGGCTTCAGCTGCCCCTCGTGCGTCGCGGCGATCGAGAAGCAGGTCGGGCGGCTGCCCGGTGTCGAGCACGTCGCGGTGCGGTTCGCGTCCGGACGCGTCGAGGTCGACCACGACCCGGCCGTCGCGACGAGCGACGCGGTCGTCCGTGCCATCGCGAAGGCCGGCTACCGGGCGACGCCGGCCGCCGTCTGACCCACCCGCCCCCGTCGACGATCAGCGAGGAGACACCATGCCGTCCGTCCCTGCCCGCCTGCGCAGCCCGTGGGCGGTGCCGTCGCTCGCCGGCCCGCTCGTCGCGGCCGCGGTCGTCCTGTCCTGGAGCCAGGGCGTCAACCCGTTCGGTGCGCACGACGAGGCCGCCGGTTCGCCCGTGCTCGTCGCCTCCGACGTGCTCCTGCTCGTCGCGGCGCTGGTCGCCGGCCTGCCGATCGCGGTGCGGGCCGTGCGGGCGCTCGCGGTGCGGATGCTCGCGATCGAGCTGCTCGTGACCGTCGCCGCGGCCGGTGCGCTCGTCCTGGGGGAGCTCTGGGAGGCCGCGGCCGTCACGTGGCTGTTCGCGCTGGGCCACGCGCTCGAGGCCGCGACGCTGCGGCGCACCCGGTCCGCGCTCGCCGACCTCGTCGCGGTCGCACCCGAGCGTGCACTCGTGCTGCGGGACGGGGTGCCGGTCGAGGTGCCGGCCGAGTCCGTGCGCCGCGACGAGGAGGTCCTCGTCAGGAACGGTTCGCGGGTCCCCGTGGACGGTGTGGTCGTCGCAGGCGCCGGTGCGCTCGACGAGTCCGCGATCACCGGGGAGTCCATCCACGCGGAGAAGGGCCCCGGCGACGCGGTCTATGCGGGCACCGTGTCGCACAGCGGCGTCCTGCACGTGCGGGCCACGGGCGTCGGCGCGGACACGACCCTCGCCCGCATCATCCACCGGGTCGAGGAGGCGCAGGACGCGAAGGCGCCCACCCAGACGTTCATGGAGCGCTTCTCCGCCTGGTACACGCCCGCCGTCGTCGTCGGCGCGGTGCTCGCCGGCGTGCTGACGCGCGACGTCGGCCTCGCACTCACGCTGCTCGTCATCGGCTGCCCCGGGGCGCTGGTGATCTCGATCCCCGTCGCGGTGGTCGCCGGCGTGGGCCGCGGCGCGCGCGACGGGATCCTCGTCAAGGGCGGCGAGCACCTCGAGACCGCCGCCCGGGTCGACGCGGTCGCGCTCGACAAGACCGGCACGCTCACACGCGGCCGGCCGCGGGTCACCGACGTGGTCGCGCTCGTGGCGGACGTCACGGCCGACGAGGTCCTGGCGTGGGCGGCGCGCGCCGAGGCCGGCTCCGAGCACCCGCTCGCACCGCCCGTGCTGGAGGCGGCCGCCGAGGCAGGCCGGCCCGTCACCGGCCTGCCCGAGCGGACCGTCCCCGTCCCGGGCAAGGGTGTCGTCGCGTGGGTCGACGGCCGGCGCGTCGCCGTGGGGAACCTGCGCCTCGTCGCCGACGAGGCGCCCGCGGACCTGGCGTACGCACGCACCGAGGTGGCCCGGCTCGCGGCGCTGGGCCGTACGCCGGCCGTCGTGACCCTCGACGGTCGCGTCGTCGGGCTCGTCGCGCTCGCCGACGAGGTGCGACCCGACGCCGAGCTCCTGGTCGGCGCGCTGCACGACGCGGGGATCACCCGCGTCGTCATGCTCACGGGCGACGTCGGCCCGGTCGCCCGGGCCGTCGCGTCACGCCTCGGCGTCGACGAGGTCCGCGCGGAGCTCCTGCCCGACGACAAGCTCGCCGCCGTCGCGGCGCTCCGGGCCGCGGGCCACACCGTCGCGATGGTCGGTGACGGCGTCAACGACGCCCCGGCGCTCGCGGCTGCCGACGTGGGCGTCGCGATGGGTGCGGCCGGCACCGCCGTCGCGATCGAGACCGCCGACGTCGCGCTCATGACCGACGACCTGCTCGCGCTGCCCGCCGCGGTCCGGCTCGCGCGACGGACCGTGCGGGTCATGCGGCAGAACATCGCGATCGCCGTCGGCACGGTGGCGCTCCTGCTCGCGGGCGTGCTGGCGGGCGGGGTCACCATGGCCGCGGGGATGCTCGTGCACGAGGTCTCCGTCCTCGTCGTCATCGTCAACGCGATGCGTCTGGCGCGTGCGCGGGCCCACGTGCCGCACGTCCCGGAATACCCGGGCGGCCCGCGGGGCTGGGACTCGTATGCGAGCGATCACCTACTCCCGCTACGGCGGCGCTGACGTCCTCGAGCTCACCGAGCAGCCGACCCCCAAGGTCGGCGCCGACACCGTGCTGGTCCGCGTGCGGGCCGCGTCGGTCAACCCCGTCGACTGGAAGCTCCGGCAGGGCTACCTCGACGCGATCATGGACGTGCGCTTCCCGGTCGTGCCGGGCTGGGACGTCGCGGGCGTCGTCGAGAGCGTCGGCCTCGACACACCCGAGCTTCAGGTGGGCGACGAGGTCTTCGGCTACGTGCGCAAGGACTGGGTGCACGGCGGCACGTTCGCCGAGTACGTCTCGGCGCCGGTGCGCACCCTGGCCCGCAAGCCCACGACGCTGTCGTTCGAGGAGGCGGCCGCGGTCCCGCTCGCGGGTCTGACGGCGTACCAGTCGATCCGGCGGGCGGGTGTCACGGCCGGTCAGACGGTCCTCGTGCATGCGGCGGCCGGCGGTGTCGGCGGGTTCGCCGTGCAGATCGCGGCGGCGCTGGGCGCCACGGTCGTCGGGACCGCGTCCGAGGCGAACCACGAGTACCTGCGGGCGCTGGGCGCGCAGGCCGTGACCTACGGTGACGGGCTCGTCGAGCGCGTGCGCGCCCTCGCCCCCGACGGCGTCGACGTGGTCCTCGACTACGGGAGCCCGGACGCGGTCGCGACCGCGCCGTCGGTGCTGCGCGCGGGCGGGACGATCGCCTCGATCGTCGACGCGAAGGCGCGGGACGAGCTCGGCGGGCACTACGTGTGGGTGCGACCCGACTCCGCGGACCTGGCCGCGCTCGGCGCGCTGATCGACGACGGCAAGGTCGGTGTGGAGGTGGCGCAGGTGTTCGACCTTGCCGACGCCGCGGCCGCGCACGAGGCGAGCGCGTCCGGGCACGTGCGCGGGAAGGTCGTCGTCCGGGTCTGAGCGCGCGTCGTCGTCAGCAGGAGGTCGGCGCGTCCTCGCCCGCGAGGCGGGCGCTGGTCCAGGCGACCAGGTCGTGGGGGAGGCCCGAGGGTGGCTGGAGCACGTCCAGGTGCGAGGCGCCCTCGTAGGAGCGCAGTTCGAGCGTCGCGCCGGCCGCGCACGCCAGCGGCACGTACTCGCGTGTGAGCCGGTAGGGGACGATCGAGTCGGCCGTGCCGTGCCCGACGAACAGCGGCGCCCGCCACGGTCCCGTCGGCACGTTCTCGCGCAGCCGGTCCCCGATCACGCCCACGGTGCGTGACGTGCGCAGGATCGGCTGGTCGCGGGCGACGGCCAGGCCGGTCAGGACGGTGGCCAGGAGATCGACGTCGCGCCCGAGCCACACCGTCACGAGCAGGCCACCGACGACCCACAGCGCGCCCCCGAGCTACGACCAGCGGCCCGACCCACGGTCGAGCAGGTCCGCGACGCCCGACACCATCGCGCTCAGCCCCACGAACAGCCCGAGCACGCTCACCGCCGTGAGCGGTCGCACGACGAGGAACAGCCCGAGCGCGAGCAGCGCGACACCGAGGACCGCGCGGGCCCACCGTGGCGCGCGTGTGAGCAGCCACGGGACGGCGCGCCACCGTTCACGCAGCGGGCGGGCGGTGGGCCTCACGCAGCGAGGCTAGCGCCGGTCTCAGGGGTCCCAGCGCACCGAGCGCACGACGTCGAACGCCGTCGACGTCTTCAGGTCGCCCGCCGGGGCGGCGATCTGGATGAGCGCGGCCGCCGTCTCGCGCCGGTCGTGCACCGCGAGCACCAGGACCTGCCACAGTCCCTCGTCGGGAGGCCCCGCCTCGTAGGTCACGATGGCCGCACGCGCCGACGGCATGCCCTCCCACGCCACGCCGACCTCGTGGACCAGCGCATCGGGGCCCCAGTCCGTCGGGACGCGGTCGATCGCGGCCCGCACGGTCTGCGCCCCGCCACCTGAGATGTCCCACGCCATCACCGACGCGAGCGGCGTCTCGGCCTCGGCGGGGCGCAGGTGCCGGACCTCACCGGCCGGGTCGTCGACGCGGTCGACGACCCAGCCGGCGGGGACGTCGAAGCCCAGCGACTTCACGCTCACGCGTGAGCCGGCTCCCCTCAGCGGCTCGATGACGAGGGTGCGGGCAGGGGTCGACGTCGGCCGGGGTGCCGGGGTCTGCCGGTCACGCGTGAGCGAGTGACCGGGAGCGTTCTTCGGGGACGCGTCCTGGGCGGACGCACAGCCCGCGAGCAGCAGGACACAGGCCGCGGCCGCGGCCGCGGCGAGACGGTGACGCATGGCGCTCCCAGGGTGGGCACCGGTGGTGGCGGCGCCCACCGGCGGGTCAGAACACCTGGCGCAGGTTGGCCCGGGTGAGGTCGAGCAGCTCGTCGCCGCGGCCAGACAGTAGCGTGCGCAGCGCGTAGAGCGCGAAGCCCTTGGCCTGCTCGAGCTTGACCGACGGCGGGATGGTGAGCTCCTGCCGTTCGGTCACGACGTCGACGAACGCCGGGCCGTCGTACGCGAACGCCTCCTCCAGCGCCTTGCGCAGGTCCTTGGACCGCTCGACGCGGAACGCCTTGAGGCCCGCGGCCTCGGCGATCGCGGCGAGCGACGGGTTCTCGAGGTCGGTCGCGCTCGTGACGAAGCCGGCGGCCTTCATCTCGAGCTCGACGAAGTTGAGGGACGCGTTGTTGAACACGACGATCTTCACCGGGAGCTTGTTCTGCGTGAACGTCAGGAGCTCGCCGAGGAGCATCGCGACCCCGCCGTCGCCGGACATCGCGACGACCTGCCGGCCGGGGTGCGACGCGGCGACACCCACGGCCTGGGGGAGCGCGTTCGCCATCGAGCCGTGGATGAACGAGCCGATCACGCGGCGCCTGCCGTTCATCGTGAGGTAGCGGGCGGCCCAGATGACGGGCGAGCCGACGTCCGGGATGAACACGGCGTCGTCGGACGCGATCTCGTCGATCAGCCTCGCGACGTACTGGGGGTGCAGGGGCTGGTCACCCTTGCGCGGGGTCGCGAGGTCGTCGAGCTTGGTGCGCGTCTTGGCGTAGTGCGCGAGCGCCTCCTCGAGGTGTCCGCGGTCGTCGTGCCGGCGCAGCAGCGGCTGCAGGCCCAGGAGCGTCTCGCGGACGTCGCCGACGAGGCCGAGCTCCAGGTGTGCGCGGCGGCCGAGCCGCTCGCCGCGGATGTCGACCTGGATGACCTTGGCCTTCTCGGGCAGGAACGGCTGGTACGGGAAGTCGGTGCCGAGCATGAGCAGGGTGTCGCACGACTCCATGGCCTTGTACCCGGACGCGAAGCCGAGCAGCCCGGTCATGCCGACGTCGAACGGGTTGTCGTGCTCGACGAAGTGCTTGGAACGCAGCGTGTGCACGATGGGCGCGCCGAGCGTGTCGGCGAGCGCGATGAGCTCGGCGTGCGCACCCTCGGTGCCGGCGCCGGCGAGGATGGTCACCCGCTTCGCCTCGTCGAGGAGCCGCGCGGCCTGCGCGAGCTCGTCGTCGGACGGGATGATGCGCGGCCGCGACGCGCGCACGGCGGTCGCGGTCTCGTCGAGCGCGTCGGCGAGCGCGACGTCGCCGGGGATGACGACGACGGCGACGCCCTTCTTCTCCACCGCGGCCTGCATCGCGGCGCGCATGACGCGCGGCATCTGGACGGGGGAGGCCGCGTACTCGACGTACACGGAGCACTCGCGGAACAGCTCCTGCGGGTGGGTCTCCTGGAAGTACCCGGAGCCGATCTCGGAGGTGGGGATGTGCGCGGCGATCGCGAGTACCGGGACGCCCGAGCGCTGCGCGTCGAACAGGCCGTTGATGAGGTGCAGGTTGCCCGGGCCGCACGAGCCGACGCAGACCGCGAGCTCACCGGTGAGAGCCGCCTCGGCACCCGCCGCGAACGCCGCGGCCTCCTCGTGGCGCACGTGCACCCAGTCGATCCCCGATCCGCGCAGCGCGTCGGTGAACCCGTTGAGCGAGTCGCCCGGGATGCCGTAGACGCGCTGCACGCCGGAGGCGACGAGCGTGTCGACCATGTTCTTCGCGACGGTGGTCATGCGTGTTCTCCTCGGTCTGGAGCCGGTGGTGCGGCGGGGTCTGCCGCGGGTCGTGAGGTGGGCACGGCGATCGCGGGCCAGACGAGGGCGCACACAGACTCGGCGAGGTCGTCGTCGAGCGGGGCGTGCCCCCACACCAGCCTGTGGTAAGCGGGCGCGAACAGCGCGTCGACGACGAGGTCGGGGTCCGTGCCGGCGTGCAGCTCGCCCGCCGCGACGCCGCGCGCCACGTGGTGCAGGGCGGCCTGTCGGCGCGGCTCCATCCACTGGTCGAGCAGCGCGGTGCTCGTCGCGGCGTCGCTGATCGAGGCCGCCATGAGCTGGCGGATGAGCCCGCCCGCAGGGGTGTCGCGCAGCAGGTGGACCAGGGCGTCGACCTGCGCGGTCAGCGCGTCGCGCACCGGCATGTCGTCGTCGAACTCGATGCTCGTGTGGAAGCGCTCGAGGAGCCCTTCGAGGAGCACGGCCGCCGTGGAGGGCCACCACTTGTAGAGGGTCGTGCGTGAGACGCCCGCGCGGGACGCGATCGCGTCCATCGTCGGCAGCGCCGCGCTGGTGAGCGCGAGCTCCGCCGCGGCGTCCAGGACCGCGCGCCGTCGCTCGGCCGACCGGGGTCGGCCGCGGCGCGGCGGCGAATTCATGGACACGGCGTCCACTATATGCCTGGCGCGGGGGCGGGACCGTGTCGCTCGGCTGTCTCGTCGCTCACGCCCGAGCCCGCCGCCGTGCCGCCCTCCAGGGCCGCCTCACAGGAGCCGGCGGTCCCCGTCCCGCACCACGCGCAGCCACCGGTAGCCGTACGCCGGCAGCTCGAGCTCGGCCCGGCCGCGCTCGTCGAGCTCGGTGTCGCCCGCCTGCAGCAGGTCCGCGAGCCGCACCGCCGGTCCGTCGTCCTCAGGCACGCAGTCGGGGAGGCGCAGCGGCACCGTGACCGCGCGCGGCGCGAAGTTGTGCAGCGCGACCATCGACCCGTCACCCCAGGTCACCCGGTGCGCGAGCACCGAGTCGTGCGGCTGGTCGAGGATCTCCACCTCGCGCGCCCACCCCAGCTCGGGGCACTCCCGGTACCGGTGCGCGAGCGTCGTGACGAACGTCAGCAGCGAGTCCGGGTCGCGGCGCTGCGCCGCGACGTTGACGTGCACGGGCGCGTACCCGTCCTCGACGACCGGCCCCGGCAGCCGGGACGGCGCCGCGCGGCTGAACCCGCCGTTGTGCCCCTCGTTCCACTGCATCGGCGTGCGCACCGCGAGCCGACCCTCGGCCGCGAGGTTCTCGCCCATGCCGATCTCCTCGCCGTAGAACAGCACCGGCGTGCCCGGCAGCGAGAACAGCAGCGAGTACACCATCCGCACGTGCCGCGGGTCGCCGTCGAGCATGGTGGGCAACCGTCGGCGCAGGCCACGCCCGTACAGCTGCATGTCCGGGTCCGGGCCGAACGCCGCGAACACCTCGGCACGCTCGTCGTCGGACAGCTTGTCGAGCGTCAGCTCGTCGTGGTTGCGCACGAACGTCGCCCACTGCGCGTCGTGCGGGATGGTCGGCCTCCCCGCGAGCGTCGTCGCGAGCGGGCGCGCGTCCTGCCGGGCCAGCGACAGGTACAGCTGCTGCATCCCGACGAAGTCGAACTGCAGCGTCAGCTCGGTGCCGTCCGCGGTCCCGTCCCCGTCGTCGTCACCGAAGAACCGGCGCTGCTGCTCGTACGGGAGGTTGACCTCGCCCATGAGGATCGCCTCGCCGTTGCGGCGCGTGAGGAACGAGCGCAGGTCGCGCAGGTAGTCGTGCGGGTCCTCCAGGTCGTCGTGCGGGGACTTGGCGGTGTCCGCCAGGAAGAACGGCACCGCGTCGACCCGGAACCCCGACAGCCCGAGCTGCGTCCAGTAGCTGACCACCTTCGCGATCTCGTCGCGCACCCGGGGGTTGGCGGTGTTGAGGTCCGGCTGGTGCCGGTAGAACCGGTGCCGGTACCACTCGCCCGTCGCCTCGTCGAGCGTCCAGATGCCCTGCTCCTGGTCGGGGAACACCACCTGGTCGCTCGTGTCCGGCGGCTTCGTCGCCGACCACACGTAGTAGTCGCGGTACGGCGAGTCCTTCGACCGGCGCGCCGAGCGGAACCACGGGTGCCGGTCGCTCGTGTGGTTCACGACGAGGTCCGCGATCACCCGGATGCCCCGGTCGCGCGCCGTGCGCACCAGCTCGACGAGGTCACCCACGTCGCCCAGCCGCGGGTCCACGCCCAGGAAGTCCGTGATGTCGTAGCCGTCGTCGCGGTCCGCGGTCGGGTAGAACGGCATGAGCCACAGGCACGTGACCCCCAGGTCCGCGAGGTGGTCGATGCGCTGGGTGAGGCCGTGCACGTCGCCGACGCCGTCGTCGTCCCAGTCCATGAACGTCTCGATGTCCAGGCAGTAGATCACCGCGGTCTTCCACCACAGGTCGCCCGTGTCGCGGACCCTCATGCGCGCACCTCCCGCAGCGCCGGGAGCAGGTGCTCGCCGGCCATGTCGAGGAAGCGGTCGAGCGTCGCGTCGCGCGGCGTCGCCGTCGGGGCGGCGCTGGGGTGCTTGTCGTCCGACACCCGCGGGTCGGTCGCCACCTGGTGCACGTAGACCGCGTCGAACCCGATCCCGACGAGGTCCGCGAGCCGGTCCGCGAGCCGAGCCGGGTCGTGCTCCACGAGCACCGACGCGCGCACCGCGTCGTCGGACACGTGCGGCGCGAGCGAGTCGAACGCCTCCGGGGTGTCGAGGTCCCACGCGAGCGGCGGCCCGAACACCTGCACCCCCCACTGCTCCCGCGCGACCGCGAGCGCCTCCGCCGGGTCCGGGGACCAGCTCACGTGCACCTGCAGCGCGACCGTGCCGCGTCCGCCCGCCTCCCGGTACGCACCCACGACCTCGCGCAGTCGCTCCGGATGCTGGTTCACCGTGACGAGGCCGTCGGCCCACTGCGCGTGGGCGGCCGCGGTCGCGGGTGTCACCGCGGGGCCGACCAGCCTCGGCGGCTCGTCGGGCAGCGTCCACAGCTTCGCGCGGTCCACGCGGACCAGACCGTCGTGCGAGACTTCCTCGCCCGCGAGCAGCGCCCGGATCACCCCGACGCACTCGCGCAGCCGGGCGTCGCGCACCCCCTTGGCGGGCCAGCCGTCACCGGTGACGTGCTCGTTGAGGTTCTCGCCCGAGCCCAGCGCGACCCAGAACCGCCCCGGGAACATCGCCGCGAGCGTCGCCGCTGCCTGCGCGACGATCACGGGGTGGTAGCGCTGGCCGGGCGCGTTGACCACGCCGAACGGCAGGCTCGTCGTCGCGAGCGCAGCACCCAGCCACGACCACGCGAACCCGGAGTGGCCTTGCGTCGCGCTCCACGGCGCGAAGTGGTCCGAGCACATGCCCGCGTCGAAGCCCACCTCCTGCGCGCGCTGCGCGGCGGCGAGCAGCCGGCCGGGGTGGACCTGCTCGTGCGAGTGATGGAACCCGATCGTCACCATGGTCGTCGTTCCTACCTGCACCCGGCCGGTTTCGCGCGCCGAGCGGCTCCCGGTCGCGGCACCGGCGCGCGGGACGCACCATGGACCCCACCCTCGGACGGGGGGCGGCGACGGAGGGGGAACCATGGTCACGGTCGTGCGACGCATGAGCTGCGCACCCGCCGCGGTGCTCGACGTCCTCGCCGACGGCTGGAGCTACGCCGCCTGGGTCGTCGGGACGTCGCGGATCCGGTCGGTCAGCCCCGACTGGCCCGTCGAGGGAGCCCGGATCGAGCACTCCGTGGGCCTGTGGCCCGCGCTCCTCGACGACGTCACCGACGTGCGCACGTGGGACCCCGAGCACGGCATCGACCTCGTGGCGCGCGGGTGGCCCGCGGGGGAGGCCGCCATCTCGATCCGCGTCAAGGCGAGCGGCGACGGGTGCCTGGTCCGCATCGACGAGGACGCGGTCCGAGGTCCGGGCACGCTCGTGCCGCGGCCCCTGCGCGCGGCCGTGCTGCGCGCGCGCAACACCGAGTCGCTGCGGCGCCTCGCGTACATCGCGGAGCGCCGCACCTCGTCGGACTGACGTCCCTTCTCGCGGTGCGCGACCTGGGACATTCTGGTCACCGACACCGCGCGCACGCGGGTCGCCTGCGCCAGACTTGCTCGCAGCCGGCGGGGCGGACGGACGAGGGAGACGGCGCATGAGCTTGCTGCGGACGAAGACGATCGAGCAGTCGCTGGCCGACGCCGACGAGCCCGAGTACCAGCTCAAGCGGTCGCTCGGGCCGCTCGACCTCATCGTCTTCGGCGTCGGCGTCGTCATCGGTGCCGGCATCTTCACGCTCACCGGGCGCGCGGCGCACGAGACCGCCGGCCCGGCGATCGTCCTGTCGTTCGTGGTCGCGGCGGTCTGCTGCGCGCTCGCCGCGATGTGCTACGCCGAGTTCGCGTCCACCGTGCCGGTGTCCGGCTCCGCGTACACCTTCAGCTACGCGAGCCTCGGGGAGCTGCTCGCCTGGATCGTCGGGTGGGACCTGCTGCTCGAGATGTTCCTCGGCGCGAGCGTCGTCGCGCAGGGGTGGAGCGCGTACCTCGGCACCTTCCTGTCCCAGGTCGGCTTCGACATCCCCGAGTCGATCGGGTACGGCGGCGTGGTGGACGTGCCGGCGGTCGTGCTGGTGCTCGTGCTCGGCGGGCTCATCACGATCGGCATCAAGGAGTCCATGCGGGTCAACCTCGTGCTCGTCGGGATCAAGCTGTTCATCGTGCTGTTCGTGATCTTCGCGGGCATCCAGTTCGTCTCGGCGGCCAACTACGAGCCGTTCGTGCCCCCGTCGCAGCCCACCGAGACCACCTCCGGCCTCACGCAGCCCCTGCTCCAGGCGATGCTCGGCATCGAGCCCGCCGCGTTCGGCGTGGGCGGGATCTTCGCCGGGGCGGCGCTCGTGTTCTTCGCCTACATCGGGTTCGACGTCGTCGCGACGACCGCCGAGGAGACCCGCAACCCGAAGCGCGACCTGCCGATCGGCATCATCGGCTCGCTGCTCATCTGCACGGTCCTGTACTGCGCGGTCGCGCTCGTCGTGACCGGGATGGTGCCGTTCGACGAGCTGTCCCCGGAGGCCGCCCTCGCCAACGCGTTCGAGGTGCACGGGCAGGACTGGATGGCGACCGTGATCTCCGCGGGCGCGGTCGCGGGGCTGACCACCGTGGTGCTGACGCTCATGATCGGCGCGTCCCGCGTGATGTTCGCGATGAGCCGCGACCACCTGCTGCCGCCCGGCCTCGCGAAGGTCCACCCGACGTTCCGCACGCCGTGGGTCATCACCGCGATCGTCACGGCGGTGTGCGCGGTCGTCGCCGGGCTGACCCCCGTGGGCGTGCTCGAGGAGATGGTCAACATCGGGACGCTGTCGGCGTTCGTCCTGGTCAGCATCGGGGTCATCGTGCTCCGGCGCACCCGCCCGGACCTGCCGCGCGCGTTCCGGGTGCCGTGGGTGCCGGTGCTGCCGATCGCCTCGGCCGCCATCTGCCTCTACCTCGCGCTCAACCTGCCCGTCGAGACGTGGCTGCGGTTCGTCGCGTGGCTCGCGATCGGGTTCGTCATCTACTTCACCTACTCCCGCGGGCACTCGCGGGTCGGGAAGGCCCAGGAGCCGGCGCGGACGCCGGTGCGGCCAGGCTGACCTGGCTCTTTGGTGGGATGAATCGGTCGTCGTACACTCGACGGGCGCTGTCGTCCCGGACCTGGGACGACGAGACGCGACCGACGAGTTCTCGACGAACTCCCGTCCCCGAGGAGCTGCTCCGCGTGAGCGCGTGGAACCTGACCGAGCGCCGTGCCGTCGACCTGTCCCTGGTCGCCAGCGCGCTCTGTCGCCGCGCACGCAGCTGGTGAGCCCGGCCCGCCCGGCCTGACCCTTCCTCGCGCCGGCGTCACGCCCGCGCCCCCGCACCGACCTCCTGCGTCGGTCCTCCCCGCCGCGCCCTCGCGGCCCGCGCACCTTCGTCGGGCTCCGCCCCTCCCCGGTGCCGTCCCCCTGATCGCGGCACGACGCGCGTCGTCGTGCGCCCTCGAAAGGTCTCCACGTGTCCGACACGTCCACCCTTCCGCCCGCCCGCACGCGGCGGCGGTTCCCCTCCTTCACCGTCCAGGTGGTGCTCGGCCTCGCCCTCGGCGTGCTGCTCGGCTGGGTCGCCCTCCGGCTGGGACCCGTCGCCGACGGCTCCGAGAACTGGCTGACGACGACGCTCGACACCATCGGGGCGTCGTTCGTCACCCTGCTCAAGGCGATCGTGCCGCCGCTCGTCTTCCTCGCCATCGTCGCGTCCATCGCGAACCTGCGGCACGTCACCAACGCCGCCCGCCTCGCGGGCCAGACGCTGCTGTGGTTCGCCATCACCGCCGCGATCTCGGTCGCCGTGGGCATCGGCCTCGGGCTGCTGTTCCAGCCCGGCGCGCGCTCCACCCTCGACCCGAGCACCGGCAGCGAGCCCACCAGGACCGGCTCCTGGATCGACTTCCTCAACGGTCTGATCCCGGGCAACTTCCTCGGTCTCGGCGCCTCGACCCAGGTCGAGGACGGCACCGCGAGCACGTCGATCTCGTTCAACGTGCTGCAGATCGTCGTCGTCGCGCTCGTCGTCGGCATCGCCGCGCTGCGCACCGGCAAGGCGGCCGAGCCGTTCCTCGCGTTCAACCGGTCCGCGCTCGCCGTGGTCCAGAAGGTCCTGTGGTGGGTCATCCGCCTCGCGCCGCTCGGGACCCTCGGCCTCATCGGCAAGGCCGTCGCCACCTACGGGTGGGACCTGCTCTCGCCGCTCGCCACCTACGCCGCCGCGATCTACACCGGGCTGCTCGTCGTGCTGCTCGTCGTGTACCCCGTGATCCTGCGGGCGCACGGGCTGCACGTGCTGTCGTTCTTCCGCGGCGCGTGGCCCGCGATCCAGCTCGCGTTCGTCTCGCGGTCCTCGGTCGGCACGCTGCCCGTGACGCAGCGCGTCACCGAGCGGAACCTCGGCGTGCCGTCCTCGTACGCGTCGTTCGCCGTGCCGCTCGGCGCGACGACCAAGATGGACGGTTGCGCCTCGATCTACCCGGCCATCTCCGCGATCTTCGTCGCCCAGATCTTCGGGATCGACCTGTCCGTCACGGACTACCTGCTCATCGCGTTCGTGTCCGTCGTCGGGTCCGCGGCCACCGCCGGTCTCACCGGCGCGGTCGTCATGCTCACGCTCACGCTCTCGACCCTGGGGCTGCCGCTCGCCGGCGTCGGGCTGCTGCTCGCGATCGACCCGATCCTCGACATGGGCCGCACCGCCGTGAACGTCGCGGGCCAGGCGCTCGTGCCGACCGTCGTCGCACGACGCGAGGGCATCCTCGACCTCGAGCGGTACCGGTCCGCGTCGGTGGAGGACCTGTTCTCCGACGACGAGCCCGTGACGGTCGTCGAGGCGCAGGACCCGGTCGCGAGCCGTGAGCCGGTCGCGGTGGGCTGACGTCGACCTTCCGGGCGTCTGCGGACGACGAAGGGCCCCGATCGCCTGCGGGCGGTCGGGGCCCTTCGTGGTGCGCGGGGTGACGCCTGGTGCGACAGCCCGTCCACAGATCTCGCGCCGGGGCCTTGCGGGTGCGTGCTGGATGGAACACTTGTTCGAGAAGTGGGGAGGAGGTGAGTCCGGTGCGGGAGACATCGGTGCCGACGCGCGCGTCCATGCCCGGCCGCACGCTGGTCGAGTGGCCGGCCCATCCGCCGGTGTTCCCGAGACCCGGGGCGACCGCGTCCGAGCTCGCGGCGCTCCTGGAGGCCATGCAGGCGGGCGATGCCGACGACATCGCGCTCCTCGAGCAGGTCGTCGGGTGGCAGCAGCTCGTCGGGGTGGCCCTCGCCGCGCAGGCGCGCGCCGTCCGCGACCTCGTCGCGCGCGGGTATGACGCGACAGGCGTGCTCGCCGACGAGATCGCCTCGGCGCTGGCGAGCACTCGCACCGCCGCGCAGGTGCTCGTCTCACGAGCCGCGGGCCTCGGTGAGCTCCCCGCCGTCGAGACCGCGCTGCGCGACGGTGCGATGGACGCGCGCAAGGTCGACGCCGTCCTCGACGAGCTCGCCGCGCTCGTCGTCGGCACCGAGGCGCTGCCCGACGTGGCGGCGGTCGACGCCGCAGCGAACGCGGTGGCGCAGGTCGCGGCCGAGAGGGCCGGCGACCTCACGCCGACGCAGCTGCGGCGTGTCGTACGCCGCGAGGTCATCGCCGTCGACCCGGCCGCGGCGCGCGAACGGTCGCGCCGGGCCGTCGAGCAGCGGCGCGTCGAGACCGGGTGGGCGCCGGACGGCATGGCCTGGGTGTCGGCCTTCGTGCCCGCGCCGGACGCCATGCTCGTGAAGGCCGTCCTCGACGCGGCGACCGAGCCCGTCGACGCCCACGACCACCGCACACGCGACCAGCGACGCGCCGACGTGCTCGTGTCGATCTTCCGGACGATCGCCGACCAGGGGACCCTTCCGTGCGGGACGTCCGTGCCCGGCAGGCGCGGCGCGCGTCCGCAGGTCCAGGTGACCGTCGCGGCATCGACGCTGCTCGGCCTCGACGAGAACCCCGCCGAGCTCGCCGGGTACGGGCCGCTGCCCGCCGACGTCGCACGCCAGGTCGCGCAGGACGCCACCTGGCGACGCCTGCTGACCGACCCCCTGGACGGGACGCTCGTCGAACGGTCCACCCGCGCGTACCGGCCGGGCCGCGTGCTCGGCGGGCACGTCTCGGCGCGGGACCAGACATGCACGTTCCCCGGCTGCGTCCGCCCGGCCGCCTCGTGCGAGCTCGACCACGTCGAGCCTTGGCGCGAGGCGCCGGCCGCCGCAGCGGCGAGCGGGGACCCGCCGCAGACCCGCGCCGACAACCTCCAACCGCTCTGCAAGGGGCACCATGACCTCAAGACGAAAGGTCTGTGGAAGGCGCGGCGCAGTGTTCCGGACGGCGGCGTCGAGTGGACATCGCACCTCGGTGTCCGGTACCTGGTGCGACCGCAGCCCGTCCTGTCCGCCCCCACCTCGCCGCAAGCGGTTCGGTCGCGCGTCGCGCGAGTCCGCGATGACGCTGCGCCCTAGACCGGGACGAGGTCCTTCCAGCGCCGTCGGGACGACCGGTGGTGCTCGGCGAGCAGGTCCGGCGACGGGCGCAGCTCGATCGGGACGCGGACGGGAGCGGCGTCCAGCTGACGCAGTGAGGGGTAGCGCGAGAGAAGGGGAGGTGCCACGACCGAGTGCCACGACTCGGGGTCGATCGTCACCAGGAGCCGGTCGAACAGGCGGTGCACGTCCGCGCGGAGCAGCAGCCCTCCGTCGACGTGGTGCTCGCCGTGGTCGGCGTACGAGTACAGGTGTGCCGCGTCGAGCACCTCGCGTGGCTGCGTGCCGGTGATCGCGCACGTCGTGCCGAACCTGTCGAACATCGCGTCGCGGAACCTCTGCTGGCCGACCCGCTGTCGTGCGACCACCTCGACGTGACCGCCGGGCAGGTCGCGTGACTCGACCAGGATGTCCAGCTGCAGCGCCCCCTCGACACCGCTGTGGAAGGCCAGCATCTCGATCGTCGGAACCGGGTCGAGCCGGCGGATCGCGTTCTGCCTGTCTCGTCCCGCGTACAGCGACTCGAGGGCCTTGACCGGCGCAGGGGAGCTCAGGCTCGTCCACCATGTCGAGTAGTCCGCGACGTACAGGGTCACGTCCTTCGGGACGAGGTTCGGCTCGTCGAACTCCTCCTTGCAGTCGTTGCACCGGTAGCGGGGGCTCTTGCGTGAGCGCGTGGACAGGTCGCTGGACTCGCAGCGCACGCACCGCTCCATGATCTTGACCCGGTCGCGGCTGGTGACGTGGTCGACGACGCCGAACCCGAGGACGAGGTGGTCGTCACGCAGGACGAGGACGTCGCTGACGGACACCCGCGTGTGGTTGACGACGTGGGAGTCGTACTCGTACCTCGTGCCGAGGACGTCGCCGTAGAGGTTGCCCAGGGGGTCGGTCGCGCGGGTGAAGCAGCTCCAGAAGGTCCGGTCCGGTGACCGGACGTCGACCGTCCGCGGGCGCGCCTCCACGGGTCGAGCTCAGCACCGTCAGGCCCGCTGGGGCAAGGACGTGCCCGAGCTTCACCCGTGCGCGCGTGCACCTCGTCGGGAACGAGACGGGTGCCCGGGGCGTTGTCCCGGTGACGGTGTGAGCGGGATCGCTCCCGCACGGGTGGCGGGCGCGCCGCGAGCGCGTACTGTCACACCGGCTGCGAATGTGGTCGAGGGCGGACGAGGAGACGAAGTGGTCGCTGCGGGGGAGATCCGCGTCGAGGCGGAGCCCGGGCTGACGGTCGTCCGCATGGTCGGGGAGGTCGACGTCGCGCTCCGGGAGCAGGCGAGCAGCTCGATGGTCGCGGCCCTCACGAGCGACTTCCCGATCGTGATCGACGCCTCCGAGGTGACGTTCATCGACTCGTCCGGGCTCGCGTTCGTGATGCAGCTGTTGCGCGCGGCGCGGGAGTCGGGGCTCGCGCTGTCGCTGCGTGACCCGAGCCGGGCGGTCCGGGACGTCCTGGAGATCGTCGGGGCGGCGTCGCTCCTGCCCGCGGACGAGGACGAGGTGGCCCCGGTCGCCTGACCTCGGGGTGGCGCTCGCTGAGGTTGTCCGGGCGGGTGTGAGCGGAGCGACATCGTCGTCTGCGAGAGAACCCCGGAAAACCTCTGGTGAGCGTCGGTCGTAACGATACGATCGTATCGATACGACCCTGCGCGGCGCAGGTCGGCCCACCGCACCGGTGCGTGGGGTCGACCTCGTCGGGCCCGCCCACCCGACCCCCCGGAGCGCTGTTCCCTCATGGCCAAGGTCCTCACGACCGGCCGCCCCTGGCGCGTCATCCTCGTCTTCTGCATCCCGCTGCTCATCGGCAACGTCGTCCAGCAGCTCTACCAGATCGCCGACGCCATGATCGTCGGCCGCACGCTCGGGGTCGATGCGCTCGCCGCGGTCGGGTCGACGGGCAGTCTGCTGTTCCTGCTGATCGGGTTCGCGTGGGGGATGACCTCGGGCTTCGCGATCCCGACCGCGCAGGCGTTCGGCGCCGGTGACCACGCGGCCGTGCGGCGGTCGGTGGCCACCGGTGCGGTCCTCACGGGCGTCGCCAGCGTCGTGATCTCGGTCGGCGCCGTGCTCCTGACCGGGCCGGCGCTGCGCCTCCTGCAGACGCCACCGGAGCTGTTCGACCAGGCGCACACCTTCGCGGTCGTGAGCTTCGCGGGCTCCGTCACCACCATGTTCTACAACTTCCTCGCGGCGGTGATCCGCGCGATCGGTGACTCCCGCACGCCGCTGGTGTTCCTCGCGGTGAGCTGCGTGCTGAACATCCTGCTCGTCCTCGCGATCGTGCGCGGCGCGGGGTACGGGGTCGGCGGCGCGGCGCTCGCGACCCTCGTCTCCCAGGGCGTGTCCGTCGCGCTGTGCCTCTGGTACGTCAGCAAGCGCGTCCCCGTCCTGCACGTGGGGCGAGCCGACTTCCGGCTGACCCGCGAGGACGTGACGCGTCACCTGCGGCTGGGCCTGCCGATGGGCTTCCAGGCCTCGATCATCGCCATCGGCGCGCTCGCGGTGCAGCTGCGCCTGAACGAGCTCGGTGCGGACGCGGTCGCGGCGTACACCACGGCCGCCCGGGTCGACGGCCTGGCCGTCGCGCTGCTCGCGTCGCTCGGCCTGGCGGTCTCCACGTTCACGGCCCAGAACCTCGGTGCGGGACGCCCGGACCGGATCCGTCGCGGCGTCGTCCAGGGCGTCGGGATGTCGGTCGCCGGGTCGCTCGTCCTGGGCGTCGTGCTGGTCGGCTTCGGCGGGATGATCGTGGAGCTGTTCGTCGGGCCCGGCGAGCAGCGCGTGGTCGACATGGCCGCGCAGTTCCTCACGGTGAACGGGGCGATGTACTGCCTGCTCGGCGTCCTGTTCGTGCTGCGCGGCGCGCTGCAGGGGCTCGGGCAGGCGGCCGTGCCGACGATCACGGGGATCATCGAGCTGGTGATGCGGGTCGGTGCGGCGATGGTCCTCGGCTCGGCGTTCGGGTACGCGGGCGTCGTCTGGAGCAACCCGCTCGCCTGGGTCGGTGCCGTGGTGCTGCTGGTGCCCGCGTACCTGCGCGCGCACCGGGCGATGGCCGTCGCCCGCCCGGCGTCCGGTCCGCAGCCCCGGTCGGGCGTCGAGCCGGTCCTCGTGGAGGGCCCCGCCGAGGGGTCGCTCGTCGTCGAGGCGGTCGTGCCGCAGCCGCGCAGCCGCGACGAGCGTCTGCTCGACGAGCCGGACGTCCCTGCGCCCACGCGCTGACGCGCGGGCGCAGGGACGGTGCGCCGTCCCGACCGGTCAGTGCGGGAGGGTCACCTCGCGCAGAGCGCCGTCCGGCCCGAGCTCGAGGACCCGGTCCAGGCCGAGCCGCCCCAGGAAGTGCTCGTCGTGGCTGACGACGACCAGCGCCCCCCGGTAGGCGTGGAGCGCGGCGACGAGCTGGTCGACCGTGGTCAGGTCCAGGTCGTTCGTCGGCTCGTCGAGCACCAGCAGCTGGGGCGTGGGCTCGGCGAGCAGGAGCCGTGCGAGCGCGACCCGGAACCGCTCGCCGCCGGAGAGGGTCCCGACCGGCCGGTGCACGGTGTCGCCGCGCAGGAGCAGGCGTGCGAGCCGGTTGCGCAGCTCACGATCCGGCACCGTGGGCGCCGCCGCGCCGACGATCGTCAGCGCGCTGTCCTCGTCGTCCAGGTGCCACGACCTCTGGGGGAGGTAGCCGACGAGGTGCGTGAACCGGCGCACGCGGTCCGGGTCGACGGGCAGGTGGGGTCGGTCCGCCGCGGTGCCGACCAGCAGCTCGACCAGCGTCGTCTTGCCGACGCCGTTCGCGCCGACGACGCCCACCCGCTCGGGCCCCTGGACCCGCACGACACCGCCCGCGACGTCCGGAGCGCCCGGCAGCTCGGCGATGCGCCGCCCGCGTGGCACGTCCGGGTCGGGCAGGTCGAGGTGGACCGCCTCGTCGTCCCGCAGCCGGGCCGCCGCCGCGTCCGCGGCCGCACGGCTCGTCGCGAGCCGCTCGTCCATGGTGCGCCGGTGCCGGCCGGCCGAGACCTCGGACTTCGACGCCCAGGCGTTGAGCACGATCGGCGCGGCCTTGGCGTTCGCCGCCATGGCCCGTCCCTGCCGGGCACGGCGTGCGAGCTTGGTCTCGGCCTCGACCCGCTGCCGCTTCTCGACCTTGACCTGCTGCTCCGCCGACCGCGCGGCGCGGGCCGCGGCTGCCTGCTCGGTGTCGAGCCAGGACCGCCACGACGAGTACGGGCCGCCGTGCACCGTCAGGCGGTGCGCGTACAGCTCGGCGACCTCGTCCATCTCCTCGAGCAGCGCGACGTCGTGCGACACGACGACGAGCGCGCCGGGCCACGCGCGCAGCTCGGAGCGGAGCGCGGCACGTGCGTCCCGGTCGAGGTTGTTCGTGGGCTCGTCGAGCAACGTGACCGCCGCCCGGCGCAGGCGAAGCCCCGCGACCGCGACGAGCACGGCCTCTCCTCCCGACAGCGTCGCCGACGCCCGGTCCAGGTCACGCGCGTCCAGGCCGATCGGGCGCAGCGCCTCGGCGGCTCGGGACTCGACGTCCCACGCGTCGCCGACCGCCTCGAACAGCTCCTCGCGGGAGTCGCCCGACTCGATCGCGCGCAGCGCGGCGAGCGTGGCCCCCACGCCGAGGAGGTCCGCGACCGTCGACGTCGTGTCGAGCGCGACGTGCTGCGGCAGGTAGGCGACGTCGCCCGCGGCGGTGACCGTGCCGGTCGTCGGCGCGAGGTGACCCGCGGCCAGGCGCAGCAGGGTCGACTTGCCGGAGCCGTTGGCGCCGAGCAGGCCCGTGCGGCCAGGCCCGAAGGACCCTGTGACGCCGTCGAGCGTGACCGCGCCGTCCGGGTGGACGAAGGTGACGTCGGTGAAGGTGAGACTGGAGCGCGCGTGGGCGCGCGCGGAGGTGGTGGGCGTGGACATACGAGCTCCCGGGGTTCGACGAGTGCGCGAACCCGGTGCCCTCGCCGACGCGGCGGGGCTCTCGGGTCAGCGCGGCTGGTGCGGCGCGAACCGGGTGCCCGTCATGATCACCACCTAGGTCGACGACAAGGACGCCCGAGCCTCGCACGGGGGTCGTAATCGGGGCGAGCGAATTACCAGGGGTCGCGATCGTGCGGCCGACGACGCGCGTGTGCCGCTGCTACTCGCAGGCGATCCCGTCGCCGTCCCCGTCGAGCCCGCGGCGGTACCCCGGGTCGCCCGCGTGGAGGGGTGCCGCACCCGCGGCGCGGGCGTCCGCGCAGCTCGCGAAGGACCCGTCCGGTGGCGGCGTCGGCGCCGCGCCGGTCGTCGCGCGCCGGGGCGTGACCGGGCTGGGTGGGGGGAGGGCCTCGTCGGGGCAGGAGCGCAGCACGCGCGCGATCGCGTCGCGCTCGGCGGCCGTGACCCGCAGCGCGTAGGCCTGCTTCACCGCGACCTGCCGCGCGACGTACGCGCACCGCGAACCGCGCGCGGGCGGCAACCACGTGGCGGCGTCACCCGAGCCCTTCGCGGCGTTCAACGTGCCGTCGACGGCGAGCAGGTTGAGCGGGTCGTTCGCGAACGCCTCACGCGTGGCCGCGTCCCACCGCTGCGCACCCTTCTGCCACGCGTCGGCGAGCGCGACCACGTGGTCGACCTGCACCGCCCCCGACGTCGCGGCACCGCGCTCGAACGCGATCGTCCCGCCCGAGTACGGGTCGACGAGCGTGCCGGAGAGCACCACGCACCCGTCGGCGCGCACCACGGCGTCGACGAGGTCGCGGCGCAGGATGTCGTTGCGCGTGTCGCACCCGTTGCGGTTCGCGTCGACCGCGCGGTAGCCGAACAGGTCGCGGTCGTACCCGGTGAGCGGGGCCCGGCCCGCGACGACGAGCCGGTCGAGCGCCGCGACCGCCGGCCCGGGGTCCGTGCTGGCAGTGGGAGCGGGGGGAGCCGCGGTCCCGCGTGACGACGCGGTCGCGTCCGCCGGCGCGGTCGGGTCCGCCGCCGCGGTCGCGGGAGGGCGTTCCGCAGGCTGGGTCGACGGGCCGAGCGAGACGTCCGAGCAGCCGGCGAGCGTGAGTGCCGCGAGCAGTCCCGCCACGGCGCACACCGGCCGGACCCGCCCGCGCCTCCAGCCGTGCACGCGTCCCCACCCCGTCGACTCCGGCGCGCCACCTGCGCGCCTCCGACCAGATCATCGGCGTCCGCGGGCCGGGACCTGCGCAGGTCCGCGTGTCGGTCGCGTCACGTCGTCGAGCTGCGGGGCCTCGAACCCGTCGCCGACGACGAGCAGGCTCGCGCGCTGCACGGCGCGGGAGCCGAACCGGTCCGCGAGCGAGTCGACCGTGCGGTCGAGCTCGTCGTGCGGCGGGGACAGCGGCAGCGGTGGCTGCACGACGGTGTCGCTCGCGAGCCCGGTGAGCGCGACACCGACGAGCGTGATCCCTCGCGCCGCGACGAGGTCCCGGGCGGCGTCGAGCAGCCCCAGCGCCGCGTCACGCAGCTCGTCGCTCGAGGCGGTGCCGAACGCGAGCGACCGTGACCGGGTCGCGCGCGAGAAGTCGGCGAACCGCAGCCGCAGCACGACGGTCCGCGCCGTCAGGTGCCCGGCGCGCATCCGGCGGCAGACCCGGTCCACGAGTCCCAGGAGGGCGGCGCGTACGTCCTCGGGGGAGTGCGGCCCCCGGCCGAGCGCGCTGGGCGCCGACCGAGCCGCGCGCCTGGTCGGTGACCACGCGCTCCGGCGTGCGGCCGTGGACGACCGCGTACAGGTGCGACCCGGCCGCGGGCCCCAGCAGCCCGCGCAGCACGCGCTCGTCGAGTGCCGCGACGTCGCCGGCGGTGCGCAGCCCGTACCCGTGCAGCCGCGTCGCCGTGCTCTCGCCGACGCCCCACAGGGTCTCGACGGGCAGCGGGTGCAGGAACGCGTCCTCGTCGTCGGGTGCGACGACGAGGAGCCCGTCGGGTTTCGCGACGCGGCTGGCGACCTTCGCGAGGAACGGCGTGCGCGCGACCCCGACCGTGATGGGCAGCCCGACCTCGTCGCGCACCCGGGTGCGGACCCGTGCGGCGTGCTCGGCGGGTGCGGTCGGGTCGGCGCGGCGCAGCCCTCGCACGTCGAGGAACGCCTCGTCGATCGACACGCCCTGCACCTGCGGTGTCACGTCCCGGAAGATCGCGAACACCTCGCGGCTCGCCTCGACGTACGCGTCGAACCGTGGCCGCACGACGATCAGGTCGGGGCACAGACCGCGCGCCTGCCGGCCACCCATCGCGGTCCGCACGCCGCGCCGCTTCGCCTCGTACGACGCGGCGAGCACGACGCCCCCGCCGACCGCGACGGGACGCCCGCGCAGGCGCGGGTCGTCACGCTGCTCGACCGACGCGTAGAACGCGTCGAGGTCGGCGTGCAGGATCGTCGCGTGCCGGGACTCCACGAACACATGTTCGACCCGGCCACCCACACGCGCCAGGTGTCAGCTCACAGGTGCAGGGGCGTGAGCGCCTCGTAGTCCTCGACCGAGCCGTCCTTCAGCACCACGTCGATGATCGCTCGGCCCAGCGGGTCGAGGTCGTCGGTGAGGTACTGCTCGAGCTCGGAGCGGAAGAACGAGGAGATGATGCGCGCGCCCTCGTCGTACGCCTCGACACCCACCTGCGACTGCATCTCGGGCGCGAGCCACGTGGGGCGGACGAGCTGACCGTCGAGCTTCATCTCCCGCAGCGTGTAGCCGAACAGCGGGCAGCGCGCGGGGGTGAGCTGGTCGCGCCGCACGCGACCGCCACCGCGGCGGGCGAGGTACTCGCGGGTCATCCACTCCGCGGCGAACCCGACCTGGTAGGCGCCGATGTGCTGGTTCGGCGTCAGGACGTAGCGCGTGCGGTGCGCGTCGACGAGCTGACGCAGCAGCAGGTTCGCGGCCGCGACCTTGGTGCCGGTCGAGAACGGCCAGTACGACCCGACGCCCTCGGACACCATGCCGCCGTGCTTGATGACCTTCCGCTCCGACGCGGACTCGCCGATCGACGGGTTCTTGTCACCGCGCGGTGCGATGAGGCGCCACACCCATGCGAGCGCGGGTGGGACGAAGTGCGTGACGCCCATGATCCCGTAGGTCGGGTTCTCCCGCGTGCATGCGGGCATCCGCACGCCGAACGTGCGGACGTCGACGTGCTCGGGCTTCGACACGACGTTGCGGATCATCGAGCGGTCGATCACCACACGCGGGTTGGGGCACGGCTTGCCGTTCGAGTCGAGCGTGTGCTCCCACGGCAGGACGGTCGCGTCGGGCACGCCCGCGATGTTGAAGAACACGAGCGGCTTGTCGGGGTGGATGCAGGCGCGCTCGAAGTTCGGGTCCTCCCCGTACGAGCGCATGTTGTCGACGCGGACGAACCAGCCGGCCTCGGCGTCGGCGATGACGAGGCGGCCGTCGCCGTCCTGCAGCGACGAGTGGCACAGGGTCATGTCGTCCGTGACGGGCGCGAGTGCGCTCGACTCGGCGAGCGTGATGACGTACGGCTCCTGGGTGACGACGTTCGTGCCGAGCAGGATGCGGCCGTCCTCCTGGCGCCGGAACTCCTGGCACATCTCCGACTTGCCGCCGCCCGAGGCGCCCTCGTGCATGACGACCGTCTCGTTGTCGTACGGGGTGGTGACGCGCACCGCCGAGGCGTGCGCGGTGATCCAGCCCTCGCGCTCGCCGATGTCGAGCAGCACCGAGAACACGCCCTTCTTGGCGCTCGGCCCCGGGTAGAGGTTGTAGGCGAACACCTCGTGGAGCTCGGGCGTGCGGTCGTGCACGACGGCCTGACGGCCGTGGAACACGGTGTGCCGGAAGGGCGGCGCGACGTACAGGATGGAGCGCGGCGCGAACTCGCCGTGCTGCTCGACGAGCTCGTCGAACGTCACCCAGCCCTGCAGGTCGACCAGGGCGAGCGCGAAGAAGGCGGCGTTGACCGGGACGAGCGCGAGCGACGGGTAGCCGAACGTGGGGCCGCCGGCCTTGAACGGCACGACGACGAGGTCCTGGCGCCCGAGCCACTCGAGCGTCGCCGTCTTGGTCGGGGCGAAGTCCTCGCCCATGACGTCGCGGTAGCGCGGCTTGTCGGTGGGCAGGTCGTCGGCGATGCGCATGCAGTCCGGGTCACGCCGGCGCATGTAGTCCTCGGGGTAGTTCACGGCGACGCCGTTACGGCAGCGCGTGACCGTGGCCTCGACGATCCGGCGGACGCCCTCGTCCGTCTCGACGTCGTACGCGACCTCGTGGATCGGTCCGCCCACGGGCCCGAGGGTGAGCCGGTACAGCTCTTCGCGCGTCTGCGGGACGAGCACGCGGGGGCTCGCGTCGAGCGCGGCGCGCACGGCGGGCGGCAGGTGGACTGCGGACAGGGCCGTCAGGGTGTCCACGGGTGCTCCCTTCGTCGGGGACCCGTCCGGTGAGCCCGACGTGAGACGGGCGCGAGAACACCGGTACGCGGTCCGCACTTGACTCGGAGATTACGTGCCGCGAACGGGGGCGGACTGGGACCTGGGTCACAGGCGCGCCCGTCGTCGCAGGTCGGCCTACCGTGATCGGCAGAGCCCGACGAGAGGGGGAGCGATGAGCTGGCCCGTCGCGCACTTCACGACCGGTGGCACCTGGATGAACGACCCCAACGGGCTGGTCCACCGTGACGGGGTGTGGCACCTGTTCATGCAGCACAACCCGCACGGCGACGACTGGGGGGCGATCGGGTGGGGCCACGCGACGTCGCGCGACCTGGTGACGTGGCGGTGGGAGGGGCATGCGCTGCCCGCGACGCCCGACGAGATGGCGTTCAGCGGCTGCGTCGTCTCCGACCGCCTCGACACGGCCGGGTTCGCGCGCGACGACGACGGACCCGCCGGGCCGATGGTCGCGGTGTTCACGAGCCACCACGCGCCCTCCTCTCCGCGCGCGGGCACCGAGACGCAGTCGCTCGCGGTCAGCCACGACGAGGGCCGGACCTTCGCCCGCTGGGCGGGCAACCCGGTGATCGATGTCGGCCGCCAGGACTCGCGCGACCCGCAGGTGCGCTGGGACCCCGGTGCACGGCACTGGCGGATGGCGCTCGCGGACCCGCGCGGGAGGCGCGTCGAGCTGTGGACGTCGCCGGACCTGCGCGCGTGGCGGCAGGTCTCGACGTTCGGGCCGCACGGGTCGGTCGAGGGGCAGTGGGAGTGCCCCGACCTCGTGCGCGTGCCGGTCGCCGGCGGTGACTCCACCGCGTGGGTGCTGCTGGTCAACGTCGACCGCGGCGGCCCCACGGGCGGTGGCTCGGCGACCCAGTACGTCGTCGGTGAGTTCGACGGCATCACGTTCACGGCGGCGCACGACGACATTCGCTGGCTCGACCGAGGGCACGACCACTACGCGGCGGTGACCTTCGCGGACGCCCCGGGTGGCCGGGCGGTGTCGCTCGGCTGGGCCGGGTCCTGGCTGTACGCGCGGGACCTGCGGGGCGAGCCGTGGGGCGCCACCATGACGCTCGCACGAGACCTCGAGCTGGTCCCCGAGAGCCCCGGGGCCGAGGTCCGCTCGCTCGCGGACCTCGTCGTGCGCTCCGTGCCGGTGCTGCCCGCCGGCCCGCTGCCCGGCCTGGCGGTGCATCGCGTCCGCGTCGCGCGAGCGGAGCGGCGCGAGCTCGTCCTGCACGCCCGCCAGGACCCCGCGCTGCGCCTCGGGGTGCGTGTCGAGGGGGGACCCGGCGAGCGGCTGCTCGTCGTCGACCGGGCGCGGTGCGCGCCGGCCGCGGTCCCGCCCGAGCACCACCGTGCCGCCGTCGCGCTGCCCGACCGGGACGTCGACCTGCTCGTCGTCGCCGACGCCGGGGTCGTCGAGGTGTTCGCCGACGAGGGCCGCATCGCGCTGACGGAGCAGGTGACGCGCCGGGCGGTGCTCAGCGAGCTCGCGGGCTGAGCACCGCCCGGCACGGGTCGTCAGCGGGTCGGGGGACCGACCGTGTCCGTGCGCACGCCGAGGAACGTGGGCGTGCCGTCGTCCGGGACGAGGACGGCGACGGCGAGCACCTTGCGCAGCTCCAGCGCACGGTGCCGCCCGGTCTGCCCGACGGCCCGCGCGAACGCCTCGTCGGTGAACGCGAGCGTCGCGTCGCCGCCGACCGCGGCCTGCGTGTGGTCCACGCTGAACGTCGCGGTCACCAGGACGCCGCCCTCGACGACCGCGACCTTGGGTGCGCCGTCGCCCGGGTCCAGCGCGTCGTCACCCGAGCCGACCGCGCGGATCGTCGCGCGCTCCAGGCGGGAGTTCACGCCGTCGCCGACGATCTCCTCGCGCAGCCGCGCAAGCCGGTCGGGCACGGTCAGCTCACCCTTCTCGCCGGTCTCGAGGTACGCCACGACCTGGTCCGACACGGCCTGGGCCGCGGCGACCTGCGCGCGGCTCGGCCGCGACGCGGCTCCGGGCGCGAGCGCCCGCACCTTCTCGTCGCCGATCTCGACGGACGCGCTCATCCGCCACGGGTCGAGCACGCCGTCGCGCTCGAACACGAGCAGCGCGCGCTGCGGCTTCTTCTCCTCCGCGTCGGCCATCGTGCCGGTGACCGCGAACCACATCGGGTACCCGGTGAAGCTCGGGGAGACGAGCGAGGAGGCATCGGGCGTCGTCGTGAGGGCCGTGCCCGCGGCCTCGGCCTCGCCGCTCTCCTCGGCGTACCGGGTGGAGTGCAGGTCCGAGCGCAGGATGATGCCGCGGTCGGCCGTGGCCCAGCCCGACGCGTCGTGCGTGCGGGAGGCGAGGTCGATCGCCGCGTTGTTGCGCTCGTCGTAGGACGCCAGCGCCGCGGTCAGCTCGTCGCGCTCCAGCCCGGGCCGCGTGATCTCGGCGGTCGTGACGCGCTGGGGGACCGCGGCGCACCCCGCGAGCGCGACGACGCACAGGACGGGGACGGCCCACCGCAAGGGGCGCCGCGTCGAGCGCAGGTGCGTCCCGGCGGGGACGGCCTCGGGTGCGGTCACCTCAGGCGCCGCGGCGCTCCGCTCGGCCGCGCGCTCGCGGCGCCGGCGCCGGCGGCGGGCCAGGACCGGCAGCGTGAGCAGGACGAGCCCGAGGACGGCCGCGGCGAGCCCCGCGACGAACGCGTGCGCGACGACGAGGCCGAACGACACCGTGACCGCCGCGCGCTTCCCGGCGGCGAGCACGGCGACGCTCGTCGGCGTGCCGTCGAGATCGAGCGTGAGCGCCTGCGCCCCACGGCCGTGGACCGAGCGGTCCCACAGGTCGAGCGACGACGCGGCGACGGCCGGCGCCGGAGCCGTGCCACGCACGGTGCCCGTGGCGCCGTCGAGCGGCGTGACCGTCGTGACGCGCAGCTGGCGCGTGTCGCCCAGGTAGCTGTCCACGTCGATCGGGTTGCCGGCGCCGACGAACACCGGGCCGCCTGCGCTCTCGGCAGTGACGCGCAGCGTGGCGTCGCGGTAGCCCAGCAGGTCGGGGACGGTGGTCGCGGCGCGCACGCCGTCGGGCAGCGGGCTCGCGGGTGTGTCCGCGGTGTCGTCGGGGCCGAAGACGACGGCGACGGCGACACCGACGACGAGCAGGAGACCGCCGAGCACGGCGGCGAGGACGAGGAGCGTTCGACGCATGAGGTTCCCCCTGGTTGGTGGTCGACGCCGGACCTTAGCCGGAACGAACAGGACGTATCGGGCGTCGTCCACAGGGTGCGGTCGGGACCTTCGGCGCGCCCCGGGCGTGCCGGGCGGGTCTACGGTCGCGCCCATGGCCGATCCCCGCGGTTTCCTGCGCACGCGTGAGCGCGAGCTCCCGCGCGACCGCCCGGTCGCGGTCCGGATCCTCGACTGGGCGGAGGTGCACCGGCACCCGACGGGCGAGCCCGACGCGCTCGCGGTGCTGCACCGCCAGGCCGGGCGGTGCATGGACTGCGGTGTGCCGTTCTGCCACCACGCCTGCCCGCTCGGGAACCTCGTCCCCGAGTGGAACGACCTCACGTGGCGTGCGCAGTGGCGCGACGCGTCCGACCGGCTGCACCAGACCAACAACTTCCCGGAGGTCACCGGGCGGGTCTGCCCGGCGCCGTGCGAGACGGGGTGCGTGCTCGGCATCAACCAGGCGCCGGTCACGATCCGCAACGTCGAGCTGTCGGTGGTCGAGGAGGCGTTCGACCGCGGCCTGGTGACGCCTGCTGTGCCCCAGCGCATGACGGGCCACACGGTCGCGGTGGTCGGGTCGGGGCCTGCTGGCCTGGCCGCGGCGCAGCAGCTCACGCGCGTGGGCCACACCGTCACGGTGTACGAGCGGGCCGCCGCGCCCGGCGGGCTGATGCGGTTCGGCATCCCGGAGTACAAGCTGCCCGCGGCGGTGCTGGAGCGGCGTCTGGACGTCATGCGTGCCGAGGGCACGGTGTTCCGGTGCGGGGTCGAGGTCGGCCGCGACATCGGCGGCGACGAGCTGCGCCTGCGGCACGACGCGGTCGTCGTCACGGTGGGCTCCACGGTGCCGCGTGACCTCGGTGTGCCGGGGCGAGCGCTGCGCGGCGTCATGCCCGCGATGGACTATCTGGTACCCGCGAACCACGCGGCGGTGGGCGAGCCGGTGCCGGGCGCACCCGTCGCGACCGGGCTCGACGTGGTCGTCGTCGGCGGGGGTGACACCGGGGCCGACTGCGTGGGGACCGCGGTGCGTCAGGGGGCGCGCTCGATCACCCAGCTCGAGATCATGCCGCCCGCGCCGCACGAGCGTCCGGCGGAGCAGCCGTGGCCGACGTACCCCGCAGTGTTCAAGATCTCCACGTCGCACGAGGAGGGCGGTGAGCGGCTGTTCGCGGTGAGCACCACCGAGTTCGTCGGCGACGACGACGGTCGCGTGGCCGGCCTGGCGCTGCAGGACGTGCGCCGCGGCGCCGACGGCGCGTTCGAGCCCGTCCCGGGCACGCAGCGGGTGCTGCCCGCGCAGCTCGTCCTGCTCGCGCTCGGTTTCACCGGGCCCGAGCGTGGCTCGCTCGCCGACGAGCTCGGGCTCGAGGTCGGCCCGCGTGGCGCGTTCGTGCGCGGCGACGACTTCACGACCGGCACCCCCGGGGTGTTCGTCGCGGGCGACTGCGGGCGGGGCCAGTCGCTCGTCGTGTGGGCCATCGCGGAGGGCCGTGCGGTGGCCGCGGCGGTCGACCGTCACCTGACCGGGGGCACGCAGCTGCCCGCGCCGATCGCCGCGAGCACGGTCGCGCTGCGGGCCTGACCTGCGCCCGTGTCGGCGGGGCGCGGCATGATCGGCGCCGTGGATGTGGACTTCGAGGCCCGGCTGCGGCTGTGGGACGCGCGCAAGCACGACTCGTGGACGTTCGTCGACCTGCCGACGGACCTGGCCGACGAGATCGCCGACGCCGCCGAGGGTGTGTCGCGCGGGTTCGGGTCGGTGCGCGTCGAGGCGACGATCGGGACGACGACGTGGCGCACGTCGATCTTCCCGGGCGCCGAGACGTACGTGCTGCCGATCAAGGCCGTGGTGCGCCGCCGGGAGTCGGTCGAGGCCGGTGACGTCGCACGCGTCCGGCTGCGGCTGGTCGACGTGGACGGCCCGGCCTGAGCACCGCCGCGCGCGTGGCAGGCTGGGGCTCTCGACCAGGAGGTCCGCGATGGCGCTGCTCACCTGCCACTTCTTCTCCGACGCGCTCGGCGTCAGCACGGCGGCCACGGTCGTCCTGCCCCAGGCCACGCAGACCCAGATCGGGATGCGGGGCGTGGCGGACGACGCGCCGCCACCCGTGCTGTACCTGCTGCACGGGCTGAGTGACGACGAGACGATCTGGACGCGCCGCACGTCCGTCGAGCGGTACGCCGCACGCCGCGGCGTCGCGGTCGTGATGCCGCGCGGCGGCCGCTCGTTCTACGCCGACGAGGTGCACGGCGGTGCGTACTGGACGCACCTGACGGTCGAGCTGCCGGCGGTCGTCGCGTCGTTCTTCCGGGTGTCGACACGGCGCGAGGACACGTTCGTCGCGGGCCTGTCGATGGGCGGCTACGGAGCGTTCAAGTGGGCGCTGCGCCGGCCCGAGCGGTTCGCCGCGGCGGCGTCCCTCTCGGGGGCGTTGGACGTCGCGGGCGACGCGCACCTGTGGGACGCCGAGGTGCCGCAGGTGTGGGGCGGGCGTCCGCCGGGTCCCGACGACGACCTCGTCGCGCTCGTCGAACGGGCCGACCCGGCGGCGCTGCCCGCGTTGTTCGTCTCGTGCGGGACGCAGGACTTCCTGCACGGCGCGAACCTGCGCTGGCTCGAGGCCGCGCGCCGCCGCGGCGTGGACGTGCACGCGGACGTCGACGGGCCGGGGGACCACGACTGGGAGTACTGGGACGCGTCAATCCAGGACGTGCTCGACTGGCTGCCGCTGCGGCGCTGACCCGCGGGGGCGCTGACGCGCGGGGGCGCTGACGCGCGGCGTCGATGACGCGCTGGGTCGCCGACCGGCCGTCAGGGGCCGGGCGAGCCGAGCCCGCTCGCGCGCTGCACGCGGCGCCGCACGGCGGCGCGCACGGCCGCCTGCGTCCCGACGACCCGCAGGTGCTCCTGCGCGCGCGTGACGGCCGTGTACAGCAGCTCGCGCGTGAGCAGGGGCGACGAGGCCGCGGGCAGGAGCACGCTCACGCGCGTGAACTGGCTGCCCTGCCCGCGGTGGACGGTCATGGCGTGCACGCCCTGCACCGGCGGGAGCCGGTGCGTCGGGACGAGCCGGTGCCCCGCGG
>NZ_BJLP01000050.1 GCF_006538705.1 Cellulomonas uda
TGCCGCTGCCGACGCTCCTGCCGCCGGCGATGCCGCTGCCGACGCTCCTGCCGCCGACGCCCAGGCGGCCTCGAGCGAGCCGTTGCTGAGCGCGTCGCAGGACCTGCTGGCCACGGCCGGCGCCCCGCAGCAGACGCCCGCGCCTGCCGACCCGGCCGACGCGGGTGCGGCAGGGGGTGCCGCCTCGTCGGCCACCCCGACCCCCGACGCGACCGGGACGGCTGCCGAGAACCCCACCGAGACCTCCACCGAGAGCCCCACGCAGGGCGCGACCGACAACCCCGCCGAGCCGTCCGCCGACGACGTCGTCGAGATCCCGCCGGTCCAGGGGCCCGAGGACGCCACGACCCGCAAGATCCGCGCGGCCCTCGCGCGGGTCGTCGCGCTCAGCGGCGAGGTCCTCGACACCGCGGAGGAGGAGCGCGCGCGCATCGCCGCCGAGGAGGAGGCCGCGCGCCTCCAGGCCGAGCGGAAGAAGGCCGCCGCAGCCGCCGCGGCCGCCGCGAAGAAGGCGCAGGAGGAGGCGGCCGCGAAGGCCGCCGCCGAGGCTGCGGCCGAGGCAGCCGCGGCCGAGCGTGCCGCGTGGAAGAAGTCGCTGCTCGGCTACGCGAACGGTCGGGTGCCGTCGTCGGCGCTGTGCGCGCTGTCGTTCGACGCCGGCCAGCTGCTGCGCTGCGACGCCGCCGAGGACCTCGAGGCGCTGGACGCCGCGTACCTCGACGACTTCGGGACGCACCTCGCGGTCTCCGACTCGTACCGCTCGTACGGCGCGCAGGTCACGTGCCGCGCGACCAAGGGCTGGCTGTGCGCGGCCCCCGGCACGTCGAACCACGGGACGGGCATCGCGGTCGACCTGGGCGGCGGCATCCAGTCGTTCGGCACCGCGCAGCACGCGTGGATGCAGCAGCACGCCGACGAGTTCGGGTGGGTCCACCCCGCGTGGGCGCGCGCGGGCGGCAGCAAGCCCGAGGCGTGGCACTGGGAGTACGTGCGCTGACGCGCACAGCCGGTGTGATGCCGGAGCGGCCCGCCGGCGTGACGCCCCGTACCCGGGAGCGGGCTCCCGGGTGATGCGTGCCGGTCGGGGCCCGGGTGTCCGAGGCGTGGCCGCCGGGCTGCGGCGGGCGGCCCCCGCGCCTAGCGTGGACGAGTCGGCCCGGACGCCGCGTGACGCGCGTCGTCGCTGGTGCCGGCGGCCCGCCGACCGCACCAGCGCGGTCGCGGGCGCACATCCACGTCACGACGAAGGAGCGGTCATGCCCACGCGCAGCGCACACACCTCCTGGCAGGGAACTCTCGCCGACGGCAGCGGTCACGTCGAGCTCTCGAGCTCGGGCGCCGGTGCCTACGACGTCTCGTTCCCCCGGCGCGCGGCCGACGAGGCCGGCGGCGTCACGAGCCCCGAGGAGCTCATCGCGGCCGCGCACTCGTCCTGCTACGCGATGCAGCTGTCCGCGCTCATCGGCGAGGCCGGCGGCACGCCCGTCGCGCTCGACGTGAAGGCGGACGTCACCCTCCGCCCCGACCCGGCCGGCGGGTTCCGCATCTCCGGCATCGCGCTCACCGTGCGCGGGCAGGTCGAGGGCCTCGACGCCGACGGCTTCCGTGCCGCGGCCGAGAGCGCCAAGGCCGGCTGCCCCGTGAGCAAGGCGCTCACCGGCACCGAGATCACGCTCGACGCCGCTCTCGCCTGACGCCGCGCTCGCTCGCTGTTCGACACACCGTGGCCGGCCGGCGGGCGCTCCATCACGCTTGACCTGGGCAGTCGTCGGCCTGGGCGGACGTCCCCCGAGGACCTCCGGCCCAGGCTGACGGCTCGCCGGGGACCTACCGTCGCGAGCGTGACCCTCCCCGAGGGGACACCGGGCGACGCTGCCCGGGCCGTCCGCATCGACCTCGACACCGCGATGCGTCGCCGGTGCCGGAGCCTCGGGCTCGCCCCGGGGGCGGCCGTGCACGTGACCCACCGCGGCGGGCTGGGCGACCGTGAGGTCGGGCTGGGGACCGACCGGTTCGCGCTCCGGTCCTGGACCTGCGTCCGGCGCTACGTCTCCCCGGTCCACGGCATCGACCCGGCCTGACACCGCCCGCCGACGGCCCACGGTCGCCTGGCCCGACCGTCGTGCCCCCGCACCCCTACGCCCTTGCATCACCCTCGGGTCCACGACATCGCCCCTGCCCGACCGGGTCCACACCCCCTGCACCGTCCGTGGACGCGCCTGCGTGCCACGCGACCTGCCAGGCCTCGCGCGGCGCCGACGAGGGCGGTCACGGCAGGAGGCGGCGGGTTGGCGGCGGTGGGGCACCAGGAACCCGGGTGCGGGGGCGGCGTCCGGTCCTCGGGTGGTCCCGGACCGCCCTCGGGCGGTGGTGCGAAGATGCCCCCCGTGACTGCTGTGGTCGACGAGAAGAGCGCCGGGACCGACGTCGTCGCCGCGCTCCGGTCCGCGGTGCGCGGTGCGGTCGACGACTCGTCCCGGCGGCGCGCGGAGTACTCGACCGACGCGTCGAACTACCGGGTGGTCCCGCAGGTCGTCGTGTTCCCGCAGGACACCGACGACGTGGAGGCGGCGCTCGCGGTCGCCCGTGAGGCAGGCGTGCCCATCACGGCCCGCGGCGCGGGCACGTCCGTCGCGGGCAACTCCGTCGGCCCCGGCGTGGTCCTCGACTTCTCCCGGCACGTCAACCGCATCCTCGAGGTCGACCCCGAGGAGCGGACTGCGCGGGTCCAGCCCGGCGTCGTCATGGCCGCGCTGCAGAAGGCCGCCGCGCCGCACGGGTTGCGGTTCGGCCCGGACCCCTCGACGTGGACCCGGGCGACCCTCGGCGGGATGATCGGCAACAACGCGTGCGGTCCGCGGGCCGTCGCCTACGGTCGGACGGCCGACAACGTGCTGGCGCTCGACCTCGTCGACGGCACGGGCCGGCGGGTCGAGGCGCGCGCCGGTGAGGGTGCGCTCGACGTCGTGGCCGGTCTGCCCGCGCTCGTGCGTGCCAACCTCGACCTGCTGCGCACCGAGCTCGGCCGGTTCGGCCGCCAGGTGTCCGGCTACTCGCTCGAGCACCTGCTGCCCGAGAACGGCACGGACCTCGCGAAGGCTCTCGTCGGCACGGAGGGCACCGTCGGCACGCTGCTCGAGGCGAAGCTCCGGCTCGTCCCGATCGCCGCGGCGCCCGTGCTCGTCGTGCTCGGCTACCCGGACATGCCCGCCGCCGCGGACGCGGTCCCCGCACTCCTGGCGCACCGGCCCATCGCGATCGAGGGCATGGACGCGCGTCTGGTGGACGTGGTCCGACGAGTTCGCGGTGCGGCCGCCGTGCCGGACCTGCCGCCCGGCGCAGGCTGGCTCATGGTCGAGGTCGGCGGCGACACGCTCGACGAGGCCCTCGAGCGCGCCCGCGCCCTGGCCGCCGACGCGGGGACCCGGGCCGTGGCCCTCTTCCCGCCGGGGGCCGAGGCGACCGCGATGTGGCGCATCCGCGAGGACGGCGCCGGCCTCGGCGGTCGCACGCCGTCCGGTGAGCAGGCATGGCCCGGGTTCGAGGACTCCGCCGTGCCACCGGCGAAGCTCGGCGGGTACCTGCGCGACCTCGAGGCGCTCATGGCGCGGCACCGGGTCGACGGCCTGGCCTACGGGCACTTCGGCGACGGGTGCGTGCACCTGCGCATCGACATCCCGCTCGAGCGCACGGGCGACCCGTTGCGCGCGTTCATGCAGGACGCCGCCGAGCTCGTCGCGTCGCACGGCGGCTCGCTGTCGGGCGAGCACGGTGACGGTCGCGCGCGCTCCGAGCTGCTGCCCGTGATGTACTCGCCGCGCGCCATCGAGGTCTTCGGGCAGTTCAAGGCGTTGTTCGACCCGCGCGACCTGCTCAACCCCGGCGTGCTGGTGCGGCCCGCGGCGATCGACGCCGACCTGCGCCGGCCCGCCGCGCGCCCGCTGCCCGCGACCACCGGCTTCTCCTTCGCGCACGACGCGGGCGACCTCACGACGGCCGTCCACCGCTGCGTCGGGGTCGGTAAGTGCCGCGCCGACTCGACCGCGGCGGGCGGCTTCATGTGCCCCTCGTACCTCGCGACGAAGGACGAGAAGGACTCGACACGCGGGCGGGCCCGGGTGCTCCAGGAGATGGCGAACGGCTCGCTCGTGTCGCGCGGCTGGTCCTCGCCCGAGGTGCACGAGGCGCTCGACCTGTGCCTGAGCTGCAAGGCGTGCTCGTCGGACTGCCCTGCGGGCGTGGACATGGCCCAGTACAAGTCCGAGGTGCTGCACCGCACGTACCGCGGCCGCCTGCGTCCCGTGAACCACTACGCGCTCGGGTGGCTGCCCCGGTGGGCGCGGCTCGTCACGGGGCTGCCCGGGGTCGCGTCGGTGGCCAACGCCGTCCTGGGTGTGCGTCCGATCGCCAAGCTCGTGCTCGCGGCGGGCGGCATGGACACCCGCCGGCAGATGGTGACGTTCGCCGGTGAGCCGTTCCGCCGCTGGGTCCGCCGCGCGGGCGCCTCCGAGGTGACCCGGGTCGCCTCGGGCGCAGCGGCCTCGCTCGCCCCGGCGCCGCCCACGTCCTCGTCGCCCACGACCGACCAGGCGAGCGGGCAGCCGAGCGGCCCGGCGGGTGAGCGGACCGGAGCGGTGGGGGGTGCTCGCGCGGATGCCCCGACGGCTGCCCCGACGGACTCTCGGCCGCGGGTGCTGCTGTGGACCGACTCGTTCAGCGACGCGCTCGCGCCGTCGGTCGCGCGGGCTGCGGTCGCGGTGCTGCGCGACGCGGGCTACGAGGTGCTCGTGCCCGACCACCAGGCGTGCTGCGGCCTGACCTGGATCAGCACGGGCCAGCTCGAGGGCGCGCGCCACCAGCTCGAGCACCTCCTCGAGGTGCTCGCACCGTTCGCCGTGAACGGCATCCCGATCGTCGGCCTCGAGCCGTCCTGCACCGCCGTGCTGCGCTCCGACCTGCGCGACCTCCTGCCCGACGACCCGCGCGCGGTGGCCGTGGCCCGCGAGACCCGGACGCTCGCCGAGCTGCTCACCGCCCCCGCGCCGGTCGGCCCCGGGGACCGCTGGCAGGTCCCCGACCTGTCCGACGTCACCGCCGTCGTCCAGCCCCACTGCCACCACTACTCCGTCATGACGTGGACGCCTGACCGTCGGCTGCTGACCGACGCCGGCGCGACGTTCTCGGCCATGGCCGGCTGCTGCGGGCTCGCCGGGAACTTCGGCATGGAGAAGGGCCACTACGACGTCTCGGTGGCGGTCGCGGAGAACTCGCTCCTGCCCGCTCTGCGCGACGCGGCCCCGGGCGACATCTACCTCGCGGACGGCTACTCGTGCCGCACGCAGGCCGACCAGCTCGCGGGCGTGCAGGGCATGCACCTCGCGGAGCTCCTGGCCTCCCGGCTCGGCGCACGCCCCACCCCCGCACCGCCCGACCGCGCCGAGCCCACGCCCGCCTGACCCACGCCCCGCCTGACCCGCGGCCCGGCGGACCCGCGCCCCGACGGACCTGCGCCCGCCCGACCCGCGCCCGACCGGCCGTGGCCGCAGGGCATACCCGTGTCGTGTCGCGTTCACGCCGTCCACCCCGTTGGCCTCGCCTCGACGCCCGGGCCGAGGTGCGGACCCACGCCGTGGCCGGCGCCCGGCGCCTGCCCGACGATGCGCGTCGGTGACGCCGGGACGTTGTAGGGCCGACCCGACCGATTGCGGAACGTGTAGCGGGTGCCGGCCGAGGAGCGCCCGCCTGACATCGCGAGGTCCGGGCGCGGCGTTCCTGCCACCCACCAGGGCTCCGGTACGCCCTCCGTCTCCGGTACCGCACCCGGCGGCCGCCCCGGGGCGCTGTCCGGCACCGGCGTCGCATCTGACTCCCCGGGTTCGGCGCCCGTGGGCGGGCGCTGCGGGCCGCCGTGTGTCCGCAGGAGGGCGGGTGAGTGACGTTCGACGGTGAGGTCGAGGCGGTGCACCTCGTGGTGGTGGAACGAGCACAGGAGGACCGCGTTGACGAGATCGGACGTGCCCCCGTCACGGTTCCACCACGCGATGTGGTGCACCTCGCAGTACGCGGGCGGCACCGAGCACCCGTTCCACACGCACGCGCGGTCACGCGCGACGACAGCGAGGCGCTGGGCAGGCGTGAACGAGCGCCGCGTCCGGCCGACGTCGAGCGGTCTGCCCGCCGCATCCATGACCACGCGCGTCATCGCGCAGTCGCACAACGCGGTCGCGAGCTCGCTCGGCGACAAGACGGTGCCGTCGTCGGTGACGGCCGGTGGCAGTGGGACAGCCGAGGGCGAGGGCGTCGCCGGCGCCGACCCGCTCGACGGTGCGACGAGCGCGCGCTGCCGCCGCGCGGCGCGGCGACGATGCTCCACCCACGTCTCCGCCGGCACGAGGAGCGACACGTGGGGCACGGCGAGCGAGCCGGGGTGAGGACCGGCGGCGGACTGCGGCCGCTCCCCGTCGCCGCGCGCCTCGTCGCCCACGTCGGCCCACGGCCCGGCACGCACCTCGTCGCGCACCTCGGCCCGCACCTCGTCGCGCACGACCTGGCGTGCGTGGGCGGCCGGCTCGATCGGCTGCGACGCCGACGGGGGAGCGACGCGCCCAGCAGCGGGGTTGCCGGCGAGCGCGGCCAACGCGTCGGCACGAGCCTGCTCGGGTGTGCGGTCGTCGTCGGGGCGGTGCCCGGTGGCGTCGAGGGCGCGCTGCAGCAGCCGGCCCGTGACGGGGTCGAGGCGCCCGCGCAGGTGGGTGCCGTCGGCCGCATGGGTGAGGGTGAGGAACCTCGCGCGGTGCTGGGCGGCGCGTCTGGTCTCGAGGTGGTCGTCGTCCTGCGCGGCGACCCAGGCCGTGAGCGTGCGGCCGAACTCACGGGCGTCGACCCCGCGCGCGAGCTCGACCACGGCCGCCTGTCCCTGCGGCGTGCGCAACGACTCGGCGGCCCGTGCGGGCGCCTGCTCGAGCGTGCGGGCGAGCACGTCGACGTGACCGTCGCGCACCACGCCCTCGGCCATCGCGGCGCGCACGGTGGGCAGGCGCGTCAGCGCCTCGGCGGACCGGACCTGACCGGCCACGTGCCACCTGGTCGAGCCGGTGAGCCGCGCGCGGGTGTCCGCGAACTCGCGGCCGGCACCGACCGCGGCCGCCGCCGACTGCTGTGCCGCGAGCACGGGCGACCGCACGACCGTCACGAGGGATGCGATGCGGTCGAGCATCCCCAAGGCGCGCGCCCGCTGCGTGCCGGACCAGCCGTCGGCCCGCGCGGCGACGGCCGCGAGCGTGGCGAGCCGGACCCGCACCGCCTCGAGCGCGTCGAGAGCTCCGTCCGGCGACTCACCGCTGGCGGGCAGCGCCGCGCGGGCGACGGCGCGGTCTGCCGCGCCGCCCGACCAGGACGCTTCCGACGAATCGAACATGTGTACGACGCTAGTCGATCGGACACGGATGCGTGCACGGGCGGGCGCGCCCTGTGGACGAGCAGGCGACAGGCGTCCGCGTGCGTGGAGCGCGCGGGTCGGAGTCGGTGCGGATGTCAGACTGGGTTCAACCGGTCGATGCAACACCTGCCTGTTGGAGCGACCGTAGTTGCTCATCGAGGACTTCGGCGGGTGTTCTCCAGCCGAGGACCTTGCGGGGTCTGCTGTTGATCGCGGCTTGGACGGCGAGGAGGTCCTCGGCGGGCCAGCGGGACAGGTCGGTGCCCTTGGGGAAGTACTGGCGTAGCAGCCCGTTGGTGTTCTCGTTCGTGCCGCGCTGCCAGGGTGAGTGCGGGTCGGCGAAGTAGACGGCGATCCCGGTATCGATCTTGAACTTCGCGTGGGCGGACAGCTCTTTGCCGCGGTCCCAGGTCAACGACCGCAACAGCTCCGACGGCATCGTGGTCATCGTCGCAGACAGGGCGTCCTTCATCGCGATGGCGCCGTAGCCGCCGAGGGCGGGTCCGTTCTTGACCGGTGGGACCGTTCCGTAGCCCTCGAGGCGGGGCAGGTGGACCAGCAGGGTGTAGCGGCTGGTGCGTTCGACGAGGGTGCCGATCGCGGACCGGTTCAGCCCGATCATCAGGTCACCCTCCCAGTGTCCGGGCACTGCCCGGTCCTCGGCCTCGGCGGGCCGCTCGGCCAGGACGACGTCGGCGGTGACGTGCCCCTGGGGCCTGTTGCGGGCCCGCTCCCGGGGCTTGCGCAGCGCCCGCCCGGTTCGAAGGCAGGCGACCAGCTCGCGCTGGAGCGCCCCGCGGCCCTGGATGTAGAGCGCCTGGTAGATCGCCTCATGGCTGATGCGCATGTCCTCATCGTCGGGGAAGTCCACGACCAGCCGCCGTGAGATCTGCTCCGGGCTCCAGGCCGTCGCCCACCGGCGGTCACCCCGGTGCGGCTTGTTCAGTCCCTTCCAGGTCGTCGCCGGCCCCGGTGCGAGCGTCCCGTCGGGCCGGCGCAGCTGCCCGCTGAGCCGCACTTGGACGTAGTCCTGCAATCGCGGGTTGGTGACGAGCTTGGCCGGCTTGGGACGCCTGGCGGCGGTCTGCGCCTTCCACTGCGCGACCGTCGCCCGGTACTCGAGCTTGCCGCCCCGGGTCGCGGCGTTGCGGCGCACCTCTCGTGAGATCGTCCCCGGGTCACGCCTGAGCTCGCGGGCGATCGCTCGGACGCCGAGACCGCGCGCCTTCAGCAGCGCAATCTCTTCGCGTTCCTCGAAGGACAGGTAGCGGCCGGTCGGCTCGGCCAGCGGCAACGGCGCCATCCCGCCAGCGTGACGAAACCACCGCGACCCGACCGGCACGGACACGCCGACCCCGGCCGCGGCCTCCTCGGTGCGCTTGCCCGTCGCGATCAGCCGCCAGAACTCCCGCTCCACATGCCGGGCGGGGATCGGCCGCCCCGGTGATCGCATCGCAGGCCGCAAAGCCCGATCCGCCTGCTGCTGCCGCCGCACCACCTGGCACCTCCGTGATCACGAGGTGTTGCGACGACCGGTTGAACCCACCCAGTGGTCCGCGGTCTGATGGTCGGGTGGACGGACGAGTGCGGTGGGTGGACGTGCGGCGCGAGGTGCCGCAGCTGGCGGCGGTGGTCGAGGAGGTGTTCGCAGCGGGGACCAACAAGACCCTGGCGACGACGCGGGCTGACGGCTCGCCGCGCATCTCCGGCACGGAGCTGGAGGTGGGCGATGACGTGACGCTCGGCATGATGCCCGCCTCGCGCAAGCTCCGGGACGTGGAGCGTGACCCGCGCGTGGCGATCCACTCGCCGACGATCGAGCCGCCGAAGGATCTGGCGCAGTGGGTCGGTGACGCGAAGCTGGCCGGCCGGCTCGTCCCGATCCCCCAACCGGCCGGCGGGCTGCCCGGCGCGTACTTCGCGCTCGACGTCACCGAGGTCGTCCACACCGGCATGGACGCCACCGGGACCCGCCTGGTCGTGACGGCGTGGCACCCGGGACGCGGCATCACCCGGGTCGAGCGCGAGTGACGCCCCCACCCGGTCCCCGCCACCATCCCGACCTGAGGAGTGTCTGATGCTTGTCGCGTTCTCCGTCGCACCCAGCGGCACCGGCCGTTCCGACGGCTCGGTGTCGGACGCCGTCGCGGCAGCGGTCCGCGTCGTGCGGGAGTCCGGCCTCCCGAGCCGCACCGATGCGATGTTCACGACGATCGAGGGCGACTGGGATGCGTGCTTCGACGTCGTGAGGCGCGCGACCGAGGCGGTCGCGCCGTTCGGCTCGCGCGTGTCGCTCGTGCTCAAGGCGGACATCCGGCCCGGTCACGTCGGTGAGCTGACGGGCAAGGTCGAGCGTCTCGAGGGCGCACTGGCACGGGCCGACGAGCCGGTGCCGCGGCAGGGCGGATGACGGGGTCGCGGCCCGGGCGTGCGGCGCCCACGGAGGACGACGGACGCGCCCGGAACCTCATGGATCACGACCTCTCGTCGTCGGCGTGGACGGGCCGGTCGGCGTGGCGTGGGCGTGTCGCGCGACACGGTGCGGGCGGTCGTGGACGGCACGTGACACCCGCGTCCGAGCGGGCCAGGATGGCGCCCGGGGACGGCCACGCGCTCGTCGTCACCCGCACGGCCCTGTCCGCGGTCGGAACCTGACCCGTCCGGCGGACAGACCGGACATTCGCGGCCATGCGACAGTAGGCACGCGACGACCGCCACCCGGTCGGACGGACGCTCCGGCAGGGAGCGGACCCGTCGCGGTCCGCGCCGCTCGCCCGCGCACGCACCACCCCGTTCCACCCCGCACGAAGTGCCTGCGAGACCCAGGAAGGCCGGCGAGACGGATGCCCCTGTTCGAGCTCGACGACGGCCGGCCGCGCCTCGTCCAGCCGATGCAGCCGCTCCCGGCGTCGTTCTCGCAGGACCTGGCGCTGCTGGTGCAGCACCACCTCGCCGCGATCGCGGGCGAGCCGCTGTTCCCGGTGCGGCACCGGGCGAGCGCGTCGGACCACGCGGACCTGCCGGAGCTGCTGGCGCTGGACTCGACGGGCCGCGCGGTCGTCCTCGAGGCCGTCCAGGTGCTCGACGACGACGCGGTGGTCGCGGCGCTGCGGCACGCGGGCGCGGCCTCGCGCATGACGTCGACGGACCTGGCGCGCGCGTACCACGCGGACCCCGAGCGGTTCGCGGTGGACTTCGCGGCGTTCCGTGAGCAGGTCGCGTTCGGCATGACGTCGAGCCGGCGTGAGGGGGTGCGGCTCCTGGTGGTGTGCTCGGAGGTCGCCCCCGAGGCCGCGGACACGCTCGGCTACCTGCGCGGCCCGGGCCGCCACGTGGACATCCTGCAGCTCGGGGTCGTGCGCGGGGTCGACGACCGCAGGTTCCTCGACGTGTCACCGCTCGCGCGCCACGAGAACGTGCGCCGACCCGTCGAGCCGACCGCGCTGCGGCTCGTGCGCTCGAGCGAGGCGTCGTTCGCGACGGCGATGGCGTACGAGGACGGCCGCCGTCGGCCGCCGTCGCCCGTGGGGTCCTCGCGGGCGGGGACGCCGGGTCTGCCCGCGTCGTCGGCTTTCCCGACCGGTGGCCGCACGGGCCAGGACGGTCCCGGCCGCCCGGTGTCCGCGGCCGTCCCGGCGGTCCCGCCTCCACCCCGCCCGACCAGCGCCGCCGGCACGACGAACGCGGGCGCGACGAGCACGGGCCCGACGAGCACGGGCCCGACGAGCGCAGGCCCGACGAGCGCAGGCCCGACGAGCACAGGTCCGACGAGCACAGGTCCGACGACGGCGAGCCCGACGACGGCGGGCCCGACGACGGCAGGTCCGACGAGCACGATGCGCGCCGGTACGGCGACCGCGGGGAGCACCAGCGGTACGACGACGGCCGCACCGGGCACGACGAGGGCGTCCCGCGGAGGCGCCCGGGACGCCCGCCCGGCGTCGGAGTCGATCTCGTCGACCGCGCTGCCGGTCGCGGGGACGCCGAGCAGGCAGGTGGGCGCGCAGACCCGCGCGGTCCCGACGGTCGTCCCGCCGGTCGGCGCGTCGTCCGGACCGCGCTCGTCGTCGTCGACGCACAGCCCGGCGGCACCGCGAGCGGCTGCGCCGGCGTCGTTCGCGCCGCGCGCGTACTCGCCCCCCGCCAACCGCACGACCTCCCCCTACGTCCCGCCGGCCAACCACGCGCCGACGAGCGACGTCCCGGCGAACCCGGCGCTCGCCAAGCCCGCCGCGTCGTACGGCGCGGTCGTCGGCACGGGCGCGATGCCGTCGATCCCGGTGACCCCGCGCACGCCCAGCGGCTCGCGGGCGACGAGCACGGCCCCGACGCCGTCGACGGCCGACGCCCGGACGCCCGGCGGCCGCTCCGCAGACGGTCGGACGGACGACGAGACACACGACGGGGCGCACGACCGGGCACACGACCGGGCGGACGGCTTGTCGCCGCTGTTCGAGGCACTCGCGGATTGGCCGGCAGACCTGCCGGACGGCCCGCCGCCCCCGTCGGCCGCGGGCCCGGCGCCGCGCGACCCGGACATGCCGTACCCGGAGCTGGCGATGCTGGCGAAGCGGCGCCGTGCGATCGCGACGCTCGTCTGGTTGCGCGAGCGGCGGGGTCAGCGGCTGGTGGCGGAGCTCCAGCCGGACGGCACGATCCTGCTGCCGGACGGTGCGCGGTTCGTCGAGCCGGGGGACGCGGCGGCGTACGCGTCGAGCTCGTCGGTCGAGGTCGACGGGTGGCGTGCGTGGCGGCTGGGTGACGGCGGCCCGACGCTCGCCGAGGCCACGGGCCGCACCGAGTCCTGAGGGTCGCGGGCGGGGCTCAGGTCCAGCCGTACCCTGCGGTCCACCGGTCGATCTCGGCGTACACGCGGGCGCGCACGGGCGGTGCGGACAGGACGAGGTCGTGGATGCCGCCGGCGATGCGGACGACGGTGACGCAGGGCCCGAGCTGCACGGCGCGCCGGGCGAGCAGCTCGACGTCGAGGACGATGTCGGCGGAGCGCATGTCGTCGTGCCAGCGGGGGGTGATGAGGGTGCGGGTGGACGCGAGCATGAGGATGGGCACGTCGACGGACAGGCCGCGCGCGACGAGCGTGTGGCCGGTCATGATCGCGGCGAGCCACCCGGCGCGGACGGGGAACGCGGGGGTGGGCCGCCACCGCTCGTCGTAGGTCCACTCGCCGCCGGTCGCGGCGGACAGGGTGCGGTTGTAGAAGCCGGGGTCGATGTTGGGCAGGGGCGCCTTGGGCTGGAACCGGGCGAGCTGGGCGACGGCGGGGCTGGACAGGTGCCGCAGCAGGCCGGAGCCCTGGAGCTCGAGCCAGGGGGAGTTGAGGACGAGGCCGGCGATGCGTCCGGGGTGCCGGTGCGCCCACAGGCTCGTGACGAGCCCGCCGGTGGAGTGGCCCATGAGCATGACGCGGGCGTGCGCACCGAGCTCGGAGCGCACGACGGCGAGGGCTGCGTCGAGCTCCTCGTCGTACGTCTCGAGGTCGTCGACGTAGCCGGGGGTCTGGTGCGCGCGCAGGCTGCGCCCGTACTTGCGCAGGTCGAGCGCGTAGAACGCGACGCCGCGCGCGGTCCAGTGCTCGGCGAGCCCGGTCTGGAAGAAGTAGTCGGACCAGCCGTGCAGGTAGAGCACGGCGCGTGCGGGGCGCAGGGTCTCGTCGGTCTCGGGCCGGTGTCGCACGAGGGTCGCGACGACGGCGCCCTCGTCGTCGGGTGCGAGGTACAGGGTCTGCGCCTCGTACCCGGGTCCGAGCACGTCGGGAACCCAGGTGCCGGGCGGGGACTCGACGGTGGGGACGTCCTCGTCGGGCACGTCCGTGCGGGGCCCGACGGGCGCGACGGGGAGGACCGGCGTGCCGGCCGTCCCGCTCGTCGTCCGCTCGCTCATCGCACCCCCTGCTCGGCCGTCGCGGGTCAGACCGTCAGGACGATCTTGCCGAACTGCGTGCCCGCGGCGAGCCGCCGCAGTGCGTCGCCTGCCTGCGTGAGCGGGAAGGTGGTGTCGACGAGCGGGCGCACCCCGGTCCGGGCGAGGAACGCGAGCAGGTGCTGCAGGTCGTCGCGGGAGCCCATGGTGACGCCCGCGACGGTGATCTCCTGGAAGAACAGGCGGGTGAGCTCGGCGGCGGTGGGGTCGCCCGAGGTGGCGCCGGCGACGACGACCGTGCCGCCGGGCCGCACGGAGCGCATGGTGTGCGACCAGGTGGCGCGTCCGACGGTCTCGAGGACCAGGTCGGCGCGCGGGACGCGGGCCCCGGTCTCGACGGCGGCGGCCGCGCCGAGCTCGAGGGCGCGGCGGCGTCGCTCGTCGGACCGGCTGGTGACGACGACCTCGAGGCCCGCCGCGGCGCCGAGGAGGATCGCGGCGGTGGCGACACCCCCGCCGGCGCCCTGGACGAGCACGCGTTGGCCGGGTGTGGCGCGGCCGGTGGTGAACAGCATCCGGTACGCGGTGAGCCAGGCGGTCGGCAGGCACGCGGCCTCGACGAACGACAGCTCGGCGGGCTTGTCGACGAGGTTCCACGTGGGGACGGCGACGCGCTCGGCGAGCGTGCCGGGGTACCGCTCGGACAGCAGCGAGCGCGGTTCGTCGGGCCCGACGCCGTGCCCGCTCGGCCCGCCGATGACGCCGTGCACGACGACCTCGCGTCCGTCGACGACGCCCGCGGCGTCGGTGCCGAGCACCATGGGCAGCTGGTCGGCGCGCAGCCCGACGCCGCGCAGCGACCACAGGTCGTGGTGGTTGAGCGCGGCGGCGCGGACGTCGACCACGGACCAGTGCTCGCGCGGCGCGGGTTCGGGCCGGTCGCCGACCTCGAGGCCGGAGACGGGGTCGTCGGACGAGAGCTCTCGTACGTAGGCCGCGATCACACCGTCACGTTACCGATGGGTAGCCCGGCGCACGCGCGGATCGCGGACGCGAGCCGGGCGTGCGCCGGTCCGGGCCGTTCGCGGGCCGTTCGGGCCGGTCAGTGGCCGGGGCGGTCCAGCGGGTCGGGGAACACCGTGAGGAGCTGGCGGCTCACCAGCCCGACGGTCCGCGCGAGCGCGTCACGCGCGGCCGCGGCGACGAACCCGAGGTCACGCAGGTGCCACAGCGTGAGCGCGTTGGCCCAGGCGGCGTCGCGCGCCTTGTCGATGGAGAAGCTCGACACGAGGTCCGCGACGGGTGACAGCTCGCCGCCCGCGGCGACGACGCGCCGGTCGAGGAACGACTGCCGCACGGGCCGCACGACCTCGGCGAGCACGTCGTTGACCCGCTCGAAGTCGGCGTGCACGCCGCGCGCCGACGGTGTGGTGCCGCGCGCCTCGCACGTCGCGACGACGGCGAGCGCGAGGTCGTGGTTGATGTGCGCGTTCATGCCGGCGAGCGCGAACTGCACGGGCCAGATCCCGCGGTGCGCGCGGCGCTCGACCAGCGGCGCCCACGCGCGGTTGACGGGGCGCCGTGCGGCGAGGTCGCGGGGCACGTCGAGGTACAGGTCGGCGAACCGGACGTCGAGGTCCTCGACGAAGGCCGGGTCGCCGAACGTCCCGTCGACGACGCGGCGCGCGACGAGCACCGTGACCTGCCGGTACACGTCGCTGAACACGCCGAGCCCATCGCCCGCGGGCCACTGCTCGCGCTCGGCGTCCATGGCGGCGACCACGCGGCCCAGCGCGACCGAACCCGCGACGGAACCCGCGACGGCTCCCGCTGACCCCGCGACCGACCCCGCCGTCGACCCCGAGCCTGCGCTCGTCCGGGCACCGCTGTCCTGCCCCATGCCCCCACTGTGGCCGAGCGGGGCACGCGTGCCCAGGATGAAGCGCGTCAGAGCACGGGCAGCATGCGCCCCAGGTCGGGCAGCGAGTCCCCGGTCCACCGCGGCGCGAGCGCGACGGCCAGCGCGTCCACGTCGTAGGGCTCGCGTCCGGACGCGAGCCGCACCCACCGGCGTGCGTCGTCCACCTCGAGGTCCCAGCCGCCGCGGGCGACGACGATCGCGAGCAGCTCGTCGGCGACGAGCCGCAGCGCCCCGGGCTCCACGGGGTCGGGGCCGGCGCCCGCACCGGGGACGCGGTGCACCGAGACGAACAGGTCGTCGGCGTGCACGACGAGCTCGACGACGCGCGAGACCGTCATCGTGGAGAGCCGGACGGGCCCCCGGCGGGCCTGGACGACGGGGTCGCCGGACCGGCTGTGCGCCTCGAGCGCGGCGAACGCCGCGGCGGCGCGTGCGTCGATCCACGCGACGGGGTCGGTGGCGACCTGCGCGGCGAGCGCGCGCGTGGTCTCGGCGATGTCCGCCGAACGGCCCGCGTACGTGCCGAGGTACTCGGCGAGCGTGAGGGGCACGGTCCCGGGGGGCAGCGGCGTGCACGCGGCGAGCGCGTCCATGGCCCGGCCGACGTGCGCGACGAGCGCGGTGACGGTCCAGCCCTCGAGCACGGACGGTGCGTCACCCACGGAGTCGTCGACGACGTCGACGACCCAGGTGCGGAGCCGGTCCCACTGGGCGTGCAGCGCGGTGGTGGCCTCGTCGAGGGTCGCGGTCATGGCGCCATCCTGCCGTGCTCGTGCCCTGCCCGTACCCGTGCCCGTGCCCCTACTCGTGCCTGTGCCCGCGCGGGTGACCGTGCCGGCTCGCGGCGCGTCCCCGCTCAGGGCCGGCTGCGGACCCGCTCGGTCAGGAAGTCCGCGACGAGCGCGCCGACCTGGTCCTCCTCGATGAGGAACCCGTCGTGCCCGAAGTCGGAGTGCACGACGCGCACGGGACCCGCGCCGGGCACGTGCGCGGCGATCCGCTCGGACTGCGCCACGGGGAACAGCCGGTCGGTGTCGACGGCGACGACGAGCCCGCGCGCGGTGATCTGCGACAGCGCGTTGTCGACGCCGCCGCGGTCGCGGCCGAGGTCGTGCGTGAGCATGGTGCGTGTGAGGGTGACGTAGCTGTTTGCGTCGAACCGGCGCGCGAGCTTGTCGCCGTGGTGCTCGAGGTAGGACTGCACGGCGAACCGGCCGCCCTCGAGCGGGTCCTCGGCGCCCTGCGGGATCCGGCCGAACCGCTCGTCGAGCTCGTACGCGGACCGGTAGCTCTGGTGCGCGATCTGGCGTGCGAGCCCCAGCCCGCGGTGGGGGCCGTCGCCGGGCGCGGCGTCGTAGTAGTCGCCGCCGCGGAACGCGGGGTCCTGCTGGATCGCGACGAGCTGGGTGTGGAAGTTGGCGATCTGGTCCCCGCAGGTCGCGGCGGTGGTCGCGATCGCCGCGAACGCCTCGACCCGCTCGGGCTCGGACGCGGCCCACTCGAGCACGCGCTGCCCGCCCATCGAGGCGCCGATGACGAGCGCCCACCGCCGGATGCCGAGCAGGTCGGCGAGCCGCACCTCGGCGGCGACCTGGTCGCGCACGGACAGCACGGGGAACCGCGAGCCCCAGGGGCGCCCGTCGGGCGCGGGTGACGCGGGACCGGTCGAGCCCTGGCACCCGCCGAGGACGTTGGGGGCGACGACGAACCAGCGGTCGGTGTCGATCGGTGCGCCCGGCCCGACCATCGACTGCCACCAGCCGGGCGTGGGGTGGCCCTCGGCCGCGTCGCCGGTCACGTGCGAGTCGCCGGTGAGGGCGTGCAGCACGAGGACCGCGTTGGACCCGTCCTCGGCGAGCGTGCCCCACGTCTCGTAGGCGAGGCGGACGGCGGGCAGGCGACCGCCGGACTCGAGCGCGAACGGCCCGAGGTCCGCGAGCTGCCGACGCCCGAGCGGGTCGCCGTCCTGCCAGGCGGCGGACGCGGGCACCGGCGGGCGCTGCGCGACCGGGACGCGGCTCGTCCCGGTGCGGGCGTGGGCGCCGCCGGCCGGTGGGCTCGTGGCGGGCACCGTCGCGTTCTCGTCGGACACGGTCAGCCAATCTACGGAAGGGGGAGGGACGCCGCCCGGCGTCCCGTCCTGCGGGACGGCGGCGGGACGACGAAGGCGGGGCGACGACGGCGGGACGGGGTGCGGGCCGGGTGGGCGGTCGGGGGTGGCGCCCACCCGGCCCGGTGGTCAGGCGCCCTTGGCGGCGCGGAAGCCGGCCTCGAGGTCGGCGAGGATGTCGTCGACGTGCTCGATGCCGACCGCGAGGCGCACGAGCCCCGGCGTGACGCCGGACAGCTCCTGCTCCTGCGGGGTCAGCTGGCTGTGCGTGGTCGACGCGGGGTGGATGACGAGCGAGCGCACGTCACCGATGTTGGCGACGTTCGAGTGCAGCTCGAGCGCCGAGACGAACGCCTGGCCGGCCGCGGAGCCGCCCTCGATCTCGAACGCGAGGACCGCGCCACCGCCGCGCGGCGCGTACTTGAGCTGGTTGGCGTGCCACGGGCTCGACTCGAGGCCCGAGTAGTGCACGCGCTGCACGTCGTCGCGCGCCTCGAGCCACTGCGCGACCTTGGTGGCGTTCTCGACGTGCCGCTCGACGCGCAGGGACAGCGTCTCGATGCCCTGGGAGATGAGGAACGCGTTGAACGGGGAGATCGCGGAGCCCAGGTCGCGCAGGAGCTGGATGCGCGCCTTGAGGATGTACGACAGGTTCGCGCCGAACGCCGAGCCGACGCCGAGCGCCTCGGCGATCTTGAGGCCGTGGTACGAGGGGTCGGGCAGGTTGAAGCCGGGGAAGCGGTCCGGGTACTGCGCGTAGTCGAACGTGCCGCCGTCGACGATCACGCCGCCGATCGCCGAGCCGTGCCCGCCGAGGTACTTGGTCGCGGAGTGCACCACGACGTCGGCGCCCCACTTCAGCGGGTTGATGAGGTAGGGCGTGGCGACGGTGTTGTCGACGATGAGCGGCACGCCGTACTCGTGCGCGACGCCGGCGACGAGCTCGATGTCGAGCACGTCGGACTTCGGGTTCGGGATGGTCTCGGCGAAGAACGCCTTGGTGTTGGGGCGGATCGCGGCGCGCCACGCCTCGGCGTCGTGCGGGTCCGTCACGAACGTCGTCTCGACGCCGAGCTTGGGCAGCGTGTAGTGCAGCAGGTTGTACGTGCCGCCGTAGAGCGACGGGCTCGCGACGACGTGGTCGCCGGCCTCGGCGACGTTGAGGATCGCGAACGTCTCGGCGGCCTGGCCGGACGCGACGAGCAGCGCGCCGACGCCGCCCTCGAGCGACGCGATGCGGTTCTCGACGACCTCCTGCGTGGGGTTGCCGATGCGCGTGTAGATCGGGCCCAGGTCCTGCAGCGCGAACCGCGCGGCGGCGACGCCGGCGTCGGGGAAGACGTAGGACGTGGTCTGGTAGATCGGCAGGGCGCGCGCGCCCGTCGTCGGGTCGGGGACCTGGCCCGCGTGGATCTGGCGGGTCTCGAAGTTCCAGTTCTCGTTGCTCACTGCTGGCTCCTTGTGGCGGGGTGGGTCCGCGGGGAGCTCGGCAGCCGACGTCCGACCCGCGGGGAGAGGGGAGGGGCGCACGGTCGAGACGGGCTGGTGCGGGGCGTCGTCGGGCCGGACGGGGTCCGGGCGGCGAGCTGCCCGCAGGCATGCCGAACGTGCGCTGGTCAGCGACACATTCGACGAAGCATGGGGCCGAGGCTACGGGCTGCGTCCGCGCCGTGGAACGGGCGTCTTGCTTACTGAGATAGGTGTCTCATTCGCGGCGCAGCGCCCTCGGACCAGGACCTTCGTCTCAGATGGTGGACGGGTTGCGTCGCATGTGTCGGGTTCGTCCCGGATGTGACTGCTGTGAAAGGAGTGACTCTTGTGACGGGAGTTCACTTCTGTGGCACGCGTGGGTACCGTCCGAGAACGGGTACCGCCGCTGGTGGGTCCGGCAGGGACATCGGCACGACGAAGGGCACGCACGAGGTGGAGCGACGAGGACGACGAGCGCGCGGCGCAGGCGCGCTCACGGTCGCGACGATCGCGGCGCTGCTCGTCGGCGCGCCCGGCGCCGTCGCCGACCCCACGGGCCCGAGCGACCAGGACGTGCGCGACGCGCGCGCCGCCGTCGGCCGCGCCGAGCAGTCCGTCGCCGAGATGGAGGTCCGGCTCGCGCAGCTGTCCGCCGAGGCGGACACCGCGACCCTCCAGGTCCAGCAGGCCGGCGAGGCGTACACGCAGGCGATGAGCGACGCGCAGGCGGCGCAGGCCGGTGCCGACGCGGCCCGGACGCGCGCCGACCAGGCCGCCGCGGACGCCGAGCAGGCGCGCCGCGAGCTGCTCGCGATCGCCCGGCAGGTCGCCCGGTCCGGCGGCTCCGCCGACCTCGTCGAGTCCCTGCTGTCCGCGGACGGCTTCGCCGACGTCGCTCGTCGGACCTCCGCGATGGACCAGATCACCCGCAAGGCCGACTCGGCCGTGCAGGGCTACCAGGCGGCGAAGCTCGTCTCGAGCACCCTCGCCGGCACGGCGGACGACGCGGCCGCCACCGCGGCGCGCGCGCAGGACGACGCGCAGGCCGCGCTCGACCACGCGCAGGACCTCGCCGACGACGCGGACGCCGCACAGGCCGCGGCCCAGACCGAGCGCGAGGCGCTGCTCGGCCAGCTCGCCGCCGCGCGCAGCACGAGCGTCGAGGTCGAGCGCGAGCGGCAGGAGGCCATCGAGGCCGAGCGTCGCGCACGCGAGGAGGAGGAGGCTCGTCGTCGCCGCGAGGAGCAGCAGGACCCGACGCCCGTCGAGACGACCGACCCCGAGCCGATCCGCACGCCGGACCCCGCGCCGGACCCCGCGCCGACGCGCGACCCGGAGCCGACGAGGCCCGACCCGACGACGCCCGCCCCGCGCCCCACGACGCCGGCCCCGCGGCCGACCACCCCGGCACCGCGCCCCACGACCCCGGCGCCGGCCCCGACCACCCCGGCCCCGCGTCCCACGACGCCGGCCCCGGCGCCCACCCCGACCGACCGGTACGGCCTCGGCACCGGCGTCTCGCGCGGCTCGTCGTCGCAGGGCCAGAAGGCCGTCTCGATCGCGAAGACCCGCCTGGGCGCGCCCTACGTGTGGGGCGGCACGGGCCCGGGCTACGACTGCTCCGGGCTGACCATGACCTCGTGGAGCGGCGCGGGTGTCGGGCTCAACCGGACGTCACGCGACCAGTACAAGCAGGTCCTCAAGATCCGCTACGCCGACATGCGCCCCGGTGACCTCGTGTTCTGGGGCACCAACCCGAACAGCCCCGACTCGATCTACCACGTCGCGATGTACATCGGCGGCGGGCAGATCATCGAGGCGCCGCGGCCGGGCGTGGCCGTGCGCATCACGTCGATGCGGTACGCGGGCTCGATGCCCTACGCCGGCCGCCCGTGACCTGACCTGAGGACCGACGACGAAGGCCCGGACTCCCCGCGGGGGTCCGGGCCTTCGTCGTGACCGGCCAGTGCCGGCTGAGTGCCGGCTCAGCGACTCGCTCAGTGCTGGTCGTAGCCCGAGTCGATCGCACGCTGGCGCGAGCGCTGGATCTCCGCCTCGGCCTCCGCGCGGCCCACCCAGTGCGCGCCCTCGACGGACTTGCCGGGCTCGAGGTCCTTGTAGACCTCGAAGAAGTGCTGGATCTCCAGGCGGTGGAAGTCGGAGACGTCGTCGATGTCCTGCCGCCACGCGGCGCGCTGGTCGCCCGTGGGAACGCACAGCACCTTGTCGTCGCCGCCGGCCTCGTCGCGCATGCGGAACATGCCGAGCGCGCGGCACCGGATCAGGCAGCCGGGGAACGTGGGCTCCTCGAGCAGGACGAGGGCGTCCAGCGGGTCGCCGTCCTCACCCAGGGTGCCCTCGATGAAGCCGTAGTCGTCCGGGTAGCGCGTCGAGGTGAAGAGCATGCGGTCGAGCCGGATCCGCCCCGTCGCGTGATCCACCTCGTACTTGTTGCGCTGACCCTTGGGGATCTCGATCGTGACGTCGAACTCCACAGCTCTCCTGTCGGCTCGCGGCGCCGGCGCACCACCGGTGGGAGGTGCGCGCGCACGCGGCGTGGTTCGGTGACCGGCGTGCCGCGGGTTCGGGCGCACCGAGTTGTCCGTCATAGTCTGACGCACCGGTGGGCCGATCGTCCCATCGCACTTCTTCGAGGCCCCTGAGCGGAGCGTGACGATGGCCACAGGCGCGCGAGTCGTCGGCACGACGATGCTCGTCCTGGTGCTCGGCGTCGGGGGCTACGTGGCGGCCGACGCGTACGACGTCGCGCCCGGGTTCGTGACGCTCGACCCGGTCCCGCCGGACCCCGCGCCGTTCCCGACGGCGCCCGCCGCCGTCGCGCCGCCCGAGGCCGAGCCCGCCCTCGGGCCGGTGGCCGCGGACGCGCCCGTGCCGGCGTCCGCGCCCGTGGAGGCGCTCGTCGCTGACCTGGTCGCCGACGAGCGCCTGGGCGAGGGCAGCGCCGTCGGGGTGCTCGTCGCGGACGAGCTCACGGGGCAGGTCGTCGCGCAGCACGGCGCGGACGTCGCGCGGGAGCCGGCGTCCACCGCGAAGCTCGTCACGGCCGTCGCGGCGCTCGGCACGCTGGACCCGGCGAGCACGTTCACGACGAGCGTCGTGCGCGGCCCCGGCAACCAGGTGGTGCTCGTCGGCGGCGGCGACATGATGCTCGCGCCCGACGAGGGCGACGCGTCCGTCGTCAACGGGCGCGCGGGCCTGGGTGACCTGGCGCGCGCCGCGGCCAAGCAGCTCAGGCTCGTCGGGCTGACCGAGGTCACGCTGCGCGTCGACGACACCCTCTACTCCGGCCCGCGCACCAGCCCGGGCTGGGACGAGGACGACCTGGTCCTCGGCTACGTCGCGCCCGTCGCGCCGCTCGCGGTGCGGATCGCGGCGACCAAGGAGGGCGTGGAGTACCCGCCGCGCTCGTCGGACCCCGCGCTGTCCGCCGCGCAGGTGTTCGCGGCCCGGCTCGCGGAGGCGGGCGTGACGGTCACCGGGACGGTCGCACGCGGTGGTGCGCCCTCGGGCGCGACCGTCCTGGCGACCGTGAGCTCGGCCCCGCTGCAGGACGTCGTGCACTTCTTCCTCGAGTCGTCGGACAACACGATCACCGAGGTCGTCTCGCGCGCGGTCGCGCTCGACCAGGGCCTGCCCGCGAGCTTCGACGGCGGCACGCAGGCCGTGCTGCGGGCGGTCACCCGGCTCGGCGCCGACACGACGGACGCGGCGCTCGCGGACGCGTCCGGGCTCGCCGAGGGCTCGCGCCTCACGCCGACGACGCTGCTCGACCTGGTCCAGCTCGTGGCCGACCCCGCGCACCCCGAGCTGCGCTCGATCGCCGCCGGGATGCCGATCGGCGGCCTCACGGGCACGCTGCACGACCGCTACCTCACGTCCGACGCGCGCGGGCTGGTGCGCGCCAAGACCGGCAGCCTCGCGGGCGTCAAGGGTCTGGCGGGCACCGTGCTCACCGCGCAGGGCCGCCAGCTCACGTTCGTCGTGCTGGTCCGGCACGCCAAGGAGACCGGGCCGTGGGGTCCGCGCCAGGCGATCGACGCGTTCGTCACCGCGCTGCACGGGTGCGGCTGCCAGGGCTGACCGGGCCGGTCGTACGCGTGGTCCCGCGGGTTACGGTGAGCCGCATGAGCGCCACGCGCACGACGACGAGCGCCCCCGGTCCCGTCGACTGGGACGCCGCCGCCCGCCTCGCCGCGCGCGCCGTGCGGCCGGGACCGCGCGCGCCGCGTGCCGAGCTCGAGGACCTCGTCGCGGGGCTGCGGGCCGCGGCCGGGCCCGCGGCCGAGCACGCCGCACGCGTCACCCGGCTCGAGGCGGCCGACGGTCGACCCGCGGCGGACGTCTCGCGCGTGCTCGTCGTCGACCGTGCCGGCTGGGCGCGCGCGAACGTGCGGATGTTCGAGGTCATGGCGACGCCCCTCGTCGACGCGCTCGCGCGCCCCGACGGGTCGGGCGCGCGCGGCTCCTCCGCCGTCGGGCGGCTCGCGGGTGCCGCCCAGGTCGGCGCCGTGCTCGGCGTGCTGGCCGGCAAGGTGCTCGGGCAGTTCGACCCGTACACGCCACGCGCGGGTGCGCCGGCCGGCGGTCCCGGCGAGGGACGGCTGCTGCTCGTCGCGCCCAACGTGCTGCACCTCGAGCGGACGCTGCGCGTCGAGCCCGCCGACTTCCGGCTGTGGGTCGCGCTGCACGAGCAGACGCACGCGCTGCAGTTCGCCGCCGCGCCGTGGCTCGCCGACCACCTGCGGGAGCGGTCCGCCGCGCTGCTCGGCGACGTCGCCGGGCAGGTCACGGGGCACGCGGGCGACGAGGGCCGCGAGGAGACGCTCAGCCGGATGCTCTCCGCGCTGGGCCGCGTGCTCACCGACGACGACGCGAGCATCCTGGACGTCCTGACGCCCGAGCAGCGCCAGGTCGTCGACGAGGTCGGCGCCGTCATGTCCCTGCTCGAGGGGCACGCGGACGTCGCGATGGACGCCGTCGGGCGGAGCGTCGTGCCGTCGGTGAACGAGATCCGGCGCAAGTTCGAGGCGCGGCGCGACGCGCAGTCACGCGTGCGCGGGCTCGAGTCGGTGCTGCGGCGCCTGCTCGGCATGGACGCCAAGCTCGCGCAGTACCGCGACGGTGCCGTGTTCGTGCGGGCCGTCCGCTCGCGCGTCGGTGTGACCGGGTTCAACGCGGTGTTCGCGGACCCCGCGCACCTGCCGACCGCCGCGGAGATCGCCGACCCCGGCGCCTGGGTGCGCCGCGTGCACGGCTGATGCGCGCCCACGCGCGTGCTCGTCGGCGGGTGCCGCTCGTGGCCGGACGTTGACCGTGACCGGACCCGACCCGCGCGTCGCGGCCGCCCGGCGTGCCGTCCGCGCCGCGGTCGCCGACCTGCCCGACGACGCGCTCGTGCTCGTCGCGTGCTCGGGCGGTCCCGACTCGCTCGCGCTCGCGGCCGCCGCGGCGTTCGCCGTGCCCGGGGGCCGCGGGCCGCGCGGGCGGTCCGACGAGGTGCGGCGGCGGGCCGGCGCGGTCGTCGTCGACCACGGGCTCGCGGCGGGCTCCGGCGACGTCGCCGCGCGCGCGGCCGAGCAGTGCCGTGCGCTCGGGCTCGACCCGGTGCTCGTCGTGCGCGTGGACGTCGCCGGGCCGGGCGGCCCCGAGGCCGCCGCGCGCGCGGCGCGGTACGCCGCCCTCGAGCGCGCGGCCGACGAGACCGGCGCCGCCGCGGTGCTGCTCGGCCACACGCTCGACGACCAGGCCGAGACCGTGCTGCTCGGCCTCGCGCGCGGGTCGGGCGCGCGGTCCCTGGCTGGGATGCCCGCCGTGCGCGGGCGCCTGCGCCGGCCGTTCCTCGCGGTCCGCCGCGCCGACACGCTCGCGGTCTGCGACGCCCTGGGCCTCGACCCGTGGCACGACCCGACCAACGCGGGCCGCTGCGGCGACCCGCTGCGCAGCCGCGTGCGCGCCACCGTGCTGCCCGTGCTCGAGCGCGAGCTCGGGCCCGGTGTCGCGGCGGCGCTCTCCCGCACCGCCACGCAGCTGCGCGAGGACGCGGAGGCGCTCGACGAGCAGGCCGCCGCGCTGCTGCACGACGCGCGCGAGCACGCTCGTCGGGACACCGCGCAGCACGCGGCCCGGGACGGCGACGCGGGCGCCCGCCCGGGTCACGACGAGCACGCGGACGCCGTCGTGCTCGACGTCGCGACGCTCGCCGACGCCCCGCCCGCGGTGCGCCGCCGGGCCCTGCGCGCCGCGCTCGTCGCCGCGGGCGCACCCGCCGGCTCGGTGCACCGCGTGCACGTGCTCGAGCTCGACGCGCTGCTCACCCGTTGGCACGGCCAGGGCCCGCTCACGCTGCCCGGGCGCGTGGTCGCGGCCCGGCGCTGTGGCAGGCTTGTGGTCGGACCCGCCACCCGCGCGGCGCGACCCGGGACGAACCGCCCGAGCGACCCCGAGAGCCTCTGGACAGGAGCAGCTGTGGACCCTGCGGACATGGGAGACGACCTGGAGAAGGTCCTGCTCACGCAGGAGCAGCTGCACGGTCGGCTCGACGAGATCGCGGCGCAGGTCGACGCGGACTACGCGGACAAGGACCTGCTGCTCGTCGGCGTCCTCAAGGGTGCCGTGATGGTCATGGCGGACCTCGCGCGCCGGCTGCACTCGCCCGTCGCGATGGACTGGATGGCGGTGTCGTCGTACGGCTCCGGCACCAAGTCCTCCGGCGTCGTGCGGATCCTCAAGGACCTCGACACCGACCTCACGGGCAAGCACGTGCTGATCGTCGAGGACATCATCGACTCGGGCCTGACGCTGTCCTGGCTCGTGTCGAACCTGCGCAGCCGCGGCCCGGCGAGCGTGGAGATCGCGACCATGCTGCGCAAGCCGGACGCGGCGAAGGTCGAGGTCGACGTGCGGTACGTCGGCTTCGACATCCCGTCGGAGTTCGTCGTCGGGTACGGCCTCGACTACGCCGAGCGGTACCGGAACCTGCCGTTCGTCGGCACCCTGGCACCGCACGTGTACACCTCCTGAGCCGCTGCCCGTCCGCCTGCCCGTCCGCACGGCCCGCACGCACCGCCCGGCCGTCGCCGGTGCGGTCCGGGCGGTGACCGGCGGGCTGTGCCCTGCGCGAACACCGGCCGGGAACGTCAGGATCACCGTGTACGTTCGACCGACAAGCCCGCTCGAGCAGGAGGATGTGGGGCTCGGCCCCGAACGCCTATGAACGTCAAGCGCCTCGCCCGTGGTCCCGTGCTGTGGATCGTGCTGGCCGTCGTGCTGCTCTGGATCGGCGTGAGCACGCTGGCCCAGCCCAGCGTCAAGTCCATCGACACGTCCGACGGCCTCGAGCTGCTGCGCGGCGACACCGTCGAGTCCGCGAAGATCACCGACGGCGTGCAGCGCGTGCAGCTGACGCTGAAGAAGAACTTCGTCGAGGGTGACGACGACTACGGCAAGCTCGTGCAGTTCCAGTACGTCGCGCCGCAGGGCGAGACCGTCGTCGAGGCCGTGCAGTCGGCCGACCTGGACAAGGGCTTCACGTCCGAGAACCCGCAGACGTCGTGGTGGAGCAGCCTGCTGTCGCTGGTGCTGCCGTTCATCATCATCCTGGCGATCTTCTGGTTCCTCATGGCGAACATGCAGGGCGGCGGCTCGCGCGTCATGAGCTTCGGCAAGTCGCGCGCCAAGCTCGTCTCCAAGGAGTCGCCGCAGGTCACGTTCGCGGACGTCGCGGGCGTCGACGAGGCCGTCGAGGAGCTCACGGAGATCAAGGAGTTCCTCTCCGAGCCCGCCAAGTTCCAGGCCGTCGGCGCCAAGATCCCCAAGGGCGTGCTGCTGTACGGCCCGCCCGGCACCGGCAAGACGCTGCTCGCGCGCGCCGTCGCGGGCGAGGCCGGCGTGCCGTTCTACTCGATCTCCGGCTCGGACTTCGTCGAGATGTTCGTCGGCGTCGGCGCGAGCCGCGTGCGCGACCTGTTCCAGCAGGCCAAGGAGAACTCGCCCGCGATCATCTTCGTCGACGAGATCGACGCCGTCGGCCGCCACCGCGGTGCGGGCCTGGGCGGCGGGCACGACGAGCGCGAGCAGACGCTCAACCAGATGCTCGTCGAGATGGACGGCTTCGACGTCAAGACGAACGTCATCCTCATCGCCGCGACCAACCGGCCCGACATCCTCGACCCCGCGCTGCTGCGGCCCGGGCGGTTCGACCGCCAGGTCGCCGTCGAGCCGCCGGACCTCAAGGGGCGCGAGCGGATCCTGCAGGTCCACGCGCAGGGCAAGCCGATGGCCCCGGCCGTCGACCTGACCGCAGTCGCGCGGCGCACGCCGGGCTTCACCGGCGCCGACCTGGCGAACGTGCTCAACGAGGCCGCGCTGCTCACCGCGCGCAAGAACGCGCAGATCATCGACGACCACGCGCTCGACGAGGCGATCGACCGCGTCGTCGCCGGCCCGCAGAAGCGCACGCGCGTCATGAACGTCAAGGAGCAGAAGCTCACCGCATACCACGAGGGCGGCCACGCGCTCGTCGCCGCGGCGCTGCGCTACACCGACCCGGTCACCAAGGTGACGATCCTGCCGCGCGGCCGCGCCCTCGGCTACACGATGGTCATGCCCGTCGAGGACAAGTACTCCGTGACCCGCAACGAGCTGCTCGACCAGCTCGCGTACGCCATGGGTGGCCGCGTCGCCGAGGAGCTCGTGTTCCACGACCCGACGACGGGCGCGGGCAACGACATCGAGAAGGCCACCGCGACCGCACGCCGCATGGTCACGCAGTTCGGCATGTCGAGCACGCTCGGCGCCATCCGCCTCGGCCAGGACTCCGGCGAGGTCTTCCTCGGCCGCGACATGGGCCACCAGCGCGACTACTCCGAGGAGGTCGCGGGCCGGATCGACGCCGAGGTGCGGGCCCTCATCGAGCACGCGCACGACGAGGCGTGGGAGATCCTGGTCCAGTACCGCGACGTGCTCGACGCGCTCGTGCTCGAGCTGCTCGAGAAGGAGACGCTCAACGCGGCGCAGCTCGCGGAGATCTTCCGGCCGGTCGAGAAGCGCGCACCGCGCCAGGTGTGGCTGTCCAGCGACCAGCGTGCCGTCTCCGACCGCCCGCCGGTGCAGACGCCCGCGGAGGTCGCGTCGCGCAACGGGCACGCCGTCGTCCCCGAGGACGAGGCCGCCGCGGCGAACCCGGAGCGCCCGCCGACCGAGGCGGTCGAGGTCCCCCCGTCCCAGACGCCCGAGCTGTCCTGATGGTCGACCCGATCACCGCGCCCGACCAGGCCGTCGGCGAGTACGACCAGGACCGCGCCGAGGCGGCCATCCGTGAGCTGCTGCTCGCGGTCGGCGAGGACCCCGAGCGCGAGGGCCTGCGCGAGACCCCCGCACGCGTCGCGCGCGCCTACCGGGAGATCTTCGCCGGGCTCCGCATGGCCCCGCAGGACGTGCTGACCACCACGTTCGACCTCGGTCACGAGGAGATGGTGCTGGTCAAGGACATCGAGGTGTACTCCACCTGCGAGCACCACCTCGTGCCGTTCCACGGCATCGCGCACGTCGGGTACATCCCGGGCGAGGACGGGCGGATCACCGGCCTGTCGAAGCTCGCCCGGCTGGTCGACGTGTTCGCGCGGCGTCCGCAGGTCCAGGAGCGCCTGACCTCGCAGGTCGCCGACGCGCTCGTCGAGCAGCTCAAGCCGCGCGGCGTCATCGTCGTCGTCGAGTGCGAGCACCTGTGCATGTCGATGCGCGGGGTGCGCAAGCCCGGCTCGCGGACCGTCACGTCCGCCGTGCGCGGGCAGATGCGCGACGCCGCGACCCGGGCCGAGGCGATGAGCCTCATCCACGCGCGCTGACATGCGCGTCCGCCGGGCACTCGCGCGCCTCTACTGGGCCCTGAGCCGGTGGCGTCTGTCCACGCAGCGGCTGCCGCGGGACGGCGCTGGCGTGATCCTCGGCGCCCCGCACACGTCGAACTGGGACTTCGTGCTGATGCTCGCGATCGCGTGGGAGCAGGGGCTCGGGTTCCGTTGGCTCGGCAAGCACACGTTGTTCCGTGGGCTCGCCGGACCGCTCATGCGTTCGATCGGCGGCATCCCCGTCGACCGGCGGGACCCGGCCGGGCTCGTCGAGGAGCTCCTCGCGCGCGTGCGCGCCGGCGAGCGGTTCTACCTGGTCGTGACGCCCGAGGGGTCACGCAGCGGCTCGGGCTGGAAGTCGGGCTTCTACCGCATCGCGCGGGACGCCGACTGGCCCGTGACGCTCGGGTACGTCGACCGGCCCACCATGACCTCCGGGCTCGGCCCGACGATCCGGCTGACGGGGGACGTCCGCGCCGACATGGACGTGGTGCGCGCGTTCTACGCCGACAAGTCGGGCCTGCGCCCGTCCCGGCGCACCGAGCCGCGCCTGCGCGCGGAGGGCGGGCAGGAGTCCGTATGAGGTTCCTGCGCTCGCGCGCTGTGCTCATGACCGTGTCGATCGTCGCGGCCGTCGCCCTCGTCGCCACCCTGGCCGTGGGGCTGCTCGTCTGACGTCCGTCGCCCTCGCCGCGACCCCGGCCGTCGGGCCCCTCGTCTGACGTCCGACCCCGCGGGGCCGTTCTCGTCGTCGTGCCCGCGCGATGCCCGCGCGGGACGGACGTCCGCGCGACGGCCGTCCATCCTGAGGGTTCTGCCAGCGCGCCGGAACCGGTACCGGCGGGTAATCCCCCGAAGTGATGACGCAAACCGCATCGAAGCGGTTCGCATCTGGACAAACGTTGCAGCGCTCTCATCAGCGCTGATACCTCTTGCGCCATGTTGACCACGGGAACCTGGGAGAAGCTCGTCGCGACGCCGCGGCCGCTGACGGACGAGCTCACGACGATCAAGGGGAAGCCGTTCGGCCTCCTGCGCAAGGCGGTCAAGACGTGGGAGCACGAGATGGCGAACGCGCCGCTCGTGTTCGCGGCCGTCGTGCAGGCGAACAGCGCGCTGTTCGACCCCGCGGAGGCGACGTGGGCGCCGGCCGTCCTGCTCTACACGACCGACCCCGCACACATCCGCGACGGCGAGTGGCTGCGCCAGGTCGCAGACCGCTGCGCCGCGCTGCGCGAGCGCCGCACCGGCGACCGCCGCGAGGACGGCCTCGGCTTCCTCCTGAACGAGGAGGAGAGCACGTTCGACATCGAGGTCCCCCCCACGCTCACGGGTGGCGTGACGGCGAAGATCCTCACGACGTACCTCTCGCCCGGCACCCTGCCCGGCGGTGCGATCCCGGCGCACCGGATCCTCGCCGGCCTCGCCTGGGAGAAGGAGCTCGTCCTGCTCCCCAAGACCTACTACTGACCGTTCGGGTCGGCGTGCCGGGTGCTGGTCTGCACCCGGCACG